>CALSPF010000001.1 GCA_943788165.1 uncultured Flavobacteriaceae bacterium | reverse complement strand
AAATTGATCGTCTAGATCGCCTGCAAGAATTTCATCGCATACTTGGGCAATCAAATCACGTTTTGTGATGTCCAAAACACCTAATTCATGGTTGGTATAGGCCGCCGCTTTTTTGAGGTAAGCAAAACCTTGTACTATTTCTATGGGCATGGAGCCGGGGTCACCAATCTTAAAGTTAGACCGAGATCGTTCGGTTTGTGCTCCCCACAATACGTTTTTAGGTACTTTAACTTCTCCAAGGGTGTCTTTTTCTATACGGTAGTCCATTGTAATTCTTTTGCCACAAAAATAAGACAAAAAAGCTAGGTTCCCTACTGTGAATAGCTTTGTGAATAAAAAAAGAATTCCCATTGTGAGAATGGTATAAATGCCTTAATTTTGACACAAATTGAAAAACATGTTTGAATTCGACCAATATTTAGGTTTTCTTTCCTTTTTAACCATCTTAACCATCGGCTTTTGGTTAATGATTTTTCTACTGACCTTTGTTATTCCTTATTGGTTAACAGGAGCTTTCTTAGAATGGCTTCAAGAGCGTAAAGAAGCAAAACAAGAAATTAAGGAGTAAACACTCCATATATACTGTATTAAAAAAAACACCGCAATTGTGGTGTTTTTTTGTGGTTACTAATGAGATTTAAAAGTCATAATCTCCGCCATCGCCGCCAGAAAAATTGGAGGATCTACGTCTTTTTCGATCCATTTTACGTTCGTTAAGTCTGTAGGTAAACGTGAGTATATAAGTAGGATTTCTCCATTGGTATTCGTTGTATGAAGTAAAAGAGGCTCTTGTTGTACGGCTAATGGAACGGGAACTATTTAAAATATCACTAGCTCTAAAGGAAATGGTTGCTTTTTTCTTCAGTATATTTTTATTCAAAGCGCCCGTTAAAGTAAAGCGTCCTTCTGTTTTGGTGATAGCATTTTCTCTAGGCCCTCTATAAAAGCCACGTATTTGAGTTGTAATGCCAAAAGGGAGTGGGAAGCTTGCATTGATTCGTGCAAACCAGCTAACAATCGAAGCATCTAATGAATCTCCATTATATTCTCCTATGGTCTCAGAGTTAAAGACATTGAAATTTCCACTAATACGAACATCTCTTTTTGGAGAATAGGTCAGGGTAAACTCTGTTCCGGTCCGTCTATTTTCGGCAAGATTGATAAAGGTTGATTGCAATACCTGTACAGTAGGGCTTTTCGTTAGAGATGGGTCGTTGAAGTATTCTCCAGACTCTAGGTTTACATATTCGTCGGTTGCTTCTGTAATGCGACTAAAGTTTTGTGTTGACTTTTGAAAATAAATAGATCCGTTAAAGGTAAATTTTTCCCAGCGTTTCAAATAACCAAAATCAATGGAATTGGTGTAGCTAGGATCAATGTTAACATTTCCTTGAAAAAAGAAGGTCAGGCTAGAAATCGATCGGAATGGGTTGATTAGATAGGAGCGTGGACGGCGAATTCTTCGACTATATCCTAGGGTAATGTTTTCTTTTTCATTGAATTCATAGGAGAGGTTGAAAGTTGGGAACCAATCCGTATAATTTTTTTTACTGATCTCTTGCGTGGTTTGCTGGTCGATGGTAATATTTGTTTTCTCAACACGTAACCCTGCGAGGTAGGAAAAGGCATTTACTTTTTGACCAAATTGAGTATAAGCTGCATTTACATTCTGTTCAAAAATGAGGTAATTACTGAAGCTTGTATTGTTAACATAGGCATTGTCAATTAAATCTTCTACTTGATAATCTGTTTCTTGACGGCTAAAGTTCCCACGGTAGCCCAATTCAAATTGGGTGTTTTCATTTATGGGCAAAATATAATCGACTTGGAACAAGGTTCGTTTTTGATTTTCATCAGAAGTTGAACGCTGATTTCGAACGGTGCTATTGGCAACTTGACCTTCTTCTAATTCATTGCTGTTTTCTGCTTGAAATTCGATGATTAATTCATGTCCTTTGTCATTGAATTTCTTGTCAAAATTAGCTGTAAATTGTCGGGAATAATTTTCTCCAGTTTGTAATTGATTCCTTAAGATTGTATTGAACAAGCTTCTGTTCTCAAAAAAGTTTTCAGTTCTGGCAAAATTGTCGCTTTTATTTTCACTTTTCCGAATAAAACCACTCAATACCAGAGATGTGTTGTCATCGAAATAATATTCTGCACCTAGGTTAAGGAACATATTTTTGTTGTCTCTTTCGTTTTCAGTTTTTTCTTTTGAAAAGAAAATAGTATCGCTAGGTATAGTAAAATTAGTGTCCGCCAATCCGTTCGAGTTGGATCTAGAATCGCGAACAGAAGTAGTGGTAAAAAGGTTTAATTTTTTGGTCCTCCAGTTCAACGAGGCAGATCCACCGTAGGTTTTGGGGAAACCCCCATTGGAAATAAACGATCCATTAAAACCTTCTAATTCTTGCTTTTTCAATATGATATTCAGGATTCCTGCTGTTCCGGAGGCTTCATAGCGCGCAGAGGGAGAGGTAATTACTTCTACCTTTTCAATAGACTCTGCGGGCAATTGCCGCAGTGCATCTGGTCCAGATAGACCAACCAAGCCAGAGGGCTTGCCGTTGATTAGGATGCGAACATTATCATTTCCACGGAGTGAAATTGTTCCATCAACATCGACAGAAACGGAGGGGATATTATCCATTACATCGGAAACACTTCCACCACGAACAGTGATGTCTTTTCCAACATTATAAACGCGTTTGTCTAATCGAATTTCGACTACTGTACGTTCTCCCACCAATTCAACTTCATCTAATGAGTTTGTTGAGATGCTGAGTTCAACAGTGCCGAGGTCAGTAGCCTCTCGAATATCTAAGTCTTCTTGTATGTTTTTTTCAAATGAAATATATTCTATGATAACGGTGTATCGTCCAGGAAATACTTCAAAGGAGAAGGTGCCATCATTTTTAGTAATTCCTCCTTGTAGCATGTTTGGTCGACGGTCATTTTGTAATGTTACCGTTGCATACTCCAATGGTTCTTGGGTTTCTTGATCGAGCACCTTTCCAGATAAATTGATCTTGGCTGGGCGCTCTCCATTTGTAGGACGCTGAGCACTTACAGTATAGCCGAGCAATAGCGATAGACAGAATAAAATAGTTTTTCTCATAGTTATGTATAACTTCTATTAGACATTGATTTGTCTAAAAAGTTTCAATAAAAATGAACTTATTTTAAAAAATCAATCAATTTTTCTAGCGGGCATCCAATCACTGCCTTTTTACCATTCGAAATAATCGGACGCTCCATTAATTTCGGTTGCTCGAGCATGGTATTTAACAGCTCCTTGTCGGTCAATTCTTTTCCTTTATAATCGCTTTTCCAAATGGCTTCTGTGGTGCGAATAAGTTTTTCTGGATTGTAATCCAATTCTTGCAGCAACTGATCCAATTGGTCACCTGTCAGGGGGCTGTCAAAATAATTTACGATGATTATTTCGTGATCAGTGGATTCTAGATGTTGCAGCGCTTCTCTTGATTTTCGGCAACGGGGATTATGGTAGATGGTCAATTTCATGAGTTATTGTTTTTACAGCGTATCGGTTTCAGGTTTTTGTCCCATAAACATGAGGTATGCTTTAAGAAAATTGTCAATATTTCCATTCAGAATTCCGTCTACATCACTGGTTTCTTCTTGGGTACGCACATCTTTTACCAGTTTGTAGGGTTGCATAACGTAATTACGAATCTGCGAGCCCCATTCAATTTTCTTTTTGGAGGCTTCTATTTCATCGCGAGCAGCCATTTTTTTCTGTAATTCAATTTCATACAATTGCGATTTGAGCAATTGCATAGCTTTGGCTTTATTTTCCAGTTGGGAACGAGTTTCAGAATTTTCGATCATTATCCCTGAAGGGGCATGTCTTAATCGAACAGCAGTTTCAATTTTATTTACTCCTTGACCACCAGCCCCACTAGAGCGCATTGTTTCCCAGGTAATTTCTGATGAATTAACGACGATCTCAATACTGTCATCGGCCAATGGGTAAACATAGACAGAAGCAAAAGATGTGTGGCGTTTGGCATTGCTATCAAAAGGGGATATGCGCACGAGACGATGTACCCCGTTTTCGCCTTTAAGCCACCCAAAAGCGAAATCGCCTTCAATTTCGATGGTAACGGTCTTTATTCCTGCGATATCACCAGCCTGATGATTGAGTTCTTTAACTTTGAAGCCCTGCTTATCTGCCCACATAAGGTACATCCGCATTAACATTTCTGCCCAATCACAACTCTCTGTTCCTCCTGCACCGGCAGTAATTTGTAGCACAGCACTAAGTGCATCACCTTCATCGGAAAGCATGTTGCGAAATTCAATGTCTTCAAGCGTATCCAACAATTGTTGATGGGTTTCTTTGAGTTCCTTTTCAGAAACGTCCCCCGCTTTATAAAAGTCATAAAGCACTTCCAAATCGTCAAACAATTGTGTGGCAGTATTAAAGTCACTCACCCATTTTTTTAGGGTCCGTAACTGTTTCATGTGGATTTCTGCTTTTTTTGGATCGTTCCAAAACGAAGGATCTAGAGTAACTTCTTCTTCATTTCGGATTTGTATTTCTTTGGCATCAATGTCAAAGATACCTCCTCAACGCACCAAGGCGTTCAAATAGATTTTTTAGCTGATCTGATGTTAACATCTGTTTTTTTTTGTAAAAATAGAATTAAACTTTGCTTTATTCTTTTTCTAACAAATATTTTTAACTTGAACTCTCAATTTTAACATATGAAATCAAGATTTTTTCTCGTCATTTTTTTTAGTTTATTTCTTAGTGTTGGCTTCGGTCAACGCAAACGAAAAGCTATACCGCCACCGCCTGTATCAGTCTTTTCAATAGGCAAGGAGTATAATGGTTTTTTTGATTTTAGCTATAATGAATCCAACGGTAGCGTTCATTTAAAGGTAGATAGAAAGGATCATGTTGATAAACCTTTCCTTTATGTCAATGGACTCAGTGCTGGGATTGGTAGTAATGACATTGGTTTAGATCGTGGTCAGCTGGGGAATGAACGTGTTGTTTATTTTTCAAAAATGGGAAATAAACTTATGTTGATTCAGCCCAATTTGGAATACAGAAGTACTTCAGACAATGCATTAGAGCAAGCCTCCATTGCGCAGGCATTTGCACAATCTGTTTTGTTTGGTTTTCCGATTGTAGAATCAACAACGGAGTATTATATTATCGACATGACTTCATTTTTGATGCAAGATGCGCATGGTGTGGCTAAGCGCTTGAAAGACTCAAAACAAGGAAACTATAGTGTTGACAAAAGCCGTTCAGCTATCTCGTTGGATCGTACAAAGAACTTCCCGGATAACAGTGAGTTTGATGTCTTACTTACTTTTAGTGGTAACCCACAAGGTCGCTTAATTCGCTCAGTAACCCCTTCGGCAAATAGTGTTACGGTTCACCAGCATCACTCTTTTGTAAAACTTCCTGAGGTAGCTTTGGAGACACGTAAGTTTGATCCGCGCTCTGGAGCTATACCTTTCAGTTATAACGATTATTCTACCCCTGTAAATGAGTCTACGCGTAAGGTGTTTACTCTGCGTCATCGACTGGAAAAGAAAGACCCCAATGCAGAAATGAGTGAAGCCGTAGAACCCATTGTATATTATTTGGACAATGGAACTCCAGAGCCTGTGCGTTCTGCCTTGTTAGAAGGTGGTGCATGGTGGAATGAAGCCTTTGAAGCGGCAGGATACACCAATGCTTTTCAACTAAAAATTTTGCCAGACGATGCTGATCCAATGGATGTGCGCTATAATGTTATTCAATGGGTGCATCGTTCAACAAGAGGTTGGAGTTATGGTGCAAGTGTTGTTGATCCACGTTCTGGAGAAATACTTAAAGGACATGTTAGTTTGGGTAGTTTACGTATTCGTCAAGATTTTATGATTGCACAAGCCTTGACTGATAAGCCATATGCAAACGGAAAAACAGACGACTCGCCCATGTTGGCATTAGCCCTTGCACGTATTCGACAACTTTCTGCCCATGAAATTGGTCATACCCTTGGCTTTGCCCACAATTTTGCCGCTAGTGTAAAAAACCGTGCTTCTGTGATGGATTACCCGCACCCAACCCTTGGGATTGAAGCAGGAAAAATCAGCTATAAAAATGCTTATGCGGTTGGAATTGGCGACTGGGATAAGATTTCTGTAAAATACTCCTACAGTGATTTTCCTGAAACTGTTAAGGAAACAGATGCATTGAATGCTCTATTGGAAAAGAGTAGTGCTGATGGCCATCGCTTTATATCTGACCGTGATGCACGACCCATTGGGGGAGCTCACCCCTATGCACATTTATGGGACAATGGAACTTCTGCTGTTGGTGAGTACGAGAATTTATTGTCGATTCGAAAGTTAGCGATGGATAATTTCTCCATAGATCAACTCAAAGAGGGAGAGCCTTTCTCTGTATTACGTGATCGATTGGTTCCACTTTATTTTTTGCATCGTTACCAACTTGAGGCTGTAGTGAAATTAATTGGCGGACAAGCGTATGAATACGGTGTAAAAGGAGCGAAAATTAATGCAGTAAAAACAGTAGCAATTGAAGAACAACGTGCAGCTTTAAAAGCGATTGTAAACTCTATGAATGCAAGTAGTCTATCTATTCCTGCGCATATACGATCTATCTTGCCTCCCTATGCCTATGGCTATGGCGCTTCGCGTGAGAGTTTTTCAACACAAACTGGTTTAACCTTTGATCCAATGGGAGCTGCACATACCCTGAGCGATGCAATGCTAAGTATGTTACTTCACCCGCAACGTGCTTCTCGTTTAGCACAACAGAAAGCATTTGACGCTAATCAATTAGGATTGTCAGAAACGATTTCAGTTTTAATAAAAGAAACCTTCAAAACTGCTGTTCGTGGAGGAGAGGTAAAAGCACTTCAAACTGTCGTTCAAGGCAACCTATTGCAGCAACTAATGCGTTTGGGTCAAAGCACCCTTGTATCCAATGTAGTTCGAGGAACAGTGCACGAGCAGTTGTATCAACTCAAAGAATGGTTAAAGAAACAGAATGGCTATGCTTTGAAGCATTATTATCAAAATACCATTGAGCAGTACTTTGAGCAAACAAGCACATTAACACCAATAGCTACACCTAAAATACCCGATGGATCGCCCATTGGGACAAGTCTACGCTGTCAATAGAACTATGGAAGTAAACTTAATCAGTGATACAGTTACCCGCCCATCTGTGGCAATGTTGTCGCACATGACACAAGCACCTGTTGGTGACGATGTTTTTAAAGAAGATCCAAGTGTAAACGCATTGGAAGCCAAGGTAGCCACAATGTTTGGAAAAGAAGCCGCTTTGTTTTTTCCTTCTGGAACAATGGCCAATCAAACGGCCATCAAACTTCACACCCAACCAGGAGAGCAGGTGATTTGTGACCACTATGCCCACATTTTTAACTATGAAGGAGGCGGAGCGAGTTTTAACAGTGGTGTTTCCTGTGCACTAATCGAAGGAGAACGCGGAAGAATTACTGCTGCACAAATAAAAGAGAAAATCAATCCTGCAGATTTTTATCATTCCCCTAAAACCTCTTTGGTTGTTTTAGAAAACACCACCAATAAAGGGGGAGGGGCTTGTTATTCTTCTACCGAAATTGAACGAATACATCAACTATGTAAAGAAGAAAACCTTCCTTTGCATCTGGACGGAGCACGTTTGTGGAATGCTATGCGGGCCACATCAACTTCCCCTAGTTTTTATGGAGAACAATTTGATACAATTTCCATTTGCTTCAGCAAAGGCTTGGGTGCACCCATTGGTTCTGCTTTATTGGGCAGTAAAGAACATATGCAGAAAGCGCTTCGGGTACGAAAAATGCTTGGTGGTGGAATGCGCCAGGCAGGTTTTCTAGCTGCAGCTGCCAGCTATGCCATTGATCATCATTGGGAAGATTTAGACAACGATCACAGGCGCGCAAAGGAACTTGGAGAAGCTGTTTTGCAACTTAATGGGGTTCGTTATTTAGCTCCAGTAGATACAAATATTGTTATTTTCGAATTAAAATCTCCTTTGTTAGAAACCAGCTTTATGGATGCAATGAAAGAAAGAAGCATTCAACTCATTGGCATGGGTTCTGGAAAGTTACGTTTTGTAACCCATCGCGATTATACAGAAGAACAACACAATTATGTTATGGATTGCCTTAAAAAAATAATTTTATAAATCGTCATGCTTTTTACTTCCTCAATTTCACCAACTCAACGGAGACACTTACTTTTGTGCTTGCCAATATTACTATTGGCTTGTAATACATCTCCAGAAATGAAACCAGACAAAACACTAACACCTCCTTTAGCGGATCAAAAACCGTATCAACATAACATCCATGATGATATTCGAATGGATCCGTTTTTTTGGTTGAAAGAACGCGAAAACCCCGAAGTAATTGATTATTTGGAACGCGAAAATGATTACTACCAAAAATCGACAAAGCATCTTGTACCGCTTCAAAATGACCTTTTTGAGGAGATGAAGGGTCGTATCAAAGAAGAAGATAATTCTGTGCCCTACTTTTACAATGGCTATTGGTACATTACTCGATTTGAAAAAGGGCAGGATTACCCCATATACACACGAAAAAAAGATCGCCTTGACGCAGCAGAAGAAATCCTATTTGACTGCAATGAAATGGCCAAGGGGCATGATTACTTTCGTTTGGTAGGCATCAACATTAGTCCAGACAATACCAAAGCAATCGTTGGCATCGATACGGTCTCTAGACGTCAATATGTATTGAAAGTAAAAGATTTAATTAGTGGTGAAATTTTTGACACTTCAATTGAGAACACCACAGGAAGTAGTGTTTGGGCAAATGATAACACTCACTTTTTCTTTACCAAGAAAAATCCAACAACACTGCGATCTGAAGCTATATATCGTCATTCTATGAATGATCTTCTGGCTGAGAGTGAGGTCGTTTTTGAAGAGAAAGACGAAACCTATTCTACCTTTGTTTCTGGATCAAAGTCTGAGGAGTATATTTTTATTGGCTCCTACAGCACGCTGACATCCGAGTACCATTATCTTGATGCAAACAAGCCTCTTGAAAAGTTTACTGTTATTCAAAAGCGTACCCCAAACCTAGAGTACAGCATATCTCACTATGGAGATCATTTTTATATTTTCACCAATGCAGACAAGGCAGAGAATTATAAACTCATGAAAACGCCTGTTGTAGCAACGTCAAAAGACAACTGGATAGAGGTGCTCCCCCATAGACCTTCAGTCTTGTTGGAAGACATGGAATTGTTCAATGATTATTGGGTGATAACTGAGCGTGAAAATGGTTTAGCTAAAGTTCGTATACAACGATGGGATGGAACTGAAGACTATTATTTACCGCTTGAAGGTGAAGCATACACCGTTTATACTTCTACCAATATTGCTTTCAATACAACAAAACTTCGCTATGTTTATAATTCAATGACTACACCAAGTTCTGTAATTGAATACGACATGGCAACGAAGGAGCAATTTGTTTTAAAAGAACAAGAGGTCTTGGGAGGAAAGTTTGACAAATTGAATTACATCTCTAAACGACTTTGGGCACCCGCAGCAGATGGAACAATGATTCCAATTTCGTTGGTGTACCATAAAGATACGCCCCTAAGTCAGAGAACACCAATTTTGCAGTATGCTTATGGTTCCTATGGTTCTACAATAGATCCTGGCTTTTCGAGTACACGTTTTAGCTTGTTGGACAGAGGTTTTGCCTTTGCCATTGCGCATGTACGTGGAGGAGAGTACCTCGGTAGAAAATGGTATGACAGCGGTAAAATGTTGCAAAAGAAAAATACCTTCACAGATTTTATCGATTGCTCTAAGCATTTAATTGGCGAAGGATTGACCTCAGCGAATCATTTGTATGCCTATGGAGGTTCTGCCGGAGGCTTGTTGATGGGTGTTATTGTAAATGATGCTCCAGAGCTTTATAACGGAGTTATTGCGGCTGTTCCATTTGTGGATGTAGTTACCACCATGTTAGACGATACAATTCCCTTAACCACAAGTGAATATGATGAATGGGGCAATCCGAACGACAAGCCCTACTATGATTATATGAAATCATATTCACCCTATGACAATATAAAAGAACAAGCCTATCCTAATTTATTGGTGACAACTGGCCTGCATGACTCTCAAGTACAATATTGGGAACCTGCAAAGTGGGTAGCGCGTCTTCGTTTAAATAAAAAGATGAAACTGTACTTTTTCTAGACACCAACATGAGTGCTGGTCACGGGGGAGCCTCTGGTCGCTTTGATGCCTTAAAGGAAACTGCCAAGAAATATGCTTTTCTCCTCGCTTTGGAAAACAGTAAAAACTAATTTTTTTTCATTAAATTTGAACTGTTTTTAAAAAACACCACAATATGAAGCCTGGATTTGATTCCTACCCCAACTTACTATCCCTAATAGGTGACACACCTCTTATTGAGTTGAATAAGGTGGTTGAAAACTTCAAAGGCGATTTTTTTGCAAAGTGGGAGGCCTATAATCCAGGACATTCTAATAAAGACCGCATTGCACTTCACATTGTTAACGAAGCCGAGCGACAAGGGCTAATTCAAGAA
The DNA here is from genome assembly GCA_943788165.1 of uncultured Flavobacteriaceae bacterium. Taxonomy (GTDB): domain Bacteria; phylum Bacteroidota; class Bacteroidia; order Flavobacteriales; family Flavobacteriaceae; genus Arcticimaribacter. Next base: position 942,634 of record CALSPF010000001.1, on the reverse strand, counting down.
AATACAACCATTATTGAAACCACCTCAGGAAATACTGGTTTCAGTTTGGCCATGGTTTCCATGATTAAGGGCTACGAATGCATACTTGCCGTAAGCTCTAAGTCGTCTGAAGATAAAATAAACATGCTCCGTTCAATGGGGGCTAAGGTATACGTTTGTCCTGCAAATGTAAAAGCAGACGATCCACGTTCCTATTATCAGGTTGCCAAAAGAATTCATGCCGAAACGAATAATTCAATATACATCAATCAGTATTTTAATTCGCTGAACGCAGATGCACATTACTATTCAACCGGTCCTGAAATATGGAAACAGACCAGTGGTAAAATCACCCACCTTATTGCTTGTAGTGGAACTGGAGGAACAATTTCTGGTTGTGCACGTTACCTCAAAGAACAAAACCCAGCCGTTCGTATAATTGGTGTTGACGCCTATGGTTCTGTTTTAAAAAAATACCACGAAACACATGAGTTAGACCCAAAAGAAATATATCCATACAGGATAGAAGGATTGGGTAAAAACCTTATTCCAACTGCTACAAATTTTGACGTAATTGATAAGTTTATAAAAGTTACTGACGAAGAGAGTGCACATATGGCTCGATACATCACCAGAAAAGAAGGGATGTTTGTGGGCTATACTTGCGGTGCAGTAGTTCAAGCAATAAAGCAATTGAGTGAAGAAGGCGAATTTGATGAAAACAGTAATGTTGTGGCCATCTTCCCAGATCATGGCTCACGTTACATGAGTAAAATTTACAGTGATAAATGGATGAAAGACCAAGGCTTCTTTGATTCCGATCATGCAGAAGAACCAAATAAAGTAGAATTTATTCAATAGAAGTAGAATCCACGAAGAAAGAAAAATGTAGATGAGAGACATATTTGAGCGTATATTAGAAAATAAGGGACCTTTGGGTAAATGGGCTTCGGTTGCCGAAGGATATTTTGTATTTCCAAAACTAGAAGGACCCATTTCTAACCGAATGAAATTTAACGGTAAGGAAGTGATTACCTGGAGTGTAAACGATTACCTAGGTCTTGCAAACCAACCCGAAGTTAGAAAAGCTGATGTAGATGCTGCAGCCAAATATGGATCTGCACATCCCATGGGAGCTAGAATGATGTCTGGTCATACAGATTTGCACGAGCAATTGGAGCGTGAGTTGGCCGAGTTTGTAGAAAAAGAATCTGCTTATGTACTTAATTTTGGCTACCAAGGAATACTTTCCACCATCGATACACTGGTGTCAAAAAATGACGTGATTGTTTACGATGTAGATGCACATGCTTGTATTATTGACGGCGTACGTCTTCATCCAGGAAAACGCTTTACTTATCAGCACAATGACATTGAAAGCCTGGAGAAAAACCTTGAAAGAGCCACTAAAATGACTGAGCAAACCGGTGGAGGTATTCTTGTGATTTCTGAAGGTGTCTTTGGAATGCGGGGAGAGCAAGGTCGTTTAAAAGAAATTGTTGCCCTGAAAGAAAAGTTTAGCTTCCGTTTTTTAGTGGATGATGCGCATGGTTTTGGAACCTTGGGTGCAAGAGGTGCAGGAGCAGGAGAAGAACAAGGCATTCAAGATGATATTGATGTTTATTTTGCCACTTTCGCAAAATCTATGGCCTCTACTGGGGCATTTATTGCTGCAGATAAAGAAATTATCGATTACCTGAAGTACAATATGCGCTCGCAAATGTTTGCGAAATCCTTACAATCTGTATTGGTTGAAGGGGCATTGAAGAGATTAGATATGTTACGCAATCGTCCAGAATTTAAGGCCAAATTGTGGGACAATGTAAACGCACTTCAAAATGGATTAAAAGAGCGAGGTTTTGATATTGGAACTACCCAGAGTTGTGTTACCCCTGTGTATTTGAAAGGGAGTATTCCTGAAGCCATGGTTCTGGTCAAAGACTTACGGGAAAATTACGGAATATTTTGTTCGATTGTTGTTTACCCCAGTTGTTCCTAAAGGACTAATATTGTTGCGTTTAATACCAACTGCTTCCCATAATATGGAAGACGTTTCGATTACCCTCGATGCATTTTCTGCGATTCGTGAAAAATTGGAAAAAGGAATTTACAAACGTATGTCTGCTGCGATAACGGTGACGTAATTTTATAAATAATGCACAAAAAAGGCGCTTTCAGAGCGGCTTTTTTTATGGTATAACTTTAAGTTGAGATTAATCATTCAACATCACTGGCATCACCAACATGGTAACCTGTTCTCCTTCTTCAATGCCGTCGAGGGGAGTAATGATACCGGCTCTATTGGGCATGGACATGGCCAAGGAGATTTCCTCCGCCCCAAGGTTGTTGAGCATTTCGATTAAAAAGCGCGAGTTAAACCCAATTTGAAGATCATCTCCAGCGTAACTACAACTTAAACGTTCTTCAGCCTTGTTGCTAAAGTCGTAATCTTCAGCAGAGATGTTCAGTTCAGCTCCAGCAATTTTTAAACGTATTTGGTGAGTGGTCTTGTTAGAGAAAATACTAACACGACGTAAAGAGTTGAGTAATGTTTCTCGGTGAATGGTCAATACGTTGGGGTTCTCTTTTGGAATTACGGCTTCGTAGTTAGGGTATTTCCCTTCAATTAATCGACAGCTTAGTGTAGTTGATCCAAAAGAAAACTGTGCATTGGTTTCATTGTACTCTATATTAATATCCTCTTCGTTTCCTTGTAAGATTCCTTTGAGAATTTGCAATGCCTTTTTGGGCATAATGAATTCTGCAGTTCCCGAAGCAGTAACATCTGAACGGGTGTATTTAACGAGCTTGTGTGCATCTGTAGCAACAAAGGTGAGCCCTTCGGTAGAGAACTGAAAAAAGACACCACTCATTACAGGGCGAAGATCATCGTTTCCAGAAGCAAAAAGGGTGGTATTGATCGCATTGGCGAGTGTATCTCCCATAATTACAGTCTTGCTTGGGTCTTTAATGTGAACCGCTTTAGGAAATTCGTTTCCTGCTAAATAGGCAAGACTGTATTTTCCATTGTTTGCACTAATTTCAATGTTGTTTTCTGCAGAAAAGGTGAGGGGTTGTTCTGGAAAAGTTTTTAAGGTATCCAACAACAAACGAGCGGGAACTGCAATATTACCGGTTGAGGTAGATTCTACAGTAATGCTTGCAGACATGCTAGTTTTCTAGGTCTGAAGCTGTGATAGTGAGTCGGTCTTGATTGAGCTCAAACAAGAAGTTATCGAGTATGGGGAGCGTATTTGAGGTGTTGATTATTCCCCCTAATACTTGTAATTGCTTTAATAATTGACTACTTGAGACAATGAATTTCATGGGATTGTTATTTATTATTCCAAATATATCTGAAAAGGCAGCAATGTAAAAAGAAACTTATGAAAAGTTATTGACGAAAATGCTGTTTTCTTCTAACAAAAACAAACAGGAATAATAGCCCCAAGAGAATCAAAGGTAGAAGAGAAGCGGTATAGCGTAAAGCGGTGCCTTTTTTATTCAGTAGAATAGTGTCTAAAAAGGCAAGTTGAATGTCCTTGGTGCGAAGATCAAGGCGTTCTTCTTCCCCAATAAGGTAGTGTACTGTGTTGTGTAAATAGCTTTTGTTGGCATATAAATTATTGGTCCACTTGTCATAACCTAATTCCAAAGGCTCTCCACTGTTTAGCTGATTCTCGGCAATGTTCCCATCAGAGAACAGCGCCATTCTAGCTGGTTTCGAAGTTGAAGGTGAACTCCATGAAAATGGTGCAATTCTATTGGCAAAAAGAGAAGGAAATTCTCCTTCCAATAATACGGCTGTCATCATCCCATCTTCATTAAAGGCCGAGGGTTTCAAGGGTTGCGTAGCTTCTTTTAATTCTATAATAAATGGGGGTGTTTTTCGCTTGGAACGGTTAGAGCTAGACAGCAGGATCGTTTTCTTAAGGGCATTCTCTAAGGTGTCTATAGAACTGGTAAAACGATGTTGCACATTGCCAATTGCACTTCCAATTGGATGATTTCCAGTGGGCTGCACCAATGGGTGATATACCCATGGATAGGGTTTGTATTCTGAAGAAGCATTTTCTCCCTGTGCCAAGACAATTGGAGCGCTGTAGAGGTCTGTGATAATGTCTTTGTTTAGACGAACACCATATTTAAAAAAAAGTTCATCTAGCTCAAGGTTTATTGGGTAAACAACTGCATTGCCTTGAAGAATAAACAAACTATCTTGGGCAACAGCAACAGGATCAATGAAGAAAAGACTGCTTCCTCCTTGACGGGTGTATTGATCGAAAATATACTTTTCTTCATTCGAGAAAGCCGCTTTTGGATTAGAAACAACAAGAAGGTCAAATCGATTTAAATTTTCTAAGGTTTTTTCGGGCGCAGCTGGAAATGCTTTTAGATCAAAAGGCGCAAGATTGTAATAGGGCTGAAGGCCTTGTAAGAAACTCAATAATTTTGCATCCTCAGATGTTCCGTGTGATTTGATGATGGCAATCCGCTTTTTCTTTTTGATCAACAACTTGTGTATCCCATCAAGAATATTGTATTCCAATTGCTGAATGGATTGTTCCATGCGTAACTCTGCTGTGTCACCTAAGTTTTTTTGAAGTAAAGGAACACGAGAGGATTTGTTGTCCATGTTGAGAATCAGCCATGGCACCACAACTGTTTGAGCAGTAGATTGGTTTTCTTGGTCTATTTCGACTTCTGGATTTAAACCATAATTGTATAGATCTTTAATGGTCTGTTCGGTGTTTGCGTTATCGGCAAACGGATCGACAAAGTCAAATTGGACAAAGGTATTAAGACGTGATAATTGGTTTAAAACAACTGTTAACTCACTGCGCAAACGCTGGTAATTTGGCGGTAAATCGCCTCCTAGTAATACTTCAATTATGATAGGATTCTCCAGTTCTTCTATAATTTTGATGGTATTATCGGAGAGCGTGTAGTGTTTGTCGTTAGTTAAATCCCACTGTATGTCAATTGCCGAAATTCCTTTCATAAACAGTGCAATCCCGATAAGGAAAATAATCAATGCATTACGATGTTTGATTTTTTTCATCGACTTCTTTTTTCAAGATTAAGTAAGGTCCAGTAGACGAAAAATGCGGTTTGCAAAAAGAAATACAACATGTTGGATAAGCGCAATACGCCTTTATTCAATTCTGCATAATGATGCTGTAACGAAATACTTTTAATGAATGTGTAGCTGTTGAAATCGGAAAAAAGTAAAGCCAATTGCTGCCAGCCATAAAAGTGAAATACGCTAACAAAAAACAGCGATTAAAAAAGCAGAGAAGGGGCTGTCAACCAAGGTAGAAGACCAAAGGCTGATGGCTGCCAAAGCCATGGACAAAAGGATGAGTCCAACTAAGGAACCAATATATACACCATAATCAATGTGTTGGTTGGGTAGTAAAACATTGCTAATAAGGTACAGGTACAAAAGACTTACACTAAGGCCAAGAAGAAGTAGAAACATAATGGCGAAAAATTTCCCTAAAATCAATTCAATTTTTGTCAGGGGTTTGGTGAGGAGTAGTTCTAGTGTTCCCAATTTAATTTCTTCTGAAAAAGATTTCATTCCCAAAGCGGGGAGGAGGAAGATCAACAACCAGGGATTGAGTTCAAAGAAAAGATTTAGGTCCCCAAAACCAGCGTCCAAAATATTCCAAGCCGAAGGGAAAACCCATAGCAACAGTCCATTGAATAATAAAAAACTGCCTAGCAATGAATAGCCCAAGGGACTGCAGAACATACTGGCAAATTCCCGCTTAAAAATCGTCCACATATTATTCAAATTCAATGGTTATGGATGTTCTAAAATCTACACCAAATAAACTTTTGGCGCTCCCCACTTTGGAGGGATTACTCTTATATATAGAAAGTTCTAAATGTCCAGCGGCATTCCACAAGGCAATTTTTTTCCCCTCTTCTTCTCGATTTTTTCGCGGTATTTCAAAATTTATAGCTTCCGTATATGAATTGTAGATGCTATTAAACTTAACGGTTTGAACTGAAATTGTAAACGGACGCGTCTTACGGACTTCTAAAAACTCTTTTTTACGGATATTGGTGACTACATTACCGAAATTATCGATATAAATGACACTTCCAATCAGCTGTGTTTTTGCTTCATTGATTACGGGGCGAATTGCAACAACCTCCTTCAGTTTCTCCATTGGTTTTGCCACTACATCCATATTTCCGTTTCGCGCTAAGTGAGCAGCAACCTTGACAAAAACATCGAGTACTGGAAAAGTTGAAACAATTGAATTATGGATGTTAATTTCGCCAATCCGCTCATATTTCATTTCTTCAATAATCAGGGCAAAGATACCGTTGTTTGCTCCAATAAAGAAGTGTCCGTTGTATAGCATAACCACATGTTGGTTTTCTGGTGTGAGTTCAGAATCTACTCCAACGATATGAATAGTGCCTTTGGGAAAATTGGCGAAAGCATTTTTAAGAATGTAAGCCGCTTCGGTATGATTGAATGGACTAATCTCGTGGGAGATGTCAATAATCATCGACAAAGGTGCTTCTTGAAGAAGTGCGGCTTTGATTACGGAAACAAAATAATCTTTATGCCCAAAATCGGTAGTCAAGGTAATTATCGACATAAAGTTGTTTTTATTTGAGATTAGATTGAAACGAAAAACGTAATTTTGACTACAAACTTACGAAACTGAACGTATAATCTTTAATCAAAACGATATTGAACGAAATCGAAATTGAACTCAGTGAAGTTAATCCGCAAGCGTTTTTTGGAGAACAGAACAAAACAATTGAGCAGTTGCGCAGCTATTTCCCTAAGCTTAAGATAATTGCACGCGGAAATAAAATCAAAGCGTTAGGAGAAGAAGAGATTTTAGAGGTGTTTGAAAAGCGTGTAGATATGTTGGTCGCACACTTTGGAAAATTCAATTCCCTCGATAGTACCACCATAGAACTTATTTTATGCTCAGATGGTTCGAAAGATTATGAACCAACCAACGATAAAGAATCGTTTATTCTGCATGGAATTGGTGGAAGAACCATCAAAGCCAAGACGCACAATCAACAGCGCTTGGTTGAGTTAAGTAAAAAGAATGACATGGTTTTTGCCATTGGTCCAGCTGGAACCGGAAAAACCTATACAAGTGTTGCCTTAGCTGTTAAAGCATTGAAAGAAAAGCAAGTTAAAAGAATCATTTTAACGCGTCCTGCTGTTGAAGCAGGAGAGAATTTAGGGTTTTTACCTGGTGATATGAAAGAAAAGTTAGACCCCTACATGCAGCCCTTGTACGACGCTCTTCGTGATATGATTCCTGCGAACGATTGGCTTCGTTTGTTGAAAAGGGGACGATTCAAATAGCCCCCTTAGCCTTTATGCGCGGTAGAACGCTTGACAATGCTTTTGTTATTTTAGATGAAGCGCAAAACACGACACATGCTCAAATGAAAATGTTTTTAACCCGAATGGGGCCAAACGCAAAGTTTATCATAACTGGTGATCCAGGTCAAATTGACCTCCCCCGCAGGGTGACATCGGGATTAAAAGAAGCACTTCTGATATTAAAAGAAACCAATGGAATTGGTATGTTATTCCTTGACGACAGAGATGTAATCCGTCATCGATTAGTTAAAAAAGTTATCAACGCATATAAAACAATAGAACACCAAAATTAAATGAATACGCTTTTATCAACTAGTTTTACTCTTCCCGGACAGCTAACCAAGTACACAGGGAAAGTGCGGGAAGTAATTTCCCTCGAAAATGATACATTGGTCATGATTGCTACAGACCGCCTCTCTGCTTTTGATGTTGTAATGCCCAAAGGAATTCCCTACAAAGGCCAAATCTTGAATCAAATTGCAACACAAATGTTGGAGGCAACCAGCGATATTGTTCCCAATTGGCTAAAATCTACACCAGATCCCTCAGTTTCTATTGGTCAACGTTGCGAACCTTTCAAAGTGGAGATGGTAATACGTGGATATATGTCTGGTCATGCTGCACGTGAGTACAAAGCAGGGAAACGATTGTTATGCGGTGTTGCTATGCCCGATGGAATGATAGAAAACGATGCCTTTCCTTCCCCAATTATTACCCCAGCAACAAAAGCAGAAGAAGGCCATGATGAAGATATTTCACGTGAAGAAATCACTCGTCAGGGGATTGTCTCTGAAGAGGATTACATTCAATTGGAAGCCTATACACGGGCTTTGTTTCAACGAGGCACAGATTTAGCTGCCGCTAAAGGATTGATCTTGGTAGATACAAAATATGAATTCGGCAAAACAGAAGATGGAACCATTCTTCTAATTGACGAAATTCACACGCCAGATTCTTCTCGTTATTTTTACGCAGATGGCTATGAAGATCGCCAAGCGACAAAGGAGCCCCAGAAACAACTCTCTAAAGAGTTTGTGCGTCAATGGCTTATCGAAAATGGATTTCAAGGCCTAGAGGGGCAAGTTGTTCCCGAAATGTCCGATGCTTACATAGAAGAAGTATCCAATCGATACATTGAATTGTATGAAAACATCACGGGGAAAACATTCATTAAGGCAGAAGTTTCGCAAATTGAGTCCCGTATCGAAAATAATATACTTGCCTACTTGGGGTATAAGTAATCAAAAAAGTCTTTTAAATTTTCCAAGAATAGTTTTCAACGACCATTGTTAATTTTTTTGCAAATCAATTGGAGTTGTTAAGCTAACGATACTTTATATTAGCGTGTAATTCACTATGTCCGAAAAAATTCAATATACCGAAGATAATATTCGCTCCCTCGATTGGAAGGAGCATATTCGTATGCGCCCCGGTATGTATATTGGAAAATTGGGCGATGGTTCCTCACCCGATGACGGAATATATATTCTTATCAAAGAAGTTCTCGATAACTGTATCGATGAATTTGTTATGGGTGCCGGAAAGACCATTGAAATAAAAATAGTCGACACACAGGTTGTCATACGTGACTACGGACGTGGAATTCCTCTGGGGAAAGTAGTAGATGTAGTGTCTAAAATGAATACAGGGGGTAAATACGATTCCCGTGCATTTAAAAAATCTGTTGGTTTAAATGGTGTTGGAACCAAGGCTGTAAACGCTCTTTCGTCTTCCTTTATCGTCGAGTCCATCCGCGATGACCAAGCAAAAATGGCTTCGTTCGAATCAGGGTCTTTGATAGATGAAGGGGAGATTAATCCTTCCAAGGCTAGACGTGGGACCAAGGTTTCGTTTACCCCAGACCAAGCCATTTTTAAAAACTATAAGTTCAGGGCAGAGTACATCATCAAGATGATTAAAAACTATGTCTACCTCAATCCTGGATTGACGATAGATTTTAACGGGGAGAAATATTTTTCCGAAAACGGTTTAAAAGACCTTTTGGAAGACATTGTTAATGAAAGTGATCTACTTTATCCAATCGTTCATTTGCGTGGAGATGACATAGAAGTTGCCATTACGCACAGCAAAACCCAGTATAGCGAAGAATATCATTCCTTTGTAAATGGGCAAAATACCACTCAAGGCGGAACACATCAAGCGGCCTTTAGAGAAGCATTGGTCAAAACAATCCGAGAGTTTTTTGGCAAAAATTACGATGCTTCCGACGTGCGTAAATCTGTCATTGCTGCAATAAGCATAAAGGTGATGGAACCCATTTTTGAATCGCAAACAAAGACAAAACTTGGATCAACTGAAATGGGTGATGGTATGCCATCAGTGCGTTCGTACATCAATGATTTCTTAGGAACTCAGCTAGATAATTTCCTTCACAAGAACCCAGACATAGCCTCCAGTATTCAACGAAAAATAATGCAAGCGGAAAAAGAGCGTAAAGAGCTTTCTGGAATCCGTAAGCTTGCGCGCGATCGTGCTAAAAAAGCCAATTTGCACAATAAGAAATTACGCGATTGCAGGGTGCATCTTGGGGATTTAAAAAAAGATAGACGCCTGGAGTCTACCATGTTTATTACAGAGGGGGACTCAGCAAGTGGATCCATAACAAAGTCTCGCGACGTTAATACGCAAGCTGTTTTTAGCCTGAGAGGAAAGCCGTTGAATACCTACGGGATGACCAAGAAGATTGTTTATGAGAACGAAGAATTTAATCTCTTACAAGCCGCTTTAAATATTGAAGATGGTTTAGAGGAATTGCGATACAATAATATTGTTATTGCAACAGATGCCGATGTCGATGGAATGCACATTCGTTTGTTATTGATCACATTCTTTCTACAGTTCTTTCCAGAATTAATTAAAGAAGGACATTTATATATTTTGCAAACGCCTTTGTTCAGGGTCAGAGACAAAAAGGAAACCATTTATTGTTACTCTGAAGCTGAGCGAGTTGCAGCATTGGGTAAACTTCGTGGAAAGCCAGAAATTACTCGATTTAAGGGGTTGGGAGAAATTTCACCAGATGAATTTAAATTTTTTATTGGAGAAGATATTCGTTTAGATCCAGTAATGCTGGACAAGGGGACAACCATTGAACAGTTGTTGGAATTTTACATGGGTAAAAACACACCAACAAGACAAGAATTCATCATTAACAACCTAAAAGTAGAATTAGATCTAGCTGATTTAGACGCATAATATGGAAGAAAAAGAATTCTACGAAGAAGACGCATCATCTGGTCAGGATTCCCTGGTAAAAGTTACGGGAATGTATAAAGACTGGTTTTTGGACTATGCTTCGTATGTAATTCTTGAACGTGCAGTTCCTGCAATTGCTGATGGGTTAAAACCGGTACAACGCCGTATTCTTCATTCCATGAAAGATCTTGATGATGGACGATACAATAAAGTGGCCAACATTGTTGGGCACACCATGCAATATCATCCACATGGAGATGCAAGTATAGCAGATGCCATGGTTCAGATTGGGCAGAAATATTTGCTCATCGACATGCAAGGTAACTGGGGAAATATCCTAACCGGTGATCGCGCGGCAGCTTCTCGATATATTGAAGCTCGTTTGTCAAAATTTGCTCTAGAAGTTGTTTTTAGTCCAAAAGTAACTGATTGGCAGCTTTCGTATGATGGTAGAAAAAAAGAACCTGTTCATCAACCTGTAAAATTTCCATTGTTATTGGCACAGGGGGCAGAAGGAATCGCTGTAGGGCTTTCAACCAAAATACTACCACACAATTTCAACGAGCTTTTACAGGCAAGTGTGGCCTATTTAAAGGGGAAGAAATTCACCTTATATCCAGATTTCCAAACAGGTGGTATTATTGATGTACAGAATTACAATGATGGAATTCGTGGAGGAAAGGTACGTGTTCGTGCAAAAATTAATGTACGCGATAAAAACACCTTGGTCATCAACGAAATTCCGTTTAGTACAACAACCTCATCTTTGATTGACTCTATTCTCAAAGCAAATGATAAGGGAAAGATTAAGATCAAGAAAATCGAAGATAACACTGCTGCAGAGGTTGAGATATTAGTGCACTTACCCGCGGGTATTTCCCCCGATAAAACAATAGATGCCTTGTTTGCTTTTACAAGTTGTGAATCATCTATTTCGCCTTTAGGCTGCGTCATTATTGATCATAAACCACAATTTATTGGAGTAACCGAGATGTTGAAAATCTCAACAGACACTACAGTAAGCACACTCAAAAAAGAGTTAGTGTATAAGCTGCAAGAATTGGAAAATCAATGGCACTACGCTTCTCTTGAACGCATTTTCATTGAGAACAAGGTATATCGATTGATTGAAGAAGAAGAGACCTGGGAAGGTGTTTTAAAGGCGATAGACAATGGTATAAAACCATTTATTGCTCATTTAAAGCGCCCAGTGATAGAAGAAGATTTGGTTCGTTTGACTGAAATAAGGATTAAACGTATTTCAAAATTTGATATTGACAAGGCACAGCTTCGCATTGATGCCTTAGAAGGAGAAATAGCAGGGGTAAAACATCATTTAGATAATCTAATCGATTTTGCCATTGACTATTTCAATACCCTGAAAAAGGAATACGGAAAAGGGAAAGAGCGTAAATCAGATATACGAACCTTTGATGATGTTGATGCCAAAAAAGTAGTGGTGCGGAACCTAAAACTCTATGTTAACCGCGAAGAAGGCTTTGTGGGAACTTCTCTAAAACGCGATGAATATGTTTGTGACTGTGCTGATATCGATGACCTAATTGTATTCACCCGATCTGGGAAAATGCAGGTCGTTAAAGTTGACAGTAAGGTATTTGTGGAGAAAGATATTATTCATGTAGCCGTTTTCAAGAAAAAGGATACACGTACCGTATATAACGTTATCTATAAAGATGGTAAACTTGGGACTTCATACATTAAGCGTTTTGCCGTTACAGGCGTTACTCGCGACAAATTTTATGAGATTACGCAAGCCAAACTGGGCTCACAATTATTGTATTTCAGTGCAAACCCTAACGGGGAGGCAGAAACAGTTTCCATTGTTCTTCGCAACACTGGTCAAGCTAAAAAACTCAAATGGGAGCTCGATTTCGCTGATCTTCAAATCAAAGGAAGAGGTGTAAAAGGGAATATTGTCACCAAACATAATGTGCTTAAAGTTGAATTAAGAGAGAAAGGTGTTTCGACACTAAAGCCCCGTAATATATGGTTTGATGAAACTGTTCTAAAGCTTAATTTAGATGGTAGAGGAAGACTTTTGGGGGCATTTAGAGGAGAAGATAAATTGTTGATCATTTACAACAAAGGAGTGTCCAGAACTGTTACTCCAGAAATGACGCTACACTTTGATCAGATTCCAGATATCTTGGAATGTTGGGTGGAATCAAAACCCATAACGGCCATTTATTTTGACCCAGAAAAAGAGCGTTACTTTATCAAACGCTTCCTTATAGAGAATGAAAACAAAGAAGATTATTTTATAAAAGAAGACGGGGATTTGGTTTATGTAACGACCGAATGGCGACCTGTTATTAATATTCACTTTGTGAAACCAAGGGGAGAAGACGAATTACCAGTAAAGAAAATCAATGTTGAAAAATTTATTGCAATCAAAGGATTCAAGGCTCTGGGGAATCAGTTGAGTACGACAAAAATTAAAACGGTTGAACTAAAAGAGAGCCTTCCCTATGAAATTGAAGTGCCAACAATAGTGGAAGAAGTTGAAGTAAATGACCCTGAAGACATATCTGATAACGAGCAACCTCAAATAAAATTAGATTTTTAAGGGGTAATTAGCGTATCACTTAGTTTAACAATAGTTCCACGTTGCTTGTTTTTCTGGTCTCCAACCAAGGTGTACTCAAAAACATATTCATTTTTGTTCGTTGTGAGAATCTTAATGCTAATTGGGCGTTTATCTTGATTTGAGACAGGGTTTAGCTTGGTTATTACACATTCACAGGGATTGATCCAACGGATACTCGCAGAATCAATTTCCTCATTAAAATACTCGATCTCTAAATTTTCTGAGCGAAGAAAGGTTGATGTTTGCAACTGATCACCTATGATTTGTTGAAATTGAAATGTACCACGATGAAAGTCCTCGCAATTACGCTCTACGTTGTAACAGCTTATAAATAGCGTGAATCCTAAAATAACCGTGGCAAATCTTCCCATTTTCTTTTTTTGTAAAAATACTACCTTTTGCTAAAGGTCTCAAAACTTCCATCGGCATAATAATGGACAATTTTTATGGGCTCCTCATTTTTGGTTAAAGAGGCAACCTTTGGGACAGAAATAATTTCTTTCTCGCTTGCACTTTGAATTTGCATTGGGGTAGGAGTGGAGTGCGAAATATTTTCTGAATTTCCATCTCCTTTTAGTAACCATGAAAAACTAACTTCTTTAAAGTTATCTTCAATCTTTGCCAAAAAATCTAAGCTAGGCTTATTCCGTCCAGAGAGAATGTGTGAAATACTAGAACGTTGCACGCCAATTCGATCGGCAAAAGATGAGGCGCTCAGCTCATTTTCGTTCATGATTTTTTGTATACGATGAACAATTTCCGTGTTGTTTAACATTGTAACATTATTGATTATTAACTGCAATATATGAAATTATTCAACACGAAATGAAGCTATATTTGCTGCTTATAGATAAAGCATAACTTCAAATTGTATGTATAAATAGATCATAAACAATTATTTATTCATATATTATATTATGTAGAGTCAATTTAATTACATTGATAAACAACTTCACAAAGATTACGGATACAATTGTAACTATTTAATGTTTACAAATGAAAACAACTGATGGTTTACTTTTGTAATATGAAACATGTATATAACAATCGTTACTTTCCGCCTGAAACATTTCTTGAAGCTTTTCATGCATTGAATCTTGATTTAGCCCTAGAGACAATTGGTCGTTCTGAAGAAGGTCGTCCCGTTTATGCTTTATCCATAGGTTCTGGTGAAGTTAAAGTGCTTGCATGGTCGCAAATGCACGGAAACGAAACCACAACCACTAAGGCTTTATTAGATCTGTTAACCTTTTTAGAGACTTCGCCTGAAGGGATGAGGCTAAAGGCGGGTATTGGTTTGCGTATCATCTTTCAGCTCAATCCAGACGGAGCACAGCTCTACACTCGTGTAAATGCCAATAATGAAGATCTCAACAGGGATGCTGTTAATAGGACACAGCGTGAAACACAATTGCTCATGCGTGAGTATAGCTCTTATTCGCCAGATTACTGCTTAAACCTTCATGGACAACGCACCATTTTTGCCGCAGGAAGCACCGCTAAACCCGCTACGCTCTCTTTTTTGGCTCCCTCTGCCGATGAAGAACGCTCAATTACTCCTGCACGGAAGCTTGCAATGCAGTTAATTGCTGCTTTGGTAAAACCACTTGCTCTTTCCGACGAATGGGGTATAGGCCGTTACGCCGATGGATTTAACATTAACTGTGTAGGGGATTACTTTACAGCCGAGGGTACGCCAACTCTTCTTTTTGAAGCTGGGCATTATCCAAACGATTACAATAGAGACAAAACAAGGAAGTACATCTATTTATCCTTAGTCAACGTGCTTCAATCCATGGTATCCAAAAGCTATACAAGCTATTCGATAGAGGATTATCTTGCTATACCAGAAAACGTTAGCCACCTCAGAGATATTGAATGCAAGAATGTGATGATTGTAAACAATGCAGGATTAACAAAATCATCTTTTTTTGTGCAATATAAGGAAGAGCTGTTAAATGGGGAGATCATTTTTGTTCCTGAGTATGCTGGAAATCAAGAAGATTGGATTGGTTTAACGGTTATTGATCTGATGCAAAAAAACGATAAAAACCCGATCAATATTAATGAATCTTCAGTAAAAATCAGTGAAAGCCTTAATTCGCTGCTTTAATTTCATTGAAATAGCTTAAATTTGTCATTATATTCAAGGATTACTATAATTTACTAAACTATGAGTAAAATTAAGCTGGATGATTTAGATCATCAAATTTTAGATATTTTAATTGACAACACGCGCGTACCCTTCACCGACATTTCCAAACGCTTGCTAATATCAGCTGGTACGGTTCATGTTCGTGTAAAGAAAATGGAAGAAGCGGGGATTATAAAAGGCTCGTCCCTCAATCTAGATTACGAAAAACTAGGATATTCGTTTATTGCCTACATTGGTATCTTTCTGGAGAAAAATAATGCTACGCAACAGGTATTGAAAGATTTGGAGGCAATTCCTTTTATTACGGTTGCGCACATTACCACCGGGAAGTTTAACATCTATTGTAAAATCCGCGCGCGCGATACGAAACACGCCAAAGAATTGATTTTTATGATCGACGACATCACCGGAATTTCTCGTACCGAAACCATGATTTCTTTAGAAGAAAGTATCAATGACAAAAAACGTTTGATGCACAGTATATTCAATGAATTATAAACAACTAAACAACTTGTATGGCCCGCAAAACAAAGTTAGAACGCTTTAATGATAACGTTTTATCAAAGTTTGAAATTTACAACAGCCTTTTTTTAACCTTGCCTTTTGATGGTATAGCCCAATCTTCATTGTACCTACCACTGTTTTCAGATCATTGTAAAAAAGGATTTGAACAAAAAAAATCTCCCTTAGAAATCATTCAGGGCTTTGTGTCTGTTTACGGAAATGAATTGAGTGAAAAAGAAATTCAAAACCAACTCTTTGGATTCATTCAATACATAGAACGACAAGTTGTTCTTTTTGACGCTATTGAAGATGCTGCATTTGCAGTTGTAAACAATATGCATGGTAGAGGAACCATTCGCTATATCAAAGAGGAAACCATTGGTAGAGGGAAGACAGAAGAGCTGAAAGATTACTTGAATCGCTTTAATGTACGTATTGTTTTGACGGCACATCCAACTCAATTCTATCCAGGTTCGGTTTTGGGAATAATCAACGACCTGTCAGAAGCCATCAAGTTGGGTAACCTAGAGCAGATAAAGAAATTGCTGATGCAATTGGGGAAAACCCGCTTTTTTAATAAAGCAAAACCTTCTCCGTTTGACGAAGCTGTAAGCCTGTTGTGGTTCTTAGAAAATGTATTTTATCATTCGGCTAGTAGAATCTATGGCTACATTCAGGAGCACATTCTTGAAGGAGAGGAAATCGATAATACTTTATTTAATTTTGGTTTTTGGCCAGGAGGAGACCGAGACGGAAACCCCTTTGTTACACCAGAAATATCCTTGCAAACAGCGAATAGATTACGTTATTCAATCCAACGTAATTATTATAGAGATTTGCGGCGCTTAAAACGAAAAATAACCTTTGATGAAGTGGACGAAAGAATTTCTTTCCTTGAGGAGGGGATGTACAGTACGCTTTTGTATCCTGAGCAAGGAGGGAAAATTAGCCTCTCGTTTTTGATTGCAGAATTAAAAGTCATAAAGGCCATTTTAATTGAGCGACATAACGGTATCTATGTTAATGAAATAAATGACCTGTATAATAAAGTGAAGCTTTTTGGTTATCACTTCGCTTCCTTAGATATTAGACAAGATTCACGTGTTCATCAAAACGTATTTGATACCATTATTTCGCACCCTGATATTCAGCAATATGTTGAAAATCTTCCAGTAAATTATAGTGAATTGCCGATTGAAGAGCGAATTCAAATTTTATCGAGGTTAAAGGGAAATGTGCCTACAGATATTTTTACGCATGAATTTACCAAACATACGTTAGGTTCTATCTATGCAATGAAAGAAATTCAAGCAATGAATGGCGAGCGTAGCTGTAACCGTTACATTATATCCAATTGTGGAAGCTTGGAAAGTATCCTTCAGTTGTTTGCTTTGCACCATCTATGTGATTGGAATGAGCCGACAGTCGATATTATCCCCTTATTCGAAACAGTAGACGATTTGTTGGCGGCAGAGGAAATTATGCAGAAACTTTACTCAAATGAAGCTTACAGAGCGCATCTTGAAAAGCGAAAGAACAAGCAAACAATTATGTTAGGCTTTTCTGATGGAACAAAAGATGGCGGTTATATTATGGCCAACTGGAGTATCTATAAAGCAAAGGAAATGCTTTCCGAAGTGTCTAAATCATTTGGAATCGAAGTTGCCTTTTTTGACGGAAGAGGTGGGCCCCCAGCGCGTGGAGGAGGAAATACCCACCAGTTTTATGCTTCCTTGGGAGAAAAAATAAGTGCAAATGATATCCAAATCACCATTCAGGGACAGACCATTAGCTCCAATTTTGGAACACAAGAATCAAGTCAGTTTAACCTTGAGCAACTATTGAGTTCTGGGATACAAAACCAAGTCCTAGAGGGGAGGAGAATAACCTTGAGCGATAGTGATAGAGCTACACTAGAGCAGTTGGCAGATTTAAGCTATGAAAAGTATAAGGCCTTTAAAAGTCATCCCCAATTTGTTCCCTATATAGAACATATGAGTACCCTTAAGTATTATGCCAAAACCAATATAGGTAGCCGCCCATCAAAAAGAGGAAATGCAGAAGGCCTCAATTTCTCTGATTTGAGAGCAATTCCTTTTGTCGGTTCATGGAGTCAGTCCAAACAAAATGTACCTGGTTTCTTTGGGGTTGGAACTTCGTTGAAACACTATGAAGATGCAGGTGAATTTGATAAAGTTATTGCTCTGTACAACAATTCTCCCTTCTTTAAAACATTGGTTGCCAATAGCATGATGAGCCTATCAAAATCCTTCTTTGGTTTAACAGCTTATATGGAGAAAGACCCAGTATATGGCGCCTTTTGGTCCATTATACACGATGAATACTTGTTGAGTAAACGCTTGTTATTAAAGCTGTCTGGATTTGAAACATTAATGGAAGATCAGCCAGCTGGAAAGAAATCAATTGACTTGCGCGAACAGATTGTTTTGCCTTTGTTAACCATACAACAATATGGTTTAATGAAAATTCAAGAGCTATTGAAAGCTGGTGATTTGGATGAAGAAAGCAGATTGATTTATGAAAAACTAGTCATTCGTTCTTTGTTTGGAAATATAAACGCAAGTAGAAACTCGGCCTAGGCTTCTCGATAATAAGCAAAAGCGGAAGTAAGTAAAGCGCTGGTAACCTCAATATCCCATTGGGGTTGGCCAATTGCTTTAAGCAAAGCAAATTTCACTTTCCCATGACTATTCTTTTTGTCAAAGACCAAGAGCTTATTGATGGCTTCTAAGTCATCTTGCTCGAAATTCACTTTAGGGTAGATTGCAGTAAACACTGTTTTAATTTCCTTGCATTGATCAGCATGCATGCCAAGCAATTCACGAGATAGGAAGGCTTCAAGAATCATCCCAATGGCAATAGCCTCACCGTGTAATAAAGTCGTTTTATTTTCTTCTGTCAAGAAATAGGATTCTATCGCATGTCCTAGTGTGTGACCAAAATTCAATATTTTCCGCAAGGACTGCTCTGTTGGGTCTTCGGTAACAACGTTGAGTTTAATTCCAACCGAATGCTTGATGTGCTGGGTGATATCTGAGGTATTGATTGAGCTAAAGTCGGCAAGTCTCTTCCAGTAAGCAGGATCTTGGATAAGACCGTGCTTTAGCATTTCTGCATAACCACTGCGGTATTCGTTTGCTGGCAAGCTATCAAGGAATATGGGGTCAATAACAACTCCCTGTGGGTTGATAATTAAACCAACCTGGTTTTTTAAGGGTCCCAAATCAACACCTGTTTTTCCACCAACCGATGCATCAACCATCGCGAGTAGGGAAGTGGGAATATTAATAAAGTCAATACCGCGTTTAAATGTTGCTGCGACAAATCCGCCTAGATCAGTTACGACACCACCGCCAAGGTTGATGAGTAAACTTTTTCGGTCTGCGCCTAATTCAGATAATGCTTCCCAAACACCAAGACAGGTTTCGATATGCTTGTGTTCTTCTCCTGCTTCAATTGAAATTACTTCAAGGTTTTCTGGCAATGGGTACTTCGCTAGAAAACGAGGTAAACAGTGCGTTTCGGTATTACTATCGACTAAAACAAAGAGGGAGGAATAATTGTTTGACTCAATTAAATTTGAGAAAAAATCAAAAGTTCCATTTGCAAAAAAAATGCTGTG
Source organism: uncultured Flavobacteriaceae bacterium (assembly GCA_943788165.1). GTDB lineage: Bacteria > Bacteroidota > Bacteroidia > Flavobacteriales > Flavobacteriaceae > Arcticimaribacter. Next base: position 923,151 of record CALSPF010000001.1, on the reverse strand, counting down.
ATTGTGTGTTTGTAAAATCTCCATAAACTTTGACAAATTTACACCTTTTAATTCGGAAAAAGTAACGTATGTTTATAGTGCCTCAAATAAATATACAAAACTATATTTATTTATAAAGAGGCAGTTCTTTTTTCAAAGAGCTGTTTTTTTTTCTCCAATTTTTTTCTCGACTTTTACCGAAAACTTTACATGAAGTTATTCGAGAATACTGAAGTAGCATTTGCTTCAAAAAGTGATGCATCTCTTGAGCGAGCATATTTTTTGTTTCGTCTAATCGCCAATCAGCCATTGGTTCGCATAGGAACCAATATCGCTCAGTTTGCCTTAAAATCTCATTTGCCAGTTGAGGGCTTAATTCGTGCCACGGTTTTTGATCATTTTTGTAGTGGGACAAGTGCTTCAGAGTCTATCACCGTTGTTAATTCTCTAGCAGAACAAAATGTTTACTCAGTACTGGATTATTCAGTAGAGGGTGCCAAAGCAGAAATTAGCTTAGATGAATGTTTGACGAACATAATTGCAACCATAGAACTATCGGCAACTTCAGCTAATATTCCTTTTACTGTTTTTAAACCAACGGGCTTTGGTCATCCAGAATTGTACTTAAAGAAAAGTAGACAAGAAGCATTAACAGCTAAAGAATCTGCTGCTTGGGAAAGAATTCGCAACCGTTTCATACGCTGTTGTGAGGTAGCCAAAAAACATAATATGATGCTACTGGTAGATGCAGAAGAAAGTTGGTTGCAACCGGCGATTAATGAATTGGTAGAGGAGATGATGTCTATTTACAACAAGTCAAATGCTTTGATTCATATCACTACACAACTATACTTGAAAGATAAACTGAACTATTTGTCTTATTTAGGGGAGAAGGCTAAAGAAGAAAACTTTATTGCGGGTGTCAAGCTTGTTCGCGGCGCATACATGGAAAAAGAAGGCGCGCGCGCAAAAGAATTTAACTATTTCAACCCTATATGCTCATCAAAACAGGAAACCGACAAGAATTTTAATGCAGCATGGGTTTATATGCTGGATAATATTGATCATTTTTCCTTGTATTTTGGAAGTCACAATGAAGACAGTACGTATGCAATAATAGAAGCTTTAGCTGAACGTGGAATTGCAAAAGATCATTCGCACATATGGTTTGGCCAATTGTATGGAATGAGTGATCACATCAGTTTTAATTTAGCTCGTGCTGGATTCTTGGTGTCAAAATACTTACCGTTTGGTCCAGTAAAAGATGTGTTGCCCTATTTGATTCGACGAGCAGAAGAAAATACCTCTGTTGAAGGACAGACAGTTCGAGAGCTTGAATTGATTCAAAAGGAACGCAAAAGGCGAAAACTTAGCTAGTCTTTATATGAAAAAGTTGTAAGACTCACTTTGCGTCTACAGTTTTCAACGCTCAATTGCACGGGACGTTTTTTAAAATAGCTATTTAATACGTAGACTTTACAACTATCTAAAGCAGTATTGCTTGCAGCAAAATCCACGTCAGCTGCATTCAAAAGGCCCTGAATCTGCAGGCTGTCCAGTTGAATGCCAGGAGTTAAAGATGCGTTAATCGTCCAATTTTTATCCGATAAATTATCCAATACCCTTGCCTCAGGGCCGTAATGACATTGGGTTCGTTTACCATTGAAAATAAAAAACAACAAGACCAAGCCAATGGAAAATCCTCCTAAATAGTACCCTAAGCGATGTAAAAATTCCATAGTATTATGATAGTGTTAGTGTTCTTGTGTGTGTACCTGTCTTCTCGAGTTCAATTGTTTGCGTATCCTCTGGAAGGAGAGAAGCTATGTTTTCTGCCCACTCAATAAGGCATAAATTTTCAGAATAGAGGTATTCCTCGGCGCCAAAATCCAGGGCTTCGTCTTCTGACTCAATGCGATAACAATCAAAATGATAAATACTTTCACCAACCGTATCTTGGTATTCGTTGATCAAAGAGAACGTAGGACTAGAAACAACGTCTTGAACGCCTAAAGCAGCACAAATAATTTGAATTAAAGTAGTCTTTCCTGCCCCCATTTCACCTTTAAAACGAATTACATTCGATTTTAGCAAAGGGAGTATTTCCTTCACTACAGTCTCAATTTCATTCAATGCATATGATTTTATCACCTGTGCTATTTTGGGGTCAAAAATACAAAAGGAATTAGTATTTCCTCCAAAGAAATACCTCCATGTTGATATGTGTTTTGAAATAATGTAGCGTAGTGATGATAGTTTTTTGGGTAAACGAAGTAATTGGCTTCTTTGGCAAAGATAAACGAACTGTTTAAACCTAGTCTCGGAAGTTTATAGGACTCTGGGTCTCTGGCCTCCATCACTTTCTTAGCAGGATATTTGAGGCTTCTCCCAGTTTTGTAGCGCAAATTCTGGCTAGACTCTTTATCGCCCACAACTTCAACAGAATTTTTTACGTTAATAGTGCCATGGTCTGTTGTTACAATAAGGCTAAAACCAAGCTTTTGTGCAGCTTGAATTATATCAAGAAGTGGAGCATTTTTAAACCAACTGTCCGTTAAAGATCTATATCCTTTGTCGTCTGAGGCTAATTCTTTAATAATTTCCATTTCAGATTTTGCATGAGAAATCATGTCAACGAAATTATAAACAATGGTCAATAAAGTATCCTCTTTGTGATTTTGCATTTGCTCTGCGAGTAATTTGGCTGCTTTTAGCTGAGTGATTTTCTTGTAACTGAATTTACCCTTTATTTGGAGTCGATTTAATTGCGATAATAGCAACTCTTCTTCGAACATGTTTTTACCCCCTTCATCGGTATCATCTTTCCAGTATTGAGGGTATTGCTGCCTAATGTCATTAGGCATTAAACCAGCAAACAATGCGTTTCGTGCATATTGTGTTGCTGTTGGCAAGAGGCTGTAGTACATGTCCTCTTCTTTCTTTTGGTAGTATTTTGATAATGTGGGTTCAATCGTTTTCCATTGATCCCAGCGAAGGTTGTCTATGACCAAAAGCAAGGTAGGGGAGTTCTCTTTTAACTTTGCTTCTATTTTTTCCTTAAATATGCGGTGGGACAATATGGGAGCCGTTTCTGGAAAATCGAGCCACGCTTTGTAATTACGCTCGATAAATTTACCAAACAGAGCATTTGCCTCTTTCAATTGATTTTCAAAGATTTCCATCATATAAGAATCATCAAGGTCTTGTAATTCCAATTCCCAAAAAACAAGTTTTTTATAAAATGCAGCCCATTCTTCATGGGTATTAATGTCCATTAGCTCAAGACTAATTTTCTGAAATTCTTTTTGATAATTATGGGTGGTTTTTTCTGAAATTAAACTTTTGTGGTTCAAAATCTTTTTAAGCGACAACAGAACCTGACTGGGTTTAACAGGTTTTATTAGGTAGTCAGATATTTTAGAGCCAATGGCATCTTCCATGATTCGTTCTTCCTCATTCTTGGTAACCATTATTACCGGAAGGTTTGGATGTTGTGTTTTAAGTATGGACAGGGTTTCGAGGCCATTGAGACCGGGCATATTTTCATCCAACAAAATCACGTCAAAATGCTGTGCATTGACCAATTCGATTGCTTCCTGGCCATTGGTACAGGCATGGGCTTGATAACCTTTTGATTCAAGAAAAATAAAATGCGGTTTGAGTAAATCTACTTCATCATCTACCCATAAGATTTGAATTGGTTGCATATTATTTATATTTGTTGAAAATCCACTATTTGAAAGCGAACAAACTCCCTGTATTAAACGATCCAATTTACGGATTTATTAGAGTAGAATCGAAATTACTTTTTGATTTATTGGAACATCCCTATTTTCAGCGATTGCGCAGGATTTCACAAATGGGGCTTTCTTCGTTGGTCTATCCTGGAGCTCGACACAGTCGTTTTGAACATGCCCTGGGTGCAATGCACTTAATGAATAAAACGGTAGAAACATTACAGCGAAAGCATGTAGCTATTTCAGAAGAAGAGAAAGAAGCTTTGGCAGTAGCAATTTTATTGCATGACATTGGACATGGTCCTTTTTCGCATGCAATTGAGCGAACAATCTTTTTGGGGGTGAATCATGAATTACTTTCTTTAGGTTTTATGGAACTACTCAACAAAGAGTTTGATGGGAAATTATCGCTAGCAATTTCTATCTATGCGAATAAATACCGACGAAAATTCATGCATCAATTGGTCTCAAGTCAACTCGACATTGACCGACTAGATTATTTAAAGCGGGATAGTTTTTATACTGGAGCAACCGAAGGTAATATTAATAGCCACCGAATAATCGAGATGTTAAATGTTGTTGACGATCAAGTAGTGGTTGAAGAAAATGGGCTTTTTTCCATCGAAAAATTCATTATGGCAAGGCGATTAATGTACTGGCAAGTCTATTTGCACAAAACTGGTTTGGTGGCAGAACTCTTATTGTGCAATACCATACAATATGTTCGGAAAATAATTAAACAAGGTGTTGCGGTTTCCATGACCAATGATTTAATGTTTTTTATGTCGCAAGATAAATTGAATCCCAACTCTTCTGCGGTGCTCGAACAATTTAGTCATTTAGATGATAACGATATTTATGCTGCCTTGAAACAATGGCAATACCACCCTGATGATATATTGGCTTCTTTTTCCAAAAGACTACTCAATAGAGACTTGATGAAAATGAAGTACCAAAAAGAACCCTTTACTGATTTTCAAATTGAGAAGCGAAAACAAAAACTCAGTGCAGCAGGTTTTACGGAAGAATATGTAACCAATTTTGTCTTTTCCAACCGAATCTCCTGCAAAGTATATACCAATGAAAATCCAATTAAAGTACTAAGTCAAAAGGGAGATGTCTATTCCCTAGAAGACTTTTCTTCTCTTTTTGATGGAAAAACCTTCTCTACAACAGAAATAAAGCATTATCTCTGCTATCCAAAATCCAAATAGTTCCTTAATTTTTATACTTTTGCACTAATGAAACTTACGGCTGCACAAATCGCAACAATTATCAATGGTACAGTAGATGGTGATGATACTTTGGAGGTTTCGCAATTATCAAAAATTGAGGAAGGAACCCATGGTTCGTTAACCTTCCTGGCCAACCCAAAATACACTCCGCATATTTATTCTACCAATGCATCTTTGGTTATTGTAAACCATGATTTCAAATCAGAGAAAGTGCTTACTCCAACATTGATAAGAGTTACAGACGCTTACCAGGCATTTACCACTCTTTTGGAATATTACAATAGCCAACAAAAAGCGAAAGCTGGAGTAGAAAAAACAGCTATAATTGGAAATGATACAAGCATAGATGACAGTTGCTATGTTGGGCATTATGCCGTAATCGGCAATAATGTTACCATAGGGAAAAATGTGGCAATCCATTCGCATGTCATTATTGAAGACAATGTTGTTGTTGGAGATGATTCTGTAATTCATCCCCATTCAATCATCCATTCTGATACTCAAATGGGAACATATTGTGTCATCCATAGTGGCTGTGTTGTTGGATCCGACGGTTTTGGTTTTGCGCCAAAAGAAGACGGAACCTACAAGAAAATACCCCAAACGGGTTGTGTTCTCATTGCAGACCATGTAGATATAGGAGCAAATTCAACGATAGACAGGGCCACACTTGGAGCAACCAAAATTGGAAAAGGCGTTAAGCTAGACAACCAAATACAAATTGCACACAATGTAGAAATTGGCGAGCATACCGTTATTGCAGCACAAACTGGTATTGCTGGTTCTACTAAAATCGGTAAAAATTGCATTATTGGTGGCCAAGTTGGTATCATAGGTCATTTAAAAATTGGCGACAACGTTAGCATTCAAGGTCAGTCAGGTGTAACAAGTAGTGTAGAGGACAAGAAAACGCTTTACGGTACACCAGCATTTAGTTATAACGATTACATAAAATCTTACATTTATTTTAAACGTTTTCCCTCTATTGTAAAACGCTTAGAATCTTTAGAAAAAAAACACAAATGAAAACCCTACAAACAACAATTGGTAAACAAGTAAGTCTAAAAGGCGTTGGTTTACATACAGGTAAAAATGTTACCTTAAAATTTGTTCCGGCTCCTGCTAATACAGGTTATCGATTTGTGCGTTTTGACTTAGAAGAATGCCCAGAAATTGAGGCAGATGTTCAATGGGTTACCGATACACAAAGGGGAACTAATCTGGAGAAAAACGGTGTTAAAATTCATACCTCAGAACATGTGCTTTCTGCATTGGTTGGAATGGAAATTGACAACTGCTACATTCATTTGGATGCGCCGGAACCACCTATCATGGACGGCTCTTCCATTCAATTTGTGGATGCATTGAAAGAAGCGAGTGTGAAAATACTTGAAGAAGATAGACAAGAATACATTGTTAAAGAAGTAATTCATTTTAAAGACGATGAAACGGGTAGTGAAATGACCATTATCCCTTCTGATTCCTATCAAATCACCACCATGGTTGATTTTGGGACCAAAGTTCTTGGAACGCAAAACGCTACACTTGAGCGGTTGTCTGACTACGAAAATGACATTGCCTCCTCGAGAACCTTTAGCTTTTTGCATGAATTAGAAACCCTTTTAGAAAATGGACTAATTCAAGGTGGAGACTTAAACAATGCCATTGTATATGTAGACAAACCCTTGTCTTCGGAAACCATGGAACGTTTGAAAAAAGCATTCAACAAAAAAGAAATTGCTGTTCGTCCCAATGGTGTATTGGATAACCTATCATTGCATCACCCAAATGAAGCAGCTCGTCACAAGCTATTAGATATTATTGGCGATTTAGCCCTTATCGGACAACGAATACGTGGGAAGGTAATAGCCCACAAGCCCGGGCACAGGATTAATGTCGAATTTGCCAAGAAACTGGCGAAAATCATCAAGCAAGAAAAAAGATTGAATGTCCCAACGGTAGACATGAGCATTCCTCCGTTGATGAATGTTACACAAATCATGAAGATGCTTCCGCATCGTCCACCGTTTTTATTGGTTGATAAAATCCATGAATTATCAGATAACCATGTTATTGGATCAAAAGGAGTGACTATGAACGAGCCCTTTTTTGCTGGACATTTTCCTGGAGCTCCAGTAATGCCCGGTGTACTTCAAGTAGAAGCCATGGCTCAAGTAGGTGGGGTGTTGGTGCTCAATACCGTTCCAGATCCTGAAAATTACTTGACCTTTTTCATGAAAATTGACAATGTTAAGTTTAAACATCCTGTTCATCCTGGAGACCATCTTATATTTAAGCTAGAACTTATTACGCCCATCCGAAGAGGTATTTGTCACATGAAAGGATACACCTTTGTCAATGGGAAACTTGCAACCGAAGGGGAATTGATGGCGCAAATTATTCGAAAAGAAAAGGCATGAACCAACCACTAGCTTACGTACATCCTGGTGCTAAAATCGCCAAAAATGTTGTTATAGAACCCTTTACCACCATTAACAATGATGTTGTTATTGGAGAAGGCACTTGGATTGGATCCAATGTAACCATAATGGAAGGAGCGAGAATAGGTAAGAATTGCTCCATATTTCCTGGTTCGGTTATTTCTGCACCTCCACAAGATTTGAAATACAATGGAGAAGAAACGCAAACCATTATTGGTGACAATACCACTATTCGAGAATGTGTTACAATTAATCGTGGTACCATGGAGCGTCAAAAAACAGCCATCGGAAACAATTGTTTGATCATGGCTTATTGTCACATTGCTCACGATTGTATTGTGGGTGACCATTGTATTTTTTCAAACAACAGTACCCTGGCTGGTCATGTAAATATTGGGAACTATGTCATCCTTGCAGGAATGACTGCCATTCATCAATTCTGTACCATTGGCGATTATGCTTTTATTACCGGAGGTTCTTTAGTACGAAAAGATGTCCCACCATATGTAAAGGCTGCACGCGAGCCACTTTCCTATGTTGGGGTTAACTCCGTTGGTTTAAGAAGAAGAGGCTTTACAACTGAAAAAATTAGAGAAATACAATCCATTTTTCGTATCCTCTACCAGAAAAATTACAATAATAGTCAAGCAACAGAAATCCTTGAAGCTGAAATGGAGGTAAGCCCAGAGCGGGATGAAATCATTGACTTCATCAAAAATTCACACAGAGGAATCATGAAAGGCTACTTTCGTAAAAACTAAATTTAATTATGGCATCTACTTCAGATATTCGCAAAGGACTTTGCATCAAATACAACAATGGAATTTATAAAGTCATTGAATTTTTACACGTAAAACCTGGTAAAGGGCCTGCTTTTGTCCGAACCAAGTTAAAAAGTGTTACCAATGGAAAAGTAATTGATAATACTTTTTCTGCAGGGCATAAAATTGAAGATGTTCGTGTTGAAACCAATAAATTTCAATTCCTTTACAACGAAGGAGATGCTTTCCATTTCATGAATAACGATGATTACAATCAAATTAGTATAGAAAAAAGTATCTTGAACAATCCTGAGTTAATGAAAGAAGGGGAACTAGTCACCATCTCAATCAATACAGAAGATGGCATGCCTTTATCGGTAGACATGCCGGCCAGTGTAATTCTTGAAGTTACCCATACAGAACCAGGAGTAAAAGGAAATACTGCAACTAATGCCACCAAACCTGCAACAGTAGAAACAGGTGCAAGAATTAATGTTCCTTTGTTTATTAATGAAGGGGATAAAATTAAGGTAGATTCAGAAAAAGGTGCCTACTTAGAACGCATCAAAGAATAAATTAAATAATTATAAAACAAACTAAATGAGCGTATTAGTAAATAAAGATTCCAAGATCATCGTGCAAGGTTTTACGGGTAGTGAAGGTACATTCCATGCCACACAAATGATCGAATATGGTACAAATGTTGTTGGTGGAGTAACACCAGGAAAAGGTGGACAAACCCATTTGGACAGACCAGTCTTTAATACAGTTGCTGAAGCAGTTGAAAAAGCTGCAGCCGATACTACCATAATTTTTGTTCCACCCGCATTTGCTGCAGATGCTATCATGGAAGCCGCTTACGCCGGGATTAAGGTTATTATTACCATCACCGAAGGAATTCCTGTTGCCGATATGGTAAAGGCTTCTAACTACATTAAAAACAGAGACTGCACCTTAATTGGACCCAACTGTCCAGGTGTCATTACTCCGGGTGAAGCCAAAGTAGGGATTATGCCAGGTTTTGTTTTCAAAAAAGGAAATGTTGGAATCATCTCCAAATCTGGAACCCTAACTTACGAAGCTGCTGATCAGGTTGTTCGTGAGGGCTACGGCATTACAACAGCTATTGGTATTGGTGGAGACCCAATCATTGGGACAACAACAAAAGATGCGGTTGAATTGTTTATGAACGATCCTGAAACCGAATGTATTGTAATGATTGGTGAAATTGGTGGTCAACTAGAAGCCGATGCCGCACGTTATGTGAAAGCTTCAGGAAACAAAAAGCCTGTTGTAGGTTTCATTGCAGGAGAAACGGCTCCAGCTGGACGTACTATGGGACATGCAGGTGCTATTGTTGGTGGATCTGACGAAACAGCGCAAGCCAAGAAACGTATTATGGCAGAATGTGGAATTCACGTTGTGGATTCACCAGCAGCCATTGGAAAAAAAGTTGCAAAGGTACTCGCTTAATTCGCACAAGATGAAATTATTAGACGGAAAAACAGCCATCATCACCGGCGCAAGTAGAGGTATTGGACGAGGAATTGCTCAAGTTTTCGCACAGCACGGTTGTGCCGTTGCCTTCACCTACAGTAATTCTGTTGAAGCTGCAAGCACATTAGAATTAGAGTTGAAAAGCTTTGGGGTTAAGGCAAAAGGATACCAAAGTAATGCCGCCAGTTTCGAACAGGCGCAGCAATTGGTTGAAGACGTTTTAAACGATTTTGATGGTATCGATATCTTGATCAATAATGCTGGAATCACCAAAGACAATTTGTTGATGCGCATGGGCGAAGAAGACTTCGATAAGGTAATCGAAGTCAATTTAAAGTCTGTTTTTAATATGACCAAGGCGGTACAACGCACTTTTTTAAAACAGCGTAAAGGATCACTAATACATATGAGTTCTGTCGTTGGAGTGAAAGGAAATGCAGGACAAGCCAATTATGCAGCTTCAAAAGCGGGTATCATTGGTTTTTCAAAATCCATTGCCCTGGAATTGGGATCACGCAATATTCGTTCGAATGTAATTGCACCAGGTTTTATAGAAACAGAAATGACCGGAAACTTGCCTGAAGACGTTGTCCAAGGCTGGCGAAACGGTATCCCTCTAAAAAGGGGAGGTAGCCCAGAAGACATTGCTAACGCATGTGTTTTCTTGGGATCAGATTTATCTAGCTACATCACCGGACAGGTGCTGAATGTAGATGGCGGAATGTTAACTTAAATAACAAAACATGAACAAATTACCAAAAATTGGCCTACCAGCCCTTGCAATAGGGTTTATCTTAATCATTTTCATCTCTAAATCATCCATTAATATTGGCTATGGAGAAGCAGGAGTATTATTCAAAACATTTGGCGGCGGAGTTGTTGTCGATGAACCACCATTGGGCGAAGGATTTCACATCATTGCTCCTTGGAACAAGGTGTATATCTACAACGTGAAGCAGCAAGAAGTTTTTGAAAGCAAAATGCAGGTGCTGTCCTCCAACGGACTAGAAATATCGTTAGATATCTCTGTATTGTATCAGCCTACCATCGAGCAACTGGGTTTACTTCACAAAACAAAAGGAGAGAATTACCTGAATATCATTATTATCCCGCAAATCCGTGCAGTAGCAAGAAGTGTTGTGGGACGTTATACACCTGAGCAATTGTATTCTACCAAGCGTGATGCCATTCAAAATGAAATCTATGAAGAAACCAAGAAAGTAGTTGAAGGTCAGTTTGTTCAACTAAATGCTGTTTTGGTTCGTGACGTAACACTACCAATCGCAATTCGTGAGGCCATTGAACGTAAACTGAACCAAGAACAAGAAGCCTTGGAATATGAGTTTAGAATTGAAAAGGCTACCCAAGAAGCAGAACGTCAGCGTATTGATGCAGAAGGGAAGGCAACAGCCAACCGTATTTTAAGCGCGTCTTTAACCGATAAAATTCTTCAAGAAAAAGGAATTGAAGCCACCCTTAAATTATCTGAATCTCCCAACTCTAAAGTCATTGTGATTGGTAGTGGAGATGGTGGTTTGCCTATTATATTAGGGAATCAATAAACATTGATATGCCTTTGCAACCACTATGGTTGTCAAATAATCCAAGTAAAAAAGCCGGATCCAAAATTGGATTCGGCTTTTTTGCTCAAGAAACAATTGTATTATGGTACTTGCACTAGGGCAAATATGCCCTCCAATGAGGGCTCTCTTTAGTTGTATTTTTGTTGGTTGTTATTTAACCCAAATCAATGTACACAGCGAAAATATTTGGAAACCGTGTGAAATACATCCGAACGCGACTGAATGTTTCGCAAAAGGAGTTATCTGATCGAATTGATATGGATGATGGATCTTTGCGGAGGATTGAAGCTGGAAGAACTAACCCTACTTTATCCACCATTTGTTATATATCATTGGCCTTCGCATTCCAATTTACCTCTTCTTTCTTCCGAGTGATAAACTGATGGATTATTTTGATCAACCACTCGATTGAGAGGGTATTTCTATTTCACTGTTATTACTGTAACAATTTGGGTTTTTAAATAATAAGGATCAATTTTTCTGCTTTCTAAATAAAAGCTATATTTGCATATAAAATGAGAAAAAACAATACACATACACATCAGTTTACCTTTCGATCAAACGAGAGCTGATGATATAGTGTTCATATATTAGTAACCCGTTTGAGCTTCAAGCGGGTTTTTTTAGTTTTAAAAACAAGCAGCAAGCACAGGCATAACACAAAACAAATGATACGCATAGCAATTCAAAAATCTGGCCGACTCAATACCGAGTCCCTCGCACTCCTCAAAAGTTGTGGCATCGCCATTGACAATGGGAAAGACCAACTCAAGGCTGCGGCACGGAATTTCCCTGTGGAAGTATTTTTTCTTCGCAATGGAGACATCCCACAATATTTACGCGATGGGGTAGTGGACTTGGCTATTCTGGGAAGTAACACCTTAACAGAGAAAGGGCAGGACTTAGAAATTATTGAACGCCTCGGTTTTTCAAAGTGCCGTGTTTCAGTTGCGCTCTCCAAAGGAGACAAGTTTAACGGATTAGCGGATTTGAATGGAAAGAAAATAGCCACCTCTTATCCGAATACAGTCAAACAGTTTTTAGTCGAAAATAAGCTCAAAGCTGAATTGCATATCATCAACGGATCGGTGGAGATTGCTCCCAGTATTGGCCTTGCCGATGCTATAGTTGATATTGTTTCCAGTGGAAGTACACTCTTTAAGAACAACCTAACAGAGGTGGTTAAAATCCTTGAATCTGAAGCTGTTTTGGTGCAGGGTCCTAATCTTAGTGCTGAACAAATGAGTTTAATTGAAACCATACAGTTCCGTATTCAAGCCATTTTACGGGCCAAGCGTTCGCGCTATATTCTTTTGAATGCTCCCAATAATGCAATTCAAGAAATCACGACTATTTTACCCGTATTGAAAAGCCCGACCGTATTGCCTTTGGCCAAAAAGGGCTGGAGTTCTTTGCATTCGGTCATTAATGCAGGCGATTTTTGGGAGGTAATCGATCAACTAAAGGCAGCTGGAGCAGAAGATATTTTGGTTTGTCCAATTGAAAAAATGGTTTTGTAATGGAACAATTTCTTCAACCAGCAAGAGAGGAATGGGAATCCTTATTGGCACGCCCAACAGCCTCCTATACAGAAATTGAGCCAATCGTAGCTAAAGTTTTTAATGAAGTTCGTGAAAGAGGAGATGCAGCCCTAAAAGATTACACTACTCAGTTCGATAAAGTTGTGCTTACTGATTTGGTTGTGCCAAAAACGGATATAGACCAAGCCAGTGATCGATTAACGTCCGAATTAAAGCAGGCCATCCAGTTGGCGAAAACAAATGTTGAAGGCTTTCACAGGGCACAGAAAACCCCTAAAGTTTCAGTAGAAACCCAGGCCGGTGTTAAATGTTGGCAAGAAAAACGTCCTATTCAAAAAGTAGGCTTATATATCCCCGGTGGTTCTGCACCATTGTTTTCCACCATCTTAATGCTCGCCATTCCTGCGCAAATTGCTGGCTGTACGGAAATAGTATTGTGTTCTCCGCCTAATGAAAGCGGAAGTTTACCCGATGAAGTATTGTATACAGCCTCTTTGTGTGGTGTATCGAAAATCTATACAGTAGGTGGAATTCAGGCAATTGCTGCGATGACTTTTGGCACGGAAACCATCCCCAATGTCTACAAGATATTTGGCCCTGGTAATCAGTATGTAACGGTTGCTAAGCAATGCGCTACACACTATAATGTGGCCATTGACATGCCCGCTGGCCCAAGTGAGTTGTTGGTGGTTGCTGACCAAAGCGCTCAGCCGGCCTATGTTGCGGCAGATTTGTTGTCGCAAGCAGAGCACGGCCCCGACAGCCAAGTAATATTGGTGACGACTTCCCAGGATATTTTACCCAAAGTAGCTGAAGAAATTGAACGTCAGTTGGCCGAATTGCCGCGAAAAGAAATTGCCGCCAAGGCCATCGCTAATTCCAAGATGATAGCGTTTAGTTCAGATGAACTTGCAATAGATTTCATCAATCAATACGGACCAGAACACTATATTATTTGTATGGAGAAAGAAGCCCTTTATGTGGAGGCCATTCAAAATGCAGGTTCCGTTTTTGTTGGAAATTATACCCCAGAAAGTGCCGGAGATTATGTTTCTGGAACAAATCACACCTTGCCGACCAATGGTTATGCCAAACAGTATAGCGGTGTAAATCTCGATAGCTATCTTAAACAAATGACCTTTCAGAAAATTTCCAAAGAGGGAATTCAAGGAATAGGCCCTGCCATTGAAGCCATGGCTAATGCAGAAGGCTTGCAAGCGCATAAAAATGCCGTAACTTTACGCCTAAATGACCTCAAAAATGAATAGTAAAGACCAGATTTTAGCCTGGGCAAGACCCGAGATAATTGCCTTAAAACCCTATGCTTCTGCACGATCAGAGTTTAAGTTAGGGGAAAAGCAAATGATTTTGCTGGATGCCAATGAAAACCCTTTCGATAATGGTATGAATCGTTATCCCGATCCCATGCAATTGAAACTTAAAAAACGTCTTGCTGAAGCAAAGCACCTGGCGATTGATCAGATTTTCTTAGGAAATGGAAGTGATGATGTTTTAAATCAATTAATGATCGCTTTTTGCGCCCCAGGGAAAGACAAGGCTGTTTTGCTACCCCCCACTTTTGGTATGTATCAAGTTTCTGCCAATATTAATGGGGTAGAAACAATTGAAGTTCCTTTGACTGATGATTTTCATTTGGATATTAAAGCAATTAGTGAGGTGCAATCCAAGGCTACAAAAATAATCTTCATTGCCAATCCTAACAATCCAACAGGAAATTGCTTTGCGTTAGAGGACATCAGAAAGATTATTGAAGAATTTGATGGTTTAGTCGTGGTAGACGAAGCCTATGTCGAGTTTGCAACCGATAAATCAGTTATTTCTTGGATCAATGATTACCATAACTTAATTGTTGTCCAAACCTTTTCGAAAGCGCAGGGCCTTGCCGGTCTTCGATTGGGGATGGCTTTTGCTCATTCAGAGATTATTAATTTAATGAACAAGGTAAAAGCACCTTACAACATCAATAGTTTAACCCAAAAAGAAATTTTAAAGCGTTTAGAAGAGCAGGGATTAATTCAGCAACAAGTGCATCGAATTAAGCTTGAAAAAGAGCAGTTAATGCTTGAGTTTGAATCCATTTCATTCATCGAAAAGGTATTCCCTTCTGATGCGAACTTCTTTTTGATAAGAATGGATGACAGCACCCAACGTTATAATGAATTGATTGATCACGGTATTGTTGTTCGCGATTCTTCGAAAAACCTTAATTGTGCCAACACATTGCGAATTACAGTGGGCACTCCAGATGAAAACAATGCGCTAATCATTGCGTTGCGCAGCATGGATAAATAAATGAAGAAAGTACTTTTTATTGACCGAGATGGAACCTTGTCCTTGGAGCCCACAGATTACCAACTCGACGCACTAGATAAGCTGGTATTTTACCCTAAGGTTTTTACCTATTTAGGGAAAATAGCACGAGAATTGGATTATGAATTGGTCATGGTAACCAATCAAGATGGTTTGGGAACCGATAGCTTTCCTGAAGATGATTTTTGGCCTACCCACAAATTTCTCCTGCAGAGCTTTGAAAACGAAGGAGTTGTCTTTGATGAAATTCTTATTGATCGAAGTTTCCCTGCCGATAATTCCCCCAACCGAAAACCCAGAACGGGCATGCTGGAGCGCTATATCGATGCTGACTATGATCTTGCCAATTCCTTTGTTATTGGAGATCGAATTACAGATATGGAGTTAGCGAAAAATTTGGGGTGTAAAGGTCTATTTATCGCTACAGATGAAGCCTTGGGCTCAGAAGAAGCAGGAGAGGGTATTACAGCTTCTATCGCGCTTAAAACAACTGCATGGGAGGATATTTACCGCTTTCTGAAGTTGGAGCAGCGCATTGTCAAACAACAACGAACCACCCATGAAACGGACATTCAACTAACCCTAAACCTAGACGGAACGGGGAAAAGTAATATCGATACTGGTATTGCTTTCTTTGACCATATGTTAGATCAGATTGCTCGACACGGTGCAATGGATTTAGATTTAACCGTAAAAGGGGATTTGGAGGTAGATGAACACCATACCATTGAAGATACTGCCATTGTTTTGGGTGAGGCTTTTGCTGAAGCACTTGGCGCTAAATTAGGGATTGAGCGTTATGGATTTTGCTTGCCGATGGATGACTGCTTAGCCCAGGTGGGTATTGATTTTGGCGGACGCAATTGGCTCGTTTGGGACACGGAATTTAAGCGTGAAATGATTGGCCAAATGCCCACTGAAATGTTTATGCACTTTTTTAAATCCTTTACTGATGGATCGAGAGCAAACCTCAATATTAAAGCTGAGGGAACCAATGAACATCACAAAATTGAAGCCATTTTTAAAGCGTTTGCCAAAGCCATAAAGGTAGCCGTAAGACGCGATCCTGATAAGATGATATTGCCCTCAACAAAAGGAATTTTATAGATGGAAGTAGCAATTATCGATTATGGCGCAGGAAACATCCAGAGTTTACAATTTGCCCTCAATAGACTTGGTGTGCAAGGGATATTAACTGCAGATGTTAATGTGCTGCAATCTGCAGATAAAGTTATTTTTCCTGGTGTTGGAGAAGCCAGTAGTGCCATGCAAAAGCTCAACGCCTCTGGGTTGCAGCATTTACTTCCAACATTAACGCAACCTGTACTGGGGATTTGTTTAGGAATGCAGCTCATGTGCAATTCTACCGAAGAAGGAATGACCCAAGGCTTGGGTATTTTTAACGTAGATGTCAAGCGTTTTTCATCAAAAGTAAAAGTGCCGCAAATGGGATGGAATACCATTTACAATGCAAAGGGGCCGTTGTTCGATGCAATAGATGATAAAGAATACATGTATTTGGTGCACAGTTTTTTTGCGCCAAGTTGCTCTAATACAATAGCTGAAACCAATTATGACGGGGCTTACAGCACCGCTTTGCAAAAAGACAATTTCTTTGGAGTGCAGTTTCACCCTGAGAAAAGCAGTAAAGCTGGAAGCCAGTTATTACAAAATTTCTTGTCCATATGAGAATCATACCCGCAATAGACATTATCGATGGAAAATGTGTGCGTCTTTCGAAAGGAGACTACAATACACAAAAAACATACAATGAACACCCGCTCGAGGTAGCCAAAGCTTTTGAGTCTCATGGAATAGAATACCTGCATTTGGTTGACCTTGACGGCGCAAAATCCAAGCATATAGTCAACCATAAAGTGTTAGAGACTATTGCGACTAAAACAAGCCTTAAAATTGATTTTGGTGGAGGTTTAAAATCAGATGAAGATTTGAAAATTGCTTTCAACAGTGGTGCAAGCCAAATTACGGGCGGAAGTATCGCCGTGAAAGAGCCTGATACCTTTACAAGTTGGATTACTGCCTTCGGGGCAGATAAGATTATTTTGGGGGCCGATGTAAAAGGAGAGTATATTGCGACCGATGGTTGGTTGGAAACATCCGATAAATCATTGTTTGATTTCCTTGCGTACTATGAGGCCATTGGTGTCACTTCAACCATCTGTACTGACATAAGTAAAGACGGGATGTTAGCTGGCCCATCTTTCGACTTATATGAAAAAATAATTGCCCAATCCAAGATTCAATTGATTGCTTCTGGGGGGATTTCCACCTTTGCTGAATTGCCTAAATTAGCCGACATGGGCTGCGAAGGTACTATCATTGGAAAAGCTATTTATGAAAATCGAATTTCGCTAAAGGAATTGGAGGACTTCATTCTAAACCCATCTAAATTCAGTTAGCATGTTAACCAAACGCATCATTCCTTGTTTAGACATCAAAGACGGACGTACTGTCAAAGGGGTTAATTTCGTCAATCTTCGCGATGCGGGTGACCCTGTTGAACTAGCTGCACAATATGCCAAAGAGAACGCCGATGAATTGGTTTTTTTGGATATTTCAGCTACAGAACAAAAGCGAAAAACCTTGGCTGATTTAGTGTTAAAAGTAGCCGAAGCCATTGACATTCCTTTTACGGTTGGCGGAGGAATTTCCTCTGTTGAAGATGTAGCTATTCTTTTGCGCAATGGAGCAGATAAGGTTTCCATCAATTCTGCGGCAGTTAAACGCCCCGAATTGATCAATGAATTGGCTACCGCTTTCGGAAGTCAGTGTGTGGTCGTTGCCATCGATGCGAAGCAAATTGAAGGAGAGTGGTTGGTACATTTGGTGGGAGGGAAGGTTCCCACTGAAATCAACCTTTTTGATTGGACAAAGGAAGTGGAAAAACGTGGCGCAGGAGAAATTCTATTTACTTCCATGGACCATGACGGAACTAAAGCTGGTTTTGCCAACAAAGCCCTAGCACGTCTTTCTGAGGAAGTTAATATTCCTATAATAGCCTCTGGGGGTGCAGGTGAACTAAAGCATTTTACCGATACTTTCACCCATGGAAAAGCAGATGCTGCACTGGCTGCCAGTGTGTTTCACTTTAGTGAGATTAGTGTATCCGATTTAAAACAACAACTAAAAGTACAGCAAATAGCTGTGCGCCTTTAATCTTATGGAATTCAATTTTTCAAAATCAGCCGATGGGCTTTTGCCGGCAATCATACAAGACGCAACCACCAAAACGGTATTGATGTTGGGCTATATGAACGAAGCCGCTTTGGCGAAAACCAAAGAAAGTGGTAAAGTTACCTTTTACAGCCGCAGTAAAAACCGCCTTTGGACCAAAGGGGAGGAAAGTGGTAATTCCCTTCATTTGGTGAGCTTAAAAGCCGATTGCGATCAAGATACACTATTGATCACTGTTCGTCCAGAAGGGCCAACCTGCCACAAAGGAACGGATACTTGTTGGGGAGAAGCCAATCAAGCCACTTATGGATTCTTGTCAGAATTAGAGGCGACCATTGCCCAGCGAAGAGAAGCAAAAGAGGAAAAGAGCTATGTAGCTTCACTCTTTGACAAGGGAATCAATAAGATTGCCCAAAAAGTGGGAGAGGAAGCTGTTGAAACAGTGATTGAGGCAATGGACGACAAGGACGAATTGTTTTTGTATGAGAGTGCCGATTTATTGTTTCACTACCTCATATTGCTTCAAGCCAAAGGCTTTAGTTTGCAAGACATTGTTAGGGCGTTAGAAAAGCGAAAAAAATAGTCAAACCTTACTAATTTGTCTTGTGGGTTTTTCTTTTGTAGATTTAAATTAAATTTAAATCACCATGAAGAATTTTCACCTAATACTATTGTGTTTGCTTGTGTTTATTTCGGCCTGTAATAACGGCGCAAAAAACACTCCAGAAGCCTTTGACCAGCTTTTGGAAGACTACTACCAAGAAAGTTTGGCACTCTACCGTTTACCCTCAACCTATTTGGGAGAAACGCGTTATAACGATAGCTTGCCCAATCATCTCTCTGCCGAATTTTCGGCCAAGGAAACTGCTTTAAATACCAAATATGCTAATGCATTAGAGCAGTTTACAGAATTACTTTCTCCTACCCAACAGTTGAGCAAAGAACTTTTGTTGTGGGAAACCTCCATGGCATTGGAGTCGAAAAAGTTTAAAAAGGAGTTGATTCCTGTAGATCAAATGTGGTCTTTTCATCTCAATTTTGGTCAATTGGCCAGCGGACAAGGCGCACAGCCTTTTGTGATGGAACAAGATTATGCCAATTGGTTGATTCGCATTGAGGGCTATCTACAATGGATGCAATCAGCAGAAGACAATATGCGAAAAGGCATGGAAACAGGTTGGGTATTGCCCATTGCTCTAATCAAAAAGGTAATTCCTCAGTTGGAACAATTGATTACTAACTCAGCAGAGGAACATTTATTTTATGGTCCAATCGCTGCTTTGCCCGAAGGTTTTTCAGCCGAAGCGAAAGCGCGTATTACTGCCGAATATGTTGCTGCCATTAATAATAAAATTATTCCAGCCTATACGCAGTTGTATGCCTTTATGGCCAATGATTATCTGGCTGCAGGAAGAACCAGCAGTGGATTTGATGCTTTGACCGATGGGGCTGCCTATTATCAATATGCCATTAAATTGTATACCACAACCGAGATGACTCCCAATGAAATTCACCAACTGGGCTTGGATGAAGTTGCACGTATTCGCACGGCCATGGAAGAGGTGATGGTTCAAGTTGGTTTTAAAGGAGATTTAGCCGCTTTTTTTGATCATGTACGTACTTCTCCAGCCTTGATGCCTTATACGGATCCGCAAGAGGTGATTGATAATTTCAATGCCATTCACCAACGGGTCATTCCAAAAGTAAATGAATTGTTTTCCCTACAGCCGAAATCGCCTTTTGAAGTAAGACGCACAGAGGCCTTCCGTGAAGCATCAGCCAGTGCAGAATACAATGTTGGATCGCTAGATGGCTCACGACCCGGTATTTTTTATGTGCCTATCCGGGATGTAAATACGTACAATGTACATCAAGATGAAGATTTGTTTTTGCACGAAGCCATTCCGGGGCATCATTTTCAAATCTCCTTGCAACAAGAAAACA
The DNA here is from genome assembly GCA_943788165.1 of uncultured Flavobacteriaceae bacterium. Taxonomy (GTDB): domain Bacteria; phylum Bacteroidota; class Bacteroidia; order Flavobacteriales; family Flavobacteriaceae; genus Arcticimaribacter. The sequence goes on along the minus strand of CALSPF010000001.1, from coordinate 902,907 downwards.
CAACCTTGCCTTCCTTCCGTAAAAACCTATGGTACAGCGCCTATGGAGAGGGCTGGGCCTTGTATACCGAATCCTTAGGGAAAGAATTAGGACTTTATGAAGATCCCTATCAATACTTCGGCATGTTGGCCGCTGAAATGCATCGCGCTATTCGCTTGGTGGTAGATACAGGACTGCATTCCAAAGGCTGGACACGTGAACAGGCCATTGCTTATTCCTTGGAAAACGAATCGGAGTCGGAAGTAAAGATTACCTCCGAAATTGAACGCTATATGGCCAATCCGGGACAAGCGCTTTCCTATAAAATTGGTCAACTAAAAATTAGAGAATTACGCGGCAAGGCAGAAGAAAGCCTTGGCGATCGACTCGACATTCGCGACTTTCACCGGGAAGTACTTGAATCGGGCTGTATACCGCTTGCCTTATTAGAAAAGAAAATTAACCGTTGGATCGTATCCCAAAACTAGTCCTATGGAAACAATTAAACCTGATGTGTTACAGTTTTTCACCGAATTAGATAGCAATAATAATCGAGATTGGTTTGATGCACAAAAGCCTCGTTTCAAAGCCAATGAAGGCGAAGTAAAGTCTTTTGCTGCGGCTTTGCAAGAAGCAATGAATGAGGACGATAGAGTAGACTCCTTCAAGTTGTTTCGGGTGTACAGAGACGTGCGTTTTTCCAAAGACAAAACCCCCTATAAAACCCATTTTGGCATTTCCTTTCACCGGGAGAAGCCTCGCTTTCGTGGTGGCTATTACCTTAACTTAAAACCGGGCAATAATTTTATTGCAACGGGTTTTTGGAACCCTTCCAAAGAAGATCTCCTACGGATTCGAAAAGAATTGGAATTGGATGCTACTGAGTTTCGTGAAATTATGAAAAACCCTTCCTTTTCAACTGTTTGGGGGGAATTAGAAGGGGAAGAAGTAAAATCTGCTCCACGTAATTTCTCGAAAGATGATCCAAATATCGATTTGATCAAGAAGAAAGCCTATTTGTTTACCAAGCAATATTCCGATAAGGAAGTATTGTCACAGGGTTTTCTACAGCAGGTCAGTGAAGATTTCAAAGCCATGCGTCCCTTTTTTGATTATATGAGTAGCGTGCTTACGACCGACCTTAATGGGGTTTCGCTCTTAGCGGAGGATTAGTATACTGCTTCAACAGGACTTTTGGTCGTATTAAAGGCCTGTAGCTGGTCTTTGAGCCGTTCGACGACCATATTCATCATGCGTTTGTTTAAGGCAGAGGAATTGTGGCCATAGGCGTTGTATTCCTCGATGGTAAACTGTCCAATGACCATTCCTTTAACAGAATTCCGAAACTTCTGATCCTTGATAAGGCTATTCTCAATATAATTTAGTTTTTTTTCAAGACCTAAGTTATAAAACACCCCTTTGCGCTTCTCAATATAGTTGAGGAAAACAGCAAGAAACAAGGGGTTTTGTAATTTTAGAATGGGGCGGAGGGTCTCATTCTGGAACCGTTCCTCAGAACTCATGTTCTCAAACTGCTGGGTTTTCTTGATCTCAGGGCGAATCCGGAGTAGATCATTAGGTCGATCATTCATGGCTATTGTTTTACCTAAAGTTACGCCCTTTTGTACTAGTATAGAACAACCGCAGGTGTGCTTTATTCACAGGCTTGTGAACAGGAGGGCTACTTGGATTCCTTTGGAGCCAGTCAGCACAAAACAATGGCAGGAATGAGCGAATTGACATTCCGGGCTAGTTGGCGTAAATGCGATGAAAAACAAGAATGTAGTCATAGTCTGGATTGACCTTTCCTCCAGGAATAAAATGTTTTTCGGCAGTGCATTATCAACAATTTCAATTCCTCTATTTCTCAAAACCATTTCGATTAACGCTATCGATTGATTGAACTGTAGGGCTAGATTTTTGAGTGGGACCCCCCTGAGGTAGTTGCGCTCAATGCTTTGCTTGTCCAATTCAGACAAATGTTCGTTGGTCAGCAAGGGGTTGGTAGGTAGCTTGGTATGGTAATTTTCCAAGGTTTTGATCAATTCAGAAAGTAGGGAAGAGGCTATTGCTATACTTGTTGGTTCATCGATTTTATTTCCGGTGCTTATGGCCGACTTTCCCCGCTTTGCCTACAATGACAAACATAGCTTAATCGCTGTTCTTGGGAAAACTCTAGGTTTCCCCATGGCTTTGTTGTTCAGTGCTATTCCGTCTATTTCAACAGGTGAAGTAGATATAATTAAGGTGATGGAACAACTGGACTTAGTACCGCCAGCATTTGCATTACTGCTTGTGTCAACATGTGTTGGAAGTGCTTCAAATTTATATTCAATTGCCTTAACTTTTTCTACTGTTTTTTCCGCCGGCATCTATAAATTGGTCACAATTTTTTGTGGTGGTTGCGGCATTATCGTCGCGCTTCTTGGGTTCTCAAATTACCTTTTTTATTTTTTTAATTTCTTGATATACTTTTACCAGCTATTTCTGCCATTTACATTCTTAATTTCTTTTGGTTAAAAAAATAGCGGTACATTCTTAACGAACCTAAGGACTGGGAATATCCAGCACTTATTTTCTGGTTACTAAGCTCTTTAATAGCTTGTTTAACTTACTATGATGTATTCCAGCTAACCCATGTATATTTCTTGGATTCTTTTTTTCTTGAGGTCTTTTATACGGGCTTTCGTTTAAGTCATCTTCTTTCTATAATTAACATTATGTAAAATAGATGTTTTTCCTCCAATAGCAAACCTTTGCTTCCATCACTTAGTTATAATTAGTATATTGCTTCTCTAAATTGAAATAAATGAACAAGACTGTTGTAAAAGCGATTGTAGGAATTGTTGCTGTACTCCTTTTAGTGGTAAGCTATTTCTATTACACCCTATTTTTAAATCCAGCAAGTCCCAAACAGACTGTTGCCTATGCTAAGGATAATATAAGCTTAGAAGTTGTCTACAATCGCCCGTACAAAAAGGGCCGTCTCATTTTTGGTCAAGACGAAGATGGCGCTCTTGTTCCTTATGGTAACTACTGGCGCTTAGGCGCAAATGCTGCGTCTACTTTTAAAACGTCGACTGACATCGCCTTTGCTGGGAGAATGCTCCCTGCAGGTAAATATCGCCTCTATGCCATTCCCCAAGCCGATCATTGGACCATTGTTTTAAATAAAGAGTTTTCTGCCTTTGGCTATAGTGAGCCCGATTATTCGAAAGACGTAATGCGCGTAAACGTGGCTTCAGCTAAACTACTAACACCTATAGACCAGTTTAGCATTGATCTACTGGAAGGCAATGAAAGTCTCACCCTCCGTATGCGTTGGGATACTACCGCTGTTTCAATTCCTTTGAACTAAATGCAATTCTTTTCCTTGAAAAACTTCTTTAAGGCACTCCTCTTTATTTTGGTATTGGGGAGTTCGACCTATTTTATCCTCGGAAAGATTCAGGACCGTAAAAATATCATGAGTTTTGAGGACTATGACCCGCCTTCAAGCCTTGTTGTGCCTGAACATCTTTTGACGCGAGCCAAGTTTCCTTTTATAGACGTCCACAATCACCAATTCGACATGCCTGTCAAAGATTTATCTAATCTAACGGCAGAAATGGACAGCCTCAACATGGCGGTTATGATTAACCTCAGTGGCTTTCGTGGTCTCTATTTAGAAAAATGCCTAAAAAACGTTAAGGAAAACGCTCCTACTCGCTTCGGGCTTTTTGTCAATTTAGATTGGGAAAAGATAGATGAACCCGATTTCGTTGAAAACAACCTGTTTATTTTGCGCGAAGCAAAGATGAGCGGAGCCATTGGACTCAAGGTATACAAAGGGCTAGGCCTTTCCGACATTGACGATAAAGGAAATCGTATTGCTGTAAATGATTCCCGTCTCGACCCTATCTGGGCAGAATGTGGTGTACTAGGCTTCCCTGTCTTAATCCATTCTGCAGAGCCTCCCTCTTTCTGGAAACCCAAAGACAAAAACAACGAGCGTTGGCTTGAACTCAAACAAAAACCAGGTCGTTACCGCGATCCGGCAAAAGTACCTTCCTTTGAATCCATCATTGTGGAACAACACGATGTTTTTAGAAAGCATCGCGGGACTACCTTCATCAACGCGCATTTGGGCTGGATGGGGAACGATTTAGATCGTCTGGGGGAACATTTAGACACTTACCCCAATGTGATGACCGAAATTGGCGCTGTATTGGCCGAACTAGGGCGTCAACCCCGAAGAGCACGAAAGTTCTTTGAAGATTACCAAGATCGAGTTCTATTTGGCAAAGACAGTTATAATGTGAGTGAATATTACACTTATTTTCGTGTATTAGAAACCAATGATGAGTACTTTAACTACTACCGTAAACGTCATGCGTTTTGGAAAATGTATGGTTTAGGTCTCCCCGACTCCATTCTCAAAAAATTATATTACAAAAATGCCTTGCGGATTTTTCCTTCCATCGATGCTTCGCTTTTTTCCAAAGAGTAAACAAAATAATTTTAAAAAAATATTCAAATTAAGAATATGTCACTAAAAAATATTCGAAAAGAAGTATTGTTAACCTTAGAAAAAAAACATTGATCAGTTCGTAGATAAATTCTTAATCCCTTCAGAGAAAATTTGGCATCCAACCGATTTTTTACCCAATTCTCAAAAAGAAAGTTTTATTGATGAAGTAGAAGAAATTAGAACGCTTTCCAAAGATTTAGACGATGATTTTTGGATGGTTCCTGGTTGGCGATACGATTACGGAAGAAGCTTTGCCAACCTATGAATCTTGGTTGCTGGATATCGATGGAATTCATCAAAACCAGGATAATGGCTGGGCAAATTGGGTAAGGTCTTGGACGGCGAAGAAAACAGGTATGGAGGCGTATTAAATAAATATTTATATTTATCTGGACGCGTGAATATGCGTGAGGTAGAAATTACGACTCAGCATTTAATTACAGATGGGTTTGACCTTGGAACATCGTCCGACCCCTATAAAAGTTTTTTTACACCAGTTTTCAAGAATTGGCTACCTATATTTCGCACAACAATGTTGCAAAAATTGCACGCGAAAAAAGGCATAAAGCCTTGGCAAAAATATCTAGAATTATTGCAGGGGATGAAATGCGCCATCATCAAGCCTATTCCAAATTTGTAAAAGAAATTTTCAGGATAGATCCTTCCGAAATGATGATAGCTTTCCAGCAGATGATGCATCACAAAATCATCATGCCTGCCATGAATTTAAGAAAATCATTTGGTGCAAAAGGCGGTTTGTTTGGCGACTTATCTGCTGTTGCCCAAAGAGTGGGTGTTTATAACGGTTTTGATTATGTCGATATTCTCAAGAAGTTGAACACCATTTGGGAAATTGACAAAATCACCAACCTAACCCCAGAAGCTGAAAAGGCGAGAGATTATTTAATGCACCTACCCGACAGAATGTACCGAATTACAGAACGAATTGTTATTCCAAACACCAAGTTCGAGTTCAAGTGGATGTTGCCTGCTTAGCTTTAACCCTTAATTAATCATTCTTAATTTCTAATTCATATTTATGCTACTTGTAAACACTCCTACCCTCCCTGGAAAAGAAATCACAGAAGTCCACGGTATCGCACGTGGCAGCACCGTACGTGCCTGTAATTTTGGAAGTGATATCTTCCGCTGGACTCAAAAACATTGTGGGCGGAGAAATCTCCGAATACACCAAGCTCCAAGCCAACTCAAGAGAACAGGTCTTACAGCGCATGAAAGACGATGCAGCACGCATGGGCGCCAATGCCATTGTCAATGTCCGCCTAACCACTTCCATGGTCATGCAGGGCTGTTCAGAAATCTTGGCCTATGGCACCGCAGTAACCGTTAAATAGTTCTTATGTCATTTGGCCTTCTCTTTTTTTGTGTTCCTCATCTATTTCATTGCAAAACGCATAGAAGACAAGAAATCAGAAAATTTCGAGGATCGAGATAACTAGGCTCGCTCGCAGCACACAATATAATAGCGAGGGGTAAAATAGCGCAACAGCGGTCGAAAGCCGAATTTTGAGGGGTCTGGAGAAGTCCATAATTGTGCGTCCACAATTTTCCAACCTGTTTTTTCCAATAGCAAATCGAATTGCTTCTTTTCAAATTCGTGGTAATGCTTGTCCCAGTCATCCTTCTCGTTCCAATAGGCTTCTGCAAACCACAACTTTAGAGGAACAGAAGCGATGAGGCGTTTACTTTTGATCTCTTTAAGAATGTTGTAGGGCGCAAAAAGATGCTCAAAAATTTCAAAGGCTGTAACACAATCTGACGAAATATCGGCGTACTGCTTAAAATCATCATCAAGGTTTTCTCCTGCTGTATTGGTAACTCTGTAACCCGCACTAATTAGTTGAGGGGTAAACGGATTGGGCGTTCCTAAATCAAGAATACTACTCCCCTGTTTCAAATGTTTGTCCATAAACGCCAAGGTCTTGTTGTAACGTTTTTGGTGAATTTTGCTTATGCTCCATTATTGGATTGTTTTTCCCTGTAAACACATTAACGCCCTTTGGGAAGAGGGTTTCCGTTGGTGCGTCTAAAACTAACAATTTGTCCTGTGTGATAAATGATGTCTGAAAGCGGGCCATTGATCATATTCCAGAGTGGAAAGGTTGACTGCTTCCCCCCTCTATCAAAAACAATTTTTAGTGCCGCGAGTTCCTCGGGAGATATATTTTTAAACTGCTTTGTAGTATCTTCGAGATAGCAAAGCGTTTTCATTCGAAGTGTCGCCCAATCTGTTGGAGTATCTGCTGGGGGTCGAATACTGACAGCATCCATTGAAGTGTTACGCACAATATCCGATAAGCCGTAAATGTGCTCGAGGGTTTCTCGCACTGACTGACCGCTCTCAGAGGGTTGGTAGTCAAGATCGTCAGCTGTTAAGCCTTCAGTAGCCCAGTAATAACGATATCCTGCTCCTTCAATCATACGAACCAATAGGTTAGCAGAGGAATAATTTGTAGCACCATCAGGAATTGATTTAAAGGGAAGCTCAGAGGGAATGTGATTTTGTGCCATAGCAAATGAATTAATCAATAAGAAAAGGGCAATAAGGGTGCGCATTTGTTGTTATAATATTCCTCTAAAATAGTATTTTAGCACTCAATCAAGCTTTTAAGATGCCAAAGAAATTAACCAGCCTTGCCGATTTAGCCAAAATGCAGTTCGACAACTTGGCGCCAGACCCAGAACCTCAGGAACCCGAAGCACCCTCTTTTGAAAAACAACAGCTTGAGGCACACTTCAGCAACAAAGGTCGCGCTGGGAAAACGGTAACCCTAATCAAAGGCTTTGAAGGAGAAGCTGCAGGACTTAAAAGCCTTGGCCAAAACCTTGAAAAATACTGTTGGCGTTGGCGGGACGGTCAAAAATGGGGAAATCATCATTCAGGGAAATTACCGTGAGCAACTCATGACACTCCTTCAGGAAATGGGACATGAAGTGAAACGTGTGGGGGGCTAGACGACCAGTTAATAGTCGTTTTCCCCTTCTCTTGCAAATAGGTATTACACTGACTAAAATGCTTATTCCCGAACCAATACCCTCGATTGGCACTTAAAGGTGAGGGATGCCCACTATTTAATATCAGGTGTTTAGAATGATCGATCAGCTTACTTTTCTTTTTTGCATAACCTCCCCACAACATAAAGACAACATTGCTGTTTGCATGAGAAATATGCTTGAATCACCGCATCGGTAAATTGTTCCCAACCTTGCTTTTGGTGGCTACCCGGCTCTGATGCGTCGAACAGTTAGGGTAGCATTAAGCAAAAACACGCCTTGCTCTGCCCAAGATTGTAAGTTTCCACTGGGATACGGGATACTCTTGTCCCGTATCTGTCGCTATTTCCTTAAAAATATTAGCCAAGGACGGCGGATGTTTCACCCCATCTGGCACAGAGAAACACAATCCATGGGCTTGTCCCTGGCCGTGGTATGGGTCCTGTCCAATCACCACCACTTTAATTTCATCAAGAGCACAGCTATTGAATGCTTGAAAGATATCTTTTTCAGGAGGGTAACATATGCACTGTGCATAGTCATTTGTTACGAAAGTTATCAATTCTTTAAAATAAGAAGCCTTAAACTCCTTTGTTAAGGCTTTTTCCCAATTGGTATGTATCGGTAGCTGCACGATTTTGTGTACTTTTGTTGGGCTAATATAAGAAAAAACAACGCTTGAAAATACCTGAGAAATCCCACTTAGACCTTGAATTTGACACTGTACTAACCCAAGTTAGTGGGCATTGCGTTACCGCTCTGGGGAAAGAACAAATTACACAGTTAAAACCCTCGAGTGAAGAAGATGAAATCATTCGTCAATTGACCTTGGTTTCAGAATTCACTGCCTCTTTTGTCAACGATAATCGCATTCCAAATCACGGTTTTGATGAGTTGAGTGCAGAAATCAGTCTTTTAAAAATTGACAATAGTGTCTTGGAAATCGATGGTTTTCGTCGTCTTGCTGCTGCCAATGAAACGACTAACATTCTCCTCAAGTTTTTTAAGAAATTTAAAGAGTACTATCCAACACTCAATGAATTAGGCCGCGATATTGAAGTTACTAAAGAGCCAAAACAAGAGGTTGATTTAGTGATCGATCGTTTTGGGGAAATACGCAACAATGCTTCAGACGAACTGGCACGATTACGTAAGCAAATAAGCAGTGTACGCTCCAAAATTGGACAGAGTTTTCAACGTGCGCTGGGCACCTATACCAGTGCAGACTATCTAGATGACATACGCGAAACGGTGGTAGACAACAAGCGGGTTTTGGCTGTCAAAGCCATGCACCGAAGAAAAGTAAAAGGAGCTATTATGGGGAGTTCAAAAACGGGAAGCATTGTATACATTGAACCGGAAACCACCCTGCAATACTCACGTGAACTCAACAATCTACAATTTGAAGAAACAGAGGAAGTTCAACGCATCCTAAGAGAGTTAACCGCATTTTTTCAACCTTATCGCCCTTTATTTATTCGATATCAAGACTATTTGACACAACTGGACAGTATTTATGCCAGGGCCTGTTACGCACAATCTGTCAATGGTTTGTTACCCGTTATATCAAAGAATCGTGAACTTGAATTGGTAGATGCCTACCACCCGCTTCTTTATCTGAGCCATCAAGCCGAAAAGAAACCTACCTACCCGCAAGACATTACCCTAGATTCTACACAGCGTATCATTGTGATTTCTGGACCCAATGCAGGAGGAAAAAGTATTACCCTAAAAACGGTTGGGCTTTTGCAAATCATGCTGCAAAGCGGATTACTAATCCCCGTTCATGAACGTTCACGCGTGTGTTTTTTCACGCAAATAATAACAGACATAGGCGACAACCAATCCATTGAAAACCATTTAAGCACCTACTCCTATCGCCTTAAAAACATGAAGTATTTTATGCGAAAATGCAATGCTTCTACCCTCTTTCTAATCGATGAATTTGGTACTGGTTCTGATCCAGAACTTGGGGGCGCTTTGGCCGAAGCGTTTCTGGAAGAGTTTTATAACCGGGAGGCCTATGGGATCATTACCACCCACTACTCCAACCTAAAAGTACTGGCCAATGAATTATCGCATATGACCAATGCGAACATGCAATTTGACAACAGAACCCTAGAGCCTGTTTTTAAACTGATTATGGGTGAAGCCGGGAGTTCTTTCACCTTTGAAGTAGCACAAAAGAATGGCATTCCCTATAGTTTGGTCAATCGTGCTAAAAAGAAAATTGAACGAGGAAAGGTTCGCTTTGATGCGACCATTGCCAAGTTGCAAAAAGAACGCAAACAAATGATGGACACTGGCGCTTCCTTAAAAGCCAAGGAAAACAAGGCAGAGAAAGAAGGGCTTAAATTAGAAGAACTCAATCAAAAAGTTAAAACCAAACTCAATAGTTACCAAGAATTGTATGACCACAATCAGCGGATGATTGTGTTGGGTAACCGGGTCAATGAGGTTGCTGAACGCTTTTTCGACAATGGAAAAAAACGTTCGTTGGTTTCTGATTTACTTCGCTTGGTAGAAACCGAAAATGCCAAACGCAAAAAGAAAACGGCTGCGGAGAAACGCAAAGAAAAAGAAATAAAGATTAAAGCTGAAGAAGAAACCCAACAAGCCATTGTTAGTATTCGCAAGGAAAAGAAGAAAAAGAAGACAGAAGTAAAACCCGAGCCTGTAAAACCAAAGGTGAATTTCAAAGTAGGCGATCAGGTACGCTTGTTTGATGGAAAATCGGTGGGTACCATTGACTCTATCGAAAAACGAAAGGCTGTCGTCAATTACGGTGTATTACCACCCAAGTCAATCTAGAAGCCTTAGATTTGGTAAAAGCTGCAAAGAAAAAGAAATGAAACCGCTAATCGTATTTTATGACGGCCCCTGCGTGATCTGCAATTGGTGGGTGCGAAAACTATGTCAGTGGGACAAAAAGGATCAATTGCGCTTTGCTTCTCTAGACAGTGACTTGGTAAAACAGTTTGCCCATGAGCGCAATATTGATTTAAATGCCATAGATACGGTCATTATTTGGGATCAAACCTACAGTTATGCAATGGAGGTAGAGGCGACTTTTATGCTATTTAATCGCCTAGGTGGTGTTTTCTCTCTTCTAACCCCCTTTTCCTATCTCCCCAAAGTATTGACCAATGGAATCTATCGATTCGTTGCAAGAAACCGCTACGCATGGTTTGGCAAACACCACTCCTGCCCTCTACCAGATCCAAAATATACACACAAGTTTCTGTAAGGTTTTATACCTTGCAAACATGAAAAAATATTTATCTCTTGCTCTTATCTTAAGTTTTTTTATGTTAACAGCACAGGATTGGCCACAACTTGGCAGGTGTCAGAAAGACAATGCTAAAATCTTAGAACAAGAAAAAACAGTTAATACTGTCTTTTTTGGAGACAGCATAACACAAGATTGGGCTAGCTTTAATCCCGTTTTTTTTAAGGAAAACGCTTTTCTCGGTAGAGGGATTAGTGGTCAAACCACTCCACAATTACTGTTGCGTTTTCGACAAGATATTTTATCATTTCAGCCCAAAAGGGTTGTTTTGCTTGCAGGAATAAATGATGTCGCAGAAAACACAGGTCCCATCACATTGGAAGAAACCGTTGGCAATATAATCTCTATGGCAGAAATTGCTAAAAGTAACGGAATTGAAATGATCCTTTGCTCTGTCTTACCTGCTAATTATTTCCCATGGCAGCCAAAAATAATTCCCACCTTAAAAGTCATTGACCTTAACAAAAGATTGCATCTTTATGCGCAAGAAAATGATTTAACCTATGTAGATTACTACTCAGCAATGGTTGACCAAAAGAAAGGCTTAAAAAGCGAATTAGGCTATGATACAGTGCACCCAAACAAATCAGGCTTTGATATCATGGAAAAAATTTTATTAAAAGCATTAAAAGAGAAAGAATGAATGCAAATGAACGCAAGAAACATTGGGGTACTATTTACACCAAAAAAAGTCCACAAGAAGTAAGTTGGACACAATATAAACCCAGCCTTTCGCTATCAATTATAGCGTCTCTTGCATTGCCTAAAAACTCACCCATCATTGATGTTGGCGGTGGAGAAAGCCTTTTAGTGGACCATTTACTTTCATTGGGCTATACCGACATTAGCGTATTGGATATTTCTGCAGAAGCGTTAGCACGTTCGAAAGAACGTCTTGGCAGCAAAGCTGATGAAGTTAAATGGATCGTAGCAGACATAACTCAATTTAAGCCAAAACGCGCTTATACACTCTGGCACGACCGTGCAGTTTTTCATTTTCTAACCGAACAAAAAGACATTCAATATTATGTAAACACGGTGAGTGAGTCTGTAAACGAACATCTTCTATTGAGTACTTTTTCATTGGATGGTCCGCAAAAATGTAGCGGCCTTCCCATTACACAATATTCTGTTCAATCCCTTACAGATATTTTTTCGACATCTTTTGATTTAGTTAAATTTGAAGAAGAAGTACACACCACTCCTTTCAAAACAACACAAGCATTTCTGTATTGTCTCTTTCATCGAAGAGCGCTTTAATTTTTTTCTTTACTTTCTACCTCCTTAAATCTTTAAAATATGAACTAAACATTCTTTCTTGTATTGCGCATTATCGTCGCTTTAATTCTTTTACAAACACTTTGTTTTAAATTCTTGGCCCATCCAGATAGCGTTTATATCTTCACTACCCTAGGAACAGAACCCTATGGCCGTATTGGGATTGGAATCTTAGAGTTGATTGTCAGCATCTTATTGTTTACCAACCGCACCACATGGTTAGGGGCATTGTTGACTACCGGTCTTATGGCTGGAGCTATTTTCTCTCATCTCACTCAACTTGGCATCGAAGTAAAAGGCGATGGTGGAACGCTGTTTTATATGGCTGTGGGCACATGGGTTTTAAGCCTTGTCATTTTGTGGGCTAAACGCAAAGACATTCGTTTATCAACTAAAAATTTGATTATGCATTCAACTACATCTCCCGGCGGGTGGTTTAAACCACTCGTCGTTTTAGCCATTCTATGGAACGGAATGGGTTTTTATAACTTTTATGCTCAGTTAACTATAAGCGTAGAAAATATCGCCAAACTTCCCGCCCCCGAACAAGCCTTAATGACTGATGTTCCTCTGTGGACCACTATTGCTTTTGCCATAAGAGTTTTTGCTGGTACTCTGGGTTCAATTGGCTTATTGATACAAAAACCGTGGGCATAGGTTCCGTTACTTCTTTCCTTTGTTGCGGTCTTTTTCTAAATGGGTTATTGGCTGTTTTTTACCACAGCGGTAGAAGTAAATGGTCCAACAACATACTTCATGCCTATTGTTGTTATTCTTGTTGCCTATTTATTATTAAAACTATGCCTGAATGGTGTGCGCAAAGGCTACCTAAACTAATTCTTTAGTTTACCAATTGATTTTGCGACAAACATAGATACTGCCGCATCTCCGGTCACATTGACTACGGTGCGGCACATGTCTAGTGGTCGGTCGATGGCAAAAATCAACGCAAGTCCGGCTTCTGGAATACCCGCTTGAGCTAGAACGATTACAAGCATTACAATTCCCGCACTTGGAACAGCGGCTGTGCCAATCGAGGCTAGTGTTGCCGTAAATATAATTCCAAGCTGAGCAGCTAGGCTAAGGTCTAAACCAAAGGCTTGTGCAATAAATACAGCCGCTACCCCTTGGTAAACACTAGTACCATCCATGTTGATTGTAGCGCCAATGGGTAACACAAAGCTGGTCACTTCTTTGTCCACCCCTAAATTATCTTCAACACATTCCATGGTAACAGGAAGGGTAGCTGCACTAGAACTCGTGGAAAAAGCAAGTAATTGTGCAGGGGCAATTCCTCTGAAAAAGAAAGAAATACTTTTTTTGACGATTACACGAACAAAGAGTGCATATACGCCAATCATGGTAGCAAGCCCGAGTAACAAAGTAATGGCATAAAGCGCCAGTGCTTTAAATAGCTCTAAATTAGGTGCTTCTACAACCAGGGCTGCCAAAAGGGCAAACACACCATAAGGAGCGCCAAGCATGATTAAATCAATAAGTTTTAAAATAACCGCATTGAACGAATCAAAAAAGCTTTTTACAGAAGTAGACTCTTTTTCGGGAATAAGAATAATTCCAATCCCGAAAAACATAGCGAAAAAGATGATTTGAAGCATATTACGGTTATTGCTTGCTGCAGCAAAAATATTTGAAGGAACGATATCGACAAGAGCTTGTAAAGGCCCTGCACTACTCTGCTTGGCAGCGGCTTCTCGCTTTTGATTTGCATCAGAAGCATAGGCCTCGACCAATTCTTTACGTGTTTCCACACTAATCGATTTACCGGGTTGTATGGTGTTGACCAAAATTAACCCAATGATAACGGCAACCAAAGTGGTGCTAATATAAGTAAGAATAGTTCTCCCGCCCATTTGCGAGAGTTTTGAGATATCTTTTAAATCCGAAACCCCCTTTATTAATGAGGCTAAGATCAGTGGAATGGCAATTAACTTTAGAAGATTAATGAAGATGGTTCCAAATGGTTTGATATAATCTCCAACAAATTGTGATCCACCGGCAACATACGACATCACTAGACCAAAAATAACACCCAGTGCCATCCCAATTAAAATTTTCCAGTGCAAGGCTAATTGTTTCATTCTTTTTATAGTTTATTTGTTCGTCTAATCAGTTCGTAATCGGCAATAACTAGTGCGGCCATAGCCTCAACAATAGGTACTGCTCGTGGTACGACGCAAGGATCATGCCGTCCTTTGCCTTCCATAACAACCTTTTCACCTTTACTGTTAATTGTATCTTGTGCCTGCATGACTGTAGCAACAGGCTTAAAAGCCACTTTAAAGTAGATGTCCATTCCGTTAGAGATTCCTCCTTGAACACCACCAGAACGATTGGATTGGGTGGTTCCATCTTCATTGAAAGGGTCATTGTGCTGACTCCCTTTTAGCTCTGCACCGGCAAAACCGCTCCCGTATTCAAAACCTTTCACAGCATTGATGGAAAGCATCGCTTTTCCTAACTCTGCATGAAGTTTATCAAAAGCAGGTTCTCCAAGTCCAACAGGAACATTTTGTATTACACAGGTAATGATTCCGCCAACGGTATCGCCTTCTTTTCGTATTTGACGAATATAAGCTTCCATTTCTTTTGCTTTCTCTGGATCGGGACAACGTACAGGATTTCGCTCACTTTCTGCAAAATCCAACTCCTGATAAGGTTTCTCTAAATGAATAGATCCAACACTCGACACAAAAGCATTGAAGGTAACTTCGCTTAAAAATTGTTTGGCAATTGCTCCTGCCACTACTCTACTGGCCGTTTCTCTTGCCGAGCTTCTACCACCACCACGATAATCGCGAAAGCCGTATTTTTGATCATAGACATAATCTGCATGAGAAGGACGATAGCTGTCTTTTATATGAGAATAGTCGTGTGATTTTTGGTTGGTATTGTGAATGGCAAAGCCAATGGGAGTTCCAGTCGTTTTTCCTTCAAAAATACCTGAGTAAAAAGCGACTTCGTCCGGTTCTTTGCGTTGAGTCACAATTGCAGATTGACCTGGTTTTCTTCGATCCAAATCAGTTTGTATTGCTTCTATATCCAATGAAATTCCGGCTGGGCATCCATCAATTACACCTCCAATAGCCCCACCATGCGATTCTCCAAAGGTTGTTACGCTAAAAAGTTTTCCAAATTGATTTCCTGCCATGCGAATTATTTGATACAAATATAAGACGAAATAAATCCTTTTGCTAGTTCCTCAATTTAATTCATGAGTGTCTAATTGGCAAGGATTATGTATTTTTGTCATCATGAAAAGAACAATCTTCTACAGCCTACTCATAAGCCTTGCTTTTACAGCATGTAACAACATTAAAAAAAACACCTTCGTCATTGAGGGTACAACAGATTTACCCGAGGGAAAAAAAATATTTCGCATCATTGCTGGACCAAATGGACAACCTCAAACCGTGGATACTACAGAAGTCGTCAATGGGAAATTTGCGTTGAAAGGAGATGTTGATCAAATTGATGTAAACTTTCTTTTTATTGAAGGAACTCAGTTCAATTCAGCCATTATCATTGAAGAAGGTCAAATTGACATTACACTGTATAAGGACAGTATTGGTTCATCTATTATTGGTGGGACTTCTTCCAATAAAGATCTAAAGGCCTATAGAAAAGAAACCCAAGAGTATGCTGCTGCAATGAGTGCCATTGTGCAAGAAATTCAGGTAGCCAATTCGATGGGTGACAACCTCATGGCAGAAGATTTACAGCAGCAATACAAAAACGTTGAAGGCAAATTAAATGCTTACGAGATAGATTTCATGCAAACAAAAAATGATTCCTACATATCAGCGTTGATCTTGGAACGTTTCTTGTCACAAAAAACAATGAATAAAAACGAAGCTAACGAAATTTTCATGACTTATACTGATCGTATTCGGGGGAGTAAATCAGGAATGAAAATATCAGGTTTTGTTAACGCCCCTATTAATCCAACAGCTATAGGAGAAACAGCTCCTTTGTTCGAGGGGCCAACTCCTACTGGTGAACGTATTGCGCTAGAAAGTTTTCGTGGGAAGGTAACCATCATCGATTTTTGGGCATCTTGGTGTCGTCCATGTCGAGTGGAAAACCCCAATTTGGTGCGCTTATACAAACGCATGCATGATAAAGGTTTAGAGATTGTTGGTGTTTCTCTTGACAAAAACAAAGCAAGTTGGGAACGCGCAATTGCTGACGACGGACTCCCCTGGAACCACGTATCTAACCTACAGTATTGGTCAGATCCCATCGCACAACTTTATAGTGTACGAGCAATTCCTGCTGCTTTTGTATTGGATAAAGAAGGAAAAATTGTGGCTAAAAATTTACGTGGTGCACAGTTGGATGCAAAAATTGAAGAATTACTCGGAGACTAATTTTCTCTTCTAAAAAAGATAAAACCAGCCACTACTGTTACCACTAGCATTAACATCAATGTTAGAAAAGATTTTTCAATTACCGTTGGATCATATAATAGTGTACAGAGTATTCCGCCTGCTGCACCGCCCAAATGTGCTGTGTGCCCAATTCCATCACTTTGAGATTTCATCCCAAACAAGGTGTAAATTAGGTACCCAATCCCAAATAGATAAGCCGGGAAAGGGACGGGAAAAAAGATTAAGGCAAGCTTCATTTCTGGAAACATGAGAATACTACTGTAAACTACTCCCATAATTGCACCACTGGCTCCAACTGCACTGTAGTATGGATTATTTCTGTGGTAGTACAACGCGAAAAGATTACCCATCATCAGGCTTACAAAATAAAGAATGACAAAATGAATCGCCCCCAATCCAAGTAATGCATTGTCACCAAAAAAATATAGGGTCAACCCATTAAACAATAAATGGTTTTGGTCAACGTGAATAAATCCAGCAGTAATTATACGGTAGTATTCTCCGCTTTGAACAGCTTTAATATTGAATTTTAATCGGTTAAATAAAACGGAATCGCCAAAGGCTTTATAGCTCAAAGAAACAATTCCAAGAAGTAAGACTAGAATCAATGGGGAAATCCCAAACATATCAAAAGGTTTAGCTCAAATATAGCTATATTTGCAGGAAATATTATACTGGTGCAACTTCTGATTTTTCTTCTTACTTATCCTATATTATTGGCCGTTTCATTATTGCCCTACCCACTACTCTACGGTTTATCCAACCTTCTTTCGTTTGTCCTTCATCGTATTGTAGCGTTTCGAATAAAAGTGGTTCAGAAAAATTTGAAGTTATCCTTTCCAGACCTAAGTGACATCGAACGACATGCTATTGAGCGTGATTTTTACAAAAATCTTTGTGATGTCTTTTTAGAAATGGCCAAGAATCTCACCATTTCAGAAAAGCAAATTAAGAAGCGTTTTAAATTCGAAAACATGCATTTAATCAATGCCCATGAAGAAAAAGGTGAAAGTACAATTCTACTACTTGGTCACTACTCTAACTGGGAAGGTATGTTAAGTATTGGGTACCATCTTCTGGCTAAAGGTTATGGGATATACACACCGCTAAGCAACAAGTACTTTGACCGACTTATTGCTCGCTCAAGGAAAAAACACAAAGCTCATCTAGTTTCCCGTTTCAATACAATCGATTTTATCCGTAAAAACGAAAATGAAAATAATGTTGGTCTTTATGGTTTTATCAATGATCAATCTCCTAGAGTTAAGCCAAAAAATTATTGGCGAACCTTTATGGGGGTAAATGTGCCTGTCTTTACGGGTGCAGAACGTCTGGCAAAAGAACTAAATTTTCCAGTATATTTTGCGGAAGTTAAACGTACAAAAAGGGGGTTTTATACCGCAACAATGTCCCTATTGGCGAAAGATCCCTCCCAATTTAAAGAATATGAAATAACCGATTTGTTCACCGCTAAACTTGAGGCACAAATAAAACGTGATCCTAGTCAATATTTGTGGTCGCACAATCGATTCAAACATCGTCATTTAAGCCCAACAGCTAATTAGCTTCTTGCAGTAATTCGGTAGAAAAACGCAGCATTATTTCGTCTGCTGCTGCTTGTGTTTTTGCTTCTGCATATACACGTATAATGGGCTCTGTGTTTGACTTTCGCATATGTACCCAGCCTTCAGGAAAATCAATTTTCACTCCGTCAATGGTCAATGGCTTATCATTTGCATAGCGAATTTCCATTTTTCTTAAAAGGCCGTCAACATCCATTGTTGGTGATAGTTCAATTTTCCCTTTACTCATAAAATAGACAGGATAGCCCGCTTTTAAAACAGAAACTGTACACTTGCGTTCAACCAAGAGGGATAGAAACAAGGCTACTCCAACAAGAGCATCTCTGCCGTAGTGAAGATTTGGGTCAATTATTCCGCCATTGCCCTCTCCTCCAATAACCGCTTTTTTGGCTTTCATTTGCGCCACTACGTTAACTTCTCCTACGGCAGAAGAAAAGTATTCACCCCCAGCTGATTCTGTAACATCGCGTAACGCTCTTGTGGAGGATAAATTTGAAACGGTATTTCCGGGTGTTTTAGATAAAACATAGTCAGCGCAGGCAACCAAGGTAAATTCTTCGCCAAACATTTCTCCCTTTTCATCCATAAATGCCAGACGATCAACATCAGGGTCAACAACAATTCCTAGATCCGCTTTTGCACGAATAACTTCTTGTGATAAATCGCCCAAATGCTCTTTTAATGGTTCTGGATTGTGTGGAAAATGACCAGTGGGGTCACAATATAATTTCGTGCAATGTACGCCAAGAGCGTCGAGTAATGCAGGAATAGCGATGCCTCCCACAGAATTCACTCCATCTACAACAGCAGAAAAGGAGGCAGCTTTTATAGCCGGTAAATTCACCAACGGATGGGCTAAAACAGCATCAATATGATCATCAATAGCTGTAGTTTTCGTCGTTCTACTTCCCAAGGAATCTACATCAGCAAAATGGAAGTCATTGCTTTCTGCAAGAAGCAAAATCTCTGCACCAGCTGCTGCATCGAGAAATTCTCCTGCTTCATTGAGAAGCTTAAGGGCGTTCCATTGTTTAGGGTTGTGGCTTGCTGTCAAGATAATCCCTCCATGTGCTTTAGCATTGACTACCTCCATTTCAACCGTTGGAGTTGTAGATAAATCTAAATCGATGATATTGATCCCCATCCCAATTAAGGTTTGCATCACAAGGCTTTGAATCATTTCTCCAGAAATACGGGCATCGCGTCCAATCACAATTGTAAGATGCTCTGCTGTTGTATTCCGCTGAATATAGGTGCCATATGCTGCCGCGTATTTAACCGCATCTACTGGAGTTAAATTCTCCTCGGGCTTTCCTCCTATTGTGCCTCGAATTCCTGAAATGGATTTGATTAATGTCATGAATAGATTTTTTTCAAATATACGGATAGTCTTCCACTAAAAACAGCAGAGATTTTGTAAAAGAGGCTTACTTTTAAGGGCATGAATTTCTTAGCTCATATTTACTTATCTGGCAACAACAATGACCTGCGTTTTGGTAATTTTATTGCGGATTCTATTCGTGGAAAACAGTATCAAGATTTCTCTCCTAGTGTCCAAAAAGGAATTTTTCTCCATCGTGAAATTGACACTTTCACGGATCAACATCCCATTTTTAGACAACAGTGCAAGCTTTTTTTTCCTGAACACGGCCACTATGCGCGGGTTATAATGGATGTCGTTTACGACCATTTTTTGGCCTTGAACTGGGAACAATATCACCCAGATCCCTTAGAAGATTTTATAGCGACTTTTTATAAAAACACTGCCGCCAGAAGTGAAGATATTCCAATAAAAATGTTACCGCTTTTTAATTCAATGCAGCAGCAAAATTGGCTGCTACAATACGCCTCTATTAATGGGCTAGAAAACATTCTTCGGCAAATGACTAAACGCACTTCATTTCCTGCTCAGTTTGACCGTGCCATACCAATAATTGCAAAGAAAAAGGAAGAAATGCTGCCCTTGTTTAATGAGTTCTTTAAAGAACTTTGTTTGTTTAGTAAGAATCATTCACTTTTAGGGGAATAGTTAGCGAAGATTCTTTAGCTTTAAGGTCTTAAATTCTTAACATGAAAAAAATAATCTATTCAGTGTTTTGTGTTATTCTTTTGGCGTGTTCTTCAAACACTTCTACCCCAATAAAAGGCGCAGTGGTGTCTGCTCGCATAGAAGCTTCAGAAGCTGGTAGAGATGTCTTGAAAAAAGGAGGGAATGCTTATGACGCCATGGTCGCAACGAGTTTTGCTCTTGCGGTGGTTTATCCGGTTGCAGGAAATATTACTGGCGGTGGGTTTTTCGTTTACCGCTCAGCAAAGGGGGAAACAGGTTCGCTAGACTATCGTGAAATGGCTCCATTGAAAGCGACCAAAGATTTGTTCTTAGATAAGGAAGGAAATGTAATTCCTGGGAAAAGCACCGTTGGCGGATTAGCTGTTGGAATACCTGGAGCAGTTGCAGGGGTTTTAGAAGTTCACCGAAAACTTGGTTCACTGCCATTGGCCGAATTAATTCAGCCAGCAATAGCTCTAGCTGAAAACGGCTATGTTGTCTCTGCAAAACAAGCAAAAAGTTACAATTGCTATAGCAAACAATTCACAGCGGTAAATGGAAAAGTTACCCTATATGCAAAGGGATATAAGGAAGGAGATGTTGTGAAAAACATTCCCCTTGCCAATGCATTAAAAGAAATTGCGGCAAAAGGGAATGCTGGTTTTTATCAAGGCTGGGTTGCCGAAGCCATGGTGGCCAAAACCCAAGCTACCGGCGGAATTCTATCGTTAGATGATTTAAAGGTTTATGAACCTAAATGGCGTGATCCATTAAAATTTAGTTACAAAGAATTAGACCTAATTTCTATGGCGCCCCCCTCCAGTGGAGGAATTTGCCTTGGTCAGATGATGAAAATGATTGAACCCTATGATTTAAATCAAATGGGGCACAACAGCTTTGAAAGCATGCACCTAATGGTTGAAGCTGAACGTCGTTCCTATGCAGACCGCAGTCATTTTCTTGGAGATCCAGACTTTGTAGATGTTCCCCAAGATCATTTGATGAACGAAGAGTATTTACTAGATCGCATGGTGAATTATTCCCCAGAAAAAGCAACTTCATCGGCAGATGTATCCCACGGGAATATTATTGTTGTTGAAAGCGATGAGACCACCCATTTTTCAATCCTTGACAGCATGGGCAATGCAGTAGCAGTAACAACTACGTTGAATGGTGCCTACGGCTCAAAGGTTTATGTTGATGAGATTGGTGTATTCATGAATAATGAAATGGATGATTTTAGCAGCAAACCAGGTGAACCCAACATGTTTGGTTTAACGGGCAGCGAAGCAAACAGCATCGCACCAAAAAAGCGAATGCTTAGCTCAATGACACCTACCATTGTGGAAAAAGATAATCAATTGTATATGATCGTTGGAACCCCTGGTGGCTCTAGCATTATCACCTCTGTTTTTCAAACCATCCTCAATGTTTATGAACACGGAATGGAAATGCAAGAAGCAGTAAATGCAGCACGCTTTCATCATCAATGGCTCCCGGACAATGTTGTGCTGGAACCAACAAAGTTTGACACAAAAACAATCGAAGGCTTACAAGCCAAAGGGCATTCAATTGAAACAAAATATTCTAGAATCATTGGTAAAGTAGATGCCATACACGTAAACGAATTGGGCACTATTACTGTTGGCGCAGATCCACGAGGAGACGATGCTGCAGCGACCCATTAACGAAACACTATATATCTCGGGTAAAATAATGACTAAAGACGACAACTGTATTGATGTACAAGGAGCACGCGTTCACAACCTTAAAAATATTGATATAAAAATTCCACGGGATCAACTAGTGGTCATTACTGGTTTGTCTGGAAGTGGGAAATCTTCTCTCGCATTTGACACCATTTATGCCGAAGGACAACGGAGGTATATGGAAACATTCTCTGCCTATGTACGGCAGTTCCTTGGTAATTTAGAGCGTCCAGAGGTAGACAAAATTGATGGCCTTTCTCCCGTCATTGCTATCGAACAAAAGACAACCTCTAAAAGCCCACGCTCAACCGTTGGAACAATCACAGAATTGTATGATTTTTTACGGTTGATGTATGCGCGTATTGGTACAGCCTATAGTTATGTTACCAACGAAAAAATGGTTAGCTATACAGATGATCAAATCATTGAGTTAATTGTTGCCGATTATGCGCAAAAAAAAGTGATGCTCTTGGCTCCTATCATAAAATCGCGTAAAGGCCATTATCGGGAATTGTTTGAAAATTTAGCCCGACAGGGCTTTGTTAAAGTTCGAATTGACGGAGTTGTTGTTGAGCTTTCAAGAGGAATGAAAGTTGACCGATACAAAACCCATGACATTGAATTGGTTGTCGATCGTTTGACCGTTTCTGAAAGTGAAAATGCATTAAAACGCTTACGCGAATCGATGATTGCTGCCATGTACCAAGGGGAAGAAACCCTTATGCTGCTTGATATTGAGACGCAAGAAGCCCGCTATTTTAGCAGAAATTTAATGTGTCCTAATTCAGGGATTTCTTATCCAAAGCCAGAGCCTAATTCTTTTTCGTTTAATTCTCCAAAAGGAATGTGCTCAAAATGTAAGGGACTCGGAGTACAGCAGGTAGTCAATACAACTAAAATCATTCCAGATCCGTCCTTATCGATTAATGCGGGTGGAATTGCGCCTTTAGGCAATAAGAAAGGCACATGGGGATACAAACAAATGGAAACCATAGCCCAGCGCTATTCTTTTTCATTATCAGACCCCATATCAGCAATACCCCAAAAGGCACTTGACGTAATTTTAAGAGGGGGTAATGAGTCTTTCACTGTGGAGTCGAAAACCCTGGGTGTCTCGCGAAAATATAAGATAGACTATGAGGGAATAGAAAATTTCATCCTAAGTCAGTACCATGATTCTGAATCAATGAACCTAAAACGCTGGGCAAGCGAATACATGGATCAGGAAAGTTGCGTCAGCTGCAAAGGTTCGCGTCTAAATGACCAAGCAATGAACTTTAAAATCAATGGACTTTCTATTGCAGAATTAGCTGCTTTGGATTTGAGTGAATTGTATTCATGGATCGATAAACTTCCGGCAAGTTTATCGGCTAATGAATTGAAAATCGGGGAAGAAATAATCAAGGAAATTAAAACCCGAACACGTTTTCTTCTCAATGTTGGTTTAAATTATTTATCGCTTAATCGTTCCTCTAAATCCCTTTCAGGAGGAGAAGCACAACGGATTCGTTTAGCCACGCAAATTGGCTCTCAATTGGTTGGTGTACTCTATATACTCGATGAGCCTAGTATTGGGCTACATCAACGTGATAACGATCGTTTAATAAACTCACTTATCGACCTTCGCGACATTGGCAACTCTGTTATTGTTGTTGAGCATGATAAAGACATGATTGAGCGCGCCGATTATGTGATTGACATTGGTCCACATGCAGGAAAAAATGGTGGTGAGATCATTTCGCAAGGTGTTCCCTCCTCTATTTTAAGCGAAAACTCATTGACGGCTGACTATCTTACGGGTAAGAAAACAATTACTATCCCAGCCACCCGCCGAAGTGGAAATGGCAAAGAACTAGTCCTCAAAGGCTGTACAGGAAATAACTTAAAAAATGTTGACATTAGGCTACCACTTGGTTTAATGATTGGTGTTACGGGTGTTTCTGGAAGTGGGAAATCTTCGCTGATCAATGAAACGCTCTACCCAATTTTAAATGCTCATTACTACAATGGGGTGAAGAAACCTCTTCCCTATACTTCTATTAAAGGGCTTGAGCATTTAGATAAGGTTGTTGATATCAATCAGAGTCCCATTGGGCGAACGCCGCGTTCTAACCCAGCAACATATACTGGTGTTTTTAGTGAAATTAGAAGCCTTTTTACACAAACTCCTGAAGCACAAATCCGCGGATATAAGCCGGGTCGTTTTAGCTTTAACGTATCTGGAGGTCGCTGTGAAACATGTATGGGCGGTGGATTAAAGGTAATTGAGATGAACTTTCTGCCCGATGTATACGTTGAATGTGAAACCTGTCAAGGAAAGCGATTTAACCGCGAAACACTTGAAGTGCGTTTTAAAGGAAAATCTATCTCCGATGTACTACAGATGACCATTAATCAGGCCTGTGAATTCTTTGAGCCAATTCCAAAAATTTACCGAAAGCTCAAAACATTGCAAGACGTTGGACTTGGGTATATTGCACTAGGTCAATCATCGACCACCCTATCGGGTGGAGAAGCACAACGGATAAAATTAGCCAGCGAGCTTTCGAAACGCGATACAGGTAATACGTTATATATATTAGACGAACCAACTACTGGACTGCATTTTGAAGACATAAGGGTATTACTCGAGGTGCTTAATAATCTTACAGATAAAGGAAACACTGTTCTTATCATTGAGCACAATTTAGATGTAATCAAGCAAGTTGATTATGTTTTTGATGTAGGGCCAGAAGGTGGAAAAGGCGGTGGTACAATCATTGCACAAGGAAAACCTGAGGAAATTTTAGTAATAGAAGAAAGCCATACGGCAGTTTACCTAAAAAAAGAATTTATTGCCCATGAAAACCTACAATAAGAAAGACTTTAAACCGAAGAAGAAAGATGCCTGGTCCATATTTAAGATTATGGGAGAATTTGTCAATGGATATGAAAAACTGAGCGCAGTTGGCCCCTGTGTTTCCATTTTTGGGTCTGCGCGTACAAAACCTGATAACCAGCATTATCAATTGGGCGTAGATGTCGCTCGTGCCATTGCTGAAAAAGGTTACGGCATTATTACGGGTGGTGGACCCGGAATTATGGAAGCCGGGAATAAAGGAGCGCAGTTGGCCAACGGAGTTTCTGTTGGTTTAAACATACATTTACCCTTTGAACAATCATCTAACCCTTATATTGATCCAGAGCATAACTTAAATTTTGAATACTTTTTTGTGCGCAAAGTCATGTTTGTTAAGTTTGCCCAAGCCTTTGTTGTCTTGCCAGGAGGTGTAGGAACCTTGGATGAATTATTCGAAGCCCTTACACTCGTGCAAACAAATAAAATTAAAAAAATACCCATCATTCTTGTTCAAACCACTTTTTGGTCAGGCCTTGTAGATTGGATAAAAAACACCTTGGTTGCTGAGGGTATGATTCATGCAGACGATTTAAATTTAATTCATCTGGTCGATTCCAAAGAAGATGTTCTAACGCTTTTAGACGAATTCTATAGTGTCGAAAAGTTAAAACCAAATTTTTAAGTTAGATGCAGCGGATACTCTTTCTCTCTTTGTTTATGATTTGCATGAGCTTGTCCCTTCGGGGTCAAAGCACTGTTCCGTATTATGAACTAAATGTTAGGTTAGACACCGCCAATGACCGATTGTATGTTAAGCAAAAAATCACTTTCAAGAACACAGAAGACACTGCGTTGAATCAGTTGATTTTAAACGATTGGGCTCATGCATATAGTTCTACAAAAAGTGCTTTGGCAGACCGTTTAGTCGAAGAATACAACCGAAGTTTTTATCTCGCTCAGAAAACGAAGCGGGGTAAAACATCCATTAAAACAATAGCATCCAACAATTCAATTCTGCAATGGAAACGGACCAACAATCAATTTGACATTATTGAAATTGATTTAGTCCACCCGCTAAACAAAAACGAAGTCATTACCCTAAACCTTGAATACACCATTGATTTACCCGATGGAAGGTTCACAGGTTATGGCGCTATTGCTAAAGAAACTTATTTAATTGAAAACTTTTTTCTATCGCTTGCAAAGCGTTCTAAAGGAAAATGGCAGAAAATCAGCAACCTAGACCTGGAAGACGCCCCAATGGGTTCCAGAAACATTGCCTTTACACTTATAATTTCTTCTAAGTTAGCAGTTCACTCAAGTATAGAAGAACAGAAAAGAATTGAAGGAAATCAACTGACAACCTATTTATTTACAGCAAAAGAACAGAAACAGGTGCTTTTCCATATTGGCAAAGATATTGTGTACAAGCATTTTGAGTTAAAGGACAAAAAATTCAAAACGAACATTGATTTAGACGATTTAAGCGAGACAGAAATAAGGGCAAGCTTGTCAAAAATAAATGACTTTCTAAAAGATGCTTTAGGAGAATATCCACATAATGTCGTTTTACTTTCACAAGAAAAATACAAAAAACGTCCATTTTACGGGCTTACACTAATTCCGAGCATTTTAAAACCATTTCCTGCTCAATTTGAATTCGAATTAAAAGCACTAAACACTTATCTGTACGATTACTTATCGGAAACACTTCCACTCCACTCGCGCAACGATTATTGGCTTTTTGGCGGATTGCAAACGTATTTAATGGCACAATATGTTGCGGTTCATTATCCTGACAAAAAACTGCTAGAGTCTTTTTTGCGTCAACCATTGATTCAATTTTTTGCAGGTAGATATCGTTTTTCAAACCTCAGTTTCGAGGAAACATTCATTGAGTTTTACGAGTATATTTTGCGTAAAAACGCTCATCAAGAACTATTTCGTTCAAAAGCAGAATTGACTCGATTTAATGAACAGATTGGTCAACCAAGTCATATGGGAAAAGTCTTAGGTTATTTAATTGAAAATAACTCTGCTGACCTTAGTGTATTTGTTCACCAAATTAAGCAGGGTCAATTGACAGGGGAAGCCCTAAAAGCAACTTTTTTTGATCATTTTAACATCAACAAAGACACTGGATTTCAAGACTATTTTTCAAGCCGCAAATCGGTAGACTTATCCTTTTCTAAATTAAGTAGGCTAGACACTTTAGTAACTTTTCAGATAGAAGAAAAGAATGACTATTCAATCCCCTATTCTATTGGATGGGTTAGAAATGATTCTCTTATAAAAACTGAATATTTTGGACCAAAAAGCATTGGAACAAACATCCGCCGTTCGAATGAGAAAGCCGATTACATAGCCATTAATCCGGTAAATAAACTCCCAGAGTTTAATCCTAGAGATAATGTTAAACGGCTAAAATCATTTGGCATTAAACCTATTCGATTCACCTTTTTAAAAGATTTAGAAAATCCTAAATACAATCAACTTTTCTACAAGCCGGGAATCAGTTTCAATGTTTATGATGGTATTTCTTATGGAATTCGTTTAAACAATAAAACCGTTAAAAGGCGGACTTTTATATTTTCAGTTGATCCGCTCTACTCTACAAAAAATAAACAATTGATTGGGTTTTTCTCCACTAGCTACAATAAGTTCAATCAAGCATCAAATTATTACTTAAAGAACATTGGCTTCTCTGGTGCTTCGTTTCACTATGATGAAAACCTTCGGTATAGTCTTTTATCTGCTTCTGCAAGTATTGTAAAAAGACGAACCAATTTAAGGGATAATCGTCGGGAAATCCTTCGTTTTTATTGGCAGTATGTGAACAGGGAACAAAATACGGACCAAATACAAAACCCAAACTATACCGTTGGGGGATTGAACTATATAATTTCAAATAAAAATGCATTAGATTATTTCACCATGGTGAATAATTTCGAAGTTGGATCAAAGTTTGGAAAGATTAGTGTTAGAGCCGACTACAGGCATTTAACCAACAGTGGACGACAATTTTCGTTGCGCTTATTTGCAGGAAAATTCTTGTGGCAAAATGACCTAAATTCAGATTATTTTGATTTTTCGTTAAACCGACCAACCGATTACCTTTTTCAATACAATTATTTAGGGAGATCAGAAACTTCCGGGATTTATAGCCAGCAATATATCCCCGCAGAGGGAGGCTTCAAAACAAAAATTGACAACCCCTTGTCTAATGATTATTTGATCACAGCTAACACCAGTATGGGGATTTGGAAATGGTTAGAAGCCTATGGAGACATTGGATTTATTAAGCAAGATGGCCAATCATCTCGCATACTATTTGATTCTGGAATTAGATTAAACTTATTGCCCGACTACTTAGAATTCTACTTTCCAATCTACAACAGCAATGGGTTAGAATTTAATCAAACAGGCTATGAACAAAAAATCCGTTTTGTACTTACATTGGACCCTTACACTTTGACACAATTGTTTAGTCGAAAATGGTTTTAGATGACTAAATACTGAGGTTTCTTTATTCCGTTTTAATTTTCATACTTTAGCATAGCGAAAATCACGATATGCCCAAAACTCAAGATGTAGCGATTTCTACCCTTACATTTGATTCTTTCAAAGATCAGTTACTTGTCGATTACCGTTTAATCACCTTAAGTCGGGAGTGCAGTGCACTTGGAAGAAAAGAAGTCATGACTGGAAAGGCAAAATTTGGAATTTTTGGAGATGGAAAAGAATTGCCGCAACTAGTGTTGAGCCGTTTTTTTGAAAAAGGTGATTTCCGCTCTGGCTACTATCGTGATCAAACCATTTTGATGGCGCATAAATTACTACAGCCACAACAACTTTTTGCCGCCCTATATGCTCATCCCGATCTGAAAGAAGAGCCCATGTCTGGAGGCCGTCAAATGGGAGCCCATTTTGTCACTGCCAGTCTTGATGAAAATGGCGAATGGCTATATTTAACACAACAGTATAACCACAGTTCAGATATCTCACCTACTGCAGGACAAATCCCACGGTCGATTGGTCTAGCTCAGGCTTCCAAAGTATACCGTGCCCTTTCCATAAAGAATAGTGAGAAATTCACCAATAATGGAAATGAAATTAGCTGGGCAACCATTGGAAATGCCTCTACCAGTGAAGGCTTGTTTTTCGAGGCAATGAATGCCGCAGGAGTCCTTCAAATACCACTTGTGATGAGTGTTTGGGACGATGGCTATGGAATCTCTGTAGACAACGAAAAGCAAACAACCAAAGGAAGCATTTCAAAAGCCCTTGCAGGTTTGAAACGTACCGCCTCTGAAAAAGGGTTTGAAATACTACGGGTAAACGGTTGGGATTATCCTGCCCTAATGGAGGCCTACCAAAAAGCAGCTACTCTAGCCCGTGAACAACATATTCCTGTTCTCGTTCATGTTGATGAACTAACACAGCCCTTGGGTCATTCCACTTCAGGATCTCATCAACGCTATAAATCAAAACAACGCTTAGAATGGGAAGCAGATCATGATTGCAACCTAAAGATGCGCTCATGGATTCTTGAAAAAGGCATTGCCACAGAAGAAGAATTGACGAACATCGAAACCTCTTGTAAAGCAGAGGCAAGAGAAGCAAAAACAAAGGCTTGGAAAACATACCAATCCCCAATTTTGGTAAAGAAAGAAGAGATCTTATCTCTGCTCAAAGTCCTTTTAAGTCAAACAAATAACGATCCTTCAATTCAACTGCTCATTGGTGAATTAGCCGCATTTACAGAAGTTACCTACAGAGACCTCTTGCACAATGCGCGTAAAGCACTTCGCTTCAGTAGAAATCATTCTTCTGCTGCACGTTCTGCTGTTTCCGATTGGGTAAGTGTTTTAACAAACGAATTAAATCCGAAAATGCATTCGCATTTATACAGTGAATCGAATTATCGGCTAAGCAACATCCCTCTCGTCAAGCCAAGTTATGCTGCTGAAGAAGAACTAGTAGACGGTCGAATTATTATTCGTGACAATTTCAAAGCATTATTCGAGAAAAAAGATAATGTACTCTTGTTTGGTGAAGATGTTGGAAAAATAGGCGATGTAAACCAAGGTGCAG
The DNA here is from genome assembly GCA_943788165.1 of uncultured Flavobacteriaceae bacterium. Taxonomy (GTDB): domain Bacteria; phylum Bacteroidota; class Bacteroidia; order Flavobacteriales; family Flavobacteriaceae; genus Arcticimaribacter. The sequence goes on along the minus strand of CALSPF010000001.1, from coordinate 873,152 downwards.
AAGGTTTGCAGGAACAATTTGGTGAAACAAGGGTTTTTGATACAGGAATTCGCGAAGCGACCATCATTGGTCAAGGAATTGGTATGGCTTTACGTGGACTTCGTCCAATAGCCGAAATTCAATATGTTGATTATGTATTGTATTGCTTGCACACCCTTAGTGACGATTTAGCCTCTTACCTTTATCGTACAGTTGGTCAACAAGCCGTCCCGTTAATCATTCGTACACGTGGGCACCGTTTAGAAGGAATATGGCATAGTGGCTCTCCAATGGGTGCTATGATTCATTTATTGAGAGGAATAAATCTATTGGTTCCACGAAATATGACACAAGCGGCTGGTTTTTACAATACCCTTTTGGAAGGAGACGAACCTGGAATTGTTGTTGAATCTTTGAATGGATATCGTTTAAAAGAAAATAAGCCAACAAATCTCGGCGAATTTAGGTTGGAGATTGGCAAAATTGAGGTGTTAAAAGAAGGAACAGACATTACTTTGATTTCCTATGGTTCAACACTGCGTTTGGTGCAAGAAGCAGCTCAAGAATTATTAAAATTTGATATTGACACCGAAGTAATTGACATTCAGTCCTTATTACCTTTTGACGTTAGAAAGGAAATTAAAAAAAGTATCGCAAAAACCAATCGTGTAGTCATCATAGACGAAGACGTGCCTGGCGGTGGAACAGGATATATTTTACAACAATTGCTTGATGTCCAAGAAATTTTCCCGCTTTTGGATAGTGCGCCACAAACCTTAAGTGCTCAAGCGCACAGACCAGCCTATGGATCAGACGGTGATTATTTCTCAAAGCCCTCTTTAGATGATATTATTGAAAAGGTTTATGGGGTAATGCACGAGAGTAATCCTACTAACTACCCAACAATTTAAACAGAAACGATTTTTAAAATCATTTCTTTCATCAGTTCTTCGAGTGGCAAATTTTGTGCCCCTACTCCTTTACTTTTCAAATCGAACTCTTTTAAAACGCCCAGCACGCCGGCTATTTGTTTCATGGTATATTTTTGTGCTGCAATTTGGTAATCTTTCACAAAAAAGGGAGAAACACCAAGAATTCTTGGTGCATCTGCTGGAGACTTAAGGCCGTGATACATGAATAACTTTTGGAAAAAGTTAAATACTACTGTAATGGTAAGCGGAAATGGATGCTGCGTGGGGTTCCCAGCCATATATTGTACAATGCGATAGGAATGAGCGAGGTTACGTTGCCCTAGAGCATTCTGTAATTCAAAACTATTGAACTCTTTGCTGTAACCAATATATTCTTCAATATGGTCTGGAGTAACATCGCTCCCTTCTGGAATGTTAAGTGATAGTTTCTCTAATTCTTTGCTGATTTTCCCTAGATCTGTCCCCAGAAAAGCAACTAAAAGAGCAATTGCATGTGGATGAAAACGAAAAGAATATTTTTTTGCTTGCTGCTCTATCCAACCGCTTACTTGATTCTCATAAAGCGGTTGTGCATCCAAAACAGTACCCGAAGCGGCAATGGCCTTGTAAGCTTTCTTTCGCTTATCCAGTTTCTTGTGCTTGTAGCACAAAACAAGAACAGTTTGGGATTGAGGGTGACTCAGGTATGGTTCCAATTGATCGATATTTCGCTCCAAATACTGAGCCTCTCTAACAACAATCAATTGTTGTTGCCCCATCATGGGGAAGCGTTTAGCTGCTTCAATAATTTGATCTGCATTGGTTTCTTTTCCATAAAGCACCGTCAAATCAAAGTCGCGGGCACTTTCCTCCACTACGGTAGACATCAAGCGATCGGTTATTTGATCAATAAAGAAAGATTCTTTACCCATTAACAGGTAAACTGGAGAAAAATCACCTTTGTTAATCGAAGAGAGTATGTTTTGTGTTTCTTTCAATGGGAAAATTTCGTCACATTTGTGGTATGGAACAACTCAATTTCAAGCGTTATCCTTTTACTTTCAAAATTAAGGAAAATAAGCGGTACATTTTTGATATCATTCGTAAAAAAGAGATTCTATTGACACCCGAAGAATGGGTGCGCCAACATTGCCTTCATTTTTTGATGGAAGAAAAAAAATACCCGATTGGTTTGATCAATGTTGAGAAGAAAATTGAGATATTTGGGAAACAAAAACGATATGATATTGTGGTCTATAACAAAACAGGTACCGTAGCCGTGTTGGTGGAATGCAAAGCACCGAAAATTGAAATCAATCAGGGTGTTTTTGATCAAATTGCACGTTATAATTTAAGTGTAGACAGCACCTATCTTATGGTTACTAATGGACTAAAACACGTTTATTGTCAAATGGATTATCAGGCACAAGCTTATAACTTTTTACAAGATCTTCCCTCCTATACCGCTGACAAATGAAATTAGCGATTGTTATTTTGAACTGGAATGGCAAGAAACTCTTGGAGGAATTTCTGCCCTCGATTATCCGTTACGCTGATTCAGCTGATGTATATGTCATTGACAATGCATCTACCGACGACTCCGTTGTCTTCTTAACGCATGCTTTTCCGACCATAAAACAGGTTGTTTTGACTGAAAACTTTGGCTTCGCAAAAGGCTACAACGAGGGATTAAAACAGATCGACGCTGACTTATATTGTTTACTTAACAATGATGTTGAAGTAACCGAAAACTGGCTAAAACCACTAATCCAAGCCTTTGAAAAAACAGATGTTTCTATTGCGCAACCACTATTACTTCAGCATAAGGAAAGAAGCCGTTTCGACTATGCTGGTGCTGCAGGTGGGTTCATTGATAAACTAGGTTTCCCTTATTGCCGTGGAAGAATTTTTAATGTGCTTGAAGAAAACACCAACCAATACAATGAAACACAAAATTGTTTTTGGGCCTCTGGCGCATGTTTCTTTGTTCGGCAAAAAGTTTGGAAGGAATTGGGTGGGTTTGATGAAGACTTTTTCATGCATCAAGAAGAAATCGATTTTTGCTGGCGCGCTTTCAATGTAGGCAAAATAACACAATCTGTTGGAGCATCTGTTGTCTATCATGTTGGAGGAGCTTCCCTATCCCCATCGCCAAGAAAAACCTATTACAATCATCGAAATTCACTTTGGATGATGCTGAAAAATTTGCCCAAAGCATCTCTTTTTCCAATACTATTGCTGCGTTTTATCCTGGACGGAATTGCTGGAATTCAGTATTTACTCAAAGGAAAATTTGCCTCTTTTTTTATGGTCATTAAAGCACATCTAGTCGTCTACGCAACCCTGAAAAGGACAATTAACAAGCGGCAAGCCGGCTTCTCCAAAAAGCAATATTTTCATCAAAGAAACATAGTTTGGAATCATTTTATCTTAAGAAAAAGTAAATTTCTTGATTTGTGAGCTATTTAAACAGAAAAACAATTAATTTTAGCACTTATTTAAAAGCAATTTATACCAACATGAAAAAAATCTCTCTTTTACTAGGCCTATGTGGAGCCCTTTTGGTTTCCTGTGTATCTTCAAAGAAATATGCTGAACTTGAATCTCTTCAACAAAGCACAAATGATCTACTCAATGCAGCGACTGTTAAATTAAATACCTGTGATGATGAGAAGGCAAATGCATTAGCCAGTCTTGCTTCTATGGAAGATCAATTAAATTTCTTCAAGTCAAATAACCAGGACTTGATCAACAACCTTGGAAACCTGACTACACTTTCTCAAAAAGGTGCTGAAAACCTTGAGAAGTCATTGGAAAGTCTCAAAGAAAAAGATTCTCGTATTAAAAACCTTCGCGATGCCGTTACACGGAAAGATTCAGTAACACTAGCCTTGGTAACGAGCCTCAAAGGTGTCTTAGGGGATATTGCAGATGAGGACATCGAAATCAATGTTGAAAAAGGTGTTGTATATGTTTCTATCTCTGACAAACTACTCTTTAGAAGTGGAAGTTTTTCTGTCAATGCTGCGGCAAAAGAAGTGCTAGGGAAAGTTGCCAAAGTAATCAACGACAAACCTGAATTGGAATTTATGGTTGAAGGTCATACAGACAATATACCAATCAAAGTAGATGGAACAGAAGACAATTGGGATCTATCTGTACGTAGAGCAACATCTATCGTACGCATTCTTCAAAAAGACTTTGGTGTAGCACCTGAGCGTATGACTGCAGCTGGTCGTAGTCAATATGTTCCTTTAGCGGACAATGACTCTTCTGCTGGACGTGCAAAAAACAGAAGAACACGCATAGTAGTGTTGCCTAAATTAGATCAATTTTATGACATGATCAATAAGGGAATGGAACAAGCTGCGGCTGCGTCAAACTAAGATAAATGATAGTATAATTTAAACGCTCCCAACCGGGAGCGTTTTTTTTTAGATAAAATCTATTTTTCCTTTTCCTTGTCTGACAAGCTCTATAGCGTTATTCGACAAGTCAACTACAGTAGAAGGAACATTGCCCCCAGCACCAGCCTGAATAAGAACATCAACCTTACCATCCCAGGCAGATAAAATCTCATCCTCGTCAGAGGTGTACTCCAGAATTTCATCTTTATCGTGTAAAGAAGAAGTCAGTAAAGGTTCATCGAGCATGGGCAACAAACTTTTCAATACTGGATGGTCGGATATACGCACACCAATTGTTTTACGCTTGTGAAAAGGTTTCAGCAGTTTTCCATTCGATTCCATAATAAAGGAAAAAGGTCCCGGAAGTGTACTTTTCAATAAACGAAAGACACTGGCATCAAATGGTTTTACATAGGTAGAAAGTTCACTAATGTCATTGAACAAAAAACTCAACGGAGCCTTCTCTAATTTAATCTGTTTCAAACGGGCAAATTTATCTAGAGCAGAAGTACTAGAACTCAAGCATCCAATAGCATATACAGTATCTGTTGGATAAATCATCAAAGCCCCCTTTTTAAGTTGGTTTGCAATTTTTAATAAATCACGTTCGTTGGGAGAGCTTGGAAAAAGGGTATATACAGCTGTAATCATTCAATGATTTTTAGTTTAGCGAAGCGTAAAAGCAATTTTTTCTCGCCAATACCAGCAAATTTTATGGTGGCTTTTTTGTCATTTCCAGCACCTTCCACTTGTACCACAACCCCCTTACCAAAACGCTGGTGCTCAACTTTTGTACCTGCCGGTAATTGAATCAATTCTTCTTTTGAACTGTTTGTTGGCACTTCAGCCTGAATTTGACGCAACTTTTTTAGCTGAGAGGAATTGGGCACAGTGTTGGGTTTACCCTCCCAAGATTTGGGTACCTGTGATGCAACTTTCTTTGGTCGAGGGTCGCCAAATATAGATGTATTCACTAAGGGCTTATATTCATAAGCAGATTTTGGTAGTTGAATATCTAGAAATTGCTCATCAATTTCTTCGATAAACCTACTCGGTTCTGCATCGTTTAGTTTTCCCCATCGATAACGTGACTGGGTATAAGACAAAAAAGCTCGCTTTTCTGCTCTAGTCAAAGCAACATAGAATAAACGACGTTCTTCTTCCAGACCAGAGCGGGAATCTAAGTTCATTGCAGAAGGGAATAAATCTTCTTCCATACCAACGATATATACGTAAGAAAATTCAAGCCCCTTGGCTAAGTGTATGGTCATTAGAGACACTCTTGGCGTATTGTCATCGACGTTTTCATTGTCAAAATCTGTAGCCAGAGCCACATCTTCCAAAAACTCGGTAAGCGAACCAGTAGAATCGGCAAGTTCTTCTTGACCTTTCGTAAAATCTTTGATTCCATTAAGGAGTTCCTCGATGTTTTCAATCTTACTGATTCCTTCGGGAGTGCCGTCCTTTTTTAGGTCCAAGACAATTTTCGTTCGTTTGGCAACTTCGTCGGCAACCTCAAAGGCGTTGGCAGTCTCATTGAATATTTGTAAGCTTTTGATCAACATAACAAAGTCAGCTAATTTCTGAGCAGTTCCGGCATTAACCCCAATATTAAGTTGCATAGCACGTTCAGCTACCTCAAAAATGGTTAACCCGTGATGCTTAGCACCAACCACTAGTTTATCGATGGTTGTTTGACCAATTCCTCTTGCAGGATAGTTGATAACCCGCTTTAAACTTTCTTCGTCCTTGGGATTGACCAATACACGCAAATAGGCCAAGATGTCTTTTATCTCTTTTCGTTGGTAAAAGGAAAGTCCCCCGTAGATACGGTAGGGAATATCGCGTTTCCGTAATGCATCCTCCATGGCTCTGGACTGTGCGTTGGTGCGATACAAAATAGCAAATTCATCGTGCTTTAACTGCTCACGCATATTGAAGTCAAAAATACTTCCGGCAACATAACGACCTTCATCAGCATCGGTCGGACAGCGTTGAACTTTTATTTTTGCACCTCTATCATTAGCCGTCCAAACCTTTTTATCCAGTTTTGTTTTGTTGTGGTTGATGATGGAATTTGCTGCCTCAACAATGTTTTGGGTAGAACGGTAATTTTGTTCCAAACGGTACATGGCCACATTGTCATAATCTTTTTGGAAATTGAGAATATTATTGATGTTTGCACCACGAAAGGCATATATACTCTGTGCATCATCTCCTACAACACAAATATTCTGAAATTTATCTGACAAGGCACGTACAATTAGATACTGTGAATGGTTGGTATCTTGATACTCATCAACCAAAATATACCGAAAGCGATTTTGGTATTTGGCCAATACATCGGGGAATCGATTCAATAATTCATTGGTGCGCAGCAGTAAATCATCAAAATCCATTGCTCCAGCTTTGAAACATCGATCGACATATTCTTTATAAATCTCACCCATTTTAGGGCGCTGCGCCATGGCATCTGCTTCTTGCAGATCGGCATCGTTGTAATATGCCCGAACTGTAATAAGACTATTCTTAAAGGAAGAAATACGGCTTCTAACTTGTTTGGTTTTATACTGATCCTTGGTTAGCCCCATTTCTTTGATGATGGCACTCAACAAGCGATCACTATCTTGGGTGTCATATATAGTGAAATTGGAAGGGTAGCCCAGTTTATTGGCCTCTGAACGTAGAATACGGGCAAAAACAGAGTGAAAAGTGCCCATCCATAAATTTTTGGCTTCACTCTCTCCTACCAATTCAGCGATTCTCCCCTTCATTTCACGGGCTGCTTTGTTGGTAAACGTGAGGGCTAGAATGGAAAAAGAATCCACCCCCTGTGACATGAGGTAAGCTATTCTAAAAGTAAGTACACGTGTTTTACCAGATCCTGCTCCGGCAATTACAATTAATGGCCCGTCTTTGTGTAAAGTGGGTGCGCGTTGCGCTTCATTTAATGCGTTTAAATTGGCAGTAAGTTGGTCTTTCATAAGCACTCTAAAATTAGCCATTTAATAAATTTATACTACACTTTCCTACTTTAATTATAAACATTATCTTCACAGCTTAAGCGAAAAATCATCATGAAAAAACAACTATTCATCTCACTACTTCTAAGCAGTTTCTTATTTCTTAATGCGCAGAAAATCGATGCTGAATTAGAAGCAAAAGTGATTGAATGGAGACATGAGATTCACCAAAATCCAGAGCTTTCAAACCGTGAATTTAACACTGCTAAAAAAATTTCAACGCATCTTGAATCACTAGGAATATCTGTGCAAACGGGTGTTGCGCATACCGGTGTGGTGGGCTTATTAAAAGGAAAACGTCCCGGAAAAGTTTTAGCACTAAGAGCTGACATGGACGCTTTACCGGTGATCGAAAAAAATGAATTGCCCTACAAATCGAAGGTACGCACAACATTCAACGGCCAAGAAACCGGCGTAATGCATGCCTGTGGTCACGATACCCACGTTGCCATTTTAATGGGGGTTGCAGAATATTTATCTCAAAACAATGATTTTTCTGGCACGGTCAAGTTCATCTTCCAGCCTGCCGAGGAAGGTTCTCCTGAGGGTGAAAATGGTGGGGCAAGCATGATGGTAGAAGAAGGTGTTTTAGACAACCCAAAAGTGGATGCGATTTATGGTTTACACATAAATTCAGCTACTCCTGTGGGGACTGTTCGTTATAAATCCAAGGGCATCATGGCTGCTGCTCAGCGTTTTGTCATTGACGTTAAAGGAAAACAAGCCCACGGTTCTGCGCCATGGATGAGTGTCGATCCAATCTTGATTTCAGCACAAATCATCAATGGAATACAAACGATCATCAGCCGTAATTCTGAATTGACAAAAGAAGGTGCTGTTATTACCGTTGGCTCTATTCATTCTGGAATACGCTTTAATATTATCCCAGAAAGTGCGCAAATGATCGGTACTATTCGAACGTTAGATGATGACATGAAACGTGTTATTATTCAGCGTATGAAAGAATTGGTTCCGCAAATTGCTGCCGCTTATGGAGGTTCAGCAACAATAGATATTGTGGAAACAGCCGCATTGACTTATAACGATCCAGCATTGACCTTAAAAGCCGTCAGTAGTTTAGAAAAAGCATTGGGAGAAAACAATGTGCTAGAAATGAGAGCCGTAACTGGTGCAGAAGATTTCTCAGCTTTCCAAGAAAAAGTACCCGGCTTTTACTTCTTTTTAGGCGGGTTAATTCAAGGAAACTCGCCCCAAGATGCACCCTCACACCACACACCAGAATTTGAAGTTGATGATGCTGGCTTAATTCATGGTGTCAATGCAATGGTGGGGCTTACGCTTGATTATTTGAAATAATTTCCTGCTGCGCATATTCCCAGTCTTCTTGCCACCACCGCTCCATTTCATCATGATCGAAAATTAGCGAGTTGATGGTTAATACCCGTGGCGTGTGAAATATTCGCAGTTGTACATTCTTCTCTTGTGCATAAAGTTTTCCAACCTTAATAATGTCTGCCGTAATTTGATCGCCCAAAAAAGTCAAGTGTAGATAGAACCAAGTCAAAGGCATTGCGCGAGCGCATACGGTTGAGTTGCTGAACTTCGGTATTCAGCATTATCGCATCTACATGGGTTGCCCCTCTTCGAATGGCTTCCTCAATGGCGATGATGCACCCAAAGCCACCGTCGGCATATTCAAATTTATTTTTAATGACCAAACTCATGAAAGGGACATAGTTACACGAAATCCATATCCAATCGAGAAAATCGGCATATCTGCATTCATTTAATGTTTTGTATTCTATGATGTTGAGGGTAAAATTTGACACACAAACAACTACTTCTTTATGGCCATCCTTAATTTTATTAAAAATTGCCGGAGTAATTTTACGCTCGATAAGCTGGCGAATATTTGAGCTTTCACCAAACGTTTTTGAGCCTTTAATGAAGTTCTTCACCACATTAAAATGATTGATTTTTGTCTTAAACAATTTCCCTTTTTGTTTCACAATAAAAGGATTGTTGCAAAAAATTGAATCTTGGGTAACATGGGTAAAGGCCTGTTTTATTTATGGAATACAAACAGCAGCCAAATGAGAAATAAGCAAACTGCCGGACGAAGTGCCAAACAAAAGATCATATTCTTGTTTGCTTTCTTCGATTAGATATTGCGCAACACCGCCTGCAAATGCGCCTTTACTTCCTCCACCAGATATAACAAGTGCTTTTTTCATGTGGTTCAACTTGGATTTAATAGAAAGTTACTCGAAATTTATACAATTAAACACGAATTTAGCGCAAAAAGTTAATTTCGCAATTGTGCTTATGGACCCACTACAAACCTCTATCGAATACTTAAAAGGTATAGGCCCAAACAGGGCAAACCTTCTACGTGAGGAATTAGGCATAAGAACCTATCAAGATTTACTTCATTTTTTCCCCAACCGTTACATTGATCGGTCAGCATTTCACACCATAAACAGTTTACCAAAAACCAATGCTGAAGTGCAAATCAAAGGACAAATTCTCAATTTAAAAATTGCTCAACAAAAGCGTGGAAAGCGCTTGGTTGCTACCTTCTCTGACGGCCAAAACCTCCATGGAAATAGTCTGGTTTCGCGGACACAAATGGATGCAAGAACAACTCAAGTTAAACACACCTTATGTTGCCTTTGGTCGTTTATCTTGGTACGGAAGTAAGGCAAGCATGCCCCATCCAGAATTAACCCTTGAAACTAACTATGAAGCCACCAAGATTGGTGCACTTCATCCAGTCTATCCTTCTACTGAAAAACTGGTTAACAAAGGAGTAAGCCAGCGCATCATGAAACAAATGATGACCAACCTTTTCACATTGGTTAGCAATCAATTTAAGGAAAATCTCCCCGATTATATGCTGAAGGACTTACACTTAATTTCGCGTAAAGCTGCTATCATAAATGCTCACTTCCCCACTGATTTAAAGGCATTAAATCAAGCCCAGCGTCGATTAAAATTCGAAGAACTGTTCTATATTCAATTGCAGTTGATTCAAAAGAACCGCCTGCAAAAACAAAAAATCAAAGGCTATATTTTCCATATTGTTGGAGAATTATTCTCTAATTATTTTAATAATTACTTGCCCTTTCAACTCACAGGCGCCCAACAGCGGGTGGTCAAAGAAATTCGTTTTGACATGGGAACTGGAAAGCAAATGAATCGTCTTTTACAAGGTGATGTGGGGTCTGGAAAGACAATGGTGGCACTCCTGAGTATGCTCATTGCGATCGACAACAACTTCCAAGCTTGCCTAATGGCTCCTACGGAGATATTGGCAGTGCAACACTATCACTCTATCAAAGAAGCCCTTGGAGCCATTGATGTGACTATTGCCCTTTTAACGGGATCAGTAAAAGGAACAGAACGAAAAACTTTATTTGAAGACCTAGAAGCGGGGAACATTCAAATACTAATTGGAACGCATGCGCTGATCGAAGACAAGGTCGTTTTTAAAAACCTAGGTTTAGCGGTAATTGACGAACAACACCGCTTTGGTGTTGCACAACGCGCTAAATTATGGCGTAAAAATGATTTACCACCCCATGTTTTGGTCATGACAGCAACGCCTATTCCACGTACATTGGCCATGAGTGTTTACGGAGATTTAGATATTTCTGTAATCGATGAACTTCCTCCGGGACGAAAAGAGATTAAAACTGTACTACGTTCTGATGCTAACCGTTTAAATGTATTTCGGTTTATGCAAGATGAAATTGCCAAAGGCCGGCAGGTATATATCGTATATCCACTGATTCAAGAGTCAGAGAAAATGGACTATAAAGACCTTATGGATGGCTACGAAAGTATTGCGCGTTCTTTTCCCCTACCCGAATACCAAATCAGTATTGTTCACGGGCAAATGAAAGCAGCAGACAAGGACTATGAAATGCAACGCTTTGTGGAAGGCAAAACCCATATCATGGTCGCCACAACAGTTATAGAAGTTGGGGTAAATGTTCCCAATGCATCGGTAATGATTATTGAAAGTGCTGAGCGTTTTGGGTTATCGCAATTACATCAGCTGCGCGGTCGTGTTGGTCGTGGAGCCGATCAAAGTTATTGTATTTTAATGTCCAGTAAAAAACGATCACAAGAAGCACAAACAAGGTTGCAGACCATGGTTCAGACCAATGATGGCTTCGAAATTGCAGAAGTTGATCTACGCTTACGCGGCCCGGGTGACTTAATGGGGACCCAGCAAAGTGGGGTTTTACAACTCAAAATTGCCGATATTTTAAAAGATCAAGATATTCTCAAAACAGCGCGTTTTTACGCGCAAAAGATAGTGGAAACTGATCCAGAAATGGAAGCGGAGAAACACATGCGCATCCGACAAACCTATGCGAAAATCATGACCCATAAGAACATCTGGAATTACATTAGCTAGGACTATTATTTTGCCAATGGGTTACTTATATTTGTAGACAAATTCATTTTCCATGAAAATATCCTACAATTGGATGCAACAGTTCATTAAAACTGAACTACCCTTAACAGAGCAACTTGATTTATTAACTGACCTTGGTTTAGAGGTAGAAGGAAATACGCCTTTTGAATCCGTGCCAGGAAGCCTTAAAGGCATTGTGGTTGGTGAAGTTCTTGACTGTATTCAACATCCAAATGCGGATCGTTTACGGGTAACCCAAGTAAATATTGGGCAAGATGAAGTCGTTCAAATTGTTTGTGGGGCGCCCAATGTTGCCAGAGGGCAGAAAGTGGCCGTTGCAATCGTAGGCACCACCTTATATGATGCTGAAGGGAAACCATGGGAAATTAAAAAAAGTAAGATTCGTGGTGAAGCCAGCACTGGAATGATTTGTGCAGAAGATGAATTAGGCCTAGGAGAATCACACGATGGAATTATGGTACTAGATGAATCCCTCGTTCCAGGAACAGCTTGCGCAGAAATTTTTCCTATGGAACAGGACCAGTGTATTGAAATTGGCTTAACACCCAATCGTTGTGATGCTATGAGTCATATGGGAGTAGCCCGTGATTTAAAAGCGGGATTGACACAACGCAAGATTCCGTTTGAATGGATTTTACCCAATACCAATGCCTTTAAAGTAGACAACACTTCTTTGCCCATTGATGTTGTTGTCGAAGATTCATCTGCTTGTCCACGTTATTTTGGACTTACCATTTCACAAATAGAAGTAAAAACTTCTCCAGACTGGCTACAAAATCGTTTAAAAGCCATTGGACTAACGCCAAAAAATAACATCGTAGACATCACCAATTATATCTTGCATGAATTAGGGCAACCCCTACACGCCTTTGACGCAGATAAAATAAATGGGAAAGTTACTGTTAAAACACTAGATAAGGATACGGCATTCACAACCTTAGATGGTGTTGAACGAAAACTAGACGCGACTGATTTAATGATTTGCGATGAAGATACACCTATGTGTATTGCAGGAGTTTTCGGCGGACAGAATTCAGGCGTAAATGAAAACACCACCAAAATTTTCTTGGAGAGCGCCTATTTCGATCCAATCAGTATCCGTAAAACAGCCAAACGACATGGGTTAAATACCGATGCATCATTTCGCTATGAGCGTGGAATCGACCCAGAAATTGGCGAATTTGCACTCAAACGCGCTGCCCTGTTGATTCAAGAATTGGCTGGCGGAGAAATCACCAGTGATATCATCGAGGTAACTCAACCCTTGCCCGAAAAAGCATCCTTGTTCATTCTTTTTGACCGCATCACAAAAGTATTGGGGCAAGAAATTCCTAAAGATGAACTGATAACTATTTTAAGTGCACTGGAGATCGAAATCACCAATGTAAATGAAGATGGGTTCTCCATCAATATTTCGCGTTTTAGAGCCGATGTGACGCGCGAAGCAGACGTTATCGAAGAAATTTTGCGTGTCTATGGATACAACAACATTGAAAGCGTTAATGTGATGAAAACGTTTTATCCTGCTTTTAACCTCAAAACCCCTCACGCACTTACGCAAAATATTGCGCAAAAATTAGTAGGCCAAGGTTTTCAGGAGGTCATGAATAATTCAATCACCTCACCTGCCTATGCCGATTTCTCAGCTCAGCTAGCGTCAATTGCCAAAGTCGACTTAGTTAATCCTTTGGGGCAAGAACTATCCCAAATGCGTTCTTCTCTCTTGTTTTCTCTTTTAGAGGTAGTATCGTACAACCAAAATCGTCAACAAGCTGATCTAAAGATTTATGAGTTTGGAAAAGTCTATCGTGCCACAGAAAACGGACATCAGGAGGACAGGAAGTTAACCATCGCCCTGTGCGGTAATGCAACCAAAGAAGCCTGGAATAGTTCCAGTGAAAAAGCTGATTTTTACCTTTTAAAAGGAACACTAATGGCACTCTTTGCAAGTTTAGGGGTAAACAACATCTCTGAACAACCCAGTGAATTGGATCTCTTTTCTGCTGGAATAGATTTAATTTCACACAAGAAGACAATTGCAAAGTTTGGGCTTGTTGATGCTAAAATATTGGGTAAGTTTTCCATAGATCAAGAAGTTGTTTATGCAGAAATTGACTTTGCCACACTCTATGAACTTGCTTTTGGAAAAGATATAAAAGTGCAGCCAATACCAAAGTTCCCTTCGTCTCGTCGAGATTTTGCGCTGCTAATTGATGAGAACATTCGTTTTCAGGAATTAAAAGAAGCCGCAGGGAAAGTTGATCGCAAAATATTGACAAAGGTTGATCTTTTTGACGTATATCAAGGGAAGAACCTACCGGCAGGAAAAAAGTCTTATGGCTTGAGTTTCCATTTTTCTGACCCAAACAAAACCCTGACAGACAAACACATCGATAAGGTAATGCAGAAATTAAAGACCACTTTTGAAAATGACTTTGATGCGGTTTTACGTTAACGGGAAACACTAAAACTGTGATGAACAATTTGAGGATACCATTAAAATTCTTAAATTTACAATGAAAAGAGATTGAAGATGATGATGATGAAACTATTTAAGCCGACCAATATTGCAGAGAAATTAATGGATGCCAAAAAAGCTGATACATCTTTTATGGAATCTGTAAATCAACTCATTGCTAGACCAACAACAGTAAATGATTTTACATTTGAAAGATTAGCAACCGATGATATTTTCCACATTGACACCATAAAAGATACTTGCATAGATTATCGTTTGCGTTTTTTAGACATCAAGTACTTTAAAAACGATTTGCCACAAGAAGCCTTTGACAAAATTACCGCCTTAGAAACTATACACAACACTACCCTATCGGGTTTTAAAATAATGGCACCCTCTAAATTGTTCCGTTTAAAAAACACTGACGATCCTTTATTATTTGTTCCCATTGGAAACAATTACTTCTACCTTATCCACCAATGGGGAGATGACTTGAGTCCATTTCGAAAAGAATTTATATGGCCCTTCAAAAATATTTGGAATCTTATGGTGCTAATTCTGGGTATTAGCTGGATAGCAACTTCACTAACTCCCATGGCAATCTTCAGTAAAACGACTTCTTGGTCAACTTATTGGATGGTGTATTTTTTTATGTTTAAAGCCATTGCCTCCATTGTTTTATTTTACGGTTTTGCCTTAGGGAAAAACTTTAACCCCGCTATTTGGAATAGTTACTACAATAAAGTTTAAATTAGTCCTATGTCACAATCTACCTACCAACATCTATTCACTGGCTCTACCATTGTAGTATTAGCCATTAAAAATGCTTTAGCAGAAGCGAGTATTACTCCCGTTATCAAAGATGAAAGCGAATCTGCCCGTTTAGCCGGTTTTGGTGCAACTGCCCCAATGATGCAACGTATTTTTGTTCATAAAGACGAATACGATAATGCCAAAGCCATTTTAAAAGATCTTTCTGCTTAGAAATTTTCTTAGCTGGAAGCTTAATTCTTTTTTGACGGTGCTTTTTAACTAAATCATCCTTTCTTTCCTTAAGTTTTCTTATTTTTAGAAGAATCAACTGAATTAGACCCCACTATGCAATTTATTATATTCATTTCCTTTACCCTATTGGTAGGAATCGTGGCATATCTCGCCACAAGAAAAACAGATGAGAACACAGAAGATGGCTATTTTTTGGGGGGAAGAAGTCTTACTGCTCCCGTAATAGCCGCCTCTTTGTTATTGACAAATCTATCAACTGAACAATTAGTAGGCTTGAATGGTTCTGCCTATAACGAAGGAATTCTTGTAATGGCCTGGGAGACACTTGCTGCCATTGCCATGGTGGTTACTGCAACCATCTTATTACCCCGCTACCTAAAAGGGGGACTAACAACCATTCCACAATTTTTAGAGCGTCGTTATGATACCGCAACTAAATCGATTACCTCTGGACTCTTCTTAAGTGGTTATGTGGTGGTTTTACTTCCCATTGTACTCTATTCTGGAGCAGTCGCTCTTATTGGGATATTTGACCTCACCAGCGTCTTTGGGATGGATCAAAGTAATACATTGACAATCACTGTATGGTCGATAGGTTTAATCGGTTCTGTTTATGCCATTTTTGGAGGACTAAAAGCCGTTGCCGTTTCAGATACTGTTAATGCAATTGGGCTATTTATTGGGGGGTTGCTGATTCCCGTCTTTGGGTTAACTTATGTGGGAGACGGAAGTCTTTGGGCAGGAATAGAAACCATTTATAATCACGATCCATCTAAATTCAAAGCAATGGGGAGTAATGATTCTGCGATCCCTTTTAGCACTATTTTCACTGGAATGATGCTGGTGCAACTATTCTACTGGGGAACTAACCAAGCCATTATTCAACGTGCTCTAGCAGCCAAAAATTTAATTGAAGGGCAAAAAGGCTTGATCTTAGCTGCCTTCGTAAAAATATTGGGGCCGCTTATTGTGGTCCTACCGGGAATCATTGCCTTTTATATATTTGGCGGAACGCTAGACGCCAGTCAGGCAGATCAATCCTATGGTCTATTGGTCAATAAAGTTTTACCGCCTGTACTCTTAGGTTTTTTCGCCGCAGTACTCTTTGGAGCTATTTTAAGTTCGTTTAATTCTGCCTTAAATAGTTCGGTAACTTTATTTGGATTAGATATTTACAAACAATACATCAAGAAAGAGGCGAATGAACGAGAAGTTGTTAAAGCAGGGAAAACCTTTGGGATTGTTTTAGCGCTGTTGTCCATGTTTATCGCACCAACCATTGCTAATGCTCCAGAGGGACTCTTTGGCTACTTACAAGAGATTAACGGTTGTTACAGCATTCCAATTTTAACCATAATTCTTGTAGGGTACCGTACAAAGCACGTCCCTGCAATAGCAGCGAAAGTCGCCATGGGGTCTGGGGTGATTTTATATTCGATAAGTCAATTCTTCCTAAAAGATTATGTGATTGAAAACGGAGGGACCTATCCGCATTTCCTTCATGTAATGTCAATTTTATTCCTCTTTAATGTTGGCATCATGTTATTGATTGGAAAGCTAAAGCCAAGAGAAATTGCCTACGAACAAGGTTATACTGAGCAGGTTGATATCACTCCTTGGAAACATGTCAAAGTGATGGGCACGATTGTGATTATTATCGTCTTAAGCACTTATTTTATCTTTACCTAAACAAAGTTGATCTATTCACAAAGGGAGTTCGCTCCCTTTTTTTTGTACTCTAAATTTAAATTTAACTCCCTATTTAACTTCTTCTTATCTTTAGTAACCAAAGTAATGACCCATGAAAATCATCGATTTATCTAAGACCATGCAGTACAATCCCGGAGATCCCTTTTTTATGAAAGTAAAGATCAAACACAAAGTCCACCGTGCATCCCATTGGATCATTCGCTTATTTGGTTTACCCTTTAGTTTAATTCCAAAGGCTTTTATGGGATGGGCAGACGATGAGATTCGAAAAATGGGCGTGCATTCTACCACCCACCCAGACGCTCCTTGGCACTATGCTCCCACTTCCATGGGCAAGAAAGCTAAAACCATCGATGAGGTTCCACTAGAATGGTGCTATGGAGATGGCATGGTCATAGATATGCAGCACAAAGCTGACTTTGACCCCATAACTGTTCAAGATTTAAAAACAAATCTTGGTTGGAAAAGAGACTTAGAAAAGTATTTAACAAAGAAAAATGATTAATACGAAAGATTAAAGGAAGAAATGGATGGATTCACTTTTCTAAAGAAAACATTCAAGAAATTATATACTCTAGTGAATTGAAGTATAAAATGATTGTTTTTAATGGGTGGAATATTAATCCTGACCAATTAATTAAAAATATTGCATTTGCATCTCAGTTAGAAAATGTTGAGATATTTATACTTAATACATGGAATAAGGAAACAAGAGAGTTAAAGCTTGATAATAATGCTTTTGATAATTTAATTGATTAGCAAGGAAATTGATGAAATAATTAAAAAAATACTCTTGTTAACTAGCACGCCTTTGTAACGCCTGCTGAACCTTTCTAGGCGGTTAAAAGCCATCTACATGAAATATTTATTTAAATGTAAGAATAAACATCAAATCTATCCAACGCCCTCAGTTAAATAACTATCATATTTTTTTTCTAAGTACAAATGAACATAATAAAACACCTAGTATAGAAATAAAATTGGTGACCTATTCAAACACGCAACAGAATAAAAATCCGTCTATACAGGACCAACACGGGGGAGGCGCTCGTTGTATAATTAAATTAATTGCTTCTTTTAAGAGAATAAATCTCCCCAACAAAAAGACTTACTTACCCCGGCCTACTTTTCTAACGCCGGTGTTGCTTCTTGAACTTCCCTTGGCTTTAGGTGCTTTCTTGGCGTATGGTTTATCATCGTTTTTAGTGGTTCTATTCCCAAAAAATTTACTGGACATAATCGGTTGTTTTGGTTAAATATACGCTTTTAATGAAAACCTCCTCGACTAAGCAACTGGAAAAAGCAGGGATTAATTAGCGTACAGTTTGTTACGCAATTCCTTAATCTTTGGATCCGTCATATATTCATCAAAGGTGAGGTAGCGATCGATGATACCATTGGGCGTCAATTCTATGATGCGATTCCCTACCGTTTGCGCAAAGGCATGATCGTGGGTGGTCAACAACACATTCCCTTTAAAATTTTTTAAGGCATTGTTAAAGGCCGTAATGGACTCCAAATCCAAGTGATTGGTCGGTTCATCCAACAACAAAACGTTGGAACGGGTCATCATCATTTTGGAGAGCATACAACGTACTTTTTCTCCCCCTGAGAGAACGTTCGACTGCTTTAGGGCTTCTTCCCCACTAAAGATCATTTTCCCCAAGAAACCGCGGATAAAGACTTCTTCTCGCTCTTCTTCGGTTTGTGAGTATTGACGTAACCAATCGACCAAACTCATGGGGTCTTTAAAATAACGTGAATTATCCAAGGGTAAATAGGCCTGGGTCGTCGTTACTCCCCACTGGAAATTCCCGGCAGCTGCCTTAGCATCCCCTGCAATGATTTCATAAAAAGCAGTAACCGCACGCGAATCTTTGGAATAAATAACCGCCTTGTCTCCCTTGGCCAAGTTGATGTTCACGTCTTGGAACAACACCTCATTATCGAGTGTAGCTTTTAGATCTTCAACATTGAGAATTTGATCACCTGCTTCACGCTCCTGCTCAAAAATAATGGCAGGATAGCGTCGGCTAGAAGGTTTGATGTCTTCAATGTTTAACTTGTCGATCATCTTTTTACGGGAAGTAGCTTGCTTAGACTTGGCTACGTTGGCAGAAAAACGCGCGATAAACTCTTGCAATTCTTTTTTCTTCTCCTCAGATTTTTTATTCTGTTGTGAACGTTGACGTGCAGCCAACTGAGAAGATTCATACCAAAAAGTATAATTCCCGGAGAAATGACTGATTTTTCCAAAATCAATGTCAGATATGTGGGTACAAACTGCATCGAGGAAGTGACGGTCGTGAGAAACAACGATCACCGTGTTATCGTAGTTGGCCAAAAACTGCTCCAACCATAAAATAGTTTCATAATCCAAGTCATTTGTGGGCTCATCCATGATGAGAACATCTGGGTTGCCGAACAAGGCTTGGGCCAATAGCACACGTACTTTCTGCACCCCATCCAAATCGGCCATTAAGTTATAATGCAATGCTTCAGGTATTCCTAAATTTGATAGCATGGCAGCTGCATCACTGTCGGCATTCCAGCCATTCATTTCTTCAAATTTAATTTGGAGCTCTCCTACCCGCTCTCCATCTGCATCAGAAAAATCTTCTTTGGCGTAAATGCCATCCATTTCTTCCTTTACCTTGTACAGGGATTTATTTCCACGAAGAATGGTGTCCAAAACTGTATGCTCGTCAAATGCATTGTGATTTTGTTCTAAAACGGACATGCGTTTTCCAGGTTCCAAATGCACATTCCCCGAATTGGCTTCTTGTTTCCCGGCAATAATATTTAGGAAGGTGGATTTACCCGCTCCGTTAGCACCAATAATACCATAACAATTCCCGGGTGTAAAGGTGGTATTTACATCGTCAAATAAAACGCGTTTTCCAAATTGGACGGAAAGGTTTGAAACTGAAAGCATATCCTTATTTTTTAATGCTGCAAAAGTACATAAATCAAATCCGATTTCCACACTTTTTTATAACTTAGCCAGTAATCAATCTATTCCTCCATGCGCAAACAATGCTGTTTACTCGGATTTCTTTTTATACTTGGCTGTGCCACAGAAAAGGAGAAGCCTACTACGGCCTTTTTTGGGGGGCAAATCATCAATCCCTCCTCAGAGTTTGTTTCGCTATACAAATATGATCAACGCATTGACTCTCTCCCTTTAGACAAGGAAAATCGGTTCGCCAAACGCTATGATTCCATTCGCTTTGGCTTGTTTAAAATGGAGCATTTACCCGAAAAACAAATGGTCATTATTGAGCCTGGTGATTCTATTTGGTCACGGGCAAACATGTCTGACTTCAACGCTTCCTTGGTTTTTAGTGGACCAGGGTCTGGAAAAAACAATTTCTTGATGGATACCTATTTGAACATTTCACAAGAAAGAAGTTTCCTGTCCTCTAAGTATGTCTTGAATGCTGATGCTTTTGGGCATATCATCGACTCTCTCTTACAGAAAAAGAAAGCAGCATGGATTAAGTTCAGTAATCAAGCTCAGTTAACACCACTTGCCCAAAAAATCACTCAGGCGGCCTATGTTTATCCTTATGCAAATCGCAGAGAGCGCTATGCACTTATTCGCGGTAAAACAGCCCTTAAAAAGGATAGCACCTATTTTAATTTTCGAAAGTTTTTAAATTATGGCGAGCATGACCTGGTTTACTTTGAGCCATATATTACCTACATGATGAGCTATCTGAGTCAAGAAGCACTCGAAGAAGGAAAGCTATTTGTTCAAGAAAAAAACAAAACTGAGTTCAATGTCAAGCGAATTCAACTGATTGATGATCGCATTAGCAACCCTATATTGCGAAATATCTTAGCGCGTACAGTTGCCTATGAGGAGTTGCTCAATTTCCGCAACCATGTTTACCATGAAAATTTCCTGCAATTTTTTATTGCGGTCAATACCTCTCCCTATTATTTAAATGAGATTTTAAGCCTCCATGCCTCACTTATTCAAATGGAACCCGGACAAGAGTTACCCGTGGTAGAAATGGAAACCAATAGAGGCGAAATCATCAATAGTGATGAAGTTTTCAAAGGTAAACGCACTGTTGTTTACTTCTGGTCACAAACCCAAATGAATCATTTTAAACGTACCCAAGAACGGGTCAAACAATACAAAGAGCGTTTTCCAAACTATCGCTTTGTGGGGGTGTGTATACAGCCCTATAACGACTTGGTGCGCAATTACCAAACGATTATGAAAATTGCGCCCGAAAACCAATTCGCCTTGGTCAATTTTGAACGCGCAAGTAGTGAATGGGTCATTACCCTACTCAACAAAGGCATCATCATTAACGAAAATGGTCGAATTCTTGATGGGTTCGGAAATTTCTCCAGTAACACTTTCATAGAAACGCTTGCTAAAAACAACCGCTGATGCCTGCGTTTCCTTCCTATTGTGAGGCCATTAAAGCGGGTGCTTTTTCCGAGAAACACGTGCACTATCATGATACAGAATACGGCTTCCCAGTAACAGACGACAATGAACTCTTTGGCCGACTGTTGATGGAGATCAATCAAGCTGGATTGTCGTGGAACACCCTACTCAACAAAAAGGAAAGCATACGTGCTGCCTATGCTAATTTTGATATTAATACAGTTGCTTCCTTCACGGAAGATGACATACTTCAGCTCCTAGAAAACCCAGGAATCATTCGCATGCGAAAGAAGATTGAAGCGGCCATTTACAATGCGCAACAACTACAACTTTTGCAAAAGGAGTACGGGTCTTTTAAAAATTGGCTGGATATGCAATATCCTAGAAATAAAGAAGAATGGGTAAAATGTTTTAAGCAAAGGTTCAAGTTTACAGGAAACGAAATCACCAAAGAATTTTTGATGGGTACAGGCTACATAAAAGGGGCACACATTACTGCATGCCCCATCTATAATAAGGTACTCAAACACCAACCCAAGTGGTTGGGCGTTTAACTAGTTCCCTTTTTTGTAATCAGCTAAAAACTGCGCTAAACCGATATCGGTTAATGGGTGCTTCAATAAGCCTTTGATGGAACTCAATGGGCCAGTCATTACATCTGCGCCAATTTTTGCGCAATCAATCACGTGCATGGTATGACGCACAGAAGCAGCAAGGATTTGCGTTTCAAATGCATAGTTGTCGTAGATCTCACGGATTTCTTCGATCAGGTTCAACCCATCGGTGGAAATATCGTCCAAACGTCCAATAAAAGGGGAAACATAGATTGCCCCTGCTTTGGCTGCCAATAAGGCTTGACCTGCTGAAAACACGAGTGTACAGTTGGTTTTAATGCCTTGATCAGAGAAGTACTTTAAGGCTTTAATTCCATCTTCAATCATTGGAATCTTTACCACAATTTGTGGGTGGAGTGCAGCAAGTGCTTCCCCTTCCTTGATCATTCCTGCCAAGTCGGTTGCAATTACTTCAGCAGAGACATCGCCTTCTACAGCTTCACAAATGGCTACATAGTGCTTTAAGATATTATCACTCCCGGTGATTCCCTCTTTGGCCATCAAGGATGGATTGGTGGTTACCCCATCTAAAACCCCGAGGGCTTCAGCTTCTTTGATTTGATCTAGATTGGCCGTATCGATAAAAAATTTCATGTGAATGTTTTTTTAAATTTACAAATTATAGTGGTTCTTTAACATGCGTTCAAATATTTTTTGTGGAAGGATTTTCTTCATGGTCAACGACAAGCGTTGCATAAAGGGCCCCACTGCATAGTGAGGACGCAATTTATTTTTCTGAATATAGCCCGCTACAGCTTTGGCAATTTCGATGGGATCATTCCCATCATCTACATGTTCATCCATGGTGGACAAACTTTCTTGGTAGATAGCCTCATAGGGGGAACCCTTTTTATTGGGTTCGTAATAGCGACGAGAGGCAATATCGGTGGCATAATCTCCTGGTGCAAGCGTACAGATTTCAATGCCGAATTGCGCGACTTCCATGCGCAGAGCCTCAGAAATAAGTTGTAAAGCTCCTTTAGAAGCCGAGTAGCCTCCGCGAAACGGCAAGCCCATGGAGGCGCCTATTGAGGTGATATTAATGATTTTTCCTTTCCCAGCAGAACGCATTATGGGCAACGCTTGCTGTACCATGGCCAAGGGACCGAAGAAATTGGTATCAAAATGCGAACGTAAAGCGTTTAAATTCATCTCTTCTACTGCACCGGTAATCCCTACACCTGCATTGTTGACCAAGACATCTAGCCGATTGGTCTTTGTTGCCAATTCAGCAAAAAACAAATCAATACTAGCTTGTGAACTCAAGTCCAATGCCAATAATGGAAAGGGTAAATCGGTATACTTATGAGGGGAACGGCTGGTGCCGATTACAGTGTAGCCTAGGGAGTGCAAGTGGAAGGAAATGGATTTTCCCAAGCCTGAAGAAGCACCGGTAACCAAGACTGTCTGTTTCATAAAAAAAAAGGGTAAGCGATCTATATCACACCGCTACGACCATCTACCCTTGCTGCGTTCCCACCCTGGGGGAGTTCAATAGGAGCTGGTTGTATAGGACTTACCCTGCTGCAAATATACAACCCTCCTTTTTCTTCACAATCATTTTCGTTTCGATTTTTTCCCTTATTTTTAATCAAAATTGAAACCCATGAAATGGATGTCCCTTTTCTTGACCCTCATTGCGCTAAAAAGCTGTGGTTCAAATGATTCTTCTATCAAAATAACGATTAAGCCCAACGCCAATACTTTTGTACATGGGGATACCCTGAACCTTTCCCTCAGACACAAAAAAGGACTCACCATCGATTCTACACAATACTTCCTCAATGGGCAAGTTCTCGCACTTCCCTATGTTTTTGTCAACGAAAAATTGGGCGATCAGCAACTTAAGGCGATTAATTATATTGCTGGAGAAACAACAGTGGCATCACGCACCGTGCGTTTATTGAAAGCCACTCCGCCAGAATTGTGGACCTACAACCTATTGAATGAATATCCGCACGACCAAGAAGCCTATACCCAAGGCTTGGAGTTCGACGGAGAAATCCTTTATGAAAGTACCGGTTTAAATAAAAAATCGAGTCTGCGAAAAGTAGACTATACCACTGGAAAAATTACGCAATCCATTCCCTTAGACGACAGCTATTTTGGCGAGGGTTTAACTCTGTTAAGCGACAAGGTCTATCAACTGACCTGGCAAAGCAATACTGGATTTATTTACGATAAAGAAAGCCTGACCATGGAAAGTTCTTTCCCTTTTGACCAAAGCAAAGAAGGTTGGGGGCTTTGTAACGACGGGGAGTTTCTGTACAAATCGGACGGAACCGCCAAAATTTGGAAGCTGGATCCTACTACCGGCAAGGAGTTGAGCTATGTAGAAGTTACCACCCACAAAACCATTTTGACCAACATCAATGAATTGGAATGGGTAAATGGAAAAATCTTCGCCAATACCTATCAGTTTCAAAAAGAAGTGATCCTCATCATTAACCCTAGCACAGGTGCTGTAGAGGGTGTGGTTGACCTCAAAGGGCTCAAATCAAAGGTTGCCCAAATTCCTTCGCTCAACGTACTCAACGGCATTGCCTATCATCTCCAACGAAAAAGCTTTTTTATTACCGGAAAAAACTGGAGTAAGCTATTTGAAGTAACCCTACAAAAGAAATAGATGGCACCCTTTGAACAACAGATTGAAGTAACCGAAGCGCATTTAGACAAACTCCAACATGTGAACAATGTCCAATACCTCCAGTGGGTACAAAACATTGCTGGAGCCCACTGGCAGTCACTCATTGAAGGAAAAAATGACGCCTTTGGCCTTTGGGTCGTCCGCTCCCACCACATCGAATACAAACGCCAAGCCAAGCTGGGCGATAGTCTTCGCGTGCTTACACAAGTAGAAATCACCAAAGGCTTTATGAGCGAACGCAAGGTCCTCTTTTACCTAGGCGACTCCTCTACCCTTGTGGCCCAATGCAGTACCCAGTGGTGCTACCTTGACCCAACTACACAGAAATTACTCCGCATCCCCGAAGAAATTCATGCGCTGTTTGCCTAAAGGGCCTTTTTAGATCGGCGTACAACAAAACCTAAACTGTATTAAAAAGCAATTTACCCAACTGGCGCTCATCTATGACGCGTGACCATTTCTTCAGGCAAGCATAGGGAACACCCTCTTTTTCCAACAAAAAACCCCTTTATTTTCATAAAGGGCTTGTAAAGGATAGTTGTATAATTTTAGTAATTGAACAATGCTCTTCCTTGCATTAAGGCATGTACTTCTTTGGCTACTTCTGCTAGTACAGTTTCGTCTTGGTAATTCGACAAAACACGATCGATGAGCGCGACAATGGTTTCCATGTCGGCTTCGTTCAATCCACGGGTAGTAATGGCAGCGGTTCCTACTCGGATCCCTGAAGTCACAAAGGGCGACTTATCGTCGAAAGGCACCATATTTTTGTTGGCGGTAATTTCTGCTTTTACGAGGGCTAATTCAGCGTCTTTACCGGTGATGTCTTTATTACGCAGGTCAATCAACATCATATGGTTGTCCGTACCCTCTGAAATCAATTTATATCCACGGCTAACAAAGGCTGCGGCCATGGCAGCAGCATTTTTCTGAACGCGAAGCATATACTCCTTGAACGAAGGCTGAAGACATTCGCCAAAAGCAACTGCTTTGGCAGCAATCACGTGCTCTAAGGGTCCTCCCTGGTTCCCTGGGAAAACAGCCATGTCCAACAAATGAGACATTTTACGAACGGTTCCGTTCTTGAGGGTAATCCCGAAAGGGTTATCAAAATCTTCTCCCATTAAAATAAGGCCTCCTCGAGGTCCTCTAAGGGTTTTATGTGTTGTGGTAGTAACCACATGACAATGGGGAATTGGATTGCTTAGAATCCCTGTGGCGATCATTCCCGAAGGGTGTGAAATGTCTGCAAGCAAGAAGGCTCCTACTTCATCCGCAATAGAACGGAATTCAGCGAAGTCAATGTCTCTTGAATAAGCAGATGCCCCAGCGATGATCATTTTTGGTTGAACTTCTTTGGCGATGGCGCGAATATTGGCGTAGTCCAAACGTCCGATCTCTTCTTGTACTCCGTAGAAGTGAGCTTCATATAAACGTCCGGAAAAGTTCACCGGAGATCCATGCGTAAGGTGTCCTCCATGTGAAAGATCAAATCCGAGGATCTTGTCTCCAGGCTTAATAAAGGCATGAAATACAGCCGTATTGGCTTGAGAACCAGAATGTGGCTGCACATTGGCATAGGCAGCACCAAAGAGTTCTTTGGCACGGTCAATGGCCAATTGCTCTACCTTGTCTACCACTTCGCAACCACCGTAGTAGCGCTTTCCTGGGTAACCCTCAGCATATTTATTGGTAAGTACTGAACCTGTTGCTTCCATCACAGCGGGGGAAGTAAAGTTTTCTGAGGCAATGAGTTCAACTCCGTTTAGCTGACGATTCTCTTCCTCTTTAATCAAATCAAATATAGCGTTGTCTTTCTGCATGGTCATATATTAAAGCACAAAAGTAAGGAAAACCCCGCGATTGACCACGGAAAAATTTGGACAGTAAAAGGACTTATTAAAAGAAAATTAACAACAACCCGCAGCAGGATCGCAGCAGCTTTCTGCAGCCGCTGGTTTCACTAAGGTGTCATTGCTTTCTGGAATCCCACAATTGTCTTTGGCCAAGCAATCGGTAGCTTTGGAAAGCAACTGGAAATTCGTTCCGTCAAAACCTAAACCATATTTCCCAATGGTTTCCCCTTGGTACTCTACCTCTATTGCTTCATCAGTAATCCCAATTTTTTGTTGAGACAAACGAATGATATCAATCACTTTACTCGGCTGCAAACGATGTTCTACATCATCTGAGCTCCACAATTGAAAATTCACCACCGTTTCTTTGCGTTCGGTTCCGCCGCAATCGATAAAATGTTTGTGGACCATCCCTACTTCCGTAATATGGAAATTTGGGGGAACGAAGGCTCCGTTGGGAAGTTGAAAACGAAAAGCGTTGACTTGGTTTAAAGCGAAAAGAAATTCGGAAAGTAGCATAGACTGAAGATAAAGTACAAAGTTACTACTTCTCTTAAATGTAAACAATCGAAAATCCATTACCTTTGCGCAGTGCTAAAAAACATCAACATACAAAACAAACGCGCCCGCTTCGAGTTCGAGCTAATCGATCAATACACGGCTGGCCTGGTGCTAACCGGAACGGAAATCAAATCCATACGCTTGGGGAAAGCTACCATTACCGATAGTTTTTGTGAGTTCAATGATCGGGGAGAATTGTTTGTGATCAATATGGACATTCAGGAATATGCTTGGGGCACACACTACAACCATCGCCCAAAAGCAGAGCGTAAGTTGTTGATGAACAAACGCGAGTTACGAAAACTGGAAAAAGAAGTCAAAAATGTTGGTTTGACCATCGTACCTCTGCGGGTTTTCATCACCGACAAAGGGCATGCCAAATTGGTCATTGCGCTCGCCAAAGGGAAAAAGTTATACGACAAACGCGACACCATCAAAGACCGAGACAACAAACGCAATTTGGATCGGGTTAAGAAAGATTTTCGCAATTAACCCACAATACAAAAAACTCAATTTTTATCTTTAAGCATGGGCACAAAGCGGAATTCACCGAATTGTTCCTTGTCAAAACCTTTTTCTCCTGTACGGGTAAATCGGTGCATAATTTGAGGGTCTGTCCCAATGGGGATAACCAAGCGTCCCCCAATTTTTAATTGACGTAATAAATCCTTTGGCAAACTGGGGGCTCCTGCCGTAACCAGAATAGCATCGAAAGGACCATCGTCTGGTAGACCTAAATAACCATCGCCTAAAATGTATTTTTTGGGACGAAGGCCAATTTGCTCAAATAAACGTTGGGTCTTCTTAAACAATTCGCGCTGACGTTCAATGGTATAAATTGTCAACCCCATGGCTTTGAGTACTGCCGTTTGATAACCCGAACCTGTACCAATCTCAAGCACCTTCGCTCCTGGCCCAACATTAATCAATTGGGATTGAAAAGCAACCGTATACGGATGTGAAATGGTTTGCTCTGCCGCAATGGGATAAGCCTTGTTCTTATAGGCATGACTGACCAAACCTGGGTCCATGAACCAATGACGTGGAACGGATTCCATGGCACCAATAACAGCAGGATCGACAATGCCCTTTTCTTTTAAAAGCGCAACCATTTGCTGGCGTTGACCTTGGTGTTTTGTCGAGTCTAAGGGTAATTGCATGGGATCAAAAATACACTTTATTCAAGCAAGAAAAAGCTTTCAATTAAAAATTAGGACGAAAAGTGTACCTTTGAAATTATAAAAATGAGACCTTGAAAAAGCAATTGAACGTTGGTGTTTTTGGCGCCGGACATTTAGGAAAAATACACTTACGCTTGTTGAATGAATCCAAGCGCTACAATCTAGTGGGCTTTTATGATCCAGATCAAGCGACAAGTGAAGCATTGGCAAAGACTACAGGATATACTTATTTTGACAGTCAGCAGGCTTTGCTCGATGCCTGTGAAGTAGTAGACATTGTTACCCCAACACTCTATCATCATGCTGTTGCGAAAGAATGTATTGCGCAAGGCAAGCATATTTTTATTGAAAAACCGATTACTCGAACGGTAGAAGAAGCAGAGGAATTAGTTCAATTGGCCAACGACAAAGGTGTTAAGGGGCAGGTGGGGCATGTAGAGCGTTTTAATCCTGCTTTTAAAGCCGTTAAAGAAAGCTTGGGTGCACCCATGTTTGTAGAATCACATCGTCTAGCCGAATTCAACCCAAGAGGAACAGATGTTTCTGTTGTCTTGGATTTAATGATTCACGATATTGACATCATCTTAAGTGTAATCAATTCAACAGTTAAAAACATCTCCGCCTCAGGCGTTGCTGTGGTTAGTGAAACACCCGATATTGCCAACGCACGCATTGAATTTGAAAATGGCGCTGTTGCTAATCTTACCGCCAGTAGAATATCTTTAAAGAACATGCGAAAATTGCGTTTCTTCCAAAAGGAGGCCTATATTTCTGTAGACTTTTTCACCAAAAAAGTTGAAGTAGTCAAAATGAAAGATGCGCCTGCTGAACCCGAAGAATTTGCGCTACTACTGCAAACGGCTGAAGGAGTGAAAAAACAAATTTATTTTGACCTACCCACAGTCGAAGAATCCAATGCCATTTTGGAGGAACTTGAAACCTTTGCCGACGCCATCGAAAACAACAGTGAACCCATTGTTCCACTTAGCCATGCAACAGACGCACTTCGCATAGCCTATAAAATCATTGACTGTTTTTAATGCTAATCATGGATCAATATGCCCCAACTTTATCCAATCAAATTATTTCTCCCTCAGTCCAATAAACTTTCCCATAAAACAGCTAAATCAAGTCTGAGCGGTCCAGAGGTTTTTGTCGATCTGGTCGACAAATCTTCCCATCCAGCTGCCCTAAAAGAAGCTTTAGATGGCTTATTGAAAAAAGACGTTTACCAAGCAAAACCGACGCAACTGTATTGGTACCGAAAATCTACTCTAGACAATTCCTATGCAGGATTACTATGCGGCCTTCCGAGCCAAGAATGCATTCATCCTCAGTTAACCACCCACGAACATGTCTTGGATAAGCGCGTACAACTCTTTTCGGATTATTTGGCCGCAACTCAGTTGCAGGCTGAACCCATTCTTGTCCTCCATGAAAACACAACATTCTCTGACGCATTTGCAGCAAAAATGTACAAAAGGTCATGTGCGACGCAATACACGTTAGGAAACGAGCTTCACGAAATATGGCTACTCGATGATGAGGAAGCAAAAGAAGTAAAGCGTTTTGCAGCAGCTGAAAAACAGTTTCACTTGGCCGATGGCCACCATCGACTAGCCAGTAGCATAGACTATGCCGATAAACGTCATAAAAACATAACTATTTTGTCTTTTGTGGTGGCAAAGAATCAACTGTATAATGATCGTTTCGTTTGGGCATTGAAACAATTTCCAAAAGGCATTTCTGCGATTGATATCGACCCCAAGAAAACGGCCAATGAAACCTCAGTTAAAATGCTTAGCATAGGTTGCCTTATGGGCAAAAACACACAGCAGATTCATTTCCCAAAAACAACCAATGCCGCTAGTTTTCTATTTGAAGAAATACTCGGTTTTTCAACCCTAAACGCCATTGATTTAGGTGAGTACATCGACTACTTCCCTCCTAGTGCGTCACTTTCGGCAGAATTCCTTTCCGATGCAGATCCATATAAAGCAAAATTCTTTTATGATCCGTTAAGCATAGATCAAATAATCCAAACAGCCAAGGCGCAAAAAATACTTCCTCCAAAGAGTACCTATCTCCTCCCAAAATTACCCACGGGTCTATTTATTGCTCCCATGGATTCCTTTGAATAATTATTGTGCTGACTCCCTTACTTTTATTTTGACTGCCGTATCTTTACCCCATGAGTATAGCGGATAACCTATCAACTATTTTAAATGAAATTCCTAAGGACGTATCCTTGGTCGCCGTTTCTAAAACCAAGCCAATTGAAGACCTTCAAGCTGCTTATGATGCAGGGCAACGCATTTTTGGCGAAAATAAAATCCAAGAAATGACCACCAAATGGGAGGTCCTACCCAAGGACATTCAGTGGCACATGATTGGCAATGTGCAAAGCAATAAAGTGAAGTATATGGCGCCTTATGTAGCCCTAATTCACGGCGTTGATCGTGCAAAATTAATTACCGAAATCAACAAGCAAGCAATAAAAAACGATCGGATAATCGACTGCCTACTTCAAGTGCACATCGCACAAGAGAGCACCAAATTTGGTTTAAATGAAACCGAACTGAATGAAATCATTGAGCGCCAGCTCACCAATCCCTTTCCCAATATTCGAATAGTAGGTTTGATGGGAATGGCGACATTTACAACAGATAGCAATCAAATAAAACAAGAATTTGCCTTTTTAAAATCCCTCTACAACAAATCGAGTGCTCAACTCAACAGTATCAATACACTTTCTATGGGCATGAGCGGAGATTACGGTCTTGCCATTGAAGCTGGAAGTAACATGATACGTGTTGGGAGTAAAATCTTTGGGGAACGAAACTATTGATATGTACGCGATTGTCGATGTAGAAACTACCGGAGGGAAATTCAATGAAGAGGGCATTACTGAAATAGCTGTCTATCGTTTCGACGGCCACACAATTGTCGATCAATTCTCGAGTTTGGTCAATCCCCTAAAAGAAATTCAACCCTTTGTACAACGACTCACAGGGATCAACAGTAAAATGCTGGTCAATGCGCCAAAATTTCATGAGGTGGCCAAACGCATTGTTGAAATTACTGAAGACGCAGTATTGGTTGCCCACAATGCAGAATTTGATTACAGAATCATTCGTACTGAATTTAAACGTTTGGGCTATGAGTTTGAACGAAAATCTCTTTGCACCGTTGATCTTTCTCAGAAATTAATTCCCGATGTACCTTCCTATAAGTTAGGAAAACTAGTCCGTTCCCTTGGCATCCCAATATCCGATGTTCACCGTGCCCATGGTGATGCAATGGCCACAGTTGAGTTGTTCAAGGTGCTGCTGGAAAAAGACAGTGAAAAGGAGATCATATCTACCCATATAAAAATTTTAAGCCAGAAAAGAGTCGCCAATAAATACCTTAAAATCATTGACGAACTTCCCTCAGAAACCGGGGTTTACTACCTGCATAACAAAGAAGGCGTTATTATCTATATTGGTAAAAGCAAAAACATCAAGAAACGTGTTTTAACGCACTTGACAAGTAGTACCCGGAAAGCAGAAAAAATCCAAAAAGCAATTCACTCAGTATCTTTTGAGCTTTGTGGAAATGAATGCTTGGCCCTGTTGAAAGAACAACACGAAATAAAAAAGAATCAGCCTAGACTAAATCACGCTTTAAAATTCAGGCATTTTGCCATGGGGATCCGGCTGAATACTGCAACTCCCTACCACCAATTAATCATTGAACAAGTGAAGGAAGAATACACCTATTTGGATGTATTTAAAAACAAGAAAGAAGCCGAAGGCCGATTGCGTTTTTGGATAGAGGAATATCAACTCTGTGGGCAGCATACTTCTTTTGCAACTCTAAGAGCGCATTGCTTTCGCTATGACATGAATGCTTGCAATGGGGCTTGTAAGGGAGATGAAAAGTGTGAAGCATATAATGAGCGTGTTAAAGCGGTTGCTGACAGTCTTTTATATCCCCATCAAAACATGCTTATTATTGACAAAGGGAAAAGCAAAAGCGAGAAGAGCTTTATTTTTATCAAAGAGGGGGTCTTTCAAGGCTATGGCTATTTCCAACTCAATCATCAAATCAAAACAATCGCAACCATTGAAAAGCGATTAATTTCCATTGAAAATAACAGAGATACGCAGGCTGTATTGCGCAGTTTTTTACGCAAAGAGCGTTACAAAAAACTCATTAACTTAGCAGAAGAATAATTGCCATGAAGGAGGAGGTCAATACATCTTTGAAACAGCGTATCCACGAAATTATTTATGAGGCCGATACGCCCACAGGTAAGTTTTTCGATATCGCCCTCTTGTTTCTAATTCTTTTCAGCGTTGTCTTGGTAATGCTTGAGAGCATTGATGGTATTAGAACAGAATATGCGGGTCTGTTAGATCAATTGGAATGGGGTATAACCATTCTTTTTTCAATAGAATACGGCGCACGTTTATTGGTGGTTAAGAAACCATGGAAATATGCGACAAGCTTTTTTGGAATAATCGACTTGCTGTCCTTAATTCCCAAATACATTTCATTTTTCTTTGTTGGAAGTAGCTCTTTAGTTGCCCTCCGCGCCCTTCGCCTTTTACGCGTTTTTCGTATTCTAAAACTCTCGCGCTACATAGGGGAATCCAATTTTTTGATGGCCTCCTTGTGGGCAAGTAGAGCAAAAATCGGTGTTTTCCTTTTTGCCGTGGTCATCTTATGCATCATTTTCGGCACCATAATGTATTTAATTGAAGGGGAAGCCAGTGGGTTTACAAGTATTCCGAAAGGTATCTATTGGTGTATCGTTACCCTAACCACCGTGGGCTATGGCGACATTGCCCCCATTACCCCCCTAGGTCGATTTATTGCCTCTATCATCATGATCATGGGGTACGGTATTATTGCTGTCCCTACTGGAATTGTTACTTCCGAAATGACCAACCAACAAAAAAATCCTGATACAAACACCCAAGCATGTCCAAACTGTATGACAGACACACATTTAGATCATGCAACTTACTGCCACAAATGTGGAAATCAACTCAATGAATAAGCCAAAACTCATTTACATTGCTGGACCTACAGCAAGCGGAAAAACAGCCCTAGCCATTGCCTTGGCAAATCATTTTAAAACAGAAATTCTATCGTGCGATTCAAGACAATTCTACAAAGAGATGAGTATTGGAACTGCTGTCCCTTCTAAAGAAGAACTCAGCGAAGCTCCACATCACTTTATCCAACATTTATCCATTACGGATAACTATTCTGTTGGTGATTATCGCACTGCTGCGCTAAAATTATTAAAGAAACTCTTTAAAAAACACGACACGGTCATCATGGTCGGCGGTTCGGGTTTATATGCCGATGCTGTGATGCAAGGCTTAGATGAGTTTCCTGAGGTTGATCCCGCCATTCGTCCGCAACTTATGGCCATTTTTCAACAAGAAGGAATCAAAATTTTACAGGACTTATTACGTCAACACGACATTAAACATTACCAAAGAGTCGATCGAAATAATCCTCATCGCCTCATACGCGCATTGGAAATATCGCTTAGTTCAGGGAAACCCTATTCCTCTTATTTAGGGAAACGAGAGGCGCCAGACTTTTTTGAGGCCCAAACCATTGTCATTGACTGGGAGCGTGAAAAACTCTACGAGCGAATCAATACACGTGTTGACCATATGATTGAGGCTAATTTAATCAACGAAGCACAAGCATTGCATCCGCAGAAAAATCTAAACGCTTTACAAACCGTAGGTTACAGAGAATTATTTGCTTATTTTGATGGGAAAATCGACAAAGAATTTGCCCAAGACGAAATCAAAAAGAATACAAGACGCTATGCCAAACGACAGGTAACATGGTTCCGTAAATATGACGGGGCAATTCGTTTTGAAGGTGGATCTTCTGTTGCAGAATTAATAAAACAATTATAATATGCCAATTGACCTTTATATCATGGCAGGCCTATACTGCATTGCGGGAGTTACCCACTTTACGCACACTAAATTTTTTGTGCATGCTGTACCAAAAATATTGGTATATCGCCGTTTTATCGCTTTGTTTTCAGGTTTTCTCGAAATCTTCATTGGGATGGGTCTACTCTTCTCTCCCACCCGTTCATTGACCGCTATTTTCTTAATGGTGTTTTTGGTGGCCATTTATCCAGCCAACATTGTTCAAATCAATTATTACAGCACTAAATATCAGATTGCTAAATGGGTCTTGTGGGCTATTCGCTTCCCCATGCAGTTGGGGCTTATCTATTGGGCCTACCAATATGTGTAAGGGTTTTTGTATTTTGTAGCAACGAAAAAAAGTTTTACTATGGCTGTACAGAATCCTCCCGGTATCGAGAAATTGATAAATTATCCCCACTTTAATACAATTGAGGAAGAGCGTCATTACCGAAAGAAAATGCTGGCCGCTGCCTACCGCATTTTCGGGAAACTAGGTTTTTCTGAGGGTGTTGCTGGGCATATCACTTGCCGGGATCCCGAATATCCAGATTGTTTCTGGGTAAACCCTTTTGGCCTTTCCTTTAAACGCTTGAAGATGTCGGATTTGATTCTGGTGAATGAGTCTGGGGATATTGTTGCCGGAAAACAAGCACCATTAAACAAAGCTGCATTTGCCATTCATGCGGCAATTCACAAAGCACGACCAGATGTTATTGCTGCAGCGCATTCTCATACCATCTACGGTAAAACTTGGGCTTCTACTGGAAAACTACTTGCCCCTTTAACTCAAGACGCCTGTATCTTTTATAAAGACCACGGTTTGTTTAACGACTACACTGGAGTGGTGGGTGAACTTAGTGAAGGTGATCGAATTGCAGAAGCGTTGGCGGACAAAAAAGCGGTTATCCTTCAAAATCATGGATTGCTTACCGTTGGGCACAGCATTGAGGAATGTGTTTTTTGGTTTACAACCATGGAACGCAGCTGTCAATCACAACTATTGGCCGAGGCAACTGGAAATAATTTGATCAAAATTGATCCTAAAATTGCCCAAATGACACGCGATTATGAAGTAGGTTTTCCGCTAGCTGGTTATTTTAGTGCGCAACCCCTTTTCCAAGACATCTTTCATGAACAAGCAGATTTAGTGGACATTAGTGTACCGGAAGAAAAACTGATTCTAGGATAATTCTAGGTAAAATGCCTTTTGTCAAAAAAAGAAAAACGGCTACTCCCCTACAAAGATAAGTTTTGTTTTGTCTGGTGAAACTAGGATTCGAGTAATCGTTGTTAGGGCCGTAGCTTTATTTTGATAAAAAACCTTATGATCAGCAATAGTTAGATCAAACTCCATAATGACCTCTCCCACAGAATAAAGAAATGATGTATTAGAGAACCAATACATGTCTGTTATGGAGAAATTCAAGGCAGCAAGCGTTTCAATCGTTCCGTTGGAAGGATCTAGGGCGTAGACCGTTGACTTTCCCTGGTTGGTTTGCACAAAACTAACTTTATTGGAGGAGGGAATTCGATGCAATGAACGCCCAACATTGTCAAACACAGTTTGAATTTCTTCTGGGTTTGTTTGTGCAAGTACTAAATCCATACGATTTTCAACCAAAACAGTGGCCACCAATTGGTTTGCATCTACCCAAACATGGTACCCAATTTTTGCCTTTTGAAACAACAGTTGTGACGCTTCTCCAGACAAGGGGTATCGATAAAGTCTTTGCAATCCGGTAGTGTCTAATCGAATGGCAGAAACAGCCCTGTCATTTGGAATCAACAAAGGAGAATACTCACTACCTTGGCGTGTTGAAGACAGCCATATTTTGGTCTTATCCAAAAACGAATACTGTGCTATATCGGTCTGCCCCTTGCGTGTAGAAGAAAAAAGTAATGTGGTCGAATCAAAAAAGGAAGGCTGACTGTCGTAACCCGGATTATTACTTAGATTTTGTGGTTCTCCAAAGCTAGTCTCTCCATCAATAGTGGTCATGGAAAGTGCATAAATCTCTGCATTTCCCTGTGCTTTCAAAGAGGTCCATACACCTCCAATCAATAATAAAGAATATAAAAGGTGGTGTGTTTTCATGCAGTTACTATACGTTAAAACGGAAATGCATAACATCTCCATCTTGTACAATATAGTCTTTTCCTTCGATACGCATTTTCCCAGCTTCCTTCACTTTGGCTTCCGTCTTATATTGTTCATAATCAGAATACGAAATAACTTCTGCACGGATAAAACCTTTCTCGAAGTCAGTATGAATTACACCTGCAGCTTGTGGACCAGTTGCTCCCATTGGAATTGTCCAAGCGCGAACTTCTTTTTCACCAGCTGTAAAATAGGTTTGCTGTTCCAACAAGGCATAGGCTTTACGAATCAATTTTGCCGCTCCTGGTTCAGAAAGGCCAAGATCTTCCAAAAAGACAAAGCGCTCTTCAAAAGTTTCCAATTCATTAATATCTGCTTCAATCGATACAGCAAGAGTAATTACTTCTGCTCCTTCTGTTGTAGCAATGGCTTCAACTTTTTCAACCATAGCATTCCCAGAAACAGCATCATTTTCAGAAACATTACAAACATACAACACCCGTTTGTCTGTGATTAATTGCAAGCCTTTAATTACTTCTTCTCTATCTTTCTCTGTAAAATCAAGTTCGCGTACATTCTTAGCCTGCTCTAAGCCTTCTTTGATGGCAACTAAAATAGTCTGAAGTTTTTGTGCTTCTTTATCGCCTGTTCGTGCAGAGCGGTTAACTTTTTCGAGACGTTTATCAATCGTCTCTAGGTCTTTGAGTTGCAACTCAATATCAATGATTTCTTTGTCACGGATGGGATCTACTGAGCCTTCAACGTGAACAATGTTTTCGTCTTCAAAACAACGCAATACGTGAATAATTGCATCGGTTTCTCGAATATTGGCCAAGAATTGGTTCCCCAAGCCTTCCCCCTTACTGGCTCCTTTTACCAAACCGGCAATATCTACGATTTCTACCGTAGCTGGAAGAGTTTTCTGGGGCTGAACCAACTCGGCAAGAGTAGTTAAACGTTCATCTGGAACGTTAACCACGCCAACATTGGGCTCAATGGTACAAAAAGGGAAGTTTGCACTTTGCGCTTTGGCATTAGACAAACAATTAAATAGGGTGGATTTTCCTACATTGGGTAATCCTACAATTCCTGCTTTCATAAAAAATAATTATTCTGGATGCATAAAACGTTGCTTACCTAGGAGAACTTCCTCACTTTCGACGTGATCTTCGTCAGGGACACAACAATCTACGGGACAAACGGCAGCACATTGGGGTTCATCATGAAACCCTTTACACTCGGTGCATTTGTCTGGAACAATGTAGTAAAACTCATCTGAAACAGGCTCCTGGGTTTCATCGGCTGCAACTGCTTTACCATTAGGCAATACAACACTTCCCACCAGAGAAGTCCCATCGCTGTAACGCCAATCGTCTGCGCCTTCGTAAATAGCCGTATTCGGACATTCAGGTTCACAAGCACCACAATTAATACATTCGTCGGTTATGATTATCGCCATAGCAAAATTCTTTACTTACATTTGCGCAAAAATACTGCCTTAAAAACTCATAGACAAATAAATGAAGTCTGTTAAACAACATATTACTGCTTTTGCAGAATTAGGTGACTATTTATCACAAATTGACAGCGAGAATACGCTTTATTCACCTCTGATGGAAATCGTTCATCAATCCAAACACCGCAATGGCTGGTTCACAGAAGAAAACTGTTTGAGTGCTTTAAAAAACTGGGGGAAGGCGTTAAATGAAAATGCATTGAACCAGTGGGTTAGTCCCTATGAATTTGCAGAAAACGGCAATAAAAATATTGGGCTAATTCTAGCTGGGAACATTCCTTTAGTAGGGTTTCACGATGTTTTGAGTGTTTTATTGTGCGGTCACAATGCAACCATAAAACTATCTTCTACCGACCCCTATTTAATACCCTTCCTCTACAAACAACTCATCTCTATTGATTCGATTTTTGAAGGTAGATTACAGTTTACCGAAAATCGTTTGGAAAATTTTGATGCCGTTATTGCCACAGGAAGCAATAATACAGCGCGTTACTTCGATTATTATTTCGCAAAGGTTCCCAATATAATCCGGAAGAACCGCAATGGCGTTGCTGTTTTGGATGGAAACGAAACAAAAGAACAACTCCAGGGCCTGGCCAATGATATTTTACAGTACTACGGTCTCGGCTGTAGAAGCATCGCAAAAGTCTACCTTCCAAGAGACTACGACATCAATCTCATTTTTGGTGCCCTCTACCCTTACGCAAATTTGATGGACTCGGCCAAGTATGCCAATAACTATGACTACAATAAAGCCGTTTTTTTAATGAGTGAGTTTGACTTATTAGACAACGGTTTTATGCTACTTCGTGAAAGCGATTCCTTTGGATCGCCCGTTGCCTGTCTGCATTACAGTTATTATGACGACCTGACTTCACTCCAAAAAATCCTAAAAGATCAAGCAGATGATATACAGTGTATAAGCAGTGCATTGGAGATTGAAAATGCCATTCCACTTGGGGAAGCACAATCGCCTTCTTTGTGGAACTATGCTGATGGTGTTGATCCAATAAATTTTTTACTAGGATTGTGAGTAATTTGTTGAAAACCCCATTAAAAATTAGCAAATTCACAAGGATTGTTTAAACAGATATGATGATATTTGTCGTGTAAAAAAAAGCCATGAAAAAACATAATTTTAGTGCTGGACCATCCATACTTCCGGATTCAGTAATGCAGCAAGCTTCGGCCGCTGTTCAAGAACTCGATGGTATCGGTTTATCGCTCATCGAAATTTCGCACCGTAGTAAGGAGTTTATTGCCATTATGGATCATGCACAAAAATTAGCGCTCGAACTAACAGGTTTAGAAGGGAAAGGCTACCAAGCGTTATTTTTACAAGGAGGTGCTAGCACACAGTTTTTGATGACTGCCATGAATTTAATGAAATCAAAAGCGGGTTACATTAACACAGGTGCATGGTCAGACAAAGCCATCAAGGAAGCAAAACGCTATGGAGAAGTTATTGAAATCGCTTCTTCTAAAGAAAAGAATTTTAATTACATTCCAAAAGGAGCACAAATCCCTGCTGATTTGGATTACCTACACTTAACAACCAACAACACCATTTTTGGAACGCAATTTCACACTTTACCGGATACAAATGTTCCGCTAATCGCGGACATGAGTTCTGATATATTCTCACGTGAATTGGATTACGCTGCCTTTGATCTATTCTATGCAGGTGCTCAGAAAAATATGGGCCCAGCTGGAACAACACTTGTTATTGTAAAAGACAGCTTATTGGAGAAAATGAATGACAATGTTCCTTCCATGATGAGTTATGCTGTTCATGCTGCCAAAGGAAGTATGTTCAACACTCCTCCAGTTTTCCCTGTATACACTTCAATGCTCACCCTTGAATGGTTGAAGGAACAGGGCGGAATAAAAGCCATCCAAAAACACAACGAAGCAAAAGCAAAGTTGGTTTATGATGAAATTGATCGTAACACTGCCTTTATTGGTTTTGCCGCCAAAGAAGATCGCAGTTTCATGAACGCAACTTTCAACTTAGCCGATGGTGTAGATGGTGCAGCTTTTGAAGCGCTATGGACTGCAGCAGATATTAGTGGAATCAAGGGTCACCGAGATGTTGGTGGTTACCGTGCTTCCATTTACAACGCCCTCCCTTTAAAAAGTGTCCAACTACTCGTGGACATCATGCAACAATTTGAAAAAAATATATAATGAATATTTTAGCCAACGACGGTATTTCACAAAGCGGAATCGACGCATTAGAAGCCAATGGATTTAACGTAATTACCACCAATGTTGCCCAAGAGCAATTGATCAATTACATCAACGAAAATGACATTGTCGTTTTATTGGTGCGAAGTGCGACTACAGCGCGAAAAGAATTGATCGATGCCTGCCCCGGGCTAAAAATCATTGGCCGTGGTGGTGTTGGTATGGATAATATTGATGTTGACTACGCACGCGAACAAGGGCGACATGTAATCAACACTCCAGCCTCTTCTTCTGCTTCTGTTGCTGAATTGGTCTTTGCCCATTTGTATGGAGGTGTTCGTTTTTTACACGACAGTAACCGCAATATGCCCCTAGAAGGCGAAAGCAACTTTAAAGGATTAAAGAAGGCTTATGCAAAAGGTGTTGAGCTACGCGGAAAAACTCTGGGAATTATTGGCTTTGGACGTATTGGTCAAGAAGCCGCAAAAATTGGTTTAGGTGTTGGAATGAATGTTATTGCTGCAGATAAATTTATGGATAAAGCAACCATTAACCTTGCCTTATTCAATGGACAAAGTTTAGATGTTGAAGTGAAAACACAATCTGTTGAGAGTGTATTGGCTGAAGCAGATTTTATCACTTTACACGTTCCAGCGCAAAAAGAATACGTTATTGGTGAGACACAATTCAATCAAATGAAAGATGGTGCAGCGCTTGTAAATGCAGCTCGCGGTGGAGTAATTGACGAAGTTGCACTCTTGAAAGCATTGGATAGTGGGAAATTAGCCTTTGCTGGGTTAGACACCTTCGAAGATGAACCCAAACCTGCAGTTCAAGTCTTGATGCACCCAAAGGTTTCGCTAACACCACATATTGGTGCTGCAACGGGAGAAGCACAAGATCGAATTGGTGTTGAATTAGCCGATCAAATTAGTGCACTATTGGCCTAATGGGATATTTTGATCGTTTAAAAACAAAGTGGAACATCGCTTCCAACAAACAACTATTTATCATTTTTGTTGTCTTTGGACTAACGGGCTCATCTTCCGTGAAGATTGCCCGTCCGTTTTTGGAATACATTGGATTTTATCCTGCTATTTTTGAAGACTTTATACTGGGTGGTATACTCTATTGGATAATACGCATACTTGTAATTTTCCCTTTGTACCAAGTGCTACTTATTCTTTTTGGTACAATCTTTTTTCAATTTCCCTTTTTCTGGGAATTCGAAAAAAAGATTTTGCGCAGAATGGGTTTCAAACGTTTTTTTCCAGAATCCTAGGATAATTTTGAGGTAATTAATTTTAAAAATTCATTACGCGTATCTGCTTCTTTAAAGGTTCCACGGAAACCTGATGTCGTGGTTGTCGAATTTTGTTTTTGTACACCACGCATCATCATACACATATGTGATGCCTCGATAACAACAGCAACACCTTCTGGCTGAAGTGTATCATTGATACAATTTAAAATCTGCTCTGTTAGTCGTTCTTGGACTTGGAGTCTTCGAGAAAAAACATCAACCACACGAGGAATTTTACTCAAACCTACAATCTGTCCGTTAGGAATATATGCGATATGAGCTTTCCCAAAAAAGGGCAACATATGATGTTCACACAAGGAATATAACTCTATATCTTTTACAATGACCATTTCATTGTAATCCTCTTTAAACATAGCACTCTTTAAAATTTCCTGAGGATTCATTTCATAGCCATTGGTCAAAAATTTCATTGCTTTTGAGGCCCGCTCAGGCGTTTTCAGTAAACCTTCACGATTAGTGTTTTCACCAAGTAGCTGAATGATTTCTGTAAAATGACCTTTCATGATTTCTGTTACAGGCAGTGTGTTAATGTCGAAATTATCGTTCATTTTATTTATAGTATTAAATGGCTAAAAGATTGTTTTAGCTTGGCCACCTTAGGATTAATTACATAGCTACAATACATTTGTTCGCTATGCAGATTATAATAGTTTTGATGTTCTTCTTCAGCAAAATAAAAAGGTTCTTCAGCTGATACTTCGGTAACAATTGGGTTGTCAAATGTAGTCATTTGAAGCTTTTTAATTGTTTCTTTTGCCACAGATTTTTGGACTTCATCAACATAAAAAATAGCCGATCTATATTGTGTCCCCTTATCGTTTCCTTGTTGGTTCAAAGTGGTTGGATCATGGGTTGCAAAAAACA
Source organism: uncultured Flavobacteriaceae bacterium (assembly GCA_943788165.1). Lineage (GTDB taxonomy): Bacteria > Bacteroidota > Bacteroidia > Flavobacteriales > Flavobacteriaceae > Arcticimaribacter. The sequence goes on along the minus strand of CALSPF010000001.1, from coordinate 831,038 downwards.
CATGCAACAAATCAGTATAGGAAATGACAGACGGATCATAGTTTAGACGAATGGCTTCGGCATGACCAGTTCTTCCAGTACAGATTTCTCTGTAAGCTGGATTCTTTATTTGTCCCCCCATGTAGCCAGAAACAATATCACTCACGCCTTTGAGGCGTTGAAAAACGGCTTCGGTGCACCAAAAGCACCCGCCCGCAAAATAAGCAGTTGTAGTTTTATTCATTCTTGTTTAACAAATATACCTATAATATTAAACAAAACTTATTCGCTTTCAAAAAAAAGCATAAAAATTGACGGCATTTATAGCCAATGTAAAAAAACGAGGAGAGAGAAAAATGTTTTTTTAAATTAATGTAATTTGCAAGTCTATGGAGTCAATCATTACAGCAAAGGGTTTAACAAAAACTTACGGGGAATTGTGCGTATTAAAGAACGTAGATATCACTATAAATAAAGGTGAAATCGTTGCTATTATTGGCCCTTCTGGCGCAGGAAAGACAACCCTTTTACAATTACTTGGAACACTCATTACACCCGATGTGAGTGTAACTACTTCTTTGGACATTCAAAACACTGATGTGCTTGACCTCAATGCTAAACAGCTGGCCAATTTCAGAAATCAATCCCTAGGGTTTATTTTTCAATTTCACGAGCTACTGGATGAATTTACAGGTCTTGAAAATGTAATGATGCCAGCAATGATCGACGGGAGAAAAGGAAAAGAAGTTGAACAAAGGGCCCTTGAACTTTTGACCTTACTGGGTGTTCAACATCGAGTAGACCATAAACCCAATAGTCTATCTGGAGGAGAACAACAACGCATAGCCGTGGCCCGTGCCCTCATGAATAGTCCAGCCATTATTTTTGCCGATGAGCCCAGTGGTAACTTAGATACGCAGAATGCAGAAAAATTACACGAACTTTTCTTTAAACTTAGAGATGAACTTGGACAAACTTTCGTCATTGTAACCCACAACAAGGAATTAGCCAAAATGGCTGACCGAACAATTGAGTTGGTCGACGGAGAAATAGTTACATGAAACGATCAGAAATAAAATCATTTTTAGATGAAAAGGCGACAAAATACGAATCCATTTCTTTTTTGGATGCCGATCCAATTCAGATTCCACATCAATTTTCGTCTAAAGAAGACATTGAAATAAGCGCTTTCTTGGTTGCAACTATTGCATGGGGAAACAGAAAAAGCATCATTAATAATGGCATTAAAATGATGCATCTTATGGATAATTCGCCCCATGATTTTATCATGAATCATCAAGAAAAAGACTTGAAACGTTTTGATGGATTTGTTCACCGTACATTTAATGCCGACGATTTACGCTACTTCATTCAAGCCATACACCATATATACACGCAGCACAACGGGCTCGAACAGCTTTTTGTAGACCATGCAAGGGCCAACGATTTACAGCCAGCCATTCACGCCTTCAAAAGAACATTTTTTGGCTTACCACATGCTACTCGAACAGAGAAACATGTATCCGATCCATTAAAAGGGTCTGCAGCCAAACGCATCAATATGTTTTTACGCTGGATGGTGCGTCCTTCTAAAAAGGAAGTGGATTTTGGTCTATGGTCAAGCCTCCATCCACGGCAATTATCTTGCCCTCTTGATGTTCATTCGGGAAATGTTGCTCGCAAATTAGGCCTCTTAAAACGAAAGCAAAATGATGGAAAGGCTTTGGCAGAACTAGACTCTGCCTTACGTTCAATGGATATTGAAGATCCCGTGAAATATGATTTTGCCCTGTTTGGGTTAGGTGTATTTGAAGATTTTTAATCCTTCCGTACAATTGGATGTAAAACAAAGCGAAGTTTTTGTATTTTTGTTCCAATCAAGGAAAGCGAAAGCATAGATGAAAATTCTTCTTAAAAATGCCACCATTATAGACCCCAAAGGTGCTTTCCATTTACAACAAGTCGACATCTATATTTGCAACGGAATTCTCGAGGAGATTGGTGAGCATCTATCCATGGAGGTCGATAAGATCATCAAGAAAGAAAACCTGCATGTTTCAATGGGCTGGTTTGACTCTAGTGTTTGCTTTGGTGAACCTGGATACGAAGAACGCGAAACCCTCGAAAACGGACTCAAAACTGCTGCCTTGAGTGGATTTACTGATATTGCCTTGGAACCGGAAACCAATCCAAGAGTCGACGCTCAGTCTGCCGTGGTTCAACTCAAAAAACACACCACCAATTCCCCTACAGCACTCCACCCAATAGCATCTTTCACTAAAGGGCAAGAAGGAAAGTACTTGACTGAATTTTTTGACTTAAAAAACCATGGTGCCAGTGCATTTGGAGATTTCCTTAACCCAATCGAAAATCCAGAATTATTAAAAACGGCCCTGCTCTATTCTCAAGCATTTGATGCCCTACTTCTATCTACGCCAAACGACAACCGAATTGGGTCGCAGGGTGTTGCACACGAAGGAAAAATGAGTACACAACTAGGGTTATCCGGAATACCAACAATTAACGAAACGCTTCAGATCAATCGCGATCTACATGTTTTATCCTATACTGGAGGGAAATTACACATCCCATGTATTTCTTCCTCAGAAAGTGTTGCCATAATTCGCGAAGCCAAGAAAAATGGGCTAGACATCAGTTGTAGTGTAGCATTAGCCAACTTATGTTATACCGAAAAACAATTAATTGGCTTCGACACCAATGCTAAATTATTGCCCCCCCTTAGAACAAATGAAGATCAGGCTGCACTAAAAGAAGGTTTATTGGATGGTACAATTGACATGGTTACTTCCCACCATCAGCCACTAAACAAGGAATTAAAGCATGTTGAATTTGAACATGCTGCTCCGGGAACCATAGGCTTAGAAGCCATGTTTGGCGTTTTAATGACCCTTTTCCCGCTTGAAAAAACACTCCACCTCTTAACCAAAGGAAAAAAACGGTTTGGTGTACAGGAATCCAAAATCCAATTGGGTGAGAAAGCCTGTTTAAGTCTTTTTAACCCAGACGGATCTTCCAACTTCACAAAAGAGGATATTTACTCTAGCGCAAAGAACTGTGTCTTCATCGGACAGACTATCCAGGGTAAAGTGTACGGAAGTATACATGGCGATAAACAGATGATATTATGAGTGATTCTACCGCAATGATTCTTGATTATAAAGTGCGTAAACCACTGACTGAAGTTGCATCAACACCAGTTATGTTTCTCTTGCATGGCTATGGGAGTCATGAGGAAGACTTGTTCTCCTTTGCCAATTATCTACCAGAAGAATATTTAATCATCTCCCTACGCGCCCCCCTTAGCCTCGGTTTTGGAGGGTTTGCATGGTATTCCATCCATTTTGATCAGGATCAAAGCAAATGGAGTGATGACGAGGAAGCCATTGCTGCACAGAAAATTATACTACACAATATAGAACACCATCTAAATCAGTTTTCTTTAGGAGATAAAAAGGTTTCGCTCCTCGGTTTTAGTCAGGGAGCTATTTTAGGTTGGGCAGTAGGATTGAGTCATCCTGACAAGATAGATAAGGTTGTTGCACTGAGTGGTTATGTCAATGAAGATCTTTTCGACTTTGCCTCGCAAGGATTGCATGAATTACGTTGTTTTAGCAGCCACGGAATACAAGACCCAACCATACCGGTTGAGTGGGCCCGCAAAGGAATTGACACCGTGAAAAAGCACCTGCCTAATATCGATTACAAAGAATACGAAGCTGGGCACGGAATCGTTCCCGAAAATTTCGCCGATTTAGTTGCTTGGTTAAAAGCGAACCCTTAATTGATTGGATACAAGAGATAATCTTTAACCTCCAAACGGATGTCTTCTCCATTTACTGCGTATTGAATCCATAGTTCTCCCCAGTAGGTACCATCTGAAAAATCAGCAATCAACCATTTATGGTTCAATATTTTTACTTTGTTGATCAAAAACTTTCCTCCTGTTCCTGTAAAAGGAACCAAGGGGTTATCTCCTTTGATTGCATTACTATCGTATACTTTGTCCTTGATCCGTGTGATTAGGTCTTCAATAGACAGGTCTTCAAAATAGGCCATCGCTTCTTCATTTCGATCCAACGAGAAATACACATCATCAGCATAGGCCTGCTCACTTTTGTCGAGCTGCTGTCTTAAGGTATCTATACGTGCAATTTTTTCTTGAATCATCTCTACTTGATAATTGACCACCTTGCTGCTATTAACCAATTGGAAAACCAGAATAAGTGCAGTGAAAACAAAGAGGTAAATAAAAATTTTTAATTTCATTCGTTTGTTGTTATTTGAAGGGTATCATAGGCTAGGAACACATTCTCGGGCAAAGAGGCTTGAACTTCGTCATGAAATCCAAGTAAATGGCTTATGTGGGTTAAATAGGTCCGCTTTGGTTTCAATTCGTCAATCAAGATAAGTGCTTCTTCTAAATTTAAATGCGAAGGATGTGGATCAATTCGCAGTGCACTTAACACAAGTACATCCAATCCAGTCAGTTTTTCCTTCTCCTCAGCGGCAATTGTCTTGACATCTGTTAAATATGCAAAATCATCAAAACGATAGCCTGTTACTGGAAGCTTATGATGCATTACTTCTATGGGGATTACAGTTTTGTTATTCAGGACAAATGGGTTGGTCTTACTTATTTGCTGAACATTGACAGAGGGAGCACCCGGATATTTGTTCTCATCGTTCATGATATACCCAAAGCGTTGCTTTAATGAAGCATGTACGTCGGACGTCATAAATAAATCAATCTTCCCTTGACGAAAGAAAAAAGGGCGAATATCGTCCATCCCTGCGGTGTGATCAGCATGCTCATGGGTAAAAAGAATCCCATCCAATCTAGATGGATTTAAGCGCAGCATTTGCTGACGAAAGTCTGGCCCACAGTCAATTACAAAAAAACCATCCTCCCATTCTAGAGCAATAGACACCCGCAAGCGCTTATCTTTTTGGTTGTTGCTAAGACATACGGGATGCTTGCTCCCGATGATTGGAATTCCTTGCGAAGTTCCTGTTCCCAAAAAAGTTATTTTTAGCATGTTATTCAAAGGTAAACTTTGTCTTTTAATTCCACAATCTTTGTAGATTTGAAAAACAAACTATTTGTCTATGTCTACAAGACTCCCTGGAGAAACCGAATTAGAGAATCGACCCTCAATCGAAGCGAAAGCACTTCGTATCAATCTCAACAAATACATTTATGGAACCTTTGCAGAAATTGGCGCTGGACAAGAAGTAGCAAGGCATTTTTTTAGAGCTGGCGGTGCATCTGGTACTATAGCGAAAACCATTAGTGCCTATGACAAGAATTTTAGTGACAACATTTATGGAGAAGAAAACGACAATCGCTACGTAACAGAACCACGTTTGAATAAAATGTTGGAACACGAGATGCAGTTGCTCGTTGATCGAATCCCACGGGAAGAAAGCCCGAATAAGATGTTCTTTACCTATGCAAATACGGTAACTACCATCGATTTTGCGAAAAAGTTCAAAGGTCATGGTTGGATGGGAATTCGTTTTCAAACTTCACCTGACGAAGAGTTTAGCGAAATCACCCTACATGTCCGCTTCCACCAAACTGAAGCGCGTTTACAGCAAGAAGTGCTAGGCATGATTGGAGTAAACTTGATTTATGGTGCATTTTATAAAAATAAGGAGCCAAAAAAATTACTCAAATACCTTTATGACCACATTGATATGGACGCCATAGAAATTGACACCATCAATTTCAAAGGCCCATTGTTCAAAAATGTAGACAATCGTTTAATTAGTTTGCAGTTGGTGAAAAATGGGATGACTGATGCAGTAATGTTTAACCCAGAGGGCAATAATATTTTACCTGCTCGAGAATTATACAAAAAAAACATACTCACCTTACGCGGTAGTTTTCGTCCAGTGACCATGGTAAACATTGATATGTTCGAAAAGGCACTTGATGCCTTTATTCAAGAACCCGAAGTTGAGGAAAATAAAACCATTGTCATTTTTGAAATCACCCTTTCTAACCTTCGTGCAGAAGGGGAAATAGATGAAAAAGACTTTATGGATCGAGCAAAATTACTCTGCTCGCTTGGCCATATCGTAATGATTTCAAACTTTAAGGAATACTACAAGCTTGTTGATTATTTGGCGCAATACACCAAAAAACAGCTGGGATTGAGCATGGGAGTAAACAACTTTGTGGACATTTTCGACGAATACTATTACGAAGATTTAGGCGGTGGTATCTTAGAAGCTTTCGGGAAGATGTTTTACAACAACCTAAAGATCTATCTCTACCCCATGAAAGACGAAAAAAATCAAATCATAAACAGCACAAACCTTAAGTTGCATCCACGTATGAAAGACTTCTATAAGTTCTTTAAATACAATGGAAAAGTGATTGATGTTTTTGATTATGATGAGCGCTATTTGGATATATTTTCTCGGAAAATACTAAAACAAATCAAAGACAAAGATTCCAATTGGGAAGAGCACTTACCTGAGGGAATTGCAGGATTGATTAAGGAAAATGAAATGTTTGGGTACTCGAAGAAATAGCGAGCTCAAAAAACATATTTCCGCTTATGCGCGCAACAAAACCTTTAAAAGAAGTTGCCTCAGTGTTTTTTAAGCTAGGCTGTATTGCTTTTGGTGGTCCTGCTGCCCATATAGCCATGATGGAAAATGAGGTTGTCACCAAAAGAAAATGGATAACACCACAACATTTTCTTGATTTAATGGGAGCAACCAATCTTATTCCAGGTCCCAATTCAACTGAAATGACCATGCACTGTGGCTATGAGCGTGCAGGTTGGAAAGGCCTTATTGTAGCTGGTTTCTGCTTTATTTTTCCAGCCGTTATAATCACTGCCCTTTTTGGATGGCTTTATGAAACCTATGGGCAATTACCCACTGTCGAACCCTTCATTTACGGCATTCAAGCAGCGGTTATTGCAATCATCGTAATGGCAGGATTCAAACTTGGAAAGAAAGCCGTTGAAAATACTGAACTCGCTATTCTTGGAAGCCTCACATTGGTGGCACGCTTACTCGGCCTGAATGAAATTATTGCCCTTTTTGGCTGTGGTCTATTTGGTTGTGTCATTTATTTGTCAAAAAATAACAGCGGAAGACTCCGTAGTTTTATCCCGCTACTTTTAGTACAGCTAGCCAACCCATTGAAAATTGGTTCTCTCAAAATATTCTTCACTTTTCTAAAAATTGGTAGTATACTCTATGGAAGTGGTTATGTGCTCTTCGCTTTTTTAGACACAGAACCGGTGGCCAATGGCTGGCTCACCCAACAACAATTACTCGATGCAGTGGCTGTGGGGCAAATTACACCTGGCCCAGTCCTATCTACAGCAACATTTATTGGGTGGCAAATGAACGGGCTAGCAGGTGCATTAGCAGCCACCATAGGCATATTTTTACCTTCATTCCTGTTTGTATTACTCTTGAATTCATACATTCCCAAGATGCGGAAATCTGCCCTATTGAATGCGCTACTAAATGCAGTTAATGTGGGAGCCGTGGCACTTATTTTTGCTGTTTGCATAGAATTGTTTAAAAACACCCTAGCCGACTGGCGCACACTCCTAATATGCGCCATTAGCCTATTGGTGATTTTTTACTTTAAACAAATCAATAGCCTTTACATTGTCCTTGGTGGAGCACTATCGGGCTATATTTTGCGGTTTATATAGTCAAAAACGGAATGAACTAGTTCAGTATTTGCGCCGCATGTTCCTTAGTTTTTACTTTTTCGATGACACGCTCCACTACTCCTTCTTCATTGACAATAAAGCTCATACGGTGAATACCGTCGTATTCTCTTCCCATGAATTTCTTTAGGCCCCAAACGCCAAAGGCGTTGATCACTTCTTTCTCTTCATCGGCCAATAAAGGAAAAGGGAAGTCGTATTTTTCAGAGAAATTTCGCTGTCTCTTCTCACTATCAGCACTAACGCCAAGCAAGGAATAGCCTGCGTCTTGTAATTCTTTGAAGTGGTCGCGTAAATCACAAGCTTCTGCCGTACAGCCTGGTGTGCTTGCTTTTGGGTAGAAAAAGACGACTAATTTCTTGCCCGAATAATCGTTTAATGATTGAATATTTCCTCGGTCATCGCTAACGGAAAACGCGGGTACCTTATCCCCTACTTTTAGTGGTGTCATAACTTATTTTTTTTCTAAATTACAAAAGCAAATACGAAGAAAAAAAGAATGACCAAAAAAGAAAAAACAGAATTTGTTCTAAAGACACTCAATGACTTGTATCCGGAAATTCCCATCCCTTTAGACCATTCTGATCCCTTTACACTTCTAATTGCGGTACTCCTTTCTGCACAAAGTACCGATGTGCGTGTAAATAAGATTACCCCCTTGCTCTTTGCCCGTGCCAAGACACCCGCAGAAATGGTTCAACTGACCGTAGAAGAGATCCGAGACATTATTCGTCCGGTTGGCTTATCGCCCATGAAATCGAAGGGCATACATGGACTCTCGCATATTTTACTGGACAAACACAAGGGTCAAGTTCCTAAAACTTATGAAGAACTAGAAGCCTTACCAGCGGTGGGGCACAAAACCGCTGCGGTAGTTATGGCGCAAGCCTTTGGTATTCCAACCTTCCCGGTGGACACCCATATTCATCGACTGATGTATCGCTGGGGCTTCACCAATGGGAAAAATGTAGTGCAAACAGAACGAGACGCTAAACGCTTGTTTCCAGAAGAAACATGGAACGATTTACACCTTCAAATAATTTGGTACGGAAGAGAATATTGTCCAGCACGTGGCTGGGATATGGAAAAAGATATTATTACCAAAACAATTGGAAGAAAAACAGTTTTGGCTGAGTACTACAAGAAAAAAAATTAAGACTGCTTTTCTTCTTTTTGGGGATTGGAGTTGACCGTATTTTTCATGGCCTTAGAAAAAGCTAAAATGCGCTTTATGGTTAAATCGCTGGGGCCTTCAAGTAAAAAATTTGTGTCTTTTGCGTAAAATTTGTCCATACAGTTGATTTCTATATACAACGGTAAAAACAGGCAAAAAGTATTAAGCCGACAAAATAATTTGATGCTCTTCAATGAGTTTACGCAAATTAATGATGGCATAGCGCATTCTTCCTAGGGCTGTATTGATGCTAACCCCCGTTGTTTCGGCAATTTCTTTAAAGCTCATGTCTTTGTATAAACGCATGGTCAAGACATCCTTTTGGTCATCGGGTAATTCTACAATCAATTTCTGTAAATCTTCCACCACCTGCTCATTGATCATTGCACTTTCGGCAGTAGGGTTCCCGTCACCAATCAATTGGAAGATATCATACTCATCATTATTGTCAAAAGTAGGGATACGGTTGTTTTTTCTAAAAAAGTCAATGACTAGGTTGTGCGCAATACGCATTACCCACGGCAAAAACTTGCCTTCTTCATTGTACACGCCTCTTTTAAGGGTTTTAATGACTTTGATAAAGGTTTCCTGGAAAATATCTTCAGAAGAATCTCGATCGTACACCTTTGAATAGATGAAGTTATAGATCTTGGCCTTGTGACGCAGTACAAGTGTCTCTAGTGCCCTTTCATTTCCGTTGATGTAGTGTTGAACTAACGCTGCGTCTTCTAGTGTGTGAAGTTGTTTATCCATATCAAAATTACTTGACCCATTGCTGGGGAATTAATAAAAACGTTAATAATTAAAAGTAAAATTGTTATATATGCTATCGCTTTTGTTATTACAAATATACAAAATATATTTAAACATTAAAAAAATGGTTTTATTGTCTAAGGACTAGGGTTTAATTTTCATTGACCAGCTAGGTATAGACCTTTTCTTCTATTGGTCATTTTAGCCACTTTTCTAAAAATGTATTACCTTAGAAACAGAAACGATCCCAAATCTGTTCTACACCCATGAGAAACCTACAACTTATACCCGATTCATTCCGACTTGACAATACCTTGGCCAATAGTGCTTTTGCTGCGCCTCTGAAAACTAGGCTGTACCAGCGCGGTACATCTGCAGTGTTTGAAAATGCATGCACTTTAGCTTTTCTTTTAAATATTGCCCTGTGTAGGATTTCTTGATTTTTGCAATTTCTTCAGGCGTACCTTCTCCAACCAGTGTTCCTCCGTTTTGTCCTCCTTCTGGTCCTAGATCAATGATATGATCTGCACATTTAATCAAATCCATATTGTGTTCTACTACAACTAATGAGTGCCCTTTCTCTAGTAGTGCTTCAAAAGAGGTGAGGAGTTTTTTAATGTCGTGAAAATGAAGTCCAGTGGTGGGTTCATCAAAGATGAAGAGGATTTTGTCGCGCTGCTCTCCTTTACCAATGAAAGAAGCGAGTTTAATGCGTTGTGCTTCTCCTCCCGATAGGGTAGCAGAAGATTGCCCCAAGGCAACATAACCCAAGCCTACCCGTTGCAAAGGAGCTAGTTTTCGCGCTAATTTAGTCTGCTTATGCAATTCAAAAAAGGCAATGGCATCGTCAACGGTCATGTCTAGCACCTGATCAATAGACTTGTCTTCAAACAAAACTTCGCGCACTTCTTTTTTAAAGCGTTTACCTTTGCAGTGTTCACAGGCCAAAATAACGTCAGCCATAAACTGCATTTCAATGGTAACGGTTCCTTCTCCCTTACAGGCATCACAACGGCCACCGTCTACATTAAAGGAAAAATGTTTGGGCTGAAAACCACGGGCTTTGGATAAAAATTGTTGGGCAAAAAGCGCACGAATATCGTCATAGGCCTTGATATAGGTAACTGGATTGGAACGCGAAGAGCGTCCAATGGGATTTTGATCAATGTATTCAACCTGCTTAATGGTAGAAAAATCTCCTTTAAAACCATCGAACTGCCCTGGTTTTTCGACAAAAATGTCTAAATGACGTTGCAAAGCAGGGTAGAGTATTTTCTTGACCAAGGTACTTTTTCCACTTCCCGAAACACCTGTTATGGCGGTAAAGCAATTTAACGGAATCGAAACATCAATGTTCTTTAGATTGTTTTCTCGAGCTCCAGTGATACGAATTGCATTCTTGCTTTTTCGTCGTTTGCTGGGGACCTCAATCTTCATCGCTCCATTGAGGTATTGAGCTGTGAGAGTGTTTTTCTTTATGATTTCTGCAAAACTACCTTGACCCACAACTTCTCCACCAAGCGTTCCTGCTTCTGGACCAATGTCAATAATTTCATCTGCAGCGCACATGATTTCTTCATCGTGTTCCACAACAATAACGGTATTCCCAAGGGCTTTGAGTTTATGGAGAATTTGAATTAAACGTTCATTATCGCGTGAGTGTAAACCAATGCTTGGTTCGTCCAATATGTACATAGAACCTACGAGACTACTTCCTAGAGAGGTGGCCAAGTTGATACGTTGCGATTCTCCTCCAGAGAGGCTGTTTGATTTTCTGTTTAAGGTTAAATAGCCCAAGCCAACATTTTGCATGAACAACAAACGCGAATTGATTTCCACCAACAAACGACGTGCAATTTCGTGTTGCTGCTCATTGAGGGATAGTTGTGCAAAAAAGGCGGCTAAATCGTCTAAGGATAAATGCATTAATTCAGGGAGGCTTTTCCCGTCTATTTTCACATAGGAGGTCTCGGGCCGTAAGCGTGTTCCTTTACAGGCATCGCATTTGGTTTTACCACGGTAGCGCGACAACAAAACACGGTTCTGAATTTTATAGTTTTTCTTTTCGAGCTTATTGAAAAACTTGGTCAATCCCGCAAAATAAGAATTTCCTTTCCAGAGCAGCGCTTGCTGTTCTTCGCTTAATTCAAAATAGGGTTTGTGCAATGGGAAGTCAAACTGATACGCATTGTTCACCAAATCGGCATAGTATTTCTTAAAGCCGCTACCACGCCAGGGAGCAATGGCTTCCTCATAAATCGATAAGCCACTATTGGGAATCACTAATTCGGGATCAATCCCGACAATGTCACCATAGCCTTCGCACTTTTCACAGGCCCCAAAAGGATTGTTGAAACTAAAGAGGTGTACATTGGGTTCCACAAAGCTGAGCCCGTCTGCCTCAAACTTATTGGAGAATTGGGTGCGTTCTCCGCTTTTCAGGTTCAATACCTGACAATAGCCATCTCCTTCAAATAAGGCAACGTCTACCGCATCGGAAAGACGATTTTTAAAATCCTCGTCGTTTTGACGCACGATTACACGGTCAACGATTAACTCATAGTCTTTCGGGATTCGTCCGTTTAACTCATCCAACCGAATGGTCGTTTCATCGGCATAAATACGCGCATAACCCTGCTGAATGAGCATGGCAACGACTTCTTTTTGGGTACGTTTTTTATGCGTTTTAGGGGTGGTTAGTAATAGAAACTTGCTGCTTTCCTCTTGGGTGAGAAGAAAATCCACCACATCGCTTACATTATCTTTCTTAACTTTCTCGTTTGAAATAGGGGAGTAGGTCTCTCCCAAACGGGCATAGAGCAGTTTGAGGTAGTCGTAAATTTCCGTTTTGGTCCCTACCGTAGACCTTGGGTTACTGGCATTCACTTTTTGCTCTACCGCAATGGCCGGGGCAATCCCCTTAATTTGATCCACCTTGGGTTTGTTTAATCGACCCATAAATTGCCGCGCATAGGAAGATAGACTCTCCACATAGCGTCGCTGTCCTTCAGCGTACAACGTGTCAAAGGCCAAGGAGGACTTCCCTGAACCCGACAGCCCAGTAATGACCGTTAGTGAATTACGTTTTATGGCGACATCAATGTTTTTGAGGTTGTGCAGCTTTGCCCCCAAAATGATAATATAGTCTTTAGGCGATCGTTTTTTAATCTCTTCCATGCGAAAATTGAAGCACTAAATATACAACTATCTCCTGAGAAGAAATTTAAAATTTGCTTTTCAAACAATAAATTTGCGATTCTTTTTTTAGGTGAAATTTTAACCTGTTGTCGGAGTTTCAGATGTTTTCTGTTTGGGTAGTTGGGAGTGTCTATTCCCCATGGATGTTTTAGTAGTAACTCGCAGGGTACTATGTACTATACACATTGTTGTCTTTTCGTACTTTATTTTACGTTCTGTTATTAGCTTAGGCTAAAGACATGCACTTTCGTTTATTTCATTTATATTTTTTCAGACATTTATTAATGTAACTATCTTTTTTTCAGTGTTTTGATCTTCAATAAGCTGATCTAAAGGACTTTTGCAATTTGCAAGAGCGCTTTTGCTTGAGCGGGCAGCGCTAGTTTACAGTTAACAAAATTAAAGTTGCCATTTTGGCACAATAATTGGAATGGCTACTATGATTTAATTTTTTTCATAAGTTAAATTATTTTAGCTTCTATGATTTTGTTTGGTTAAGGTCTATCTTTTAGAAGGTAGACCTTAATTTTTTAAAGAATATTTCTAGAAACTGATTGACCGTTTCCGAAATGTTTAATTGGTAACAAATCACCAAATACACCACACTTATTGCAGCAGATTTTAAACCGAGGTTTACAAATGCTGAAAAGGGCAATGAAATATTAAAAAAGATAATATAAGTCCCCGCAATGATCCCCAATAAATAGAGCGTCTCTTTGCCATAAGGGCTTATTTTAATTGTTCGAGCGATAAAGAGTAGTTTAAGTAAATTAAACACCGAAATAACAATCAATGTAGCTACTGCTGCACCAATAAAGCCGAGTTCTTCAATAAAATGGATATTAAGAAAAACTACAGTGACGGCAGATCCTATGGAGAAGATGGGCACAACATAAAAATACTTAGAATTGGTGATGATATTGTTCAAACAGCCCATGGAGGCAGAAAACAGTTTTGTCAATGAAATGATTAAAACGACAGGTATGGCCAAGGCAAAACCTTCTTTCCCATTTAAATAATAAATAAAGGCATAGAGGTCATCGATATTGGCATTGATTAAAACAAAGAACAAACCAGAAACCAACAAAAGATTGGTCCCACTTTTCTTTAACAAAGAGGCCAATTCTTTATCATTCTTTTGATTCAACGCTTCGGCCACCAAAGGGCTTACTATTTGCAGCAATGCTCGGCCGGGTGCTTCAATTATAGCGGCAATAAAAATGGCGACTTTATAATAGGCCACATACTTTTCATCCACCATTTTCCCTAGCATTCCAGCATCAATATCAATTATGACACTAGCGCCAAAGGCAGATAAGAAAATCAAAAGAATATAGGTCCAGAGTTGTTTGCTGTTTTCTGGCCATTCGAAATGTATATGGGGTCGGTACAACCAAAGACTATACACCATTATGATGGCTAAGCGCAAATAATATCCAACTATCAACGCTATAATAAAGCCATTAAAATCTAGCCATCGAAGCACATAGGCCAGCAATAGTGTCGTTATCATTACCCGCTGATACACTTCCTTTAAAAAATTCCCGACGATGGTTTTCTTTTGCACCCTAGACCAACTGTAAAAGATTTCAAAATAGGCAGTGGAAATGGCGATGACAAAAATGAGATAAGTGAAACTTGCCACTTCTGGGTTTTGGGTGGATAAGTAAGCGGCTATCTGATCATAGTTTCCAAAGAAGACTAAACCACTCGGAAGAATAATCAACAACGGAATAAGGAGAGAAAAAAGCAAGAGTTTATCCTGCTCTTTTTTCGAACTTGCTGCAGAGAAATACTTGATGACTGCATGTTGCAAACCAAAGGAAAAGATCGGTTGGAAAATATTGGATTCTGCCAAGAGAATTAAAATTATCCCATAGAGTTCTTCTCCCATAAAACGAGGATAAAACACAACAGTATTGATTGCCCCTATTCCAAAGGCGAGAATTACACTTAGGATATTATAAAACGATTGTTTGGCGACTACTCCCATGTCTCTAGTATTGCTTTAGTATTGATTAACTCGCGTACACCAAGAATAAGTAGTAAACCAAGAAGGATTAATCCAAGGAGTTGAACACTACTCCCCTGCTGAATTACCGACGGAGTAAACCTAAAGGTTACTTCATGTTCTCCCTTAGGAATTCTGAGCCCTCTCAAAACATAATTGACAGGATAAATGGTTGTAGACACATTGTCTATGGAAGCAGACCAGCCCTTGGCATAATACATTTCAGAAAAAACCACAAAGCTATCCTCGCTAGACGAAATGGTATAGGTTTTTGCCATAGGCGCATTCTCTGTCAAAAGGACCGTGGCAAGGGAGTCTTTCGTATAATTTAATGGAATATCCAATGCTTTTGTCTCGACCAATGCTTTCTTTTCAAAGGCAACAGCGGTCATGTTTTGGTACACATCGTCTGCGGTTGCTTTTGGAACTAATTCTTCAACAAACCAGGCAGGACCGAGGTTATCAGGATTTTGTATCGGCTGCATCTTCCCTTCTTCATTGGTGTAGAGGATGTATTTCACATTGAGGATATTTAAAATTGGCTCGTATTGTTTCTGCTGAAACAAGTCAATCAATTCCTCAAAACGCCGTGGTTTAGCACCATGGTACCCACCAATTGCGTTGTGAAAATAAGCGGTACGTCCTCCTTGCAAACCAAGTGCAGGCTCATATACTCTGTAATGCCCTTTATCTTGACGTATGGCTTTATCGGCTGGAGAAGAAACAAAGGCAGAGCGTAAACGATTGGGCTTTACAAACAGATCTCGGTCTAAATACCTATTGGACACCTGAACCAAATCAATAAAAATAAGGAGGGCTATTCCAGCAAAAGCATAGGTTTTATTCAGCTTATTGAATATAAATGCCGTTAAGAATAGGATAGTAATGGCGACAAATACAAACGTTCTCAGGAGATCTTCTGCATAAATCGCTTTTCTCGCTTTTGCAATTTGTTGCATCAAATCTGCCCCAAAAACACTGGTGTAGTAGG
Organism: uncultured Flavobacteriaceae bacterium; assembly: GCA_943788165.1. Taxonomy (GTDB): domain Bacteria; phylum Bacteroidota; class Bacteroidia; order Flavobacteriales; family Flavobacteriaceae; genus Arcticimaribacter. The sequence continues at coordinate 815,205 of CALSPF010000001.1, read as the reverse complement.
CATCATTTACTCCGCTAAAAGACAATGTACCGGCGAGTAAATACAAGACAAACAAACCACCCAAGTATATGTAAGCGGATTTTTTAAGGGCATTTTTAGCTGCTATACTAGAGGCCATGAAAAACTCTTTTAATCCAAACATGGCGAGTACAGGTAAACAGAACTCCAAAATGACCTGTATGGAAGAAACAGCTCTAAACTTACTATAGAGAGGGAAATAGGCCACAAAGAACTGGGTGAGGAAGTCAAGGTTTTTTCCCCATGAAAGCAGCAGAGACATAACGATTCCAATGATAAGCCATCGCTTATTTGGATATAGTGGGAAAAATAAACTCATTAGTGCCAAGAAAACAACGACAGCTCCAACATAGGCGGCGCCTCTAAAATAGGCTGGTCTCCCCAATAGGTCGGAACATTTTGAACAAACTGGCCAGCTTGTTGGCTTGAAGCGCCACTTGCAGTAAACTCTTGTATAAATCAGAATTAGTTCCCAAATTTTCACCCGAAGCCCCCCCTTGAATACGGGGGATCAATAGATTGAGGCTTTCAAAACACCATAACTAAACTGAGTGATATAGTCATACGAAAGGCCAGAACGCACTTCTAGCGGCGACCCACTGGCATCGAGTGTGAGTTCACTCCTCCCACGGGTACTAAAGGTTGTGTACTCTGAAGTAGCCAATAAACTTGTTGCATTGAGTATGATTGCTAATAAACCTGCAAGTCCGAGACGAATTCCTTTATTGAAAAATTGTTTTAATTTCTTATCCTTGAAATGCGCCCAAGCTTGAATTCCTCCATAAACCAGGAGCAATAAAAGCATGTAATAGGTCATTTGGAAATGATTCGCACGTATTTGAAGCCCATTGCCAAAGCAGCAAAAACAATTCCCCAAAGGGATTTATGCTTGAACAAGAAATGAACGGCGGCAAACACAAATGGTAAATATCCCAGCGCTTGCGCTTTGTGTTATGCCCAACTTGAATGATGATCAACAAATAGGTAGATAAGCCATAGGCTACTGCCCCTAAAACAGCATAGGGTTTAGAAAAGCCAAAGCTCAACAGAAATAGATAGGCGCCTAGAAAATAAAAACAAAGAAAAGGCTGGTGCAGGAATTGTACGAACAGTTGATGAATTGGTGTCAAGAGATCGTTCGGGTATTTGGCCCTAGTTGATAGGTTGGCATTCCTCCAAAAGCATTATCGATCCAATACAATTCCTCATTAGACGTTTCTCTACTTTCTTGCAGTTGGCGCGACATGCCTCTGTATTGCTGAATATCGGACTGTAAGAGTTCTTTGCCTTGTAATATGGGATAAAAAATACTTAAAGACAGTAAGACAAAACCTAGAAGAACTCCTAAGTGTACCCCTAAACTTTTATAATTAATTGATTCAATCAATCTCTTCATAATCTATATATTCTCCCATCTTGTTGGCGGGTTTGGCCTTGGATTCTTTGGGTGGCTTTTGCTGTGCTTCTTGTACTTTTTCCTGAAAATTCTTCATTAATCGATTGGCAAAAAAAAGCAATAACCAAGGGAAAATTTTTCGTCTAAAGACAATTAATATAAACAAAAAGGAGACTAGTATGGTTGAGATCATAGGATAAACACAATTGTTCAATAAAATTAAAATAATATATGAGAAAAACAGGCTTAGACTACTTCTTTCGTTAGCATATTTTTTAAAATACACCTATATTGGTCGAAATATATATAACACGATGCGGCTAAAATCAACGCTAGTTTTACTCTTTATTTCATCCTGCCTATTTGGTCAATATACGGATCAAATCAACTCAAATCGACCGGGTGCATCAATAGGAGCATACTCTGTTGGGACCCGTGTCATTCAATTTGAAGCAGGAACTGAATACCGCAGCTATAAGCACAAAGGATATAACAATTCGAAAGTAAGCGGTAAGATTGGGTTTTTCTCTTTGCGCTTCGGCTTCTTAAAGGAACAGCTAGAACTAACCTACGAAGGGGTCTATCAGCTTGACAAACAAGAAAACCGACTTGTTCTTCCTTCAATAGAGCAAAAACGTGAAGGGTTTTTAACCAATTTTTTAGGAATTAAGTACTTGGTATACGATCCCTATAAGCGTGAAGTAGAAGCTAATGTATATAGTTGGAAAGCCAATAACGATTTCAAATGGCGGGATTTACTGCCTGCTGTTGCTATAACCCTGGGAGCAAATGCAGTCATCGATCCAGAAACTCCCTACCCTTATGGCAACGTTTTTGACAATTTGTTTAATCCCGTTTTTTATAGAAATCTTCGCGTTCGCACCGATCGTGAGCCCTTTATAAGCGGACGGGCAATATTGGCCACGCAACACCACTTTTTTGGTACTTGGGTGTTTGTCACCAATGTGACCTATGATCGCATTATGACTGATTTTCCCGATCTAAGTTATATATTAACCCTTACCCATACCATCAATCCACTTTGGTCTATCTACCTCGAAACCCAAGGATATAATGGCGATAAATACAGTGATCATATTTTACGCACTGGAGCTGCCTATTTACTAACAGATGACATTCAAATTGAGGCCACCGTTGGGGTAAACAATAAAGACACCCCTTCTGTTTTTTTTATGAATGCTGGTGTATCCTATCGTTTGGATTTTCATAAGGATATAGATCCAGAAGAGAAGGCAAAAAACAAAGCTGCCCGTAAAGAGGAAAAAGGCATTAAAAAAGGGATTAAAAAAGCAGAGAAAGCCAGTAAGAAAAGAGACCGTAGAGCCAAAAGAAATTAGCATACCCATGATTGAAATAGTCGAAATCAAAGAAAAAAAGGACTTTGTTGCCTTTGTTGAGTTTCCCTTTCAACTTTACAAGAACAACCCATATTGGGTTCCTCCAATGAAAGCAGAGGAATTAACAGTCCTTAATAAAAATCAAAATCCTGTCTTCAAAAATGCAGATGCCTCTTTTTTCCTTGCCTATAAAGAAGGGAAGATTGTGGGAAGAATTGCGGCTATTATCAATTGGATTGAAGTAGATAACTTACACAAAAAGAAAGTGCGTTTTGGCTGGTTCGACTTCATCGACAACATTGAAGTTTCTACGGCGCTACTTGCCGCTGTAAAGGAATTTGGAAAAGCGGCTGCAATGGAATTCATGGAAGGTCCCGTTGGGTTTTCTAACCTTGATAAAGCTGGAATGCTGGTAGAGGGGTTTGAAGAAATGAATACCATGATTACCCAATACAACTACCCCTACTACAGTCAGCATATGAAAGAACTGGGCATGGAAAAATTAGCCCAATGGGTTGAATACGAAATCAAAATAACCTCTTTCAACGATTCTCCAGAAAAGGTGCGTCGTTTTGGCGAGTTAATGCTCGATCGTTACAAACTGAAGGTGCTTCACTTTACAAAGACAAAACAAATTCTACCCTATGTAGAACAGATGTTTACCCTGCTTGAAGAAACCTATAATAAGCTGCAAACCTTTGTGCCCATTCAACCTTATCAAATCAAACATTACAAGGAAAAATATTTCCGTTATATTCATCCAGAATTCATCAAATGCGTGGCCGATGAACAGTGTAAATTGGTCGCCTTTGTCATCATTATGCCCTCTTTTACCCAAGCTTTAAAAAAAGCCAATGGAAAAATGTTCCCTTGGGGAATTTTTCACATTCTGAAAGCACAATATATCAATAATCGAGCTTCTTTCTATTTGATCGGTGTACATCCTGATTATCAAAATAAAGGGGTTACGGCTGTCATATTTAATGAGGTGCAAAAATTATTCAACAAAAAAGGAATTACCATCGTTGAAACAAATCCAGAACTAGAAGAAAATGACTCCATTCAAAATATGTGGAAAAACTACGAAAATCGATTACATAAGAAACGAGCTACATTTAGCTGTACACTATAAAGTATGTTAAGCGAAGGAACAATTATTGCGCTCTCAACAGCCTCTGGCGCTGGAGCCATTGCCATTATCCGTTTATCAGGAGATGCGGCAATAACAACAACAGATCAGCTATTTCATGCAAAGTCACAAAAGAAGTTAGTTGACCAGAAAAGTCATTCCATTCATTTGGGAGAACTGATGGATGGGGAACGTATTATAGATGAGGTCTTGGTCAGTGTCTTTAAGAATCCACATTCCTACACTGGAGAAGATGTTATTGAAATTTCTTGCCACGGATCGCGCTACATACAAGAAAAAATCATTCAGCTGTTTGTTGATAAAGGCATACGTCCCGCAAAAGCGGGAGAGTTTACTCTTCGCGCTTTCATCAACGGAAAAATGGATTTAGCCCAAGCAGAAGCCGTGGCAGATGTCATTGCTTCAGAAAATGAAGCAAGTCACTTGGTCGCTATGCAACAAATGCGGGGAGGAATTAGTCAAGAAATTAAAGCATTGCGCCAAGAATTATTGGATTTTGCTAGTCTAATCGAGTTAGAGCTGGACTTTGCCGAGGAAGATGTTGCCTTTGCCGATCGCGCTGCTTTTCAGGCTTTATTATTAAAGATTCAAGGTCTCTTAAAACGCTTAATCGATTCTTTCGCCCTTGGTAATGTTATTAAAAAAGGTGTACCCATTGCGATTATTGGTCCGCCAAATGCGGGGAAGTCAACTCTGTTAAACGCCCTACTCCAAGAAGACAAGGCCATTATTTCTTCCATTGCAGGTACAACCCGTGATTCGATTGAAGATGAAATAACCATTGGTGGAATTGGCTTTCGGTTTATTGATACTGCGGGAATTAGAGAAACAGATGATGAAATTGAACAAATTGGCATTCAAAAGACTTTTGAGAAAGTTGCAGCAGCAGCAATTGTTTTGTACATGATAGATGCCAATGTGTTTGAGCAAGAAAAAGCTGCACATAAAGAAAAAATACGTCAATTAAGCACTCAACATCCCGATAAAGCCATTTGGGTATTGTTCAATAAAAACGATGGCGGAAACACCCAAATATCTAATGAATTTGAGGGCTTTGCCTGTCTTTCGCTGAGTGCAAAAAATAAAGCAGGAATAATCCCGCTCAAAGATGCGCTCGTTCAACACATGGAAAACAACAATTATCAGGACGAAAGCGTTATTACCAACTCACGGCATTATGCAGCCCTAAGTAACGCCTTAGCCGAAATTGGGAAAGTACAAGATGGTATGGACAATCAGTTAAGTTCCGATTTATTGGCCATTGACCTGCGACAAGCATTGTTCCATTTAGGAGAAATTACTGGAGAAGTTACCAATGATGAATTACTTGGAAATATTTTCGCAAACTTCTGTATTGGAAAGTAGACGTAAAAGAAATAGAGTCAAAACCCTTTGTCAAAAAAAAAACATTAATTTTAAACAATCTATTTTACCATGAAAAAATCATTTCTATTATTACTTCTTTGCCCTTTCTTTGTTTATTCTCAATTATCCTTTAGTGGCGTAATCAAGGACAAAGAGAGTAAAACAGAATTAGAAAAAGCCCTTGTTGTTGTCAAACCAAAAAGAATAAGCGGAGCTGGATTCTACTCTGGTATTTTAACCGAACCAGATGGTAAATTTGAAATAACAACCTCCTACAGTCATCCTCTTGAAATTATTGTTTCGAAAAAAGGATGTACTCGAAAAGTGATAAAAATTAAAAAAGGGGAAACCTATTTTGACATTGTTATTGAATGTGAATCAGAAACAATCGAGCAAATTATTGCTGAAAAAACAGCAGATAGTGATGCCGATGGTATTCTTGATAAAGACGATAAGTGCAAGGATATTGCAGGAGATGTTGAAAATGAGGGCTGTCCTTGGCCAGATGACGATAATGACGGAGTAAACAATAAGGAAGATGCCTGTCCTGAAGAAGCTGGTACAGCTTCAAACAACGGTTGCCCCATTGTTGATTCTGACGGAGACGGAGTTGCGGACGAGCAGGATACTTGCCCCAAAGAACCGGGCACAGCTTCCGCAAATGGTTGCCCTAACTACCCGAAAATGGCTATGGATTTAATTCAGAATAAAGAAAGTGTTATTTTATTTAACGCCAATGTTTCTGTTGTTGGAAGTGAATTCGAAGCAGTAATCAGCAATATTTTTTCAATACTCACAAAGTATCCACATATAAATCTACAAATTGCAGGCTTCGCTTCTAGTGAAGGTGGTAAAACATTTAACCAAAAGCTATCATTAGAAAGAGCCGAAAGTGTTAAAGCAGGTTTGATTCAACTGGGCGTTGAGGCGTCTCGCTTAAAAAGCGTAGGCTTTGGTGAAGATAATCCTACAGATTCTAATGCTACTCCAACCGGACGGGCAAAGAATAGACGGGTAGAATTTTCAATGCAATAACAATGCAACTATTACCATAAAAAAAAACCTCGATCCCTACATAACTCCCCAGGCCATTATCGCTCAAAGCAGATTAAAATAATTATTAAAAAAGTTGTTACTTTACAACCACAAAATCTGGTCAAACAAAAAGCAGCCAGAACCAACTAAATTTATTTCTTTTAATATGTTTGATTCTTTATTAATCATTGCTGGTGTTTTTACCTTGCTTATACTGTTTTTCTTTTGGTATGCTCGATATGCTTCAAAATCTGGATTTGCTGTAGATGAAAACAAAAATGATATCCCCGATTCTTGGGAGGGTAAATTTGATTTCGTTTTCAAGTTTAAAAACATCATTATTTTATCCCTAGGCATTGTCATCGGGTATTTATTAAGCCTTTCCAGTTTACTTTAATTTAAGATCATAATTCATGACAAATTCAACAAGAATGAGTTCAAATGCCCTACTATCCGTGTTTAATCACCGTTTATTATTGATTCTACTGGAGACAGTCATTGTTTTCTTTCTTTATAGAGAATACCAAATAAACATTGATTTCGATATATCGATTGTGAGTATTGCTATTGTGTTTCCATTGGTATTTTCGATTACAAGTGCTTACCAAAGAAGGCAAGAAGCCATTGGGCTATTCTTGGATTTTAGAAACAAAATTATTGATCTAACCAATATTTACTTTGCCGTAGACAAAATAGAAGAAAAGGACTATACCCACCTTTTTAACAAACTTGTCAGCATCCAATCTTCGCTTATCAATTACCTCAAAATGAATGACTCAAAAGAAGCATTTGAACAAATCAGACAAGAAAGAAAAGATGTTTTACGCATCATCGATGAACGAAAACAATTGTTCAATGAACGTGAAAAAGACAGCTTAATTCGTGTGAAAAATGAACTCTTTCTCTCTGCAGAAAAAATTCGGGGAATCAAAATACATGGCACGCCTATTTCATTAAAAAAGTACTGTTTAATCTTTATTTACCTTTCTCCTCTTTTATTAAACACACAATCAATATTAGACAAAACACCCTTTGACTTAACCTTTGAAAGTGGTATCTCTCTACTCTTCTCATTGGTCATGAGTTTTGTACTAATGGCACTCTATAACGTACAAGATTATATCGAAAACCCCTTTGATCAAAAAGGCTTGGATGATTTAAAGATAGATAAAGTTATGGTCAACGAAGAGGAATCGTTATTTCATCCCTAAGAAAATTATTCCGTTTTAGGATGATCATTATTTCAAGTTATAAAAATGTTTTTTTTTAAATAGGTTTTGTTTATTTATCTTCACACAACCAATAATAAAGAAAACAATTTGCTCCCAGTTTTATTATCAAACAAATGATGAGAAGGTCATTCTTTGCTATATTTTTTTTAATAATACCTGTTTCACTTTTTGCGCAACTCAGTAAAGTACATTATTTACCCCCATTGCATATTCAAGTGAAACTGGATCCAATGCTATTCCAAATCAGGGTCATTATTTTTATATCTCGACTCCCAGTACGAGTTCTGTTACCGTTAATGTTTATGCCGTTGGCGGAGCAACAACCACCGTGGAAGTGTCAAACGCAAATCCATATGTTTTCACCATAGATGATCCAGGTGGATTTAATGAATCACAGATAGCTATTGGTGCAAGTAGCTCAGATACAGCTACAACAACAAGCATCATTTCAACCAACAAAGGATACATCGTTGAAGCAGATTCTTCGATATATGTAGCCCTACGAATTGCAAGTGATTCGCAAGCAGGTGCATTGGTAAGTAAGGGGGGTGCTGCGCTTGGGACAGATTTTAGAATTGGTGCATTTACTAATTATAACGGACAAGCAAATTACTCAAGCTTTCTTTCTGTTATGGCAACAGAAAACGCGACAACAATTACAATTAATAATATCCTTGAAGGGGTAGATATTCTTGATTTTAACGAGCAAACTCTGGGAACTGACGGCATGGGCTATTTAAACTCGATTACTTTTACACTTAATCGCGGCGAAAGCTATACCATTGTGACTAGGTCAGATCAAGGAACTGATGTTCTTTCTGAACTTGAGGCAGCATCTACCCAAAAGACAAACTCGGACGGACTTATTGGAACCTATGTTGGCTCCACAAAACCTGTTGTTGTAAATAGTGGATCTTTGAATGGAAGTTTTGGTCTTGGAGGTGCACGCGATTATGGGTTTGATCAACTTGTTGATTACAGTAAAGTGGTAACCGAATATATTTTTGTAAAGGGCACTGGTAATGATGAATGGGAAAATGTATTGCTCGTTGCCCATACCGATAATACAGAAATCACCATTAACGGAAACCCTATTTCAAATGCCTTCATTCACGGAAAAGGGGTCAATATATCCTCTGCCTACGATTCTACCATAGGAAATCCAAGCATTAATGCTGGTGATTATTTTTTAATTGAGGGAGATTTATACGGTTCTGATGGAAATATGTATGTCCAATCTTCTTCACCTTTGTTTTCTTTTCAGGGAATTGGTTCTGGAGGGGGAGAAGCTAATCAAGGCTTGTTTTTTGTTCCCCCTTTAAAATGCTCAAGTGTTGGGGATGTTGACAATATTCCAATGATTAATGACATTGGAAATGGTGTCTTCACAGGAAACCTAAATATTATTAGTAAAAGAGGGGCAATAATTACCATTAGTGATGATAATAATACAGACCAAGCTATTGAAGCATTAAACATAGCAAATCTAAGTGGACCATTTGATGTTTTAGGAAATGTCGATTACCAAACCTATGTCTTGTCAAATTTAAATGGGGATGTATCCATTGTTAGTAATGATGAGTTATATTGTTCTTATTTTAATCAAAGTGGAGCGGCGAGTTCGGGTGCCTTTTATTCTGGATTCTCTTTACCTCCTGAAATTCCAACAAAAATAATTGGGCTAGAACTTTATGATTACTGCGCGCCGAATTTGACACTCGCCACTGCAAACATGGATATTTTCACCAGCTATGAATGGCAATATAGCGACGGCACAGGCTATACAACCATAGACGAAAGTACGGATCAATCGACCATTACTCCAACCCTTGGTGGGCTTTATATCATTAGGGGATTTATTAGTTGCCCTGGTGAACCAGAAGAGTTTCTAGATTCAGATCCAGTTACAGTTGAGCTTTGCCCTACAGACACTGACTTAGACGGAATTTTAGACCCATCGGATAGCTGTCCCTTTGCCGCTGGAATCGAATTTTTGAATGGATGTCCTTGGTCTGTCTATTTTGGCAATAACTATAAAAGCACTCTTGTCTCTTCTACCGTAGAAATTACTGATGAGAGTTATTTTTGTGGTCAAACCAATGATAATCATTTTAATCTCGCCTATCATTCAGGAGAATTTCCAGAACCTGTAGTTGGCGATTTCATCATCCACAACAATGGGTATTTTTTTCCACATTCTTTTCTACTCGGAACAGAAGGCTTTGCTTATATGAAACTTCGGGATTTCAATAAAATAATAGAAGTTCAAAAAACCAATGGAGAAATTATAGCAATATACAGTTGTCTTTAAGTTCTCTTGACAAAATAGACCTTGAATTCACAGCAAAAAGAACAACAGGTGTATCCTATCCTTCATCAAAAAAACAGGCGGAAATAAATATCTTTTGCTATCTTTAGACAATAACAAAAAAAAGAATAATATGGGCGTAGGCGGACTTGTTATAGCAACAGTATTTTTATGTATTGCAATCTTATTGATTGCTGAATTCAAAGAACGATATCTCTAATACTTAATACAATGGCAACATACGAATGTAATAAATGTGGAATGGCTGTGAACGCCACCTGCGCAAAATGTGATCAACCGCTAGTTAACGATCATTTAGACGTCAATGGACAACAAGTTCAGATTTCAAAATGCCCAAGCTGTGAAGGAAAAATCAAATCTCCACAATGTTGCAAAGAAGATATGCAGTGCGAAGTATAGTCATTTGACAAAACCTTTATCGTTGTTCTTTCTGGATAAACTAAAAAACGAATTGTTACTTAATGCGTGATCTTACACCCTTTACTGACGAAGTAATTCACGCTAGAGTTGATTTGCTTCTTCCCGAATGGACATTTACAAATGACCGACTCAAGAGAACACATGAATGTATTTCATTTCCTGAGGCCATCAATTTTATAAATGCCATTGCGCAAGTAGCCGAAAAACAAAAGCATCACCCAGCGATGACGATTGACTATGCTACAATACATTTATCTCTCTTCACTCATGATGCTCCCGGCATCACCCAAAAAGATTTTGATCTCGCTCAAAAAATCGATACCTTACTTAAAAAATAAGCTATGGAATGGTATTTAAAAAATCGCTGGTGGATATGGACAATAACCGGTGTATATCTCGCGTATAGAATCTATCTTTCTGTTGTTTTTTAATCTCAATGCATTTTTTATGAAGAATACACTTACGAGCCTTTTTTTGTGTTCAATACTCTCCCTTTACGCACAAATAAATCCTAAAGATGTAGAAATCGTTCGAGATAACTTTGGGGTCCCACATATCTTTGGAAAAACAGATGCCGATGTAGCCTATGGTCTTGCTTGGGCACACGCAGAAGATGACTTTAAAACCATTCAAGAGTCTTATTTAGCGGGGAATGCATTACTGAGTCAACACTTGGGAAAAAGGGGCGCCGGACCAGATTTTATTACGCAATTCATTGGCTCGAAAGAATTTATAGAAGAGAACTATGAGGAAAAAATAAGCCCCGAATACAAGAAGGTTGTTGAGGGCTACGCACAAGGCTTTAATCGTTATGCAGAAACCCATACAGAGGAAGTATTGCACGAAGCACTTTTCCCCATTACACCGAAAATGATGCTACGCTATGCGCAATTACAGTTATTTGTGTCCTCAGGTGGAGATTATTGGATAACGCGCATCCTAGCAAATTCAGTCAAACTTGAAACGCCAAAAGAAGAAATTACTGGATCGAACACCTTTGCCTTCAACAGTGCAAAAACCACAGATGGCAATACCTACTTAGCCATCAACACCCACCAACCCCTAGACGGCCCAGTCTCCTGGTACGAAGCCCACTTATGCAGTGAGGAAGGCACCAATATCATCGGCGCTTTATTTGCCGGAACACCGAGTATACTCATTGGAGCAAATCAGCACCTAGGTTGGGCGCATACGGTAAATTACCCTGATAAAACCGATGTATTTAAATTGGAAATGCATCCGAAAAAGAAACTGCACTATAAAGTAGATAATGAGTACCTAGCCCTCAAAGAACGCAAAGCACATATTACGATTAAGGTGCTCGGAATTCCAATCAAGGTTTCAAGAAAATACTACAACAGTATTTTTGGCCCTACGCTTAAAAACAAATCTGGCTATTATGCTGTGCGTACTCCAGCCTTGTTTGAAATCAGAGGTTTGGAGCAATGGTGGCGAATGAACAAAGCCACTTCGTTTACAGAATTTTACAAGGCACTTAAAATGAAAGCTTTGCCTGGCTACAATATTGGTTACGCTGACAAGAACGACACCATTTTTTATATTTCAAATGGATTAATTCCTAAGCGTGCTGAAGGCTATAATTGGAAAGAAGTTGTGCCTGGAAACACCAGAAAAACATTGTGGGTTGATTCTTATGATATTGAGGATTTACCTCAGGTTCTTCAGCCCTCCTCTGGCTATTTTTACAATGCTAATCACAGTCCATTTTTCTCTTCAGATGAGGCCAATAATCCGTCAAAAGAAGACTTTTCTGTCGACATGAATTTTGAAACTTATCACAACAATCGTTCAACGCGTATAAAAAACTTGATTGAAGCTGAGAATAAAATTTCCTATGCCGATTTTAAGCGCATTAAATACGACAATCAATTGCCAAAGCCCTATGTTTATTCTTGGATGAACATCAACTATCTCGATTTAATGGATGCCTCAAAGTATCCAGAAATCAGCGAATTAATCGAAAGAGTGCAGCAATGGGATCGCAAAACATATGCCACTTCGCTGGGGGCAGGTACATACTTGATTTTATATCACCAATTATATCCTTTTTACAACGCATTGCCTGTGCCAAAAATAATCCCCACGAGTGTATTGGTTAAAGCCTTTAAAAATGCCAAAGCTCACATGCTTAAGCATTTTGGAACGATTAATGTTAGCTTGGGAGATTATCAAAAATTGGTACGCGGGGACAAAGAATTACCCGTTTTTGGCATCAATGATGTTGTAACGGCTATGTCTTCTGTACCACACAAGGATGGAAAAGTAAAGGTAACCGCAGGTGAATCGTATATTGAATTGGTGAAGTTTACCCCTGAAGGTCCTGAGATAGAATCGGTCATTTCCTATGGTTCCTCAGATCATCCAGACTCACCCCACTACAATGATCAAATGGAAATGTACACTTCCTACAAAACTAAGAAAATGACCTTTGACAAAGCGAAGATTTACGCGAATGCAAAGCGCATTTACCACCCAAAATAAATAGCGGTTATGCTAGTGCCTTATGGTAAATATCGATGTATTGGGCAACCACTGCATCGATATCATAGCGTTTTGCTAGTTGATAGGCTTGTTCTTTGAATTGTTTCAAACGATCTTCGTCCTCGAGTAATGCAATTGACTTTTCGGCCATACCCGCAACATCACCTAATTCAAATAAATAACCGGATTCCCCATCTATATTCACTTCGGGCAAGCCACCAACGTTGGTTGAAATAACAGGGACGCGCATCATCATAGCCTCAAGCGCAGCTAAACCAAAACTCTCCGATTCGGAGGGTAATATAAACAAATCAGAATAACACAGAATTTCATAGACCTGATTGCTCTTACCTGGAAAGGTGACTTTGTCCATAATGCCTAGTTCTTTACATCTAAGCATTGCCTTAGAACGCTCTGGTCCATCACCCACCATGATCAATTTAGCCTCTACTTTTTGCTGAATGCAGAAAAACACCTCAATCACATCATCAATACGTTTCACCTTTCTAAAGTTGCTTATGTGAGTGATAATCTTCTCATCGCCTTGCGTAATCATGCTGCGCTGACAGTTTTCACTATGATGTTGGTGTTTAGAAAAATCAACAAAATTGGGGATAACATTTACTTCCTTTTTTACATCAAAAAGGGCAAGTGTATCTTCCTTCAAACTTTCAGACACAGAAGTTACCCAATCCGAATGATTGATACTAAAAGTAACAGCAGGTTTATAGAAAGGATGTTTTCCAACTAGGGTAACATCGGTACCATGCAGGGTGGTAACCATGGGAATATCAATCCCTTGGTCTTCAAGCATTTGCTTGGCCATATAGCCGGCATAGGCGTGTGGAATGGCATAGTGCACGTGTAAGAGCTCAATACCGTAAGTCTTTATTGTATCAACCAATTTACTCGACAAGGCAAGTTCATAGGGCTGGTAATGAAATAAAGGATAATCAGGAACATTGACTTCATGAAAATGTAAACTGCTGTTTAAAAACTCTAATCGAACAGGTTGTTGGTAGGTAATAAAGTGAACTTCATGTCCACGATCAGCTAAAGCTAATCCAAGTTCGGTGGCAACTACTCCACTCCCTCCAAAGGTGGGATAACAAACAATGGCTATTTTCATTTAATATAAGATTGTATCATAGACCAATTTAAGCATTCGCGTTCGAATATTATGGTCAATTAGTTTTCGATTTTCCATATTTGGAAAAGTTCGGTTCGATAAAAAGACAAATACAATACCGGTTGTGGGGTCAGCCCAAGCATAAGTGCCCGTAAAACCAGTATGCCCAAAACTCTCCTTGGAAATCCCCTGAAAAGTCATACCGCCACCGCCAGTTTGGGGTTTATCAAGTCCAACTCCCCTCCTATTCTCTTCAGCACAATAATAGCATTGATTGAATTGATCGAAAGTAGCAGGGCTAAAAAACTGTTGGCCTTTATAGTACCCTTTCTGGACATATAATTGCATAATGGTAGCGACATCTTTGGCATTGGAAAAAAGGCCAGCATGACCACTCACACCCCCTTGAACGGCAGCTGTCATATCGTGGACATAACCCCGCAAGGTTTGTTGTCTGAAATAAGTGTCAATCTCTGAGGGAATGATTCGATCACTCTCTATTTTACGTAAAGGGTTGTATAGCGTCGATTGCAAACCTAAAGGGATAGCAATTCTCTCGTTAAACAATTGATCCAAAGGAGTGGCATAGGTTTTCTCCAAAATATGCTGCATAAAAATAAAGGGGAGATCTGAATAATGATATCCCTTCTCCCAAAGTGCACTTTTTATTAAAGCGGTATACTGTTCTTCTGCAAGCGTTGAACGACCAAAAACATTGGCAGCTACTTCGATTGTATAACGCTTTGTGGCACGATCGCGGTAGTATTTTCGCAATAACTTATTGTCTTTCTCGCGTAAAGTTTCTTTGTAGAAAGGCAACCATGGAACAATGCCCGATTGATGAGAAAGAATTTCTTTTAGACTAAGGTTGGCTTTGTTTGTGTTTTTAAAGCGAGGAGAAAGTTCGCCAAGTGTTGTGGCTAAATCAAACTTGTTCTTGTCGACTTCCTGAATCACTATGGGGAGAGTAGCGAGAATCTTGGTTAAGGACGCAACGTCATAAATATCGGTTAGCTTCACAGGAGCTTTCTTTTCATAGGTATGGTAACCAAAGGCTTTGTGGTAAAACACCTTTCCGTGACGGGCGGCAAGAATTTGGAACCCAGGTGCCATTAAGGAATCTAGGGTAACCTGAGCTAAACCATCTAATGCAGCTAGTTTTTTAGCATCGATTCCCACTAAAAAAGGAGTAGCCTCTGCCAATGGCATATCGTCGAATGTTATTGTCTGTCCATGACCAACTGGGAAGGAATCATTTACTGAGACAGGGAGTTTTCCCTTTATTTCTTGTTTCCCTAATAACATTTGAGCAACTAGTCGCTGTGCTTCAACCGTGTTTTGATACCCAATTAAAACGCTCGAAAAATCAGATAAATTGGAGAGTTTAGATAAGGCATAGGGTTTCACAAAAGTGATTAAATGCACCTTGTGATGCTTGGTTAATTCCTTCAACAAACGAAGTTCGCTTTTGGAAAAGTCACTCGCTTTCCAAGGAGAGGCATTCGAGCGATGAAAACCAACAATTATTGTTGATAATCCTTTCGCAGTGGTAAGTGTTGCAGCAATGTCTCCTAAGAATTGCAGTGGAGATAGTGTTAGCTCTTTTACTAAGTCCGAATAAAAAACAGTACCATCGGCCTCACCTAAGCCAATAAAACCAATAATTTCATCAGTAGATAATGGGAGTGCGTCATCCCCTTTAACCAAAGTAATTGCTTCGGCCAATGACCGCTCAATCAAATAATCGTCTTTTGGCGTGTTTAAATCAGCAATCAGACCTTCCGCTTTAATTGACTCAAACGCGTTTAAGCCAACTTTATACTTAGCTTTAAGAATTTTCTTAACTGAATGAGCTAATCGAGCTTCGGTAAACTTACCTTGATTAAATGCCCGTTTCATTTTCTTTGCAGCCTTTTTCACATCTTTGGGGATCAACAAAATATCGTTTCCAGCCATAAAAGCAGCAAGGTCAATACTGTTTATTTTTGCGACTTCAGCAGCTCCACCCATATTGAGTGCATCGGTGATGATAAGCCCCTTGAATTGCATACGGTCAATGAGCAAATCTTGGACAATTACCTTAGATAAAGAAGAAGGCATCCCTTCTTCAAAGGCCGGGACATTTAGGTGAGCCACCATAATGGATGATACTCCTGCCTCTGACAAGCGCTCAAAAGGATAAATCTCTGTTGATAAAAGGCGCTCTTTATCGAAGTTAATCAAGGGCAAGTCCAGGTGAGAATCTTTGGAAGAATCACCGTGTCCAGGGAAATGCTTAGCGGAAGAAAGTACACCAGCTCGATCCATTCCGTTCATAAACGCAATGCCTTTTTCAGCAACATTCTCTTTATCTTCTCCAAAAGAACGGTTACCAATAATTGGGTTTTTCGGATTGGTATTGATGTCCACATCAGGCGCAAAATTGATGTGCACCCCAAGTCGTTTTGCTTGCTCTCCTATGCGAAATCCAACCTCTTCAACCAGCCGATTATCTTGGATAGCACCAAGAGTCATATTCCATGGAAATGGACGAACAGAATCCAAACGCATGGCTACGCCCCATTCGGCATCCATTCCAATGAGCAACGGCGTTCTGGCTTTGGCTTGGAGATCATTCAACCAATGGGTTTGCCCCACAGGGTCTCCCAAAGAGAAAATAACACCGCCAATATGATTTTCAACAACTTCTTTTTTTATCTGGTTGAAATGTGCTTCCCCTTGTTCACTAAAGGCCATCACCATGAAGAGTTGTCCTATTTTCTCATCGAGCGATAATTGCTTGTAAATACTATCAACCCATTGTTCTTGTGCCTTCCAATCAGCAGTTAATAAAGGATCAACATTCGTTTGTGCGTAGGTAAAAGAGACACACAAAAGTGCAAGAAAAAATTGACGCATAGCAGTGATTATTTAATGAAACGAGAATGCCAGCTATCATATGCAGGAACTTCCCAATGGCTTTCATACTCGGCCTTGTCCACCACCAAATTATTAAAGACAATGGTATCTGGTGACACCTTGGGCGTCTTAGCAAGTTTTCTAAATTCTTTTAAAGGAGTGTAAGCTATTTCAGTATCCTCGCGATAACATACATTCATTTTATCCAATAATTCAAGTCCATATTTCGATTCGAGCGATTGAATCATGTGAACCGAGGCGTCAATAGAACAGCCCGACGCACCTTTGACCTCTTCATCCAAACCAATGACAATAAACTGGTTATGGCGAAGCTCAAATGCCGTTTTTAGGGGCGTACCGTGGGTTGCCCAATTCGATAGAAAAGTAGTTAAAATAGCGCTAATTTCTTCATTTTCTGAAGCAGTAAATACTCGTGAGGATTGGTAAACCCAAACCCGAGCATGTGATGGCAAAGAAGAAAAAGGGACAAGCATTATTTATAGGTCTTTTGCGGTGGCGATCATTTCTGCAAGGTCTAAGACAGGAAGACTGTCTTCCTTCTCTTTGTTTTTAACTCCATCTGAAAGCATGGTATTACAAAAAGGACAACCAGCAGCGATAATATCTGGTTTTGTTTCGAGTGCCTGTTCTGTGCGTTCAATGTTAATGTCTTTGTTCCCTTGCTCAGGTTCTTTAAACATTTGTGCACCTCCTGCTCCACAACACAAACCACGCGACTTGCAGCTTTTCATTTCGACTAGCTCTGCGTCTAGTTTTTGAATAAGCTCACGCGGGGCTTCATAAATATTATTGGCTCTTCCCAAATAACAAGGATCATGATAGGTAATACGTTTTCCTTTGAAGGTACCTTCTTCTATTGTCATTTTTCCTTCATCCAATAAATCACGTAATAATTGCGTGTGATGTATTACCTCAAACGTACCTCCCAATTCAGGGTATTCGTTTTTTAATGTATTGAAGCAGTGCGGACAGGTTGTGACAATCTTTTTTACTTCATAGGCATTCATCACCTCGATGTTGGTCATGGCTTGCATTTGGAATAAAAACTCATTACCGGCGCGTTTAGCGGGATCACCACTACAACTTTCTTCAGCCCCTAGAACAGCAAAGTCCACCTTTGCATTGTCCAGTAATTTCACAAAAGCTTTGGTGATTTTTTTTGCCCGCTCATCAAAACTACCGGCGCAACCAACCCAAAATAAAATTTCAGGAGTTCTGCCCTCAGCCATACATTCGGCAAGTGTAGGTACTTTAATCATAACTTATGTGTTAATCGTGTTGCCCATCATCAAAGACTTGAATGGTAACGTCTTTTTCAACCAAATTGGTAAACTTCCCTTTGTACTGAGTTGCTTTCACTAAGTGATTATCGATCCAGTGGTAGTTTCCTCCTCTAGGTTTCCCCATCAATAAGCTGTGGTATTTGAATCCTTTTTCTTTTAACCAAATTTCAGTCACATCACGATGGCTTTCAACTCTTGAGGTAAAGAAACAAATTAAGTGTCCTTCATCATACCAACCGTTGAGGGTAACCAAGGCGTCAGGATAATGATTTGCAGTCGCCATACGTTCTGGTTCTTCATTTGGAATATCGTCACAAACAGTACCATCGATGTCAATTAAATAGTTTTTAATTCCCTCGGGTAAGACAGGGCTGATTTCTTCTCCGTCTTCAACTTTTTTGTGTAAATAGCTTTCTGCTTCTTCTTTGTGCATGGTTATTGTATTATAGTTTATAATTCTTTTGCCCAATTAGCCCTATCTTGTTGGTTGAAGGGCCAGGGTGCACCATTATTTTCGATATTGCTCATCATATTGTTCAAATCAGTTGGTGCAGCCGATTCCTCCATAACGAGGTACTGTCGCATATTCATGATGATGGATAATGGATCAATATCAACGGGACAAGCTTCCACACAGGCATTGCAAGAGGTACATGCCCATAATTCTTCGTGAGAAATATAATCGCCCAACAATTGTTTTTTATCGGCCACAAAAGTGCCCTTGTTCTTAATGATGTTATCCCCTACTTCGGTCAAACGATCACGAGTGTCCATCATAATTTTTCGTGGAGATAATATCTTTCCTGTTTGGTTAGCAGGACATTCACTGGTACATCGTCCACACTCTGTACAGGTATAGGCATTGAGAAGTTGAACCTTATTTAAGTCCATTACATCAGAGGCACCAAACTTATCAACTTCAGCGGTATCGTCTGAAGTTGCATAGGGATCTGCGCTTGGATCAAGCATCAACTGAACTTCTGCGGTCACATTGGCATTATTTGCAAAGCGACCTTTGGCATTGAGATTGGCAAAATAGGTGTTTGGAAAAGCCAAAAGAATGTGTAAATGCTTCGAGTAATAGAGGTAATTTAAAAAACATAAAATACCAAAAATATGCAACCACCATGCGGTGCGTTCAATTAAAATAAGTTTATCTAAATTGGTGTCTTCAAAAAGAGGCAGCAAGTATTGACTTACCGGAAAGGAACCCGCTTGTGCATAATGAACTGCTGATGGGAAATTGGTTTGGATCGCAAGATCTGTTCCATTCATGAGGAGGAACAATCCCATTAAAACCACCTCGAAATAAAGAATTATATCTGCGTCAAACTTTGGCCAACCTTTCATTTCGTCTTTCCAAAAACGCTGTATTCTAATGACATTTCTTCTACACCAAAAAACAATTACTGCAACCAGGACTAAAGCGGCTAATACCTCAAAGGTAGCGATCAAGACATTATAGAATCCGCCCAAAAAAGGTGCAAAAACACGATGAGTACCCAGGATGCCATCAACGATGATCTCTAACAATTCAATGTTGATTAAAATAAAACCAACATAAACAACAACATGCAAAATCCCAGCGATAGGTCGCTTTACCATTTTGGATTGACCTAACGCAATTCGGGCCATATTACCCCAACGGGCTTTGGGGTTATCTGACCGATCAATGTCTTTCCCAAGGTTGATGTTATTTTTTATCTTACTAACATTACGCGCAAAAAAGCCTAGGGCAACAATCAGTAAAAGGGTGAAAAGAATATTTGGTAAAAGTACAATCAGCATTTATTCGTTCTTTATTTCTTCATAAGGCGCTTCCTTTTTTCCAAAAAGAGAAAAGTGAACATAGCGCTTGGGATGTTCTTTCAGGTCCTTAATTAACAACTCTATTTCTTTGGTACTGGCTTCAATATTGTTATATATACTCTCATCTTTCATGAGTTTGCCAATGCTTCCTTTCCCTTGTCCCATATCCAATAAAATACTATTTAAGCGAGAAACAGTAGTTTCAAAAGCGATCAGGGTTTGCTTGATGTTTGATTTAGCCAAAGAGTCCGATAGCTGATTTACGTTGGCACTTATCTTCGCAACATTATCTAAGGTAGTTGTTAAATTTCCTTTCTGATTATCCAGCAATTGATCCATAGAGGCTGCTACTCCGTTAATGCTATTAATTGTATTCGATAAATCAGCGATGGTAGTAGACAAGTTGTCTCTTCCTTCTTGATTTAACACAGCGTTTATTCCTGTAAAAAGAGAGTCTGCATTAACTAACACACGTTCCAATTGTTGCTGTAAGGGCGCTATTTGCTGAGTCACCACATCAGTCAAACCTGGCTTTACAGCGGTAACGAGTGTGTCACCATCTTGTAGTATTCTGGCTGAAGTGTAATCAGGTTGAATTGCAATAGATTTACCACCAATAAGGCTTGCTTCGTATAACTCAGCAACACTGGTATTGGGAAATTGAACATCGCTACGCAAGGTAAATGAAACCAAAATCTTTGCTGAATTTGGCAAAAAATCAATGGTAGAGACTTTACCAACGGTCAATCCGTTGACGGTGACTTTTGTCCCCAGTTGAAGCCCCTCCACATTATCATAGACAGCGTGATGAATGTTTTCGTGCTTAAATAAGGATGTGCCATTCAAAAAATTAAACCCCAAGAGAAAGAGGAAAATTCCGCCAATGATAATAAGCGCTGCTTTAATTTCGTTTGTTAGCTTCAATTGTGCGTTTTTGGTTGATTCAAAACTAAGCATAATTTCTCTTTTATCCCTATTTATTTAGGGGAGATTGCGTCAGAAATTTTGATTTTAACGCCATTCTTGTATGCAACTAAAAAAGCATGCTCATAGCCTTTTTTAAATGCCGTCTTTTTTAGTTTTTGGGCTTGAGCGTATGTGTTGGCTTCACCATAAAAATAACGGAATAATTTTCCGGATTTTTCCTTACTGAGATTGCTTAAACCTTTAAAATTCTTCTTTGTTAAATCAATGGATTTCGCAGTTGCAGCAATTTGAACTTTAAAAACAACCCCTTTGGCGGTGCTTTCTTGAGCAGGCTCTTCAACTTCAAGAGGGGCTTGTTGCTCCGCAACCAACACGGCCTGATCTTCTTTGACAACGGATGCTTGCAATTGCTTTTCATAGTTCAATACTGCTTTAGAAATTGTGTTTGCAATTTCACGTTGACCCGATTTTGAATTTAAATAGGCGCCCTCTTTTTTATTGGTTAAAAAACCTACTTCAACCAAAACGCTTGGCATATAGGTTTCTCGCAACACTAAAAATCCAGCTTGCTTTACGGTTCTGTCTTTTCGATTTAAATTAGTCACAAAACTCTTTTGAATGGTATTGGCAGCCTCTATGCTTTGACTGTTGTAAGTCTCCTGCATGAGCACCAAACTAATCACAGATTCTGGATTATTAGGATCAAAACCTTCGTAGGTGGTTTCGTGGTCTTCTTCTAAAAAGATTACAGAATTTTCATTTTGTGCAATCCGAAAATTGTCTTTATTACGGTGAAGCCCTAGTACAAAAGTCCCAGCGCCATATGCTTTTGGCGAAGTAAAAGCATCACAATGAATGGAAACAAAAAGGTCAGCATCTGCTTGGTTAGCAATTTTCGCGCGATTCTTTAATTCTATAAAACGATCGTCTTTTCGGGTGAAAATTACCTTAATCCCTTTTTGAGTAGAAAGTTGTTTTCCAATTTCTAACGCTATCGTCAGGGCTATTTTCTTTTCTAAATAACCATTCCCACGATTCCCGGTGTCTTTCCCGCCATGACCCGCGTCTAGCACTACAACAAAATCTTTAGCAGCTGTCTGGGCAAGACCAGTCATACTAATCAAAAAAACAAACAAACAACTGTAAAGTTTATACGCAAAAAAGGTGTTTCTATTCATTACTAATAAATACTTAAAACCGCTTTAGTCTTTAAAAATATATGTAATTTTGAAGATAGGTCGATTGATACAAATTTAGCCTTTATCACCTTGCAAACAAAGTCTTTTCTATTTTATACTATTCTTCTATATTGCTGTGGCATTCACCTAGTCCATGCACAATCTTTTAAAAAGAATGATAGTCTTCCAAATCATGAATTCATTCAAGAAATTAAACTCGATAGTATCTCTGTGGTCGCTTCCGACAGTATCCCGTCGAAAAAACCATTATTACTTGATTTGATCAAATACACGGCCCAAGATTCTGTGAAAATCAATCAAAAAACAAATAAAATAAGATTGTACAACAAGGCTGTTTTGACGTATCAAGACATGGAATTGCGAGCTGGGATAATTGTGATGGACTACACCAAGAATGAGGTTTATGCCGGACGAATTAAAGATTCCGTTGGAGAATTGGTTCAAAAACCGCAATTCACACAAGGGAGAGATGAAATTAATCCTGATTCAATCCGCTTTAATTTCGACACAAAGAAAGCACTCATTTGGAATTCTAAAACAGCACAAAGTGGTATGAATGTGTTTTCGAGTTATACCAAAAAAGAAAACGATTCGCTTTATTATATTAAAAATGCCAAAATAACGACTTCGGCAGATGCAGAGAATCCTGACTACTACATTCGCATTCGGAAAGGGAAACTAATCCCAGGAGGCAAAATAATCTCCAGTTTTAGTAACCTATATATCGCTGATGTCCCCACACCAATTTTTGTTCCCTTTGCCTATTTCCCTGCAGGAAACAAGAAAGAATCTGGGTTTATTTTCCCAACCTTCGGAGAAAGTAATCAGCGTGGATATTACCTGCAAAATATGGGGTACTACATTCCCGTTTCAGATTACCTTGACATTGATTTAACAGGAGATTATTACACCAATGGGAGTTACGGTTTTCGCTGGAATACACAATACAAAGCCAATTATAAGTTTGGCGGTAACTTTAGTTTTCGATACGAAAAGCTTGTTAATGGCGAACGTGGTTTTGACGACTACTCAAAATCAACTGTTTATAACATTCGTTGGTCCCACCGGCAAGATTCAAAGGCTAGCCCAAATTCAAATTTTTCTGCTTCGGTAAACCTTGGAAGTAGTGAGTATTTTCAGCAATCCATCAACCAGCTGAATACAGCAAATTTTCTCAATAATAATTTGAGCTCCTCCGTTTCTTATTCAAAAACATTTCCTAAATATCCGCGTGTAAACATATCGCTTACCACTAGTTTATCGCAAAACAAAAATACACAATCGGCCAACCTAACCCTACCAACCTTTCAAGGGAACATGGAGCGGATATATCCTTTCTCTAAACGGGGAGAAACAAAGAAGGGAATTCTTCAAAACATAAACTTTCAGGTCACTACCCTAGCCGAAAGTCGGATACAAACCACTGAAGAGAAGCTATTTACTAAAGCAATGTATGAAGATGCACGTTCTGGTGTTACCCACACCATTCCAATCAATACCAATTTTAAATTGGCCAAACACTTTAGCATTAGCGCGGGGGGTACATTGCGAGAAGTTTGGACCCCAAACACTGTACGCTACAACAACTACTCAGAGGAAAACGGTGTGGTCAAGGACACGCTAAGCGGTTTTGCCGCCTTTAGAACATACAACTACAGCCTTAGCATGGGAACAACCATCTATGGTACATTTAACTTTAAAGAAGGGAAGAACCTTCAGTCCATTCGCCATACAGTTCGCCCGTCAATCAGCTACAGCACACAGCCAAGTTTTGATCAATATTATGACACCTATATTATCGATGCAGAAGGAAATACTGCAGAATATACCCGATTTGAAAACGCACTCTATGGTAGACCATCCAGAGGATATTCAAATTCACTGGGGATAAGCATAAACAACTCCCTAGAAGCTAAAGTAAAATCCAAAGACAGTTTAGACCTCGAACCCAAGAAGATTAAACTCCTGAATAACTTAAATATTAGTACGAGTTATAATATTGCTGCAAGTGAGTTTCATTTGGCTCCCATTCGAATGACAACGGGCTTAAACTTTTTTAAAGACAAATTAACCACCAATATCGGTGCCACTTTTGATCCTTATGGTTTAGATGCTGAATTTAAACGTGTCAAAACATTTCATATCAAAAACGGTGGAGGATTGTTGCGTTTAACAAGTGCCAATGTAAATATGGGGTACAGTTTAGATAATGATACATTTAAACGCGAAGAAGGAGAAGTTGAGGAAGAGGAGACAGAAGACGAAGAAGATTTTAATGATTTAGAACGTTTATCTGGTGGTGGACGTGACGATGATCTTTTTGGTGCTGCAAATGATTTTTCAAATGGTCTGTCTCGAAAACCAAAGAAAAACAAAAGCATATCCTCTGGTCTGTATAGCACAGATATAAACTGGGACTTGAAATTCGCTTATTCCCTAACCTACAACAACTCTAGAGGACAAAAGGATTTTTCAAACAATTCTCTCATGGTTTCTGGGAATATTGACATTACGCCAAAATGGAAGGTAGGCGCTTCTTCTGGATACGACTTTAAGAACAAAGGAATAACTTACACTCAATTTCGTTTTGATCGAGATTTAGATAGTTGGAATCTAAACTTTAGTTGGGTACCACTTGGGACAAGAACATCCTGGTATTTCTTCATTGGAATAAAATCTGGATTATTGAATGATCTAAAATATGAAAAACGTCGGGAGCCCGACAGAAGATTCTAAACTATGACAAAAAAAATCATTACTACGCACAATGCCCCTGCCCCTCTTGGACCATACAATCAAGCTGTTTTGGCAAACGACACCCTTTATCTTTCTGGCCAAATACCCTTAATCGCTAGCACAATGGAATTGGTAGAAGGAGATTTGGAAAAAGAGACTATACAGGTTATGGAAAACCTAAAGGCCGTACTAAAAGCTGCAGATATGACTTTTGATCAAGTAGTTAAAACATCAATATTTTTGAGTGACATGAACAACTTCAATGAAGTTAATACTGTTTATGGAAGGTATTTTGATGAGGCAAATGCTCCCGCAAGAGAAACTGTTGAAGTTGCTAATTTACCCAAATTTGTTCGTATCGAGATATCGATGGTTGCTGTACGCTAAAGCAAAAAGGGTTTACTTCTTGAGTTCCAACATTGAAATATGGTACTCTACCAATGCATCAATGGGACGTTTAACCACACGTCCTGTAGACAAATTATAGCTTTCTAAACATTCTTTTATTTCATCTTCAAGAAGATGCGCTATAGATCCCACAAAGTGTATGGGGACTTCTGTAGCGTTTTTAAATTGCAAGATTTGATGGCGCACAAAACGTTCTAAACCATTTCGAATAATATCCTGCATAAATGGTTCAGCTTTGTGTTCAATCAGAAATTTGGCGAATTTGGCCAAATAAGTATTCGGATTTTCTCTACGGTACAAATTCTCTTTCAAGGTATCTGCATCCAATTTATACTCTTTCTCAAATTGTTGGGCGAGTTTTCTAGGCATTTCATTGAAATAATAGCCGCGCAATAATTGCTTTCCGAAAAAATTCCCACTTGCTTCATCCATTAGAATATAGCCCAATGAGATTACATGCTGATCAATATTTTTTCCATCAAAATAAGAACAGTTGGAGCCTGTCCCTAAAATACATACGATAGAGTGTTCGCCTTGTTTTGCAGTTGAATAAACTGCTGCATAAGTATCTTCTTTGATAATGAATTCACAGTTTGTAAAAATATCTTTAAAGACTTTTAGAATACGTTCGACTGTTGTTTGGATACCACAGCCAGCACCATAAAAATAGAGATGAGTTACCTCATCCCTATTCTGATAGATTTCATAATTGTTTATGATTCGTTCATTTAAAATCGCAGACGACAAAACTTGAGGGTTCAACCCCAATGTTTGCGTAGAAAATAGGATTTCACCTGAATTATTTACAGCGAACCAATCGGTCTTTGTAGAACCGCTATCAACAATTAAATACATATTATAATGCGTTAATGTGCTTAGCTAAGTCAATCAATTTATTTGAGTAACCACATTCATTATCATACCATGTGATGATTTTGAAGAAATTAGCATTCAATTCCATACCAGCACCAGCATCAAAAATAGATGTTCTTGGGTCGCCAATAAAGTCTTGTGATACAACGGGCTCTTCTGTGTATCCTAAAACTCCCTCCATATCACTATTGGCGTGTGCTTGCATTACCGTTTTGATTTCTTCATAACTAGTAGCTTTTTTCAAACGCACCGTTAAATCAACAACAGAAACATTAGCTGTTGGCACACGGAAGGCCATACCAGTTAATTTACCAACCAATGATGGGATTACTTTGGTCACCGCTTTAGCAGCACCAGTTGAGGCAGGCATGATGTTGACCAACGAGCTTCTTCCTCCTCTAAAATCTTTTCGAGATGGTCCATCGACAGTAAACTGCGTTGCTGTAGTTGCGTGAACAGTTGTCATTAAACCTTCTTCAATACCGAAGTTATCATCTAAAACCTTAGCAACAGGTGCTAAACAATTGGTGGTACATGAAGCATTTGAAACAATGGTTTGATCAGCAGTAGCTTCGTTATGGTTTACGCCCATTACAAACATAGGTGCATCTGCAGAAGGAGCAGAAATAACAACTTTTTTCGCGCCACCATCGATATGGGCTTGCGCTTTTTCTAAAGTAGTAAAGATACCTGTACATTCAGCAACAACCTCAGCACCAAGCGTTCCCCATCCAATATCAGCAGGATCGCGTTCTGCAGTAATTTTTACACGGCTTCCATCCACAATTAAGTCATTATCATCTACTTCTACGGTACCGTCATATTTTCCATGAACAGAATCATACATGAGTAAATAAGCGAGATGCTTAACCTCTAATAAATCGTTTATTGCAACAACTGTTACATCTTCTTGTTTCATGGCTGAACGAAAAACCATTCGTCCTATTCTTCCAAAGCCGTTAATTCCAATTTTAATTGACATGAGTATTTAGATTAATTTAATTTTATATGGACAATATGTCCGTTACACGTAATAGATCTTTATTTATTTCTAACTTTCCTTTGATTGCATCTTCCAGAGGAGTGAGTT
Source organism: uncultured Flavobacteriaceae bacterium (assembly GCA_943788165.1). GTDB lineage: Bacteria > Bacteroidota > Bacteroidia > Flavobacteriales > Flavobacteriaceae > Arcticimaribacter. Next base: position 788,027 of record CALSPF010000001.1, on the reverse strand, counting down.
CCATTTTATCGTTCATAACTCCCACCATAACCTGTGACTTCCCTTCGCGTAATGACTCTACGGCATGTACCCCCATTCTGGAAGCAAGAACCCGGTCAAAACAACTGGGGGCTCCTCCTCTTTGCATGTGTCCTAAAACTGAGACACGAACTTCATAATACGGAAGATTTTGCTCGACATAAGCGGCAAGCTCAAATACATTTTTACCCGTCTTATCTCCTTCTGCCACAACAACAATACTCGAAGATTTGCCCGATTTTTCACTACGCTTTAAAGATTCTAACAGTTGGTCTAAACCGCGGTTTTCTTCTGGAATAAGAATTTCTTCTGCTCCAGCTCCTATCCCTGTATTCAATGCGATATGACCAGCGTCTCTCCCCATTACCTCAACAAAGAATAAACGGTTGTGTGAACTGGCTGTATCGCGAATTTTATCGATTACTTCAACTACTGTATTGAGAGCGGTATCATAGCCAAGGGTGTGTTGAGTTCCGAATATATCGTTATCAATTGTCCCCGGAATACCTATCACAGGAAAATTGAATTCACTCTGAAAAATCATTGCACCTGTGAAAGATCCGTCACCACCAATAACGACTAAGGCATCGATAGCAAATTTCTTAATGTTTCCGTAGGCTTTCTGGCGCCCTTCTGGAGTTCGAAATTCCAAGGAACGAGCAGACTTTAAAATAGTCCCTCCTTTGTTTATAATGTTATTTACACTTCGTGCGTTGGCTTGCTTAATTTTTCCATCAATGAGTCCTTGGTATCCCTGATACACAACATAACACTCCAATTGATAAAAAACACTTGTTCGTACAACTGCACGAACGGCTGCATTCATCCCTGGGGCATCTCCTCCAGAAGTTAAAACTGCAATTCTTTTTATCTCTTTAATCATAAGCACTACAAAATTAATGAATAAAATTTTTGAATAATACAGAATCTTTTAAAATTAGCGAAAAACAAAAACAACAACGTTTTTAGTTAATTTTGTTACGAAATTCTATTCCTTTACTATCTTACTGACTACTAGCTCCATTAGGCTGGTTTTTAGCTTTATTCTTTACTTTCTGAATCAATTCCTTAAACGTATTAAAATCTACTTGATAGGACATTCCCATTCCTTGGGTATATCCAAATTCATCTCCTAGGTAACGAAATTCATTTTCACGATTAAACACCTTGGCTTTAAGCGTTCCACTTTCGTTAAGAATAAAATCAATTTGAACATCACCCACTATGACCGTTTCCTGAAGTCCGTCAATTGGAACACCAATTTTACCGTTAATTAAGATTTTGTCACTTATTTGTGTTGTAAGCGTTAATCCAATACGGTCTTCTGTCCTCAAATCAAAGGAGGGGGTTTCCTCTCCTTGAAGATAATTCAATCCAATATTGAGTTTTCCTTCATTCGAACCAATTAGAGTACTAAACACATCAGACGCTTTCTCATACAAGTTGTTGGTAATTCCCTGTAAAGAGACCGAGACATCACTAATGAAAATTCCTTGCGACAAAAGAGAAATTGCTTGTAATTGCCGTCGTTGTTGATCAGCTAAACGGTAATTTATTTCTGACACCACTATCCCTGTTGTATTGGGAAAAGAGATGTCAAAAACTGGATCGTCTGGTTTGATGAGATTGCCAACTAACTGAATAGACACATCGGTAGGAATCTTTCGGTTAAAGTTTGGATTATCAACCAATAAAGCCGGGTTTGCTCCACCTGGCACTTCATAAACAGCTTCTATGTTTAATTGTGCGTCAAGGGGGTCTCCCTCCCAAACAATTGTTCCTCCCTGCTGTACAGAAAACTTTTTATCGATTAGTCCAAGGTTCTTGAAGTTGTAAACTCCCTCATAGGTAATGAAATCTCCCCAAATATTAAACTTACCATCGATGTTTGTTTCGACTAGTACGTTTCCGGAACCTCGTCCAGAAAGTGTACTTCCTGAAGACTGGTCAACAACAATCTCTACTTCTGCGTTCCTGTTAATGTCCAAGTCAAAAATCATCTCAAAACCTCTAAAGGCTTCATCAAATGATGAGATTTCTGTTGTAATCTGTTCATTTTCTTTTTCCCCCTTCGATAAAAAATCAATGAATGAAGTGTCTGTCAAACCTTTGTTCTCCTTCCAAGGAATAACCAAGGTCGTTCCTTCGGATGTGCTGCCAATGACTTCTAATGTTAACGATTTTGTAGGGCCTGTGAAATTTGCTTTCCCGGCCAAATACCCCTGTCCATAAAACAAGGCATTAGGGTCTTCTGGACGATCATAAACCAATAAACGATCAGTTAACAATTCAACATCCATTTCCCACGCATTAAAATTGATATGACTCAACTGTCCGTTAAGTCGCGCAGTGGTTTCGCTAGCCATTTCTTTCAGGAGAGCATTCTTAAAATCAATGTTCCTATATCTAAAGAAAATCTCTGTCCCTTGTTCAAGAGCATAACGTGTATTGATGCTAGGTATTGACATACCACTATCATTCAAGATTGCTTTCCCTGCCAATTTCAAATCAGTTGTTGCCCCCCACAAATTCAATTCTCCAGTAAGATTACCTGTTGAGTTCGTAACATTATCTTTTCCCAATGAGGAAAGGAAAGAGACATCAAGCCCATTTAATGTAAAATCTAAATTGAGGTTTGGTTTATCATCAGGCACAAAAATAGTTCCTGTTCCCACCAACATGGACAATTGTTCTTTAACCAATGAAGTCGTTAATTGATAAGAATTAAATTGAGGATTTCCTTTAATCGTCAAATCAAAATCTCCCATTGAAACAGTATTGATCGACAGTGCATTGACCGACAGATCTACTGAAGCAGTTTTAATATCTTGCGATTGAATTATATCGAGTTGAGTGGATAACCTTCCACCAAAATTAAACTTTTCACCCTCTGGTAGTGCTTTAGATAGATCAAGGTTATTTGTTGTAAGCTGCGCAGAATAATTGTTTTTAGAACTATACTTGACAGAAGCGTTTACCGATTGATTTTGTGTGTTAAAACCAATTTTAGATAAGTTAAATTCATTCGTTCCACTGTCATAGGATAAGCTGCTGTTGTTCTCAACATCTATCGCCCATTTTTCTCCACCCAATATCAGATCTGATTTATTTATCTTAAAAAGCGATTGATCATTAAGTTGACTATAGGTAAATTCTAGCCCCAGCGAATCTTTACTGACTGAACCAAATTTTGCACTAAGGCTTCCAGAAAGAACGCCATCGTTGTTCTTTGTGTCTAAATTAATTTTTGAAATATGCACATTTTTACCATATATTTTTCCAGCAGAAAATCGGGAAAGAAAATCCGAATCCTCTCCTAAAGTACTTAAGGATATCGATTCAAAGTTGTACCCTTTAAACTTAATAAAGGGAAGATCAAATTGAAAAAACGATTGACCAGTCATAGAACTAATGGTTCCGTTTAAACGAATATCCTGTGGTGTAAGCACATCTGGATACATTGCCTTCAGCAATTTATCTTTTAGGGCTAAGTCAAAAACAAAAAATTCTGGAACCCTTACTTTTTGTTTATTTGGGATTAGTAAAGCTTCTTGAACTGCTGATTGCAAAAGGAGTGGAATATTTGCGTATGAAAACTCCCCTTTCAACCGAAAATCAATGACTTCAGAACCACTTAGGACAATCTGATTATTGGTCTTATTGTTCTTAAATTCAAACGTGAAATCATCAAATGATTCTTTGGCTTGACTATTTGTGATGATGAGATTGGAAACACCCATGTTTCGCAATCGATCTCCCTCCCCTACAACTGATATATTGCTGGCTATTTTAACATCCGATTGAAGACTTGCCCAACCAAAAGAAGATAGGTTGAGTTGTTCGAGTTGTGTTAAAACGGTGAAATTTTTGGAAGACTTCCCGCCCTGATTAAAGGAGAAATTGAGCTTTACTTTCTCATCGTTCAACGCACCATTTAAACGAAAACCAAGTGTATTCTTTTGTCCAGAAAGGACTGTGTTTTTCAAATGGATCTTATTCCATTCAAAATCAGAAAGGTTTAGTTGAAAGCTCAGTTCTTGTATGGATTTGTCGTTCAATTTACCCTCAGCGCTTCCATTACCACTTGCTGCTAATAAAAGATCCTTTTGAATAAAGTCTGTGGCATTGACAGCTAAAAAATCAAAGCTCTGTTTAAATAGCCAATTTTCTTCTGTTTTCTCTACTGCAACTTTTGCATGCAGCGATCCTTTATTCACACTTAGCGCCAGGTCTGCAAGCAATTCTTTTCCATGCAAATAATCAACAGTGCTTTTGATTTTTATTTTCTCCCAAGGCATCTGTAATAGCTTATGATCTGAAGCAAAAGACGAAGACAGTAATGATCTAAAATCATTTTTCGTTACAGCAGAAGAGATGTCTTTTGATTGTACACGGAGAATCCCTTCTGAATTTCTGCTTAGTAGGACATTGGCTTTTAGAAAACTTTTTCCAGGTAGAGTAAATTCTAGATTGGATTTTAACGCATTCATCCCTCCCCTAACACTGCCTTTTAGCGAAATTTTGGTCGTAGGTAGGTTAACTTCTTTTGGAAGCTTGAGTAAACTAGTGGCCACTACTGCTGAATCTATTTTCAGATCAATCGATGCACTCGAGCGTAAAACTTCGGTTGTAAAGTCGGTATAGTTTAATGTTAGTGCCCCATGCATTTGCGCTAGCGAAGAGTATAAACTAAGTGCTGAAAATTCAATTTTCGACGGTGTAAATCGAATATTTCCTGAAAGGTTTTTTAAGTCCTCAATTTGACTTGATTGAAATGACATTGACTTTAGAGAAGCCGTAAACTCTTTTTCCACAAACTCTAAATTGTCAAGTGCTAGTTCAATGGAGGAAAAAATATTTCGATCAATTTCTTCCTCATTCCTGTAGACAACTGCTCCTTTATGAACTCTAAGAGCACCAACACTAGCTACTAGCGATTGATTTTTTTTCTGTCCTCCATTGAGTTTATCGATGAACATCTTAAGGTTATTAGCCTCTTCTCCTGCATAGGTAGTGATATGCATTTTGGGGGCAATTATATCAAGTAAACTAAATTGATAAGCTCCCTTGAGAACGTTTTCTAACTCAGTTAAGTTTAATTTGATCTCGGCGATGTGAGCAAGTGTATCACTCTTGTGATCGCGAATGAGCACATTATCGAATTGTATTTTTCCTTGCAGGTTGATTTTTGCTTTCCCAATTTGAATAGCCGTATCAAATGTATTGTTAACCCGCTGAGTAAAGGAATTGGCCAAGCGAGTTTGTACTTTTTCAGAAGAAAAAAAGACCGTAAAGGCAAGCACAGCCAGCAATAAAACGGCGAGAAGGATGACAATAATTTTACGAAAATTTTTGATAAGAAAAGTGTAATTTTACATTTTGATAAAGTTACTAAATGATTGAACAAAAACCATGCTATATTTTAGCCATTGAGTCTTCTTGTGATGATACAGCAGCAGCTGTCTTAAAAAACGATGTTGTTTTGTCCAACAGTATAGCAAACCAGTCAATTCACGAGGCCTACGGTGGAGTTGTTCCTGAACTCGCCTCTCGAGCACATCAGCAAAACATCGTTCCCGTTGTAGATCAAGCCATTAAAAAGGCTGGTATAAGCAAAGAAGATTTAAATGCCATTGCCTTTACAAGAGGCCCCGGGCTCCTTGGCTCTCTTCTTGTGGGGACTTCTTTTGCCAAATCCTTGAGTATGGGATTATCCATTCCATTGATTGAAGTAAATCATTTACAAGGCCATTTATTGAGTCATTTTATTGCAGATGGAAATCCAAATCCGCAATTTCCTTTTCTTGGTATCACTGTTTCTGGTGGGCATACGCAAATTGTTAAGGTAACCAACCATTTTACAATGGAAGAAATTGGAAGAACCCAAGACGATGCCATTGGGGAAGCTTTCGACAAATGCGGAAAAGTTTTGGGCTTAGGTTACCCCGCTGGCCCTCACATCGACAGACTTGCTAAAGAAGGTAATCCTACTGCTTTTCGTTTTCCGATTCCTAAAGTAGAAGGACTCAACGTGAGTTACAGTGGATTTAAAACCGCTGTGATCAATTTTCTGCACAAAAACAAACAGAATAATGAAGCTTTTATTGAAGAGAATCTAGCCGATTTGTGTGCCTCAATTCAATACACTTTGATTGAAATTATTTTTACAAAAATAGTGAAAGCGCTAGAGCAAACTGGAATCAAAGAAATTGCCATCGGTGGCGGTGTTGCGGCAAATTCAGGTTTACGCGAAAAACTAAAAACAACAGCTATAGAAAAAGGATGGACAGTCCACATTCCGCCCTTTGCTTTTACGACCGATAATGCAGCCATGATAGGAATTGTTGGGTACTTAAAATACCGACAAGAATCATATGCTCGTCTTGACCAGGCAGCTACAGCTCGTTTACCAATTTAATATGGATTTATTTTATTTATCCGAACTGAATCAAACAACTGGCGAGCTCGTTTTCTCCAAAAAAGAAAGTAAGCACATCAATAAAGTTTTACGGAAAAAGCAAGGAGACAAGGTTCGAACAACAAATGGAAAGGGTCTTGAAGCTACCATAGAATTAACCATTGTTGGAACGAATCAAGTGCACGGAAACATTGTAGAGGCCAAAATGCACCAACCCCTTCCCTATCAATTACACATTGCTATTGCTCCTACAAAAAACAATAGCCGCTTGGAGTGGTTTTTAGAAAAAGCAACCGAAATTGGTATTCATCAAATCACCCCATTGCTATGTGCACATTCTGAACGCAAAACGATCAAGCAAGAACGCTTGGAAAAAATTATTGCCGCTGCACTTAAACAGTCACAACAGTTTTATCTTCCCAAACTAAACTCATTGACAACCTTCGATTCGTTTGTTCAAGAAAACGCCAATGGAATGATTGCACATTGCAGGGAAGGAATCAAACCTTCACTATTTTCTGTAGCTTCTGGAAACGGGAATCATACGATTTTAATTGGTCCCGAAGGGGATTTTAGTGAAGCAGAAATTGCCCTAGCCCTAGCCCATAACTATCAGCCAATTGGTCTTGGCAACCAGCGTCTTCGAACAGAAACTGCCGCCCTAGTGGCTTGTCACACCATTGCACTAAAAGCACACTAATTTTTTCCTATCTTTAATTCATGAATCAAAATCAACTAGCACAGGGAATTGTCCGCTCAATTATCTACTTAACATTAATTGGATTTGGCCTTTACGCAATTCATTTATTGAGTTCCCTAATTGTCTTCATCGCAGTAGCAGCCGTTACCTCTTTGATTGGAAGACCCATCACAGTTTTCTTGAAACAACGACTCAAGTTTGGCAATACAATTGCGGTTGTAAGTACAATGACCATTCTTATTGTTCTTCTTTTTGGTATCATTTCGTTATTTGTTCCGCTCATCATTCAACAAGGAGAGAATTTATCCTTGTTAGATGTCAATGCATTAGAAATGAAAATCAATCAGCTATTTGAGGAAATTGCAATCTACTTCAATTGGCAAGAAACGAATTGGAAAAATTGGCTACTTGAAAAAGATTGGATGAATACATTAAATCTCGAAGTACTCCCAGAATTTTTAAATTCCCTTTTAGGATGGGTCTCTGGGTTTACCATTGCTTTATTTTCTGTGCTCTTTATTACCTTTTTTTTATTGAAAGACGCTCAATTGATGGAACGTGCAGTGTTGGTGTTGTTTGACTCGAAAAACCATCGAAGACTTCAGGATTCGTTTGAGAAAATTAAAAATCTATTATCGCGTTATTTCATTGGCCTCCTTCTACAAATAAGCATTCTCTTTGTTATCTACAGCATCATCTTGGTTGTCTTTGGCGTTAAAAATGCTTTGATTATTGCTTTTCTATGTGCATTGCTCAATTTAATCCCTTATGTGGGTCCACTTATTGGTGGAATGTTAATGTTATTACTTACCATGACAGCCAATCTAGAAGCCGACTTCAGTACAGTTATATTGCCTAAGAGCATCTATGTTATGATCGGTTTTGTCTTAGGGCAGTTGGTCGATAATTTCTTCAGTCAGCCCTATATTTTTTCCACTTCGGTAAAGTCTCACCCGCTCGAAATATTCATTGTCATTCTAATTTCGGGAATCCTTTTTGGTACGATAGGCTTAATTGTGGCTATTCCATGCTATACAGCTTTGAAAGTCATCTTCAAAGAGTTTTATGCCGACAATAAAATTGTTCAATCACTAACCAAGGATTTATGAAAACACTCAACTCTCTTGCTTTATCCGTTATGCTATTATTTGGTGGATCAATGCTACAAGCACAAAAATTATCTAGCGTAGAAAATAAAATTGTCGAAAAGGTAAAAGCCTATGACAATGAATCTATTGCTTTTCTAGAAAAGGTAGTTAACATCAATAGTGGGACAATGCACCTTGCTGGGGTTAGAGCTGTGGGTAGAGAATTCGATGCAGCTTTCAGTGCAATTGATTTTACTACCCAGTGGATTGAAATGCCCACTGACATGCATCGTGCCGGTCATTTATTTGCCTCTATAAAAGGCCAGAAAGGAAAAAAATTACTACTAATTGGTCATCTCGATACCATTTTTGAAGCCAATAGTCCTTTTCAGACTTTTGAACGTAAGGACAGCATTGCATTTGCGCCTGGAGGGAATGACATGAAAGGTGGTGATGTTGTGGTTTTATATGCCTTAAAGGTGCTTCATGAGTTAAACTTACTCAATGATCGCACTATTACCGTTGCTTTTACAGGAGACGAAGAAAGCACTGGAAAACCACTTACTATTTCTCGAAAAGACCTCATTGAAGCAGCCAAAGAAAGTGATATAGCCTTAGGCTTTGAAACAGCAACGGGCTTTAACAATGCCACCATAGCGCGAAGAGGTGCCTCAGGATGGAAAGTTGAAACAGCAGGAAAAAGAGCACACTCCTCTGGAGTATTTAGTGAGCGAACCGGTGCTGGTGCCATTTTTGAAATGAGTCGCATCTTGCATCAATTCTATGAAGAAGTTCGTGGTGAACAATACCTTACCTTTAACCCAGGGAATTTACTTGGAGGAACTTTTGTAGGCTATGATAAAATGAAAAGTAGCGGAACAGCTTTTGGTAAATCAAATGTTGTTGCACAAACAGCCATAGTTCATGGAGGACTGCGCTTTATCTCAGAGGAACAAAAAGAAAATGCGCGTGAAAAAATGCGCGCTATTGTAGCAAACAACCTTCCTAGTACCAATGCCACCATTACCTTCACCAATAGCTATCCAGCCATGGGTCCAACAGAAGCAAACATGATGTTATTAGGCGAATTGAGCGATGTGAGCGAAGCTTTAGGCTTTGGGGAAGTTGCCGCCTATGACCCTGGCAGACGTGGTGCGGCAGATATCTCTTTTGTTGCAGATTATGTAGATGGTCTGGATGGTCTTGGAAGTATGGGGACAGGTGCACATACACCGCAAGAAAACATCAATTTAGCCACCTTCAATGCATTGATTCAGCGCACTGCAGTGTTTATTTATCGCTTAACAAGAGATTAGGCAAAACGCTATAATACCCTCTGTATCTCTTGTCAAATTGCAGCTGGATTAATCCAAATAATTTTTCATGGGTACGTTCATCGACCATGATTGTCAGATTAAATCTCAGCTAATATGACTTAGGCAGTTTTTAAGAGCTCTTCCCTACTACTTCTTTAACAACAACGTCCACTCAAATGAAAAACTAGATACCTGCTGGCCGCTTTCATTTACTCCCACTGCATCCAACCAAACTGTTTGTGGCTCTCCTGTTGTAATTAGTTTCTCAATAGTAGCACGCGCTTCCTCCCCTTGATTACATGTGAAATTAATACGTCCAGTAGCTTTCTTAGTAAAACTTGCTTTGTTGTTCAACACCAAAATAGAAATGTTTCGTTTACTCCGTTCAATTTCTTGGGTCAATAAAATCCCGGTTGGAAACTCTGCCGCCATTCCTTGTACAGCCCAAAACATTGAACTATAAGGGTTCTGATTGATCCAACGGTGCTTAATACTTGCAGTTGAACTTCGGTCATCCAAATGTGTTAATCGCACTCCCGTGATCCAGGCAGCCGGTAATTTAAAAAGAGTAAATAGTGTATATTTAAAATAGCTCATTTTCATTTAATAAAGAAGCTACAATTTAGGTTTAATTCATGAAATGAAATCAAATGAGAAAAAAAACTTCCCGCAAAATTGAAAAGCTATAATTGACAGAATTATAATATATTTAATAAAACCATAAACAAAGTCGCAGTGAACAATACTTTACTAATACTTATTCGTAGAATATATCAACTCCTTGTTTTAAGCTTCTTGTTTGGATGCCAACCGACAGTAACTCCAGAAACGAAAAACAATATTTCATTAGAAACTGTTAAGCCGATTCCAGAATACAGAATTGAGCCACCAAATTGGTGGATAGGATTTAAAAATACGCAACTGCAGCTAATGGTATTTAAAGATGGGATTAGCGCCACGGAACCTCACATTGACTATCCAGGCATCAGTATTTTAAAGACAACGCAAGGAAAAAGTAGCAATTATCTATTTATTGACTTAAGCATTGCTGCATCGACCCCAAGCGGTTCAATGAAAATCAACTTTAAACAAGGAAATCCAACTGTTTTCGCTTACGACTACTCTCTGAACAAGCGAATTGCTAATGCAGCCTCTACCAAAGGGTTTGACACCGCTGATGCTATTTACTTGATTACCCCAGATCGATTTGCTAATGGATCTGAAACAAATGATACTAATCCGACATTAATCGAAAAAACGATTGATCGTTCAGATAACTATGCTCGACACGGTGGAGACATTCAAGGAATAGTCAATCACCTAGACTATATACACGAAATGGGTTTTACGGCACTTTGGTCTACTCCAGTCCTCTTGAACGATATGCCCTCACAATCTTATCATGGCTATGCAATTACAGATTTGTATTCGGTAGACCCACGCTTTGGAACACTAGATGACTATGTAGAATTAGCAAACACAGCTCGCAAAAAAGGAATCAAGTTAATCATGGATCAGGTGGTAAATCACTGCGGATTGAATCACTGGTGGATGAAAGACCTTCCCTTTTCTGATTGGGTAAATCACCAAAAAGGCTTTGAAGACGGGCATCCCATTGTTCAGTCAAATCACAGAAGGACTAACAATCAAGATAGCTATGCCTCAGAATTTGACAAAAAGGGTTTGGCAGATGGCTGGTTCGTTGAGCAAATGCCTGACCTAAATCAACGCAATCCATTTTTGGCTACTTACCTAATTCAAAATTCGATTTGGTGGATAGAAACCCTTCAATTAAGTGGGATTCGGCAGGACACTTATCCCTATTCCAATAAGGAATTCTTGAGCACATGGGCAGGAAATATCATGCAGGAATATCCTCAATTTTCAATTGTTGGCGAAGAATGGAGTTACAATCCTCTTCTCATCGGTTATTGGCAGAATGGCAAAATAAATAAAGACGGCTATGTGTCCAACCTGAGTCATAGCATGGATTTTGCTCTTCAAGAAGCAATCCGCAAAGGGTTAACATCTCCTGAAGGTTGGGCAAACGGATTGATTGAAATCTATGAAGCTGTAGCCAATGATTTTGCATATGCAGACCCCACGCGTCTAATGCTGTTTCTCGATAACCACGACATGAACAGGGCATTTACTCAATACAAAGAAGATCCTGTTTTACTTAGAATGGCCCTAGCAACGCTGCTCTCGCTAGCACGTGTACCACAACTTTATTACGGAACAGAATTAATGCTAGAAAATTCAGCAAAACTCGACGATCACGGACTTATTCGAAGTGATTTTCCCGGTGGATGGGCTGAAGATTCTGTCAATGGTTTTACAGGCAAGGGATTAAACAAGGAACAAAAAGTAACACAGGAATTCTTAAAACGTTTGCTGAATTTCCGAAAGACAAGTAAAGCACTCACAAAAGGAAAAACACTTCATTTTGTTCCATTTGATGGTGTCTATGTTATCTTTAGAATACATGAACAACAAATCGTTATGTTAGTGCTAAATAAAAACGAAGTGGCAAAAAACCTTCAACTAGATCGATTTGAAGAGCTTAATCTCAGCGGTAAGCTTATGAAAAACGTAATGACCAATGAAATCACCATTTGGAAAGACAGGCTGGATTTACCCAAAATGGGAGCCTATTTATTTGAAATTATCATGGAGTAAACTTAATTTATTTCTAGTATTAATGCCGTTTTAGGCGGGATTCGCAATGTTGATTCTAACGGAAACCTTCGGTCATTGAGGACATCAAAAGCGTTACTTTTATCGCCAATCATCTCGTTGTATTTATCCATTGAAACAACTGTTTCTTTATCGTTTTTATTAAAGATTATCATAACCTTTTCCTTTTCGTTGTAACGGAAAAAACTGTACACTCCATCTTCAGGTGCAAACTGCATTAACTTACCCGTGTGAATCACAACTTTCTCTTTACGCCAATTCAATAGTTTAGTCGTTAGCGCCTTTGCTTCTTGCTCTTGCGTTGTAAGCCCTTTTCCTGTAAATCCATTGATCATATCCCCTTTCCAGCCTCCAGGAAAATCGCTTCTAATTTGGCCATGCCCTTCTTTTTCATTTTTCATAAGAATCTCGGTTCCATAATAAAATTGTGGGATTCCGCGGAGTGTCGAAAAATAAACCATACCCATTTTGAATAAATCAAAATCGTAATTAATCTGTGTAAAAAAACGATCCATATCGTGATTATCTGGAAAAATAACAAGACTGGAAGGATCTGGATATAAATGATCATTACCCAACATTTCATAAACATTTATCCAGCCGCTGTTCCAATTCTCAGGAGCCAATAAAGACCGATTGAATGTGTCTTGAATAGGGAAGTCCATTACACTTGGTAAAGACGAAACATAGCCGTTACTATTTACTTTGCCACGCTGCCAAAACGAAACAACCACAGGATTTAATGACCACTCTTCTCCAACTATATTAAAGTTTGGGTACTGATCCATGACCGCTGATGTCCAGTCTGACATGAAATTCTTGTCTGGATAGGGATAGGTATCCATGCGAATACCATTAATTCCAGCATACTCAATCCACCAAAGTGTATTCTGAATAAGGTAGGTGGCCATCAATGCTTCACGCTGATTTAAATCGGGCATTGTATCGACAAACCAACCATCTACAAATGCCATCTTATCGTATTCTGAAGCATAAGGATCTTGATGCGTTGTACGTTTGTGGGAGGTGGGCTTAAAGGTGTTATTGTTGTTTATCCATTTTGAAGTTGGCGGATCTTTGACAAACCAATGCTCTGAACCTGAATGATTTAAAATCATGTCCATGATTATTTTAACTCCTTTAGATTGGGCAATTTGACACAGTTTCTTGTACTCTTCATTTGTACCATAGCGGGCATCTACTTTATAAAAATCGGTGGCAGCATAGCCGTGATAGGAATAGGTATCCATGTCATTCTCTAAAATAGGATTTAACCAAATTGCCGTAAACCCAAGCTCTTTTATATAATCTATATTATCTAAAATTCCCTTGATGTCTCCCCCATGTCTTCCATCGTCAAATGAGCGATCGAGGCCTTCTCTCATACCCAGAATTTCATCATTAGAAGTATCTCCATTGGCAAATCGATCGGGCGTAATTAAATACATTACATCTGAGCTGTCAAATCCGTTGGCTGTCAGACCAGCCTCGCGATCCAAAAAAGCATACTCAATACGTTTGACTATTTTATTCCCTTTAAATAAATCAATGTTAACTGTTGTTGCAGCCATATCGTCTGCTAGGAGTAAATCCAAAAAAAGATAGTTTGGGTTCTCCACGCTTTGAACTTTTTTAAGTTGAATGTTGGCATGACTAATTACTGGCGTTAACGCCCTAATATCATCTCCATAAAGCAATATCTGAAGCGATGGATTATTCATTCCAACCCACCAATTTAGTGGTTCAATTCGATCTATCTCTTGGGCGAAGAGGGAGATACTTATAAAAAATACAAAAAGGAATACTGTTACTAATTGTTTAATCGAAATCATTCTCTAAAGTTTATTTTGCTTGTTCTTTTTCGAAAATCTGCTGATACATCGCGCCGCGAACAAGATTGTCACGGTTCATTCCTTGTGGAGGAGTATCAAACATTTGAGTCATTATTACTCCCACAAATTTACGCTTAGGATCAACCCAGAAGTGGGTTTGTTCATAGCCACCACCTGTCCATAAACCGACATCGCCATAGCCCAACTCTAATTGCTTTTCACTAGTAACCCAAAGGTTATAGCCATTGTATCCCCAATCGTTATCCAATTGTGAATGTGGTGCATACATATCTTTTACACTCGCTTCATTTAAAAAACGATGTCCGTTTAATTTACCGTGATTCATCAACATACGAAGGAAATCTGCATATCCATTGGCTGTTCCAATCATTCCCTCCCCTCCCAAAAAGATTTGATTACCTTTTTCGTAATTAGGAACGTTTGCGCCCATAATATCCAACTCACCTTTGGTGGCTTTTCGCAAAAGCGAATCTTTGCCAGAAAATGTTGGCAATAAATCAATGCTAGCGGTCTTCTTATACCTTAGCCCTTTTATTGATAGCGGAATCTTTATACGCTCATTGAGCAGTTCATTCAAGGATTTTCCAGTTGCACGTTCAGCGACAAAACCGAGAACAGTTGTGTTGGTCCCATAAAAATCTTCTGTGCCAGCATGCATTAACAAAGGCATTTTGGCCATGGCATTGATGATTTCTTGGTTAGTGGTCATTGCATTAAAATCTTCTTCAACAAGCAGTTCATTTAAACACTTAAATGGCGTAGTTTCATAATAAAATCCTGCTTGATGATTGATCAAATCAAGGACTGTTATTGTATTCTCGTTATCCACCACACGAATAGGACATGTGGCCTCAGAAATAGCCACATTGTTTAAATAATCTCCAGAGAAACCTGAGGAATCCTTAAAATATTCTCTTGCATAGGTAGCTAATGACTGGCCATTGTTGGCCACAGCAACCTTTAGGTCTTTGAACTCTGGAATATATTTCTCAATGGGATCATCTAATCGCACAAGACCATCTTCAACCAAATCTAAGAGGATAGAAATAGTAATGATTTTGCTCATGGACCAAATACGAAACCATGTATCACCATCGATCTTTTCCTCAGGAAGAAAGGTGCGATTCACCGCATCATGCTCATAAATAACCTTTCCTTCTTCATTTTCGAGTCGAACATAGAGCAGCGGAAATCCTTCGTTTGCTACGAATTCGTCGACGATTGTATCAATTTTTTCTGGCGAAGAAAAATAGGTAGACTCTGGCTCAACTTGCTGGCAAGAAAGCGTCAATAAAAATACAGCTACAAAAAAAAGTTTATGTGAATTCATAATTATTAATTTTTACGTGTTGTGCCCTTGTACTTAACCCAATCAAAATCTGCAAAGTCATCGGTTGTGTCCAACGCGCTGGTTGCATAGACACCTAAATTGGTTCCTATATATCCTTTACAAAGCACAAGCGATGCTTCAGAAGTATAGAATTCTTGAAACGATTGTCCGTTGTCTAAGGAGTAGGCATACTGATATCGATCATTTTTGGAAGTGATTTTAAAAATAATCTCACCAGAATAATCCTTCACTACTATCTTCATTAAAACACATACCTCCTTACTCGACTCTTGATAATTTAGTACGATTTTTAGTTGCTTCTCTTCAAGAACTAGCGTGAAGTTAAGATAATTATCGTCTTGTTGAAAAACACTAATGCCCGCCTCAGAAAATTCATCTATTGGATTAAAGCTCATTTTAACCTCATAACTAAAATCACTTTCCTTTTGACGGAAGCCCATTAAATTATAGCTTTCTCTCAAAGCGAATTTTGCAGAATTCAACCTAAGCCTCAATTTACTTTCTGAAGGGATTAATCTAAAAAATGAATTGGTTGGAAAGCGTCTAAAGTTCCACGCTAACTCGAGTTTTTCGCTTTCAAAGTCGTCATAAAAGACATCGTTATAAATTTGACTGCTGCCTGCAAAAGGTAGAGGTGTGCTTCTTTCAACCTTACCTGTTTCTGGAGCACATACTGGCCAATAATACTCAATGGGTTGCCATACTCCATCTTCGACTTCTTCCCAGCCAGAAACGGCTGTTTCCCAATTCACGGGAATCAGATGTGACTCTCTCCCCATATTGCTAGTTCCCATCAAATCATTTCGAATACCTAGAGCAACCATATACCAACGACCGTCTTGGAGTTCGACTAAATCGGCATGTCCTGTGCTGTGCACCCAATTGTTGTTTGACAAATGCCTTGATGTCAAAATAGGATTCTTGGGGTTTGATTGATAAGGGCCTCGAATATTATCGCTAATAGCCATCATAACGGCATGATTACGGGAGGTTCCACCTTCTGCTACCATTAGGTAATACATTCCATCTCTTTTATATATATGTGGCCCTTCTACACAACAACCGCCACAGGCACCTGCCCATACAGAGAAGCGTTCACCTTTAAGTTCCCAGCGATTCAAGTCCAATTCTTGTACCCATATTTCACCAATACCATTCTTGTTAGGATCACCAACATCATGCGTGCCCACAAACCAGACTGAGCCATCATCGTCAAAAAAGATGTCCGGGTCAATACCAGGGGCATTCGCAATGACATGCGGATCTGACCAAGGTCCTGCTGGATTCTCTGCAGTGATGATGAAGTTCACCATTTCTGCCTCTTTAGTGGGGTCTTTCGGGCTATATACATTGGTGACAACAATATAGAAAACACCCTTGTGGAATCGAATCGAGGGAGCATGGATTCCTCCTTGCTGCTGCACATCGACTAAATTGACGGAAGAGACTACCTGGCTCTCTCGATCTAATCCATAGCCAACAAGTTCCCAGTTCACTAGATCTGTACTATGATGTATGGGTAATGCTGGAAAATATTCAAATGAAGAATTGACAATATAGAAATCGTCTCCTACCCTACAAATGGATGGATCTGGATGAGCTCCCCTTAAAATTGGGTTGGTAAAGCTTTCTTGTGCAATCAAGGGGAATTGAAGAAGCAAAAGAAAAAATAAGAGCAAAATGCTTTTCTTCATTTTTAAAATAAATTTGGGTTAAAAAAAATGAGCTACCCTCAGATAGCTCATTTTTAAAAATATTATGATCAATAATTATTGAGCTACAATAGAATATGTATTATTGACAGTATCTAACGTAATGTTATAGGTGCCAGCCGTTACAGCGATATTGTCTCCACTGCTTACTGTGGTTCCATCTGCCCCACCAAGGTTATTCCCCCAGTCATCATCTGCTCTAAACTTCATTTCACCATCGGTTAAAACCACGCCGTACACAAGGTATACTCCGTCATTACATGGATCTGGAATCATTTTAACATCTGGAGCATCTCCCCATCCATTGAGCGTAGCACTTCCAACAATACCCCAAACTGAATCGGCAGGAGTAATGGTAATGGTTAGATCAGTAGCATTAAAATCTACAAAGTAATTTCCTGCTGTAATGATAATATTATCTCCACCTAATACTAGGTTACCATCTGCACCAGTATCACCGTAGTTTACACCCCAATCGTTATCTTGGCGAATTTTAAATTCTCCATCAGAAAGATAAAGTGCAGTAGTATAGGTACCTTCTGTTCCATTGGAAAGGAAAGGCACGTCGTTCCCAGCGGCAAAACCTCTATTCTGTCCACCCCAATCATTGACTGCACTTCCAACAAGTCCCCAAGTACTTAATTCGGCTTCTGAACAGGCTGCTGCAACTTCTAGCATTTCAATGTTCATTGCTGCGCCAGTAGAAACAATCATAGATGGGTTTGCTCCATCTGAAGAACCTCCAGCAAACGCTTTAACGCGCGCATACAAAGTTGCTATTGTGTTAGGAGTTCCGTCATCATTGTTTGTCGATGGGTCTTCATCTAAGCCCAAAGCAACAGCGATTTCAATTAAAGCGGATACACCCAATCCATAATGAATATTCGATGTGTCACCAGAGCTTAATAGAACAGTCGCAAAATCATCTGTAGCAGAAACCTCTACTACATAAGTAACTGTTGATGGTGTCCCAAAATCTGGTTTGTTCCACACCAAACGTTCTGCCACGTTAGAAGAGGTTGCATTTGATAATTTATAGACCGGTTGAAATTCATTTGAAAAGCTCAACGTATCATTTGTCGTTGTGGTGAAGATCAAAAAGTCTTCTTTCTCACAGGATGAAATACCAACCATCATCAAGGCAGCTAGTACTAGTGTGCTAAATTTTATATTTGCTTTCATAATTAGTAATTTGGATTTTGTGTAAGGTTAGTGTTTACCAAAAGAACGTCTTCTGGAATTGGGAAAATTTTTCTGTGTGCATCTGTGGCAGCACCTTGAGAAACACCGGCTTTGAAAGGCCATAAATAGGTCGAAGAAACAAATTTCCCCTCTCTAATAAGGTCTGTTCGTCTTAGTCCCTCCCAATAGAGTTCTCTTGAACGCTCATCCATTACTAAGTCAGTACTTAGTGATGATGCAGCAGGAGCACCCGCTCTTGTTCTTAATTCGTTGATGTAGCCTAGCGCTACAGAAGTACTCCCTACTCCACCTCGCGTTACAGCTTCGGCATAATTTAGGTAGATTTCTGCCAAACGAATGATCGGTAAATCCATGTCAACATGATCTCCAGAAGAATCTGAGCCAGGGTTTCCATTGGTATCTACATTTCTAAATTTAGTAACACCATAGCCCTCGGTGAATTTTGGAATTTTGGCCATTTCATAATTCTGTCCATCGGTATGGAACATAGCTCTGGAATCTGACCAAGCGGTTGGTTCACCATCCGCATTTGTAGCAGTTACTGCATACCCAAATTTATCTACCAATGCTTTGGTAGTTCTGAGGCCTGCCCAACCTCCATTGACGCCAAAAAGCGAAGGATTCATAGTTCCACCAATGGGTGCATGCACCATAAAGGTTGACCCTCCCCAAGATTGGCTATTGATGCCGTCGAATTGTAGAACAAAAATGAATTCGTTTTGTGCCCCGTTGGTAGAGTTGTCTGCAAGAAACAATTCATCATAGGCCGTTCCATTTGAGTTTCCGTCGGCAGTGTTTAGTGAATAAGCACTTGAAATAACATTTTCAGCATTGGTAACCACTTCCGCATATTTATTTGTTCCAATATATACAGGTGCATTTAAATACAAACGTGTAAGCAATGACCAAGCCGCGGCTTTGTCTAGACGCCCATATTCATTTGAACGTGGTTCTTTCAATAGGCCAGCCAATTCAGTAAGTTCAGACTCAACAAAGGCAAAAATCTCTGCACGATTGCTTTGCTCAGGAAGCTCAGTAGTAACTGTTGTTACCAGTGGCACATTGGCATACATATCCATTAACTGAAGATAAGCATAGGCGCGAATCACTCGCGCTTCAGCGATGTAAGAAGCAACTTCTGAGTCACCAGCCGCTAAATCTGCAGCATTTTCAATGAATGAATTCGAAAAAGAAACCACCTGAGCCAAACGGAAATACATGCCTTTGGTCCAAGGATTATTTACATCCCATGACATTTCATGAATATTTGGCAAACCTGGATCTCCCCAACCTACAACTGCATTATCTGTTGTAATTTCATTGAGGGTAAACAGAATACGTGTGTACTGAGAAAAACCTTCATCGATTAAACTATTATCGATATCTGGATCTCCTGCTGGTCCTTGTTGACCTGTTAAAACTAAACTTGCATATACTTTTGCCAAAGCACCTCGGGCTTGGCTTGCATCACTATATACATCTACCTCTGTAAATAAATCTGGATCAATTGGATTTTGATCCAAATCACTTTGACAGGAGGTAATCATCGTCATTATTGCAATTAAGAATATTAATTTTTTCATAGTTGTGAATTAAAATTTAATGTCTAGACCAAAAGCAACCGCACGTGAACGTGGATAAAAGTTACTGTCTATTCCTCCTGTTATCTCAGGATCAATACCGTCATAATCTGTTACAACCAATAAGTTGTCTGCCGTAAGGTAGAGACGCATTGGGTTATTTTTTACAAAATTCTCGATGGTATAACCAAGTGTGATGTTGTCTAAACGAAAGAAAGATGCATTTTGAATGTAATGGTCACTTACTGCATTCTTATCGGAGAAGAAATTGAAGTTAGTGTCAAGGTAATCTGTATGCACATTTGACAAACGGCCTAAATTGGTGATTTGTGACTGATTGGAGGAAGCAGAGATAGCGTTGTAACTATAGTTTCCAATGCTTGCACGCGAGACTGCTGACAGATCAAAGTTCTTGTATTCAAAAGAAGCCGTTAAACCCATATTGATGTCAGCATATGGATCTTTGTAGAAATAACGATCGTCATTATTGATTTGGCCATCTCCATTTAGATCAGCATAAGCACCTTCAATTGGAACTCCTGCAGCATTATAAATTTGCTTGTAGACGTAATATGAAAAGGGAGCCTTGCCTTCTTCGTGACGTTGTAACGAATTCCCAAATCCAAGTCCACCAACATTTTGTTCATTTTGAAGACGCAGAATTTTGTTTTCATTTAAAGCAACATTATAGCTTAAACTAAATTTAAAATCTTCGGTTTCTACAAAGGTTGCATTTAATTCAACTTCAATTCCTCTATTTTCCATATCACCGATATTGGCATTAATAGTTGTTCCAAAATTGGTGAAAGGATCTACAACTGCAGAAGCAATCAAATCGTCCGTGTTTTTGATATAGGCATTAACTGAACCACTGAATTTAATTTTTGAAAAACTAAAATCTAGACCAATGTTAGCCGTTTGTCCAACCTCCCAACGCAAGTCTTTATTGATTGGAGCCGGACGATAAGTAGTATAATAGGTTGATCCAAATCCGTATTGTGCTTGAGGATTACTTCCTGTATATCGAGTCAAGAAGTTATAATCAGCTAGTCCATTTACATTTCCAACTTCACCATAACCAATACGCAGTTTCAAAATATTGAACATATTTTCTAGGCCAAAGTTTTCGTTGTGAATGTTCCATGCCATAGCACCAGAGAAGAAATTCCCCCATCGATCATCTGCAGGCAGTTTTGAAGATGCATCTGAACGCAGTGTAGCGGTGACCAAGTAACGGTTGTCATAACCATAATTAACGCGCCCAAAATAAGAAATCAATACATTTTTTGACTTGTCAATATTAGATCTTTCCAATGATGCCGTAGTGTCAATAGTACCGTCATCGTTAAGAAACTCGGTGTAACTTGAAGATATATTGTCATATTCAAAACTTTGATACGAATGACCCGCAGTGGCTGACAGATTAGACTTACCAAAAGATTTTTTATAGTTCAAATATGCGTCAAACAATAAATTTATTGTCTTGTTCTTATAAGCACCTCGGCTTCCATTAAACCCACTTGAATCTGTAGGCAAATCTGCACTGCTGAAATTAAAACCTTCTCCCTCAGAACGATCTATCCCAGTGCTAATTGTTGCACTAAGCCCATCGATGGCCAAATCATAATCAAGCTTTAGGTTTGAAATATATCTGTTTACGGTCGATTTATCTTCCGTTAGGTTTAATAGCGCCAATGGATTTGTTGGCGACAATGCTAATTTAGTTCCATCATTATCCAACCATGTATAGTAGCCAGCAAAAGGCGAATTGACATCATAGATGGGCTTGGTGGGGTCAAATAAAACTGCAGAAGAAATGGCCCCTTGATTGGCAAAGTCGTTTTCTGTATTCACGGCTCTAACATTAAGTTTTGCCTTCAAATCTCCGTTGAGAAACTCTGGTGAAATTGATAGAGATCCAGTAATTCGCTGAAAACCATCACCTTTTAAAATTCCATCTTGTTGGGTCTGCCCAACAGAAAGTCTAAATGGTATTTCACCCCCTGAAACAGAAAATGAATTATTAGTACCTACAGCCGTTTTGTAAATTGCTTTTTGCCAATCCGTATCACTAGTCCCTAAGCGGGAAATGAAATCGTTACTGTTTGTTACCTTAACAGCACTGGTAAATTCATCGGCCGTTAAAACATCAACAAAATTTATTGGCGTGAAAGTGGTAAAACGGGAACTAAACTCATATTTATACTCCCCAGGTTTCCCACTATTTGTTGTGATAATAATGACACCATTTGCCGCTCGTGATCCGTAAATAGCTGTTGCAGAAGCGTCTTTCAAAACCGTCATGCTAGCAATATCATTTGGATTAATGACATTCAACGGATTTCTAGACCCACCAACACCACCAGCGTCCAACGGAATGCCATCAACGATATAAAGTGGATTAGAGTTAAGGTTAAGTGATCCGATACCTCGAATCAATACATTGGCTCCGTCTCCAGGTGCACCACTATTTGATACAATGGAAACACCAGCTACTTTTCCCTGAAGAAGCTGTTGAGGAGAGACAACTGAGCCTTTGGTAAAGTTTTCACTCGAAACTACATCTAGTGTTCCGGTTAAATCTTCTTTTCTTGCTGAACCATATCCAGTAACAACAACTTCATCCAATTCACTGTCAGATTGCAAAGAGAAATTGATGTTGTCTTGACTGCCTATGACAGCTAGCACAGATTTGTACCCTATGTAACTTGCTTCAAGAGTAGCCCCTTGTTCTACATCGATGGAGTAGATCCCATCGAAGTCAGTTGTTACACCATTTTGAGTTCCTTGGACAACAACAGTAGCACCGGGTAAGGGAGTACCTTCGGCGTCTGTTACCAAACCAGAAACTTTTTGTTGTGCGAAAATCCCCGTGGAAATCAACAGCAGAACAAAGAAGTGCGTGTGTTTAATTAATTTTGACATTGCTTGATTTTGATTAATCGTAAAAAAATGATCGGTTATTTTACTAAAATATATTAAATAAACATCAAAACCTACATTTTCCATAATTGACCAAGTATTTAACCCAAAAAAAAGGAACTACAACGTTGTAGTGTTAATAACTTTTAATTTTACCTTTAGACAACATATTGAATACATAAACTGTGAACTCAAAAAGGATTACACTCAAACAAATTGCATACGAACTCAATGTATCGATTTCAACTGTCTCAAAATCTTTGAAAAACAGTGCTGAAATTAGCCTAGAGACAAGGAATAAAATCATTGCTTTTGCAAAAGAGCACAATTATCGTCCAAATAACATTGCACTTAGTTTAAAACACAGAAAGACGAAGACCATTGGAATTATTATTCCAGAAATCGTTCATTATTTCTTTTCCACAGTAATTAACGGTGCAGAAAAATATGCCAATCAAATGGGCTATAATGTAATCATTGCAGTATCGAATGAATCTTTTGAAAAAGAAGTACTAAACATGGAAACCTTGGCCGACAGTTCCATTGACGGAATAATTATGTCTGTGGCAAAAGAGACTTTAAAAACACAAGATTTTCATCACATACAAGAAACCATTGATTTTGGCATTCCAGTTGTTTTATTTGATCGAGTACTAAACGATATTGCATGCGACAAAATAATTGTGGATGATAAAACTGGAGCAGAAAAAGCAGTCCAAAATCTCCTTGACAAGGGATGTCGAAACATCTTGCTTGTGAGCACACAAGATTACATAAATGTTGGCAAACTTAGAACACAAGGATATCTTGAGGCCTTGAAAAAAAATCACATGATTGCCGACAATCGATTGATGATAAAAGCCCAAGATTTAAAAAACCCAGAACAAGCAGTATTTGAACTGGAAAAACAGATTGATCAAGCAATTGGGGAAAATTCTGCGATCGATGGAATTTTTTGTGTGAATGAAATTTATGCAGCCGCAGCTCTGAAAGTGCTCAAAAAAAGAAAAATCCATGTACCAAACGACATCTCAATAATTTGTTTTACCGATGGGTTTATCTCAAAATACTCCTCTCCTACACTAACAACTGTAAGCCAGCACGGAGAGAAGATTGGTGCTTCTTCCGCACAAATGCTAATTGATAAACTAACCAATAAAACACCGCTCTATAGCCATTCCACAAAAGTCATTGAGTGCACAATCGTCCAACGTGAATCATCATAAAAGCCCTTCGGTTTAAAATATTATAATATATTTGATTGGGTGTAAAACGCATAATACACTAATTCAGTTTACAAATCAACGGCATTTAACATGAAAAAAAAACAATTAGGTTTTTGGGAAATATGGAACATGAGTTTCGGTTTCTTGGGGATTCAATTCGGGTTTGCCCTGCAGGGGGGATTTATGTCACGTATCTTTCAAACCCTTGGTGCAGATCAGTCTGATATTCCTCTACTCTGGATTGCCGCGCCACTAACAGGACTTGTTGTGCAACCCATTATTGGATACTTAAGCGATAATACATGGCACCCAAGATTGGGACGACGTAAACCCTATTTTCTGATTGGTGCTGTCTTGAGCTCCCTCGCTTTATTTTTTGTTCCTTACTCACCCACTTTATGGATTGCTGCAGGTTTTCTGTGGGTATTGGATGCCTCCATAAACATAAGCATGGAACCTTTTCGTGCTTTGGTTGCAGATAAGCTCCCTAACGAACAACGTACCTATGGATTTGTCATGCAAACCTTGATCATCGGAATTGGCACCTGGATCGCGAGTAACCTACCTTGGTTTGTGACAAAAATCGGAGTTAGTAATGAGGCCATACAGGGTGAGATTCCCATGTCCATCAAAGTAGCTTTTGCCATTGGGGCATTTGTTTTTCTTTTATCCATTCTTTTTACAGTCTTTAAAACTAAAGAGTATCCACCTGATGATTTAGTTGCGTTTCGCGCAAAAAAGAAACAGGGAATTAAATTAATGCTAAAGGAGTTTTTGGGGCATTTCACCCAAATGCCAACGACCATGAAAAAATTAGGCCTCATCCAATTTTTCAGTTGGTTTGCCTTTTTTAGCATGTGGAGTATGGCGAACCCAGCGATAACCGAGCATGTGTTTAATGCTCCTTTCCCCGTTGAAGCCAATTTCAACTTTGCAGAAATAGGAGAAAGTGAATTGTTTCAACAACAAAATACGGCTTTTCAGGAGGCTTCAAATCTTACGGGGTCCTACATGGGAATCTATGGTTTGTCTTCCATGGTTTTTGCTTTATTGCTAACCCTTTACACAGCAAAAAGAAAAATTAGCCAACGGTTGGTTCATCTTTTTTCCCTTGTATTGGGCGGTGTTGGCTTCATCTCTATTTACTTTATCGGGAATCATGAATTTTTACTCTATTCTTTTTTACTAATTGGAATTTCTTGGGGAAGTGTCCTGTCTATGCCCTATGCAATGTTAGCTGGAGCAGTAGATGAAAAAAGCATGGGAATGACCATGGGGGTCTTTAATATGTTTATAGTTATCCCACAGATCATTGCAGCCAGTGGAGGGATCAATTTCTTGCTCTCTTTTCTAGACAACAAACCAATTTATGCAATGGTCATTGCGGGGATATCTCTTATCATTGCTGGTCTACTAAATTTATTAATCACCGAAGAATAAGGACGCTATCATTATCCTTTAACATTTAATACAGCTTTTATATCATGCGAAATAGTATTATCTCCGTTTTCTTCATCCTCCTATTTATCAACTGTTCCAAAGAGTCAGAATTGAATGATAGTCTGAACGAACCTGAACCAATAATAGAAACACCAGCTCCTACAGAAGAAATTATTCCAACAAATATATGGTGGAATGATGCTGTTTTTTATGAAATCTTTGTCCGCAGTTTTTCAGATTCAGATGGCGATGGTATTGGGGATTTGAATGGAATCATAAATAAGCTTGACTATCTTAACGATGGGAATCCAGCGACAGATACAGATCTAGGGGTTACAGCAATATGGCTCATGCCCATCTTCCCTTCTCCAAGTTACCACGGTTATGATGTAACAGATTATCGCGCTATAAACCCCGACTATGGGACACTTGAAGATTTCAGGAATCTGGTTACACAAGCCCATGCCAGAGGAATTAAAATCGTCATCGACTTTGTGGCCAACCACACCTCCGATCTTCATCCTTGGTTTGCTGCTTCTTCACAAAATCAAAATAAAAGAGATTGGTATGTTTGGGAATCTTCACATCCCAATTTCAATGGTCCGTGGGGACAAAATGTATGGCACCTCAGAAACAGTTCCTACTACTATGGTATATTTTGGCATGGCATGCCTGATCTAAACTTTAAAAATGAAGAAGTCACCACTGAAATAAAAGATGTAGTACGTTATTGGTATGAAGATATCGGAGTAGATGGATTCAGAATAGACGCAGTCAAGCACTGGATAGAAGAAGGCAATCAGCAAGACAACTCGCCCGCAACATTGGCTTGGTGGAGAGATTTTTATCAGTACCAAAAATCGATCAACCCCTCTCTAATGACTGTAGGTGAGGCATGGACTTCTACACAAAACATCATTCCGTATAGTGACAATCGACTTGACTACTGTTTTGAATTTGATCTCGCAACAAGCATTATCAATTCCATTAATAGCGAATCCATTGATGAACTGCGGGCCAAAATAAATCAAGTCACCTCCAACTACAAACCGTTTCAATATGGTACATTCTTGACCAATCACGATCAAAATAGAGTGTATAACCAATTGAACAAAAGCACCGCTAAAGCTAAGCTTGCTGCCAGTATTCTCTTATCCCTTCCCGGGATACCCTACCTATACTATGGTGAGGAAATTGGCATGGAAGGAATTAAACCTGACGAAGATATTAGAAAACCCATGCAGTGGAGTATGTCTGCCAATGCGGGTTTTAGTACTGCAGCTCCATGGCATGACCTCAATCAAAATTATAGCAAATTTAATGTTGCCCACCAACAAGCTGATCCTAACTCTCTTTGGCGGCATTACCAAAAATGGATCAGTCACAGAAAAACAGTCAGTGCACTAACAACAGGCAGTTACAAAGGGGTTGGAATCAGTATCAATAGTGTATTCCCATTCATGCGCATAAACAACGTGAATCAAGAAAGTGTTTTGATACTCCACAATTTATCCTCAACCAACCAAAATGGATTAACCATAAATGTCATTACAAGTGAACTTGATATAGGTATATATCATTTAATCAATGTGGAAAACAGCCAAAACATGGGCACACTAAATATTGGAGCAACGGGTGGATTTGTGCAAGAACTAGATGCGTTGAATTTAGGTCCTCAAGCATCTATCTTGATGCGACTTGAAAAACAGTAAATACTGGTTTAACTTTAGTCTCAACAAAAAAAGCAATGCCTGTAGCAATTAATTTGTGAGGTCTTCAACGACCCACTGAATTTTAATAATATTTTGGAAATCTTTGATAACTTTCTTCGCATTATCTGTTTGAAAACGCCATTGCGTATGATCAAATGACCTCACCAAATCTTCATCGTCCAGCATTTGCACATAAAAATTTTGTGCCATTTCCAATTTTGAAATCATGCTCTTTAAATCTTGCCCTGGATTTACCTCAACCATGGTTGTTTTCTTTACAATGTTCGCAGCATATTGGAAAATATATTTATCGTCCACACGAAAACGAATATTGACAGGAACATCATCATTAAAATCTTGTATGGTCCAAAACATATTCGGGAAATAGGCACGAATATTACCAGATAAAGGTTCATTTTCAATAACAATTCGCGCATAGGTTGAAGGTTTGTAGCCAGCATATTCATGCTCACCAAAATACCCAACACCCACAATAGAAATACTGTTTACTGGTTTTTTTGCAAAACGATTTTTCTCACTGTTAATGGTCCACCGACGGGTAACGGAATCCAAGTGCATTCTGACGGAAACGCTAGGCTTCGTAGATTTAATGGTATAACTTCCAAATGCATTTTTAGGCAAAACCTGTGCAACCGATTTCGCAAAAACTAAACACAACATTGGACAAAGTATACGTGAGTAGTTCATAATTAAAATAATAGTTATAATTTATAAAGGTTAAATATATCAAATTAAATAAAGCATTAACAAGGGATTTAAGCTTTTAAATAATAAAAGGCTATGCCTGAACATTTGCCTTCGAAACTAAAAAAGAAAACCCCTGTAACAACAGAGGTTTTTTATGTTTCAGTGATCGAGACAGGATTCGAACCTGTGACCGTCTGCTTAGAAGGCAGATGCTCTATCCAGCTGAGCTACTCGACCCATATGTCGGGGTGGCAGGATTCGAACCTGCGACCTCCTGCTCCCAAAGCAGGCGCGATGACCGGGCTACGCTACACCCCGAAAAAAAGGATAATAAACACCTTTTTAAAAGTTGCGGAGAGACAGGGACTCGAACCCTGGCGACGCTTACACGTCGACAGATTAGCAATCTGCTCCATTACCACTCTGGCACCTCTCCTAGTCTAATCGTGATTTGGTTTGCAAATGTACTCCGAAGATGCTAATTACACAATGATTTCGTGAACTTTTCTACCTTTTTTACTCGGGATATTCGACACGCAAGTGATAGATATTGACCAACTTATTGATCAATACTTTTTTAACTGTTTCTATTTCAGCAAATGTGATGTTCGAATTGACAAATTGATCCTCATCCATTTGTTGATTAATGATCTTTGAAACAAAACCCTCGAGCAGTTCTATTGAGGGCTCTTTCAAGCTTTTTGAAGCGGCTTCAACAGCATCAGACATCATCACAATCGCTGTTTCTTTTGAAAAGGGCTTTGGGCCTTTGTAGGAGAAATCACTTTGATCAAAGTCATCTGATAGCTCTTGCTGCTTCTTGTAGAAATAGTAAACCTTTGATGTTCCGTGGTGGGTGCGGATAAAATCAATGACACGATCGGGTAACTTATACTTTTTGGCGAGTTCAATTCCATCCAAAACGTGCTGAATAATCATTTGCGCACTGTCTTTTGGAGAAAGTTCGTCGTGAGGTGAAACAAGCGCACGTTGATTTTCACTGAAAAAAGTTGGGTTATTGATTTTTCCAATATCATGATAAAGTGCACCCACGCGAGTGAGCAACACATTAGCATCTATAGCTACTGCAGCTGCTTCTGCTAAGTTGGCTACTTGCAACGAATGATGAAATGTACCTGGAGCTTTATTGGATAGTTCTTTAAAAACGGAAGAATTTGTGTCCGATAATTCCAGTAAAGAAACATCCGAGACAAGTTTAAACACTTTCTCATAGAGATATATCAAAGGCTGAACAAAAAGGGTCAACAAACCATTAACAACAAAGAGACCAAAAACAATTACATCAAGCGACTGAATATCTCCAGCTCTAATGGTAAAAAAGGCGAGGTAGACAATCAAATAAACTAAGGTTATTTGAAATACAGAGATAAATAAATTTGCTCGTTTATATAGTTCGGCTACACTCAATATAGTAACAATCCCAGCAGCGGTTTGCAATACTACATATTCAAAACTATTGGGCACTATAAAACCAACGATAAGGACACTCAATAAATGAATAAACAAACCCAAACGAGCATCAAAAAATGTTTTTGTAATTAGCGGAAAAATACAAACTGGTAGCGCATAAATATAATTCTGATTGAACTCAAGCACCAGTATGCTCATACCCACCACCATCAGTAGGTTGAAAAAGATGAATGTCATCTTTGTGTTGTTTTCAAAAATAGAGAAACGGTACTTGTGAATAAAAAACAACAAGAGCAAGAGCAACAAAGAAACAATCAAACTATATCCAAAGACTATCCAAACATAGTTTTTGGTCTGTAAATCCGCTGAGGAAAACTGCTGTTCCAACGACCACAATATATCCCACTTCTCTTCATCGATTAGTTCATTCGTTGCAATGATGATTTCGCCTTGTGCAATGATGTCACGTGTGGGCGAAATCGTCAAGAATAAGTCCGCAATAGATTGCTCTGAATAGGTTTTATTATAGGATAAGTTGGGCTCAAGAATTTCAAAAAGTAAATTGTAATACTGCTTGCTATAACTACTGTAATTTGGTTCGATTATTTTTTCCAAATACGCATTCAAAGTAGTTAAATTCAGTAGGGCTTCAAAAGGAAGATCTCGCTCAGATCGATCTAAAACCAGTGCCGCTATCCTCCCACCTTCGTGTGAATAATTGACTGGAAGCACACCCTTTGTGTAGATGTCATCAAGCAATAAATTACCGTAGTCGAAATAACGGCTGTAGCGCGCAGAGTTTTTACGAAATGGAAAATAGTTTTCAAAATTAGCCGCATAGGCAGTCAGCGCTTTTTCTATTTGCGAAGCATCAACGTCAAAGTAGGTAATCGCCTCGAGTCGCAAGCGTTCCCTCTCTTTATTTATCTCATTCTCTGATTTAATAATTGCAAAGTCAAATGGAGCATAGAGGGTTTCATAGCCCCACCCCTGTCCTTTTGAATAGTCAAAAGCAAACTGACTTCTGATAGGAAAAAAATAAACAATTAACGCACAACTAAACGCATAAAGGAATGCCTTGTAAATAAGGGACTGAGAATTGTATAAAAATTCAAGTAGTCGCTTCATGAAATAAAAATGAGTTAAATGAAAATTAAATTTCCTCTAAGGTAAGAAATGTTATTGTTGCATGGGAAATTTCTATGCTCTTGTCTGCTAGTTACTTGATTTTCGTTACTTTTGATGAACAGTTATTCTTAAAACAAAAAGCAAGTTGAAATACGGTGTTTGTCATTTAGGTGTTATTCCTCTTCGAAAAGAAAATGACCACAAAAGCGAATTAACCTCACAACTGCTCTACGGAGAATCGTTTAAGATAATTGATCAACGCAAAGACTGGTATAAAATTCGTTTGGACTGGGATAAGTATGAAGGCTGGATCACTCAAAATCAGGCCATAATCATCGAAGAAAAAGAGCACAAACTTCTTCAAGAACAACCGTTTAGCGCATCAAAGCATTTGATTGATTTTGTCCATTTGGCCAATGAACAGATATTCCCCATCCCACTTGGTAGTGATTTACGTGCACTCTCATTATTGGGTCACAGCATAGAATACACCCCAACAATTCTTTCCTCAAAAAAAGAAGCCATTGTTCTAACTGCCTATCAGTTTTTACACGCACCCTATCTATGGGGCGGGAAAACGCCCATGGGAATCGATTGCTCTGGCCTAACACAAATGGTGTATAAAATTCACGGTGTTCCACTAAAAAGAGACGCTTATCAACAAGCGCAACAAGGTACAAGTCTTAGTTTCATTGAGGAAAGTCAACCTGGCGATTTGGCCTTTTTTGACAACAAAGAGGGAGACATTACCCATGTTGGTATTTTACTGCAAAACCATTTTATTCTCCATGCGCACGGAAAGGTTCGAATCGACCGCATTGATCAAACCGGTATTTTCAATGCTGAACTGCAAACGCATTCTCATAAATTGCGATTGATTAAATCCATTCTATAAAAAAACCTCCCAATTGGGAGGCTTTTTTTATGGAACAATAAAATTTTACTATTGATGTTTTTCTTCTAATGCTTTCATTGCTTTAAATCCATCGTTGTCACCAATAGTGCCATAAATGTTTTTCAAGGTCTTAACAGCGTCTAAATTTGAATCATCAAGGGCTATTAGGTCCCTAAGAATTGGAACACATTCAATGTATATACCTTCTCTTTGTTTCTTTAATTTATCATACTTCACATTATCTGCTCGTGAGTTTGTTAAAGAATTCATATGCTCTACAATAACTGCCTCATCTTGAAGAATAAGTGCCACAAGGTTCAAATAAGCATTGGACATGGTTGCATCTAGCTCAATCGCTTTTTGATAAAATTCTCTTGACTTCACTTTATCGCCTAAGTCTCCACTAACAACTCCTAAATTGAAGTATAAAGTGGCATTATTTGGGTCTTGCGCTAAGGCCTCTATAATCAAATCTTGGTAGCGCTCTTTCTCATCGAGTTCAATGTATATATTCGCTTCAGTCAAGATTAATCCAATGTCGCCGGGATTAGCTTTTCGCGCGTCTTGAACAGCAGTGATTGCTTTTTCTTTTTGACCCAAACTGTTGTAAATTAGGGCAATGTTCTTTACAATTTCTGGATACTTCGATGCCGTATCTTCTTCACGCTGGTTGGTGTAGTCTTTTGACTTGAGGAAAATGGTGTATTCTGTATTGGAAACTTCTCGTTCTTCACCAGTTGCAACCTCAGTAACAAAATACTTGGTCACAACACCTTCATAATTAATCTCCTTCAATAGTAGGTAATACTCTAGCGCAAGAGGGTAATCATTGGCATTTACAGCATTTGTTGCAGCATAATACAAATAATCAACATTGGCCAGTTTATCAATTGTGTAGGCCAAAAAGAGGTTTTTAGCTGACAGAATAAATTCTTTCTCTTCTGATTGTTTAATGGCAGTATTGACAATATCGCTTGTTAAAAGTCTCAATTCTGTTGCAGCCAAATCTTTTAAAGATGCTGTGGTCTGAACTAAAAATAGATTATCATAAGAGGCTTGGTAATTTTCCTCTAAACGAGCAATTTGTCCTAACAGTAAATGGTACTGATCTGAGATTTTTATATCATCAGTGCTCTCAATCAGGGCTTGATTCGCTTTTAATGAGGCAGAAGCTTCGCTAATTTTTGAGGCTTTGAAAAGTTTTTGCGCCTGCCTAAGTTCTTTCTTTTGTGCACTTCCCACAGTTAGCACTAATCCCAAGAAAAGGGTGAATAATTGTTTCATTGTTTGTATATTAATATGTGTATATTTATTAAATATTCGTGCCATCAGTGGCATTTTCTTCACCCTCAAGGGTTTGATCTTCAATAGTCTCTTCTTCTTTCATCACTTTCGCTACTGCTGCAATGGAGTCGTCTCCTTTTAAGTTGATCAACTTGACTCCCTGGGTTGCTCGTCCCATAACCCTCAGCGAATCTACGCTCATTCGAATGGCTATTCCTGACTTATTAATGATCATGAGATCGTTTTCATCGGAAACATTTTTGATTGAAACCAATTCTCCTGTTTTTTCAGTAACAGAAATAGTTTTTACTCCTTTTCCACCGCGATTGGTCGCACGATAGTCTTCTAGGCTTGATCGTTTCCCGTAACCATTGGCCGAAACAACAAGAATATCAGTATCAAGGTCATTGACCGAAACCATTCCAACAACTGCATCATTTGGACCATTTAAAGTGATTCCTCGAACTCCAGAGGCATTTCTTCCCATTGGGCGAGTTTTACTTTCCTCAAAGCGTATGGCTTTTCCAGATTTAACCGCGATCAGAATTTCGCTCTCTCCGTTGGTTAATTTGGCTTCAAGTAGCTCATCACCATCTTTAACGGTAATCGCATTAATACCGTTTGCACGCGGACGAGAGTATTGCTCCAAAGAAGTTTTTTTGATCTGTCCTTGCTTGGTAGCCATAATCACACAATGGCTATTGATATATTCCTCGTCTTTTAAGTCTTGTGTGTTGATAAAGGCTTTAACCTTATCATCTTGCTCAATATTGATTAAGTTTTGAATTGCCCTTCCTTTGGATGTTTTAGATCCTTCAGGTATTTCATAAACCCGCATCCAGAAGCACTTTCCTTTTTGGGTAAAGAACAACATATATTGGTGGTTTGTTCCCACAAAAAGATGCTCCAAGAAGTCTTCATTACGTGTAGTACTCGCTTTCTGACCTACACCCCCACGGTTTTGTGTTTTGTATTCAGCCAGAGGTGTACGTTTAATATAGCCTGCATGGGAGATGGTAACCACCACTTTTTCATCAGGAATCATATCTTCAATACTGAAGTTACCCCCAGCATATTCAATTTTTGAACGACGCTCATCACCATATTTGGTTTTAATCTCATCCAACTCTTCTTTGATGATCTCCATACGGCGATCTTTCTTCTCTAAGATGTCTTTTAAATCAGCAATCGTTTTGAGCAGTTCATCATACTCTGCACGGAGTTTGTCTTGCTCTAAACCTGTTAACTGGCGCAAACGCATTTCAACAATCGCTTTTGCTTGAATTTCGGAAAGTTCAAACTTCTCGATCAATTTAGCACGTGCTTCATCTGCATTGGACGAAGAACGGATCAAAGCAATTACTTCATCAATATTGTCTGAAGCAATTATCAAACCTTCAAGTATGTGCGCGCGCTCTTGGGCTTTACGTAATTCGTATTCAGTACGTCTTACCACTACCTCATGGCGGTGTTCCACAAAATAATGAATGAGTTCCTTGAGGTTGAGCAATTTTGGTCGTCCTTTGACCAAGGCAATATTATTTACACTAAAAGAGGACTGTAAGGCAGTGTATTTGTAGAGTTTGTTTAAAACGATATTAGGAATTGCATCTCGCTTAAGGATATATACAATTCGCATTCCGTTTCTATCAGATTCATCACGAATGTTTGATATACCTTCAATTTTTTTATCGTTAACAAGCTCGGCCGTTTTACGAATCATTTCGGCTTTGTTGACTTGGTAAGGAATTTCATCGACGATGATGCATTCCCGACCGTTTACTTCTTCAATATTAGTTTTGGCGCGCAATACAATGCGACCACGTCCCGTATGAAAAGCGTCACGTACACCCTCGTAACCATAAATTGTCCCCCCAGTAGGAAAATCAGGCGCTTTAATTGATTGCATCAACTCATCTATAGTGATGTCGTTGTTGTCGATATAATTGACAATTCCTTCGATTACTTCAGTTAAATTATGCGGTGGCATATTGGTCGCCATACCAACGGCAATACCAGATGCACCATTGATCAACAGAGTGGGAACTTTGGTTGGAAGAACCGTTGGTTCTTTCAAAGTATCATCAAAATTCAATTGGTGATCGACCGTGTCTTTTTCAATATCAGCCAATAAATCTTCCGATATCTTACGCATTCTTGCCTCAGTATATCGCATTGCTGCTGGACTGTCGCCATCTACAGAACCAAAGTTACCTTGGCCATCTACAAGGAGATAACGCAAGCTCCATTCTTGTGCCATACGCACCATGGTGTCGTAGACAGATGTATCTCCGTGTGGGTGATATTTTCCCAAAACTTCCCCAACAATACGGGCAGATTTCTTATATGCAGTTGTCGCACGAATCCCCAATTCATGCATCCCATACAACACTCGGCGGTGTACAGGTTTTAAACCATCCCGAACATCAGGTAAGGCGCGTGACACAATGACAGACATCGAGTAATCGATGTATGCCGATTTCATCTCGTCTTCAATATTGATAGGGATTAACTTTTCTCCTTCAGCCATAATTTAAATTTGGTCTTAGTGTATTTCATGCTAAAATAATTATTTAAATACCACTCTCACTGCTTTAGAGAAGATTTTCTAACCGATTTATTAACATAATTATCGGAAAAAAGAAAGTGGAAATTTAGCATTCTTGCCTTTGATATTTAAAGTTTTTTTTGTCTATTAGCTAGGAGTTTCAAATGGTTTGGAACGATGTTTGGAATGATGTAGAAGATATAAAACACACAGATATGGATGACAACTTTTCTCCACGCGTAAAAGATGTTATTTCTTTTAGCAAAGAAGAAGCCCTTCGTTTAGGGCACGATTACATAGGAACTGAGCACTTGATGCTAGGAATATTACGCGATGGCGGCGGAAAAGCTATTTCCATTCTGACAGCCATTGATGTTGACTTAGACAACCTGCGAAAGAAAGTTGAAATACTAAATCCAGCTTTACTCGACAATACTCGTTTAGAAAACACCAAACGGAATTTACACCTTACACGTCAAGCAGAACGTGCACTAAAAACTACTTTTTTAGAAGCTAAACTGTTTCAAAGTGATCTTATTGATACGATCCATTTGTTGTTGTGTATTCTTAGAAATGAAAACGATCCAACCACTAAATTACTGGAAAGACTAAATGTGAATTACGATTTAGTTAAAGAAGAGTTTAAATCAATGTTGACCAATGACAGTGATTATTTAGACATTTCTGGTTCGTCCTTTTCAGAAGAAAGTGAAGACAATGCTGAAGATGACAAACAAAACCCGTATATCCCGGCTGCTGAGCCAGCTAAATCCAAAAAATCTAAAACGCCAGTATTGGATAATTTTGGAAAAGACATTACTGCCCTAGCTTCACTCGACAAACTAGACCCTATTGTTGGGCGAGAAAAAGAAATTGAGCGCGTTTCACAAATTTTGAGTCGTCGTAAGAAAAATAATCCGCTCTTGATTGGAGAACCTGGTGTGGGTAAATCTGCAATAGCCGAAGGACTCGCACTACGTATAGTAGAAAAGAAAGTTTCCCGTGTACTGTACGGAAAACGTGTTATTTCACTTGACCTAGCTAGTCTAGTTGCAGGAACGAAATACCGTGGACAATTCGAAGAACGCATGAAAGCGGTGATGAATGAATTGGAAAAGAATGAGGATATTATTCTCTTTATTGATGAAATACACACAATTGTTGGAGCTGGTGGAGCAACAGGAAGCCTAGATGCTTCTAATATGTTCAAGCCCGCCCTTGCAAGAGGAGAGATTCAATGCATTGGCGCCACAACACTTGACGAATACCGTCAGAACATTGAAAAGGACGGCGCACTAGAAAGAAGATTCCAAAAGGTTCTTATCGAGCAAACCACAGAAGAAGAAACTGTAGAAATTCTTCAGAACATTAAATCTAAATACGAAAATCATCATAATGTAACCTATACAGACGATGCATTGGTAGCTTGTGTCGAATTGACAAGCCGGTATGTGTCTGATCGTTTTCAACCAGACAAGGCAATTGATGCACTTGATGAAGCCGGTTCGCGTGTTCACATCAAAAACATGAATGTGCCGCAAGAGGTCATTGAATTGGAAGAAGAACTTGATCGCGTGCGAATCCATAAAAACAATGTTGTCAAAAAACAAAAATATGAAGAGGCTGCAAAATTACGCGATGACGAAAAACGGGTAGAACGTAACCTTATCACCGCACAAGAAAAATGGGAAGAAGAATCTAAACTCAACAGGGTTGAAGTAACCGAATCTCATATTGCTGACGTTGTTGCAATGATGACGGGAATTCCTGTTCAAAAGATTTTTTCTACCGAAAAAAATAAATTATCGAACCTCACCAACATCATCGGAGAAAATCTCATTGGGCAACAAGAAGCTGTTGAAAAGGTGGTTAAATCCATTCAACGTAATCGCGCTGGATTAAAGGCGCCAGATAAACCCATTGGATCATTTATTTTTCTTGGTCAAACTGGGGTCGGTAAAACACAATTAGCCAAAATTCTCGCAAGAGAAATGTTTGATTCTGAGGAGAATCTGATCCGAATCGACATGAGTGAATACATGGAGAAATTTGCGATTTCACGTTTGATTGGAGCGCCTCCAGGCTATGTTGGCTATGAAGAAGGCGGGCAGCTAAGTGAAAAGGTGCGCAGAAAACCTTATTCTGTAATTCTTTTGGATGAAGTAGAAAAAGCGCATCCCGATGTTTTTAACATGCTCTTACAGGTATTGGATGATGGTTTTTTAACTGATAGTCTTGGTCGAAAAATCAACTTCCAAAACACCATTATTATTATGACGTCTAATATTGGTGCACGACAAATTAAAGACTTTGGTACTGGAGTAGGGTTTAGTACTTCAGCGCAAAAGGCTCAATCACATGATCTAGAAAAAGGTGTGATTGAAAATGCCCTAAAGAAAACATTTGCACCAGAATTCTTAAACAGAATTGACGATATCGTTATTTTTAACGCCCTCGAAAAAGAGGACATTATGAAGATTGTTGATATTGAATTGGAGAAATTAAGTAAGCGTATCACCAAACTTGGATACACCCTTAAACTGAGTAAAAAAGCAAAAAGGTTTTTGGGTGACAAAGGATTCGACAAAAAGTATGGAGCTCGACCATTGTCAAGAGCCATTCAACGCTATTTAGAAGATTTAATCGCCGAAGAAATTGTTTCTAACCAAATAAAAGAAGGAGACGCTCTCAAAATAGATTGGGATGGAAAAGACGAAAAACTCTCGCTGTCATTAAAAACAGCATAAGACAAAAACTCTCTAAGCTACCCTTAGAGAGTTTTTTTTTAAAACACTTCATCAACTAAAGCTTTTAAACTATTTTTGCTTAATATATTAGGTACTATGCTAAATACAATCAATTTTACAGTTTATTGCAACTACTCAACAAAAACCCCTTGGGGGGTATAGCAATCTTATTCGTGTAATCATCAACATTTATCATAACCTCAAAATCCCTAAGTGGGAAAAATAATCTTAAAACATGAAAGTTTTAAAATTTGGCGGAACATCCGTCGCAACTCCAGAAAGCATCTCCAATGTCTTGTCGATTGTTCAAGAGCAAGAACAATGTACAGTCGTTGTCTCAGCATTAGGTGGAATAACAGACCTATTGATTGATGCTTTGGAAAAAGCAGCCTCTAAAGACAAATCATATACTAGCCTTTTTAAAACCATTGAAGAGCGCCATCTAGAACTCATCAAAGCATTCATACCAATCAGCAAACAAAGTAGTCTTATAAGTTTTGTGAAAGTCGAAATTAATCATTTGGAGACTTTATTGGATGGTGTAGCAATGCTCCAGGAAATCACACCTAAAACGACAGATAAGGTCACCAGTTTTGGAGAGGGAATGTCAGCAAAGATCATTGAGGCCATTTTCCTTGAAAACAACATCGACACGCGTTTATTGGATGGATGTGATTTAATTCAAACAGCACAACAAAACGGTCGTTTGGTTATAAACTGGGAGCAAACAAAAGAAAATGTCTCGCGTTTGTACAGTGATAATACTGCAAAAATAACTCTTGTTCCGGGGTTTGTAGCCCGGAATCAAAAAGGAGAAAACACTACATTGGGACGTGGTGGTTCCGATTTCACCGCCTCTATCTTAGCCAATGTTTTAAATGCCTCGTCCATCGAATTATGGACCGATGTGAGTGGCATGTATTCTGCTCACCCAAAAATAGTAGCTCAGGCAGCCCCAATTAAAGAATTAAGCTACCTAGAAGCAATGGAACTCTCTCACTTTGGTGCAAAAGTTATTTATCCACCTACCCTACAACCCTTGGTAGTGAAAAACATACCGGCATGGATAAAAAATACCTTTGCTAAAGAAGACAAAGGCACACTAATAACGTCAGGGATTGACACACCATCTTCAACTGTTGTTAAAGGGATTAGCCACATAGACAATGTTTCACTGGTCACTCTCGAAGGAAGTGGAATGGTGGGTATTCCTGGTTTTTCAAAGCGTTTGTTTGAAGTGCTATCCATTGAAAAAATTAATGTAATCATGATTGTTCAGGCTTCATCTGAACATTCCATCTGTATAGGTCTTCGAACGGAAGATGCCTTGCAAGCAAAACATATTATTGACGAGGAGTTTGCTTTTGAAATCTCCTTGAAGAAGGTCGATCCTGCAAAGGTTGAAAATAATATGGTCAATGTTGCCATGGTTGGCGACAACATGCGAAACCATCAAGGAATTAGCGGGAAAATGTTCAGCACACTGGGGGGTAACAATGTAAACATTCGTGCTATTGCGCAAGGGGCTTCAGAAAGAAACATATCTATTATCATTGCAGAAAAGGACATTCACAAAGCACTCAATTGTTTACACGAAGCCTTTTTTGAAGCCAACATCAAAGAACTTAACCTTTTTATTATTGGGGTTGGAAATGTTGGAAGCAAACTCATGGAGCAAATTCAACAGCAAAAAACCTATTTGCACAACATTCTTCAACTTCGAATTCGCGTTATCGCAATGGCAAATTCTAGAAAAATGCTCTTAAGTGAAACAGGAATTGACTTAACTCAGTGGCAAGCGGAACTTAGCAATGGTTTAACCAGTAACGTAGATGGATTTTTCGCCCATGCAAAAGCACTTAACTTACGGAACAGTATTTTTATTGATAATACAGCCAATGCTTCTATTGCAACGGAATACAAACGTTATTTAGAAAACAATATTGGTGTGGTAACCTGCAACAAAATTGCTTGTGCAGATCAATTCGACAACTACTTAAACTTAAAGAAAACCGCCAGCAAATACAGCAGTCCCTTTTTGTTTGAAACCAATGTGGGTGCCGGATTACCAATAATCGATACCTTGAGCAACCTGATTGCTTCTGGTGATAGAATTCATAAGATTCAAGCCGTGTTGTCGGGGAGTCTCAACTTTGTGTTTAACAACTTCTTGACCAAAGACTCTTTTAAAGATATCGTTATTCAAGCGCAGGAAGAAGGTTTTACAGAACCAGATCCAAAGATTGACTTGAGCGGAGTTGATGTAGCTCGTAAAATATTGATTCTCACTCGTGAAAGCGGAGTTAAACTTGAACTTGAAGACATTCAAAACACCCCTTTTCTACCAAAACCATGTTTAGATACTCCTGACAATGATAGCTTTTTTGCGTCTCTAGAAGAGCATAAAGAGCACTTCAATGCTTTACTTGCCAATGCGCAAGAAAAGAATGCACGTTTAAAGTATGTGGCACAACTAGAAGGTAGAACAGCAAGTATTGGATTGCAAGAAATTCCAGAAGGACATGACTTTTATAACCTGGAAGGGAGTGATAACATCATCCTCTTCTACACCGATCGATACAGTAACCAACCGCTTATCGTCAAAGGAGCTGGTGCAGGGGCGGCCGTTACAGCATCAGGAATTTTTGGAGACATCATTCGAATAGGGAAACGCTAATGAAAGAAATTAAACTGTTTGCACCAGCTACAGTAGCGAATGTATCTTGTGGCTTTGACGTATTAGGCTTTTGCCTAGAACCAATTGGCGATGAAATGATCATTCGAAAAACAGATCATCCAGGGGTTCGCATCACAAAAATTGTTGGTCAAGACCTTCCACTAGTCACAAAAGAAAATGTTGCTGGTGTTGCCGCTGAAGCACTTTTGGCATCGCTCGATACCCCATATGGTTTTGAGATCGAGATATACAAAAATATTAAAGCAGGAAGCGGAATTGGCAGTAGTGCTGCAAGTTCTGCCGGTGCTGTATTTGGCATTAACGAATTACTTGGGCGCCCATATACAAGAAAAGAATTGATTCAATTCGCCATGAAAGGAGAAGAATTGGCCAGCGGCGCAATTCATGCAGACAATGTATCACCTGCCCTACTCGGTGGCTTCACCCTTGTGCGTTGCAATAAAGAAGTCGATGTTATTGCTCTACCAACACCATCAGAATTATACGCAACAATCATTCACCCACAAATAGAACTGCGCACCGCCGATTCACGTTCGGTGCTCAAGAAAAACATTCCATTGAGTAAAGCCATTGAACAATGGGGAAATCTTGCTGCATTGGTAAGTGGATTGTATACTAATGATTACGCACTTATATCACGCTCCTTGGTCGACGTTATTATAGAACCTGAACGATCACCATTAATCCCGTTTTTTAACGACTTAAAAGACGTTGCATTGAAAGCTGGAGCTTTAGGCAGTGGTATCTCAGGATCTGGCCCATCGATTTACGCCCTGTCGCGAGGAGAAGAAACTGCAGAAAAAGTTCGTGAACAAATGGAAAAAGTATTCCAACCAATGAATATTAAATTCAACACCTATGTGTCTAAAATCAACACTGAAGGAATAAAAATCATTGAATAACAATGCAGTATTACAGTCTTACCAATCCGCTTGAAAAAACAAACTTTGCCACTGCTGTAGTCAACGGCATTGCTCCAGATAGAGGATTGTATTTTCCAGAGTCTATACCCAAATTACCCGCTGAGTTTTTCGCTTCAATGGAACATATGACGGTTCACGAAATGGCAACACAAGCCATGCTAGCCTATGTTGAAGGAGACATACCTAGCGCTGTGCTTGAAAGAATCATACAAAATGCCTTAGACTTTGACTTTCCAGTTGTTCCTATTGATGAAAACATTGGAAGTTTGGAGTTATTCCATGGTCCCACCCTAGCCTTCAAAGATGTTGGCGCTCGATTTATGGCACAATCACTAGGCTATTTTAATGCCAATAGCAGCAATCAAAAAGTAACCGTATTGGTCGCAACATCTGGAGATACAGGAGGAGCAGTTGCCAATGGCTTTCTGGGCGTTGAAGGAATTGAAGTGGTTATTCTGTATCCTAAAGGAAAGGTGAGTAAAGTGCAGGAATTACAACTCACTACCCTTGGTCAAAATATAACTGCCCTAGAAATTGATGGCGTTTTTGATGATTGTCAAGACATGGTCAAAACAGCATTTTTAGATAAAGACATCACCTCCATACGTAAATTAACTTCTGCCAATTCAATTAATGTAGCACGTTGGTTACCACAAATGTTGTATTATTTCATTGCCTATCGTTCACTTGCACACCGCAAACAACCCTTGGTTTTTTCGGTTCCCAGTGGAAATTTTGGTAATATATGTGCCGGAATGATGGCGCAACAAATGGGGCTACCCATTGACCATTTTATTGCTTGCACTAATGTAAACGACGCAGTGCCCGCATACCTTGAAACGGGAATATATAAAGCTGTAACCACTACTCCCACCATTTCAAATGCCATGGACGTAGGTGATCCAAGTAATTTTGTGCGGATTCAAAAAATTTATGGGAATCAATTTGACAATCTAAAGTCACATCTTACTGGTTATCGTTTTACCGATTCAGCAACACGATCTGCCATGAAAAAAATCTATGCTAATGCTGGATATATTGCAGACCCACACGGCGCTGTTGGCTATCTTGGGTTAAACCACTATTTAGATAACCATCCAAATAAATACGGTGTTTTCTTAGAAACAGCACATCCCGTAAAATTCCTCAACACAGTAGAAGAAATCCTAAACACTAAAGTTGAGCTCCCTTCGCGCATTCAATCCCTTTTTAGCAAGGAGCAGAAAAGTGTTTCTGTAACCAATTACGCCGACTTAAAAGCTTACTTGTTAGCTTAATTAGATAAGGCAGGAAGCTCGAAGTTGCTCAACGGGCTGTCCTGCTGCATCATTGCTTCTATGGCTTCCCATTTTCTTGGTGCGCCAGCAGATAGATTGATTGGTCGATTTTCGGTGATTAAGATATCGTCTTCTATTCGGATACCAATCCCCCACCATTTTGGATCACAAGGACTGTCTTTTGGAATGTAAATCCCTGGCTCCACAGTAATGATAGAGTTCACCGGAAGAGGTCCATAATTACTTAAATCATGAACATCTAATCCTATATGATGCGAAGCACCATGTGGATAGTATTTACGGAATTGAGCTTCTTCTTCAATTATTCCCAAAGCTAAAAGTCCTTTGGCCACAACCTCTTGCGTAATTTCTGTAATCTCGCGAGTTGTTGCCCCAACAATAGATTTTTCGATTCCGGCTTCTTGTGCATTGTAAACAATCTCATACAATAGGCGCTGCGCCTCAGTAAACGTACCCTTAACTGGTAATGTACGTGTAACATCGGCTGTATAACCATCATATTCAGCTCCAAGGTCCATCAACATCAAATCGGTTTCTGCCGGTTGATCGCTATTTTCAATATAATGCAAAACACAGGCATTGTTTCCAGTTCCCACTATAGAGGGATAGCCTTCATAGGCTGCTCCATACTTCTTAAACACATATTCGTGAATTCCTTGCACTTCGCGTTCAGACATTCCAGGGTGAAGAGCCTTCATGACTTCTACCTGACCAATGGAAGAGATTTCTATGGCACGCTTTAATTGTGTCAATTCAAAAGGAGTTTTTACTTCACGTAAATCTCCCATAATGCGTTCTAACTTTTCAACATCAAAACGAAATTCTTTCAAAACAAAAGCTGTTTTTACTTTCAAATCTGCAGGAATTTCTAGGGTTTCCAAAGCAACAAAATCCTTTATTATGGGATCATTAATCAAGGTTGAATCTCTTTCAATTTGCCAATTCACATACGTTTTTAAAAGCTCAAAGGTCTCGGGTATTGCAGTGCGAATAGATTGCTGAATTCCGTACTTGGTACGATTAAAATCTGCAGGAAAGTTGATTGCTTCTTTAAAGGTTTTCTTTAATTGAAATAAATCATAGGGATCGCCAGCTAAATCACGTTCATCATTTTGAAAGTCAATAATCAAAATTTCATCAAAACCACTGAAATC
Source organism: uncultured Flavobacteriaceae bacterium (assembly GCA_943788165.1). Taxonomy (GTDB): domain Bacteria; phylum Bacteroidota; class Bacteroidia; order Flavobacteriales; family Flavobacteriaceae; genus Arcticimaribacter. The sequence continues at coordinate 743,977 of CALSPF010000001.1, read as the reverse complement.
TGGAGGAGACTGCACAAAGGCATCACGCAATGCAACGCGATCAAACCCCATTGCTTTCGCTCCTTTTAAACCAAGACGATAACCATTCCATTGTTCTGCTCTCGCATCACGTTCTTGTATATATATCTTTTCAGAATAGGTTCCTTTTTCATCCGATTGAGGGGAAGAATAAACCAGCAATACAGATTGAGGTTCTCTCCATCCTGTCAGGTAAAAGAAATTTGGGTCTTGATGATAGATAAAATCTACATCATTTGCTCTATTTCGTGTGGGGCTAGCAAAAACAACCGCAACACTATTGGGGGGTAATTGCTTACGGAGCTCCTCACGACGTGTCTTATGAAAAGCCAAAGCCTCTTCTGAGGGCAGTTTAGCTTGCCCAAAAAGAGAGCTAGAAAAAACAACTAAAACGATTGATAAAAGAAGTGAAGATTTGTGCATAAGTATTGTTTTTAAAATAAGAAAGGTAAAATAATTCTTCTATTTTAGCCCAAATTTACTGTTTTTAACAAAGCCAATGAAAAAAACTAAACTGAATCCTGTACATCATAATTTAGGCGCCAAAATGGTTTCTTTTGGCGGGTTTGAAATGCCTGTAAGCTATACGAGAATTAAAGAAGAGCACCATTGTGTTCGCAAAAAAGTAGGGGTCTTTGATGTATCTCACATGGGCGAATTCTTTGTCGAAGGACCCCAAGCACTGACCTTATTACAGCGAGCATGCAGCAATGATATTTCTAAGCTTATTCCAGGGAAAGCACAATACAATTACTTCCCAAATCATGGGGGTGGAATTGTGGATGATCTGATTGTTTATCAAATAGCCAACGAAAAATACATGCTGGTTGTTAATGCTTCTAATATTGAAAAAGATTGGGCATGGATCAATGAAATAAATAAAGAATTCAATGCAAGTATTTCGAATGCCTCTGACGAATATTCGCTATTAGCAATCCAAGGGCCAAAAGCAATCGAGGCAGTTCAAGCGTTAACTCCTTTTGACCTTAACAGCCTAGTCTTTTATGCCCACACCAGAACCTCGTTTGCGGGAATCAATGAGGTAATTGTAGCCACCACTGGCTATACTGGATCCGGAGGATTGGAGGTATATTGTAAAAACACCGATGTTGCAGCAATTTGGGAGGCTGTTTTTAGCGCTGGAGCGTCTTTTGGCATTCAACCCATAGGTTTGGCCGCCCGCGACACGCTCCGACTAGAAATGGGGTACTGCTTATATGGCAATGAAATCAACGACACTAGCTCTCCCATTGCTGCTGGTCTGGGTTGGGTAACACGTCCAGCAACGAACTTCACCAATGCAGATGCCATAGGCAAGCAAAAAAGTGAGGGTGTTGATCAAGCATTGGTTGGTTTTGAATTAACAGAACGTGGAATACCACGAACTGGTCACACAATAGTTGATGAAAACGGTAATCGCATTGGTCAAGTAACTTCTGGAACACAATCACCTTCTTTAAACAAAGCCATTGGTTTAGGTTATGTCCCCAAAAAATATGCTCTTCCAGGCAGTGTTTTTGGAGTACAAATTCGCAACAAAAACATCACAGCCAAAGTTGTTCCTTTACCTTTTTACACCTCCTAAAATCATCGTGTGAAAAGCATCTTAATCCTAGGGGGAAGTGGATTTATTGGCCATGCTTTGTACAAAGAGCTTAGCCCATATTTCAACACCTATGGAACGTATTATTCTGACAAGAAATTTAAAAACAATCAGCAGTTTTTTCATTTTGATCACACCCAGGACGACATTCATTCCCTATTGAAAAAAATACGCCCAAAGCTGATTATTTCTGCCTTACGCGGACCCTTTATTGATCAAATTGAATTGCATGAGCAATTAATCGATCATGTAGAACACTTTAATTGTCGCTTACTTTTTCTTTCCTCTTCTAATGTCTTTGACGCCTTTCATAATTATCCTTCCTATGAATTTGACAAGACCTTGTCTGAAAGTGTTTATGGACGCTTAAAAATTAGTATCGAAAATAGTATTATGCGAATGCCCACAAGCAAGTATGTCATTGCTCGATTACCGATGGTTTACGGACTTCATTCCCCCAGGGTCAAAGAAATGGAGGATAAGATGCACAACAAAGAAGCCGTTGAAGTATTTCCCAACACCATTATTAATTTAATTAGTGACCGAAAATTAAGTCAGCAAATTCATTACATCATTAATCAACAACTAACTGGTCTTTTTCACCTAGGAAGTACAGACCTAATAACACATCATGAATTTCACAAGCGCTTGGCCACAAAACGCGGATGGAATAAAATGATTTTTAAGCAAGTATACACCACCAACGATATGCGGTATATTGCCGTTTTACCAAAGGAAAACAAACTCCCCGATCACTTGAACACAAGCTGCGAAGAGGTCTTGGAAGATTCCTTTTTGAACCAAGGGTTTTTATAAGGCCGAAGAGTTCTTATATTTGCCACTAAACAAAACCACATGGGAAGAGCATTTGAATTTAGAAAAGCCCGTAAAATGAAACGTTGGTCAGCAATGGCTAAAACGTTTACTCGCATTGGGAAAGACATCGTAATGGCAGTAAAAGATGGAGGTCCAGACCCAGACAACAATGCGCGTCTGCGTGCCGTGATTCAAAATGCCAAAGCGGCAAACATGCCTAAAGACAATGTAGAGCGGGCAATAAAAAAGGCTTTCGATAAAAACACCGAAAACTTCAAAGAAGTTCTATTCGAAGGATATGCTCCCTACGGGATTGCTGTTTTGGTAGAGACAGCCACCGATAACAACAATAGAACTGTAGCAAATGTGCGCAGTTATTTTAATAAAGCGAACGGAAACCTCGGTACTTCTGGATCTGTTGAATTCATGTTTGACCAAAGCTGTAACTTCCATATTCAAGGCGAGGGCCTTGATCCTGAAGAAATGGAGCTTGAATTCATTGATTTTGGTGTAGAAGAAGTTTTTGCCGACGATGATGGCATTTTACTTTACGGCCCATTTGAAAATTTTGGCAATATTCAAAAAGAACTCGAAAACCGCGGACTTGAAATATTGTCTTCTGGTTTTGAGCGCATTCCACAAACCTTGACCAAATTATCAGCTGAGCAGCAAGAAGAAGTCGAAAAATTGATTGAAAAAATAGAGGAAGATGACGACGTACAAAACGTCTATCACAACATGGACATTAGTGAATAGTTCTGGTGTATGCAGGAACTCTACCAACAACCCCTTTAAATAAACCCTCTAAATAGGCAAAATCTTTATCCTTGTCCTCCGTTGGAGTAAATAAAGGATGAAATTTCATTATTCTGTTTTCCCAATCCAATGCAATGGGTAAAATGGGCACTCCAGCATTTTTTGCGATATAGTAAAAACCTGTTTTCCATTCGCTGACCTTTTTACGGGTTCCTTCTGGTGCAATTGCCATTCGAAAAACCTCTTCTTCAACATACATTCGCGTTATAGCTTCCACTACATTTTCATTCTTCCTCCTATCTAAAGGCATACCACCTAAGCCCTTAAAAAAGCCGGATGTTAAAAAATTAAACAGTTCTTTCTTGCCCACAAAATGAATAGGTTCTTTTAAAAATGTACGAACACCTATAGCTACAAAAAAATCCCAATTACTGGTGTGCGGAACTACAGCAATTACAAACTTGGGGTCTTTAGGAAAAGCTCCCTCCAAAGAGAACTTAAATACCTTAAAGGCAAAGAACTTGGCGATGTATCGAAACATATTAGTGTTTGTGATTTTTTTTATTGTTGTCGTGCTTCATGCTAATTGGTGAATGAGACCAATTAAACATCCAATATACAACACAAATATATTGATTTAAATGAGCCCTTTATTCTTTTTCATTTGGGAAATACTCTTTTGTAAAACCAATCAAATACAATTGCTCTTTTGCTCGCGTCATTGCTGTATACAGCCAACGATAATAGGCGGTCGAGGGGCCATCGGGTAAATAGGGTTGCTCGACAAACACATTCTTCCATTGTCCTCCTTGGGATTTGTGGCAAGTAATCGCATAGGAATATTTTACTTGTAAAGCGTTGAAATACGCATTGTTTTTCACGGCCATAAATCGCTTGTATTTAGTGGTTAAATGCTTGTAATCTTCCATCACAGCCTGATACAATTCGTTCCCTTGCTCATAACTTAATGAGGGGCTCTCCATGGTGAGTGTATCCACCAAAAGCATTGTCTCAAAGGGCTTCTCATCCGGATAATCAACCATATCAACCTCTACTTTTGCGAAACGAAAACCATAGATTTCTTTGTGCTCAATAATACGAAGAACCTTAACCAAATCCCCATTTGCGATAAACCCTGGAGCCGATTCTGAATCCAACCAAAAATAATTATTCTTCACTACCATTAATTGGTCACCCACAGACAGTTCTGCCTCTAGAAATAAAATGCGTTGCCGAATTTGTTGGTTATATGAATTGGCGCGTTTGTTGGATCGGACAATAAAAACTGTTTCGTCAAGGCCTTCCACTTGAATTGACTCTTCCAAGGCTTCCAGTATCTCGTTTCCTTCGACCATTCGACGTACATCACTACCAGCATCCAAATCAAATTGAAAATCATCTGTTCTAGATTCATCCAAAAACTGACGCAAAATAGTTGCATTGGCTAAAATCCCAGACCCTGTCTTTTGACGCACTACCTCTTCCAACGAACATTCAACTACTTCTTTATTAAATTCTCGCGATAAATAATCGCCATCCAAAGCCGGACTTATGTCTAAATGAACGGGAGGCAACTGCGCCGGATCACCAACCAATAAGAGCTTACAGTTGGTTCCAGCATCGACATATTGCATTAAATCACCTAACAAGGAGCCATTTTCAAACAATTTGGTATTCTGACGATCGTCTCCAATCATGGAGGCTTCGTCGACCACAAAAAGGGTGTTCTTAAACTTGTTGGGCTTTAGCGTAAACTTCATTCCACTTCCACCTTCACTCTTGGTGAAATAAATTTGCTTGTGGATGGTATACGCCTTCTTAGCTGCATAACCACTCATAACTTTTGCCGCTCGCCCAGTTGGCGCCATCAAAACTGCCCTGTAGGTAATCTTGGGCAGGAAATTGACTAAATGCCCGATGGAAGTTGATTTTCCTGTTCCCGCATAGCCTTTTAAAATAAAAATAGTGGACGAATCACCGTAAAAAAGATACTCTGATATTTCATTAATCCATACCGCCTGAGAGGCAGTGGGTTGAAACGGAAACTTTTCGATCAGTAAAGCGTTAAAATCGCTGGGTTGCATAGAAGAATTTAGCTGAAAGATAAATCATTTATTAAAATCTTTTCTGAATAAAAAAAAATTGTAGTTTTGTTTTATACAAAAACAAACACAATGAAGATTGCCATTCAAGCTGTACTATGGATTTTAATCATTTTTTTTAGTTATAAAATTTATGATTCGATCAATGGGCCGATTAATTTTAACAAAACAAAAAACGAACGTTACGCTCAAGTAATTGACCGTTTAAAAGACATTCGTAAAGCGCAAATTGCCCACAAAGATGTCAAAGGCATTTTTGCAAATAACTTTGATAGTTTAATTGCTTTTGTAGACACTGGCATCTTTACTTTGGTTCAAAAGAGAGATTCCTCTTACCTAGAATATGACAAAGTATACCGCATTGACATGCTACGTGAAGTTATCGTGATCGATACGCTTGGTAACGTTCCTGTAAAAGATTCACTTTTTGGAACAAGTGTCGAATACAAGAAAATGGCTTTTGTACCAATTCGTGGAGTTGAAGACAGTACATTCCAAATAAAGGCAGAAATCATTGAAAAAAATGATTATAAAGTTCCTGTATTCGAAGTTAAAGTATCCAAGAACATTGTCTTGTTTGATCAAAATAAAGATTTACTCAAGCAAGAAAATGAAACCATCTCTGTTGATGGCGTTAACGGACCTGCTATTATTTTAGGTTCATTAACTGATGTGAGCACCAATGGGAACTGGCCAACAATTTTTGATGCAGCTAAACAGTAATAAAAAAACATTTCAAGATTTATCCATCCTTATTCTTAAAGATGGATTTTCTTTTTGTACCCCAGAGCAACAACATTTTTTTGGGCTAGAAACAGAAACGCCGTCACCAGACGCATTAAAAAGCTGGATCAAGTACCATCAAATTAATACCGAAAATACCACTTTGGTTTACATGGATCTTCCAGCCGTTACGGTTCCACTTCCATTGTTTGACAAAGAACAGCCTGAGCTCTACCTAAAAACGGCCATCGCAATAAACGATACACACATTGTTCATGGAGAAACAATTGATACGTTAGATCAAGCAATTGTCTATCCTATTACCCGTAAGTGGGATACCCTTTTCAAAGCTGTTTTACCCAAAGCTAGTATTACACACTTAACAACACAACTTCTCCCCGACTTAGCCAAATTCTCTTTTGGCAAGACCAAAAAAAACATGTTCGTTCATTTACGGCAAGATCAATTTGATCTTTTTTTATTTCAAGGGGGACAACTACTCTTACAAAATAGCTTTCCTCAGCATAATGCTGACGACTTTTTGTATTACCTATTCTATGTAACAGAACAGTTTTACCTCAAGCCAGAGCAATTTAACCTCACCTTTCTAGGTAAATATGATGGTTTTGATGAATACTATCTGGGCGCACGCGAATTTCATGAATCCATTGATTATTTCGAACCGCATTACCCCAGCCCTAGTCCGGTTCATCCAGTGCCGTTTTTTTTAAGTTATAACAGTCTATGAGGATAATATCAGGGCAACATAAAGGGAGACGAATTACAGCCCCTAAAAAGCTCCCAGTTCGCCCTACCACAGATCGTGCAAAAGAAGCCTTATTCAATATTTTAAATCACCGTTTAGCGTGGGAAGACATTTCCACCCTAGATCTCTATGCGGGAACGGGGAATATATCCTACGAACTCGCTTCGCGTGGTGTAATCAAATTGACGGCTGTGGACCAAAATAAGTATTGTGCTCATTTTATCTACCAAACCAACGAAAGCCTTGGGCTTTCAATCACCGTTGTAAAAAATTCAGTAGAAAAGTTTCTCGCACATCCTGCTGGTTCTTTTGATTTTATTTTTGCTGATCCACCTTATGCATTTTCCGAGGAGATGCTTTTGTCCTTAGCCAACACGCTAATAGAAAACAATTGGTTAACTGAAAATGGATTGTTGATTATTGAACATGATAAACACCTCGATCTAAAAGCACATCCAAGGCTAAGTGAAGAACGCACCTACGGAAGTAGTCGTTTTAGCTTTTTTGAGTAAGCAGCTGTAAAAGCCATAATGGAAAATAAAAAAAGCAGGCCATAAGCCGGATTCTGTCGTGTCTTATCATTTATCTAGGTTCACAATTACTCATGAACTCGAACCGCCTACCCTTCTGTTTCGAACGAGCCGTTCTCAAACACAGATTTACTTGGCGTTGCACCGTATAGAGTTTACCTGGTTTCACTACAGCATTACCTGTACATACTTTCTGCTGCACTTGTCCTATTCGCCGAAACGAATGACGGGTGTTACCCGCTATACTGCCCTGTGGTGTCCGGACTTTCCTCTCCTCGCGCAAGGCGAGCAGCGATAAGAGACCTGCTTGCTGCAAAGGTACACTATTGTTAATAATTTTTGAAGCTAATCCCGACGATAACAAGGATTTCCCAATCGGTTTTTCTACATTTGAATCAATGGAAACTTTTGTTGTATCTGCGCTAAAATACCGTCCTCAACACTTTACTGATGTTGTTGGACAACAAGCTATTACACAAACCCTTGAGAATGCAATTAGCAAAGATCAACTACCACAAGCACTTTTATTTTGTGGTCCACGTGGAGTTGGCAAAACTACTTGCGCGCGCATTTTAGCCAAAAAAATAAACAGCACTGGTGAAACGGATATCGATCAAGACTTCGCTTTCAATATTTTTGAACTCGATGCAGCCTCCAACAACTCTGTTGACGACATCCGAAAGCTAAACGATCAAGTAAGGATACCACCGCAAACAGGAACGCATAAAGTGTATATCATTGATGAGGTACACATGCTCTCCACAGCAGCCTTCAACGCCTTTTTAAAAACATTGGAAGAGCCGCCAAAACACGTTATCTTCATCCTTGCGACAACCGAAAAACACAAAATCATTCCAACGATTTTATCCCGTTGTCAAATTTTTGAATTTAAACGCATTACACCTAAAGACATACAGATGTATTTAGAAGGTATTGCCAAAGAACAACAGGTTGAATTTGAAGAAGAGGCGCTTTACCTCATTGGGCAAAAAGCTGATGGTGCAATGCGAGATGCCTTGTCCATATTTGATCGAATGAGTAGTTTTTGCAACAAGAATTTAACCGTTGCTGCGGTTGCCGAAAACTTGAATATTCTCGATCATTCTGCTTACTTATCTCTGACAAAAAAGCTTATTGATCATGCCATTCCTGATGCGCTGATTCAATACAATGAAATTGTACAAAAAGGCTTTGATGGGCAACAGTTTATCAGTGGATTAGCTGCTCATTTTCGTGACTTATACCTTTCAAAAGACCCCAAAACCGTTAGCCTTCTTGAAATAGGGGAACGTCTCCAACAACAATATGCCGAACAATCTACTCAAGTAGAGTTGTCCTGGCTGGCAGAAGCCATTGAACTAGCTAACAACTGTGAATTGAATTATAAAAATTCACAAAACAAACGCCTGCATATTGAACTCTGCCTCATGCAAGTTGCTTCCCTCCATTTTAATGGAGAAAAAAAAAAGGAAGCTTAATTCCCACCTACTTCTTTCTTCAGGAAAAACCAATTGATTACCCTTCTCAGCTATCAGAAAAGACAAATATTGTTGAGGAAACAAGACCTGCCTATAACGAAGACCAAGGAAATAAAACTACCTCAAATCTAGCTAAAGAAAAGGTGGGCGACCCCTCTCCTCCGCCATCAATAGTCAAGCCCAAGATAGACATCCAACCCAGAGAAGGAAAACAGATATCTTCACTTTCAATTGCAAGTATTCAACGAAAAAAAGAATGGGGGCAGCAACAAAAACCAACAGAAACAAAGCTTGATTTACCCAATGATGCCTTTACACAAGAAGACCTAGAAGTGCATTGGAAAATCTATCAGCAAGAAAAAACAGACAAACGAGAGCAAAATCTCGCTTCCTTATTTCAGTTGAGTACGCCCAGAATAATAAACAACACCACCCTTGAGTATGCGGTTCCTTCTTCACTAAACAAAGTGGAAATGGAACGTGAATTTGTGTATTTCCTTCCATTTTTACGCAAGGCATTGAATAACTTCTCGATTGTTATAAACGTTATTGTAAAGGAATCTGGAGAGAAAAAGTTTATTTACACCCCAGAAGAGAAGTACCAGCGATTGATCGAAATCAATCCCATATTGGGAAAACTCCGACAAGAACTGGATTTAGATCTTTAATCATTCGAGCGGTAAAAAATCAGGCTATAGGTTTTTATTCTCAGCATAAAGCACTTTAATCATACCATCGGCTAATCCAATTTTTGGGACGTATATTTCTGAAGCGCCGCTCCATTGGAGCGCCTTAAGGTATATCTGTGTTGCTGGTATAATTACATCCGAGCGATCTGGATTCAACTCCCATTGAACAATTCGCTCTTCATAGGTTAACTGGTTAAGTTCGCTATACAGCGTATTAAGCTTGATAAAACTCAATGGTCTCCCTTCTTTTATTCCAGCCATTTTGAATAATTTATTAATATTTCCACCCGATCCCAAGAGAGACAACTTAGTGTATCCTTTTGTGTTTTGCTCTATCCAACGTTTAATTTCAACCCATATTATGTCGCTCACCATGTTGTTAATCATGCGCACAGTACCCACCTTAAAAGATTTTGACACAATGCGCTCTCCCTTCACCAAAACGGAGAACTCTGTACTTCCTCCCCCTACATCAATAAATAAAAAGGTTTTATTCTTGTTGATGGATTCAAAAATATTGGTGGTTGAAATTATTTCAGCTTCTCGCTTCCCGTCAATGATTTGTATTTGAATCCCTGTAGTTCTCTTGACAAGTTCCACCACTTCTTCTGCATTGTTGGCCTCACGTAGCGCCGAGGTAGCACAGGCCATATAAGAGGTAACATTACTTATTTTCATGATGTGCTTAAAAGCCTTCATGGCTTTAACCATGCGCTTCTTGTTCTTATCAGAAATTTCACCCACCGTAAACGAGTCTTCTCCCAAACGAATAGGTACACGCACCATGGAGCTCTTCATGAACTTTGGCGATTTCATTTTTGAACTGATTACATTGGAGATAAGCACCCGAACTGCATTTGAACCTATATCTATAGCGGCATAACGTTCTATTTTCATTCGGAAAGTTTATTGCTAAAATAATCATAAGTAGCCCATTGAGAACGAATCAATTCTCCTTTGCTCTGAACAAAAGCATTCTGATCTGCTGTATTGACAAGACGTGCTTTGACGTTATCATTCCAACTAATCATAAAAGTATCCAATAATTCTTGCTGCAAGTTTTTATCCAGAATTGGGCAAGCAACTTCAATACGGTTATCAATATTTCTAGTCATCCAATCGGCAGAAGAAATATACATTTTGGGAGAACCGTCGTTTTCGAAAACATAAATCCGTGGATGCTCCAAAAATTTATCCACAATACTTATGACACGAATATTTTCGCTCATCCCCTCTACTCCAGGAATAAGACAACACACTCCACGGACAATCATATCGATCTGTACACCCGCTCTACTGGCCTCATAAAGCTTACTGATGATCGCATTGTTGGTCACGTTATTTAGCTTGAGCTGGATACGTGCCTGCTTGCCTTTTTGCTTGTTTATAATTTCATTATCAATTAAACGAAGTAAGGTTGGAAAGGTGTAATGAGGGGAAACAATTAAATGCTTGTACTTCTTGATCTTGTAGTTCACCTCTAAAAAGTCAAAAACCTTTAAAACATCTTTAAGTATTTTTTGATGCGCGGTGAATAACGTATAATCGGAATAAATACGGGCGGTTACTTCATTAAAATTTCCTGTACTAATGAAACCATAGCGCTTCAGTTTCTTGCCTTCTTGCCGTTCAATTACGCAAATTTTGGAGTGCACTTTTAATCCCGGAACACCAAAAATCAATTGAACTCCTGCATTCTCTAAATTTTCTGCGACTTGTATGTTGTTCTCTTCATCAAAACGAGCTTGCAACTCAATTTGCACGACCACCTTTTTTCCATTCTTGGCTGCATTAATCAATGAACTAGCAACTTGCGAAAGCTTGGCTAAGCGATAAATGGTGATTTTAATTGTCTTAACCTTTGGATCTAAAGCGGCCTCTCGTAGAAACTTGATAACATAAGCAAAATTGTGGTAGGGCGTATATATCAAATAATCTTTCTTCGCTACTGCCTCCAACATATTTTGACTCAGCGATAAATCACGAATGGGTAAGGGCTTAAACTTACTGTACAACAACTCCTTCCGCTGCAAGCTTGGGAAATTCATATAATCCCTTCGGTGGTGGTACCGTCCACCTGGAATTAAACTATCAGAGGTGGCAACGCCCAATTTCTCCATGACAACCTTTAATGTTTCTGGAGCTATCGTACTGTCGTAGACCAAGCGGACAGGGTCGCCAATTAAACGATCTTTGACACTATTGATGATTTTTTCTATATAACTTTTACCAACATTTTCTTCAATATCAAGTTCGGCATCACGGGTTATCTTTAGCATATGCCCCTCAATACTTGAATAATTAAACATACTGAAAATCAAGTGAAAATGATAACGGATCAAATCATCCAACAACATGATATATTGTTTCCCATCTTCTGAAGGGAGAACAACAAAACGGTCAACCTCTTTAGGAATCTCAATAAAAGCATATAGCTTTTCATTCGCCATTTCAGAAATAAGGTCCATTTTAATGGCCAAAAATGCGATGTTGTCAGAGAAATCTTGTTCTTCCTCTTTAAGGATTACAGTAACGAGCGCTGGGCTTACTTTCTGCAAGAAATAATCGGTTAAAAACTCAGCTTGCAATGAACTCACCTCCTTTTCGTTGATGAAATGAATACTCTCTTTTTTAAGTTGCTTCTCTATTTCTTCTAAGGTCTTGGCGCTAGCCATTTGCAACTTGATTACCCCTTTTGTAATTTGTTCTAATAGTTTTGACGCCTCAATTCCACCAAGGGCTTTTTTTCCGGACTTTTTGGATTGAGCAATGCGTTTAACTGTTGCAAATCGCACTTGGAAAAACTCATCCAAGTTATTGGAAAAAATACCCAAAAAACGGAGTCGCTCAATAAGCGGAACAGACGGATCGGCAGCTTCCTGTAATACACGGGCATTAAAATCTAGCCAGCTTAATTCTCTATTGATGAACTTATCTTTTACCATACTTTCTGTGCTTCTTTTTTTGAACCATAGATCGAATCTCCCTTGGCTATATCCTTCCATTTCTTTTGTGCAAACTTGAGGTGAACCCAGTCAGATGTTTTCAGCTCAGGGGCTGCATTGGCTGAAAAATGACTTGCTGCCTCAGTAAACGCAGGGTTATGTCCAACCAGAATTACTTTATTCCAGCGTTCATCGAGTTCTTTTGACAGGAGAATAATTCTCTCGCTGTCAAAAGTATAGATGTCCTCCCTTAATAGAAAGTTATTTAAGGGGAAATCAATTTCATGTGCTAGGATTGCTGCCGTATGAAAAGCGCGATTAGCCGGACTGGACAATATACAATCAAACGACTGAAAGTTGCTTTTATAATATTGAGCCACGGAAATAATTGCTTTCATCCCTTTGGATTGCAACGGGCGATGTCGGTCCGTCACTCCATGTTCCCAAGAGGATTTTGCATGCCGTAAAAAAAGGAGCTCTTTCATATCATGGTGCAAGGCGTTTACATTTCCAAGTGAGCGAATTTGTTAATGAAAATTCCAAACGATCATGCAAACGATTGGGTCGCCCTTGCCAAAATTCAATCTGTTCTGGGCGAACCAAAAAACCGCCCCAATGCTCGGGTCGTTTTGGCGAGGATAAACGATACTCTTCTTCTAAAGACTTTAAACATTCTTGTAAAGATTCTTGAGAGTCAATCTCGCTACTTTGATCTGAAGCAATTGCTCCCAGTTGACTGCCAAGCGGGCGAGAATAAAAATAAGCGTCTGATTGTGCTGGGCTGACTTTTTCAGCAACACCTTTGATGATTACTTGACGCTCAAGGGCGGGCCAAAAAAATGTAATACCAACTTTTGGATAGGCTAAAATGGCGCGTCCTTTTTGACTCGTGTAATTGGTGTAAAAAACAAAGCCTTCAGCACTAAACTGCTTAAGCAAAACAATACGTGCTTTAGGAAAAGAGTCTTCTCCCAGCGTCACAATTGACATGGCGTTGGCTTCTTCTGTAGCAGGATTTTCTTCTGCGGCAGCGAACCATTCTTCAAATAAAGCAATGGGAGAGATGTTTTTTAATGCATCGGTAAGATCTCCTTTTTCATAGGACTTACGCAAATGACCAATGTCTTTGGATGTGTTCATATTTGCAAGGTACGATTTCGCCTTTTTTTTTCGGAAATAAACGCCCCTAACTTTCTGTTTTTCTGTTAAAAAACAAAACGTTTGCCATCTTCGGCCAGAGAAACGTTTTTAAAATGTGTGTTAGCTTGCACAATAAATTCATTTAAATCAGAGTAGCGCGAGGAGAAATGTCCAAGAATCAACTCCCCTACCTTAGCCTCTGCCGCCACCTGTGCAGCCTCTTTTGCCGTACTGTGTTTTGTTTTAACTGCCAAGTCTTGATGATTATCCAGAAAGGTGGCTTCGTGATACAAACAACTTACACCAGCAACAAGAGCGGCTAAATCTGATTTATAGGCTGTATCACTACAAAAAGCATACGATTTTGGCAACTCAGGTGAGAGTGTTAATTCAGCATTCGCTATGAGCGTTCCATCTTCCAAGCGAATGTCCTTCCCCTGCTTCAGGTTTTCCATATCACTAACATCCACGCCATACTTGTCTATCATAACTTTATTAATTCTCCGTGGCCCTTCTTTTTCCTTAAACAAATAACCATTGGTATACACTCTGTGATCCAAAGGCAGGGTCTCAACAGTAAATTTTTCGTGATCCAAAATCAATTCAGATTCTGCGCTTTCTAGTTCATGAAAATAGAGGCTATAATCGGTCCATGATTTTGCCAACTTTAACTGAAGGGTGATGATTTCTTTTATTGCTTTTGGGCCATAAACATGCAAATCGGCAGTTCGCCCAAGTAAACGAAAAGTACTGATTAGGCCAATCAAGCCATAGAAATGATCTCCGTGTAAATGGGAAATAAAGATATGCTGAATGCGGGCAAATTTTATTCCGAGTTTACGCAATTGAATCTGTGTTCCTTCTCCACAATCAATCAATATTAACTGGCCCTTAATTTCGAGTAGCTGAGCAGTGGTTTGAGCATTCTTTCGCGGGGTAGCTGCATTGCAACCAAGTATTGTCAATTCCATCTTAGAAGCCTAAATCACGTTCAATTCGCTCCATTTCGATAACATCTTCTGCCTCTCTCAAGCTAGGAACAATAATCCAATCATCTGGCAAGTTGGCGTACTGTTCTGGCAAAGCAACCAAAATACGCGAATGGTCTTCTGAGGTTAATTCTGTCATTAGAGAAGTTAAGTCTACAATGAATTCGAGCGTAAAATAACTGTTCAAAGCATCTAAAATTAAATCGTGACCTGAAAGGAGGAGAATCTCTTTTTGGTGTAATGAATTTCCGAGGCTGACTGTATGTATTGGTGCATTAAAATCCCCCATTAAGCTTCTGGTTTGATGAGTTTAGCGACAAGTAAATAAATGACCGCCATACGGATGGCTACGCCATTTTCTACTTGATCGAGAATAATGGCCTGATCAGAATCGGCAACATCAGAACTAATTTCAACCCCTCTGTTCACAGGGCCTGGATGCAAAACAACGATTTTCTTACGTAAGCTTTTTAAGAGTGGAAGGGTCAATCCATATAATTGAGTGTACTCGCGTATAGAAGGAAAATAACTTTTGTCCATCCGTTCGTTTTGGACACGTAGCATATTAACCGCATCGCACCAACGCAATGCTTTTTTAAAGTCGGGTTCAACGGTTACCCCTAAGGATTCTATGTGCTTTGGCAGGAGGCTTTTTGGTCCGCAGACCTTCACCTCTGCCCCTAGCATATTGAGGGCAAAAATATTGGATAAGGCTACGCGGGAGTGTAAAATATCGCCAACAATGACAATACGTTTTCCGGCAACTTCGCCAAATCTCTCCCGAATGGAATAGGCATCTAATAAGGCCTGGGTAGGGTGTTCGTGGGTGCCATCACCAGCATTAACAATACAGGCATCTACATTCTTGGAAAGGAATTCTGCAGCTCCGGGGTTGGGGTGACGCATCACGACCATATCAACCTTCATGGCCAAAATATTATTAACCGTATCGATAAGGGTTTCTCCTTTTTTAACCGAAGATTGTGCGGCAGAGAAATTGATAATATCTGCGCTTAATCGTTTTTCCGCTAACTCGAAGGATAGCTTTGTTCGTGTAGAGTTTTCAAAAAATAAATTGGCAATGGTTATATCACGGAGACTGGGTACCTTTTTGATGGGACGATTGATCACTTCTTTAAAATGATCTGCTGTTTCGAAGATCAAATGCAAGTCGTCTTCTTTGAGGTATTTTATGCCCAATAAATGATCAACACTTAGTTCTTTCATATATGGTCTTTCAATAAAAACACGGCGTCATCTGTGTGGGTTTCACTCCACTCTACCGTTACTTTATCATTTTGAAGCGCATCTACTTGTCGGCCAACATAATCGGGCTGGATGGGCAAATCACGGCTAAAACGACGGTCAATTAATGTCAATAATTCTATGCTTTTTGGGCGTCCATAAGACTCAATAGCGGTCAATGCCGCACGAATACTTCTACCGGTATACAAGACATCATCAATGAAAACAATGTCCCTTCCTTCAATGGGAATATTCATATCCGTAGAACTAGCGGCATGGGGTTTGTCACTTCGGCGAAAATCATCGCGAAAAAATGTGATGTCAAGTTTTCCACTTTGCAAAGCAGAGACTTTATATACCGAAGTGAGCAGGTGAGTAAGTCGATTGAGAACATTAACTCCGCGAGGCTGCAAGCCAATGAGAACACAATTGGAAAAGTCTAAGTGATTTTCAATTAACTGACAAGCCAAACGATGCAGTAGAATATCGATTTGATGTGCATTGAGTAAAAGCTTAGGCTGCATAGGATTACTTTCTACAAAAATAGAACTTTTTCACGTGGGATTCGGTTCATTCCAAAAAAAAAACCCGCTGTAAACAGCGGGTTGTCTTTAAAAAGAGGCAAGAAACTTATTTCTTGTCCATTTGCTCTTTCAAGCTAGCCAAGGCATCTAAATCTCCAAGAGTTGTTTTCTCGGCATTATCAGCTTGCATTTTCTTTGTAGCAGTGCGAATATTTTTACGCTCTTCTTCTCTGAAAATTGCTGTATGCGATGCAACAACACGCTTGAAGTCTTTATTGAATTCAATGATCTTGAAGTCAATTGCTTCATCTAAACCTACTTTAGAACCATCTTCTTTTTCTAAATGACGTGAAGGAACAAAAGCAACGATATCCTCGTTAAAGCTAATGGTCGCTCCTTTGTCTACGATCTCTGTAAGTGCAGCGTTGTGTAATGTACCTTCAGCAAATTCAGTAGCGTATTTATCCCAAGGGTTATCTTGTGTTTGTTTGTGTCCTAAACTTAGTTTACGTCCATCAACATCCAATTCAAGTACAACAACATCAATGGTATCGCCAACGGTTAATACTTCAGATGGGTGCTTCACTTTCTTGGTCCAAGAAAGATCAGAAATGTATACTAAACCGTCGATTCCTTCTTCCAATTCGATGAATACACCGAAGTTAGTGAAGTTACGAACGATTCCTTGGTGCTTAGAACCAACAGGATATTTTGTCGTAATGTCTGTCCATGGGTCTTGCGATAATTGCTTGATACCTAGAGACATTTTACGACTTTCACGATCGATTGTTAAGATCTGAGCTTCTAACTCATCACCAACATTTACGAAGTCTTGTGCAGAACGCAAGTGCGTTGACCAAGACATTTCGGAAACGTGAATCAATCCTTCAACACCGTCTTCGATTTCAACAAAAGCACCGTAATCTGCGATCACAACTACTTTTCCTTTTACTTTCTCACCTTCTTTGATGGTATCACCAAGCTTCTCCCATGGGTGATCGCTCAATTGCTTCAATCCAAGTTGGATACGTGATTTGTTATCATCAAAATCAAGAATAACAACGTTCAATTTCTGATCCAATTCCAAGATTTCGCTTGGGTGGTTGATACGACTCCAAGAAAGGTCAGTAATGTGGATCAATCCGTCTACTCCACCAAGGTCGATAAACACACCATAAGAAGTGATGTTTTTCACTGTACCCTCGAGTACTTGTCCTTTTTCTAGTTGACCAATGATTTCTTTTTTCTGTTCTTCGATATCTGCTTCGATTAATGCTTTGTGCGAAACAACAACGTTTTTAAATTCATGGTTGATTTTCACTACCTTAAATTCCATTGTTTTGTTTACATACTGATCGTAGTCGCGAATCGGCTTGACGTCAATTTGTGAACCAGGTAAGAAAGCTTCAATACCGAATACATCGACAATCATTCCTCCTTTGGTACGACATTTCACAAAACCGTTAACGATTTCGCCACTGTCATGTGCGTTGTTTACACGATCCCATGCTTTGATTACACGTGCCTTACGGTGCGATAAAATCAACTGACCTGTACGGTCTTCGCGGATGTCAACGATTACCTCAACCTTGTCGCCTTCTTTTAGGTCTGGGTTGTAACGGAATTCGTTCAAGGAAATTACTCCTTCTGATTTTGCGTTAATATCGATGATTGCCTCACGATCAGTCATGTGTACAACTGTTCCTTCAATAACATCATCGTCTGCAGTGTCCACAAAGTTTTTGCCAACCAATTCTTCGAATTCAGCCAATTGCTTGTCTTCAATGACGTCAATGCCTTCTTCGTAGTGGTGCCAGTTAAAGTCTGCCAAAAAGTCTTCTGCATTGTTCGCCGTTGGCGCTGCAGCCGTTTCTTGGGTTTCTTCTTGAACTTGTGGAGTTTCAGCAGCCTGAGGAGCTTCTTGCTCTGGTGCTGCTTGCGGTGTAGTTTCTTCAGCCATAGCTAAAAAAATGGTTTTGTATTCTGCTGTATCACAGGACTTAAATTGAAAAACAACAGAAGTTGTTTGTGATTGTTTTGTTTACTCCCTGCCCTGATTAATCAAAAGAGTGTGCAAATATAAGCCTAAATGCTTGATGGACAAGGGAAAATTCATTAATTATATGCTACTCTTTTAAATTTTAAGGTGGAAAATTATTACATCTATTTCTGTATATTGCGTTCACCTAAATTTCACCCAATAAAAACCTACACCGCCCTTTATTTTTTTAGCCTAGTCGTTTTAATCATGGCTGCCTACATCTTTGTGTACACCACCGTATTCAACATGCTTTATATCGCTGGCATCTTGAGCCTTGTGGGCCTAATCCTCAACATGCTAGCCTTTCTCGGTATTTTGAGCATAAAAAAACATTCATGGAAAACAAAATCAATGCGAACGAATATTGGCGAAAAAACCGGAAGAACTCCAACGAATCGTTGAACAACTTCAACAATCAAGCCTTAATGTGGTCACAGAGTAACTGAAAAATTGCTTCGACATCCATTGCTGATGTATCGATTTCAGTGGCATCTTGGGCCTTAACCAAGGGAGCTATGGCACGTGTACTGTCCAAGCGATCGCGCTCTATGACATTGGCCAAAACTTCATCGAGTGTACCTGGTATTCCTTTGGCTTGCATTTCAGCATAGCGGCGCTCAGCGCGAATTTCTGGCTTAGCATTTAAGAAGAATTTATGCGTCGCATTGGGAAAAACGACCGTACCTATATCACGTCCATCCATGACAACCGAACTAGCTTTAGAGAGGCTACGCTGTTGGTCCAACAAATGGGCACGAACAGCCGGAAGGGCTGCCACCTTGCTGACCAAATTTGACACTTCTGTTGTACGTAGCTCCTCTCCATACACAAGGTCATTCAGTGCCATGTGCATTTGAGCATTATCTCCTTCTTTCCAAGAAAACTGTAAAGCGGGAAGGGCTTTTTCTAATTCAGTAACAGCAATGATGTCATTTTTCAGCCAATTGTTCTGCAGCACAAGAAAACCAATGGTGCGAAACATATAGCCCGTATCCACATAGGTGTAGCCTAGGTGTTTGGCCAGTTGTTTGGACAGGGTGCTTTTACCTGTTGAAGCATACCCATCAATCGCTATAACGGTTGTTTTCATAAAACAAAGATAAGACTAGTAGGTGGATTTATGTGTTGTTAGCTTTCCGTCGGTTCGCTGAAAATGAAAATCATAGCCCCGTTTATGCTTCGCAATGGAAGTCACACTGGTCGTTTCTACTGGAATATTGGTCAAAGGTTTTGCACTACCTATAAGCGCCTGTAAGGCTTCTGGCACAAATGGCAACTCATTGGCATGAAAATGCATGATCTCTTTTTGATCTGGGCGTTGACGTGCTACAAACTCCTTGAAACGAAGGGTGCGATCAAGCCACCATTCTTGCGAATACAGGGTGCTCGAAGACCATAAATGTATATCATTGGTAGACAGCTTTCGCACATGCAGGTCCGTTTCATCCCATTTTAACTCACAAAAATCACCTGCATTGTACAGAAGTAATGTAAACGGCTCCATGCCTTCAAAATTAAATGCATCCATGAATGCGTCTATAGAGGCGTAATCAAAATAGGCCAATGCCATTGCCCCTCGACTCATGGAGTAGTTCTCTTTGCGTTGGTGGGGCAAAAATGCTCCATTTAGGATACAGGCAAATTGATCTTTGTCCGAAAAAGCAATCCAAGTACCTTTGGCTTCAGCGTCTTGCGGAAAAGACACCAACAAATCACCTCGACGCTCCTCTACTATTTGCGTGGCAGCCCGCTTGGGATCTTCATCGCGATTGGAGGTAAACACAAAACCGTTAACTGTTGGAACAAAGGTTACTGTACACATCCTTAAATGGTTTTTACATGTTTAACCTTTTGATCTGTAATGGCCAGAGCCAAAACCTCATGCATTTCTTTCACAAAATGAAATTGAAGTCCCTTTAAATAATTAGCATTAATTTCTTCAATGTCCTTGCGATTACTTTCACATAAGATGATCTCTTTAATTTTGGAACGCTTTGCTGCCAAGATTTTCTCTTTGATTCCTCCCACTGGAAGTACTTTCCCACGAAGCGTAATCTCCCCAGTCATGGAAAGGTTCTTTTTGACTCGTTTCTGGGTAAGCAAGGACACCAAGGAAGTCAACATCGTAATTCCGGCACTGGGTCCATCTTTAGGTGTAGCACCCTCAGGAACGTGAATATGAATATTGTATTTATCAAAAGGGAAATCGGACAAACCTAAAATCTCAGCATTGGCCTTAATGTATTGCATGGCAATTGTGGACGACTCTTTCATGATCTTCCCTAGGTTACCAGTAATGGATAATTGCCCTTTTCCAGGCGACAGAGCCGATTCAATGAAGAGAATATCTCCTCCAACCGATGTCCAAGCTAATCCAATGACCACCCCGGCGGTTTCATTATTCTCGTATAAGTCTCGGCTAACTTTAGCAGGGCCAAGAATTGTTTTAAGGTCTGCGCCCTTTGGCGACTTTATATAGGATTCTTCCATGGCAATCGACTTGGCTACATAGCGCACCGACTTGGCGACTTGTTTCTCCAAGCCGCGAACACCCGACTCACGTGTATACCCTTCTACAATAGCCTCTAAAAGGCTTTTGGACAGCACCAAGTCCTTGTCTTTTAAACCGTGTTCCTTTAATTGTTTAGACAAAAGGTGATTCTTTGCAATCATGGCTTTTTCCTCAATGGTATAACCACTTACGTTAATGATCTCCATTCGATCACGCAATGCCGGTTGTATTCCGCCTAAATTGTTTGCCGTCGCCACAAACATCACCTTAGAAAGGTCATAGCCTAACTCCAAAAAGTTGTCGTAAAACGATCCATTTTGTTCTGGATCCAACACCTCCAGTAAAGCAGAAGACGGATCGCCCTGAGAACTGTTGGTCAGTTTATCGATTTCATCCAAGACAAAAACTGGATTGGAAGTACCCGCTTTTTTCAAGCTTTGAATAATTCGTCCGGGCAATGCACCAATATATGTTTTTCGGTGACCACGAATTTCCGCTTCGTCGCGCATTCCCCCTAGAGAAATTCGGACATACTCACGCCCCAAAGCTTCAGCGATAGATTTCCCCAAAGAAGTTTTCCCTACCCCCGGAGGGCCATATAGACAAAGTATAGGCGACTTCATGTCGTTGCGCAATTTGAGTACGGCTAGGTATTCTATGATTCGCTTCTTCACCTCTTCCAATCCGTAATGATCGCGGTCTAAGATTTTTTGTGCGCGTTTTAGATCAAACAAGTCTTCAGAAAATTTTCTCCAAGGCAAGTCTAAAAATAAATCAAGGTAGTTACGCTGAACAGAATACTCCGCTACCTGAGAATTCATGCGTTGCAGCTTCATCAATTCTTTATCGAAGTGAGCCCCCACCTCTTCGGTCCATTTCTTTTCTTTTGCACGCATGCGCATCTCTTCCACTTCCTCCTCATAGGAAACTCCCCCCAATTCTTCTTGAATGGTTTTCATTTGCTGATGCAGGTAATACTCGCGCTGTTGTTGATCTAAATCGGTGCGCACACGCGACTGAATATCGTTTTTAAGCTCTAGCTTTTGATATTCTAGATTCATGTATTTCAAACACAACAATGCACGCTCTTTAATATTGGCCGTAGACAAGATCTCTTGTTTCTCTTGTACTGTCAAACTCATGTTAGAAGACACAAAGTTGATTAAGAACGAATGGCTCTGTATGTTTTTGATGGCAAAAGAAGCTTCAGAAGGAATGTTCTGACTCTCCTTGATTATTTTGAGGGCCAAATCTTTAATCGATTCTACGATGGCAGGAAATTCAGAGGTCTCTTGGACTTTTTTTTCTTCGGATACACTTTTTATTTTCGCTTTGATATAGGGATCTTCTGAAATGAGCTGTTGAATCTCAAAGCGTTTTTTTCCTTGAATGATGATGGTGGTATTTCCATCGGGCATGGTCAGGACACGCAAAATCTGCGCAACAGTTCCCAAAGGAAACACATCAACAATACTCGGATCTTCTACCTCTTGATCTTTCTGCGCTACCACACCAATAACCTTGTCGCCTTTGTTAGCGTCTTTGATTAATTGAATGGATTTATCACGACCGACCGTAATAGGGATAACAACTCCTGGGAACAAGACCGTATTCCGTAAAGGGAGGATTGGGACAGATTCTGGTAAGTCCTCGCTTTCGAGGGCTTCTTCGTCTTCAGTAGTCAATAAAGGGATCAAATCTGCTTCAGCATCGATATCCTGTAATGACAAATTGTCTAAGGAACTAAAAATTGGTTTGGACATATACGTTTATCTGCGTCAAAATGGCATAAAACAGCCATCTATATGGGTTTATCTAATTTTAGATTAAAAGTTTCAATAGTTATGCCAAAAAATAATGGGGTAATAATGTAACAATTCACAACTTTCACATCTTCTAGAGTAAAAGAGCATAGCCCTATTGTCAAACAATTGGAGATTGATCAACTCATCCAACTTTGCAAAAAGAAAGATGAACCTGCACAAATGGAAGTTTACAACCGCTATCATTTGGCCATGTATCACAGTGCTCTACGTATTGTACAAAACCGCGTAGATGACGAAGATGTTATGCAAGAAAGCTTCTTGACTGCCTTTGAAAAACTAGAACAATACAAGGGTGGGAATAAATTTGGTGGATGGCTCAAGCAAATCACCTTGCGAAAAGCACTTCACTTTTGTGAACAACGGAATAAGCAAAAAACGGTGATGTATCCCCTACTGGATCTGGAAGTGTTTATGTGCGTTGCAGTCACAAACTTGACATTAGTGTTGCCGGCTCTGGGAGTGTACGTTCCTTTGGGGAACCAAAGGATAATTTACACAGCAAAGTTGCTGGGTCAGGCTCAGTAGGTCTGGCTATAGAGTAGCTACTTTGCGGTTAACCCGCAGGAGCATGATCGCTCCAAAGACAAAGAAAACGCCAAAGAACACAATAGAATAGCGCATACTACCGGTGATCTGGTCAATGGCACCAAATAGAAACATCCCGATGATGATACCTACTTTTTCAGCGACATCATAAAAGCTAAAATAGGAGGTGGTATCATCGGTTGTAGGTAAAAACTTTGAGTAGGCCGCACGTGATGAGGATTGGATGGCTCCCATCACCAAGCCAACAAAGCCAGCCACATAATAAAACTGTATCGGTGTTTCAATGGTGAATGCATATGCACAAATAATGGCCCAAACCACATTGATGACAATCAAGGTAGGGATATTCCCAAAACGAACAGAGGCACGTGCAGCAAGGATTGAACCGAGAATTGCCACAATCTGTATGAGTAATATGCTCACAATTAGTCCCATAGTCTTATCACTGTCAGACCCCCAAGCAATTTCCTCTTCACCAAAATAAGCCGCAACCAGCATCACCGTTTGCACGGCCAAGGAATACACAAAGAAGGCTGTCAGATAACGTTTTAGCGGAAAGTTCCCTTCCATTTGCTTGTACACTGTGCGCAGTTCGCGGAATCCATTCCACAAAATATGACGTGTAATTTTTTCGTTGTTTTTATTCCCCTTGGGTAAAAAATACAAGGAAACCTGACTAAACAA
Source organism: uncultured Flavobacteriaceae bacterium (assembly GCA_943788165.1). Classification (GTDB taxonomy): domain Bacteria; phylum Bacteroidota; class Bacteroidia; order Flavobacteriales; family Flavobacteriaceae; genus Arcticimaribacter. The sequence continues at coordinate 720,044 of CALSPF010000001.1, read as the reverse complement.
AAACCACCAAACCCCAACTGAAACAAAAGAATAGCGCATGGCCAGCATGGCCGCTTCTCCAGCTGTTCCTTCAATTCCGTACAATTCAGGTTTCATGACCATGGATAAATTAAACAACAGCAACAATACACTGCCAATGTAGCCCATCGAATACCCACGAGCACTTGCTCTGTCTTGTTGTTCGGGATAAGCCACATCGGGTAGATAGGAATTATAGAACACCAAACTTGCCCACAGGCCAATCATGGCTAAAAAGTAAAAGAAAAGTCCCAGGTAGATCGATTCTAATTGAAACCAATACAAACCCACACAGGAAAATGACCCCAGGTAAACAAAGAACTGCATGAAGCGTTTCTTGTTTCCAATAAAATCAGCTATTCCAGAAAGTAAGGGAGAAATAAAGGCCACCACCAAAAATGCACAGCCTGTCACAAAACTGATCATGGCCGTATTTTTGACGTCATAGCCAAAGAAATCAATCTGATTATTCTCAGCAAATAGCGCTGCATAATATATGGGGAAAATAGCTGAGGAAATCACCAACGAATACACCGAGTTGGCCCAGTCATAGAAGGCCCAAGCATTGATCAATTTTTTACTTCCTTTGGCTAGGCCATTTTTTGTTTCAAGCATAATGCAATATCATATAGTCTATAATTTTCAAGATACAATCTTTTTTGTCTGAGCAGATGAATTTATCAAAAAAATATATTGAAATTAGGCAGCGAACGAGGCTATAAGAAAAACTTATTATATGCATTAAAGAACTATTTATCATAGAATTAAACAGTTTTATTTAAATGTATGATTTAATTTTATTTTATCGTTTATTTAATTCTACTTAAAGTAAAACTTTAGGTCTATTCAAGCTCTCAAATTGTTTAAAAATCACAAATAAAGAAATTGGCATGGCCTTTGACATTAGCCCTTATATCGTAACTTTAATAAAAAATACATCATGCAATTGACGTTCAAAAGATTGTTCCTTATTCTGTTCTTATTTCCTGTAATTGGAAGTTGTCAACAGAAAAAAACAACCAAGAAATCAGCAAAAGAAACCTCCTATGAAGTGGTGAAAACAGATGCTGAATGGCAAGAGATTTTAACACCCCTCTCCTACCGAGTTTTACGCCAAGCAGCGACCGAACGCGCTTTTTCTGGACCACTCAATAACAACAAAGCTGAAGGTGCTTATGTTTGTGCCGGATGCAAAAGCCCGCTCTACAAATCGGAACATAAGTTTGACTCTGGAACCGGCTGGCCTTCTTTTGACCGTGGTGTTGATGAGAACCTTGAATATGATGTCGACTATAAAATTGGGTATGCCCGTACGGAATTAAAGTGCAGTGTTTGCGGCGGTCACCTAGGACATATGTTCAACGACGGACCGCGAGCTACCACCGGCAAGCGCCATTGTATTAATTCGGCCGCTCTGGCCTTTATCCCTGCAGAAAATGAGTAAATACCCTGTTAACAAAACCGATGCCGAATGGAAAGCTGTCCTTTCCCCAGACGAATACCGCATACTGCGCGAAGCAGGGACCGAACGCCCTTTTAGCGGAAAATACAACGACCATCATGCACAAGGTACCTATGTTTGTAAGGGCTGTGGAGAAGCCCTCTACGAGGCTTCCTCTAAGTTTGACAGTGGTTGTGGCTGGCCATCTTACGATAAAAGTATTGGCGGCACCATCGAATACCGCAAGGACAGCACGCTAGGCGTGCTGCGGGTAGAAATTTTATGCGCCAATTGCGGGGGTCACCAAGGACACATCTTTGATGATGGGCCCACAGCGACCGGTCAACGCTACTGTGTCAATTCTGCCAGTATAGATTTTAAACCAAGCGAGGACTAGTCACTTCTATTTCCTATCTTTGCACCGAATTTAACTGGAAAAATTATGACGAAATATGACATCATTGTAATTGGAAGCGGCCCTGGAGGCTATGTAACCGCCATTCGCGCTTCACAATTAGGCCTTAAAACTGCCGTCGTAGAAAAAGAAAGCCTTGGAGGAGTTTGCCTTAACTGGGGATGTATTCCAACCAAAGCTTTGATCAAATCTGCACAAGTGTTTGATTACCTCAAACATGCAGAAGATTACGGATTAACCGTTAAAGAATACGACAAAGATTTTGACGCTGTAGTCTACCGTAGCCGTAATGTAGCTGCTGGCATGAGCAAAGGAGTTAAATTCTTGATGAAAAAAAATAAGATTGATGTCTTGAATGGTTTTGGGAAAGTATTGCCCAAGAAACAAGTAAGCGTTCTACTAGACGGCAAAGAAGAAATCTATCAAGCCGACCATATTATCCTCGCAACAGGGGCTCGCTCACGTGAGTTACCTAACTTGCCACAGGACGGAAAAAAAGTCATTGGTTATCGCGAAGCCATGACTTTACCCAAACAGCCCAAAAAACTCATTGTAGTGGGTTCTGGCGCCATTGGAATTGAATTTGCCTACTTCTACAACGCCATGGGAACAGAAGTAACGGTGGTTGAATACCAAGACCGCATTGTACCCGTAGAAGATGAGGAAATTTCCAAGCAATTGGAACGCTCCTTCAAGAAAGCAGGAGTCAATATCCTTACTTCAGCTGAAGTGACCAAGGTAGACATCAAAGGAAAAGGCGTTACGGCAACCATCAAAACGGTCATGGGCGAAGAAACGCTTAAAGCCGATATCGTTCTTTCTGCCGTTGGAATTAAAACCAATATCGAAAACCTTGGCTTACAAGATGTAGGAATCGCTGTTGACCGCGATAAGATCTTGGTGAACGATTTTTACCAAACCAACCTCCCAGGCTACTATGCCATTGGAGATGTAACCAAAGGACAAGCCCTCGCCCACGTTGCTTCTGCCGAAGGAATTTTATGTGTTGAAAAAATTGCTGGACATAAGGTAGAGCCACTGGATTATGGCAATATCCCTGGATGTACGTATAGTTTCCCAGAGATTGCCTCTGTTGGAATGACCGAAGCCCAAGCCAAAGAACAAGGTTATGACATCAAAGTAGGAAAGTTTCCTTTCTCTGCCTCTGGAAAAGCACAAGCCAGCGGAACCTCTGAAGGTTTTGTGAAAGTGATTTTTGACGCCAAATACGGCGAATGGCTTGGTTGCCACATGATTGGCGCCGGCGTTACCGACATGATCGCTGAGGCGGTACTCGGACGTAAGCTCGAAACCACTGGCCATGAGGTGCTAAAAGCCGTTCACCCCCACCCGACCATGAGTGAGGCGATGATGGAGGCCGTAGCCGATGCTTATGACGAAGTGATTCACCTGTAAATAAACCTTCTTTTATATTTTTAAAGCCCTCTTTCTGAGGGCTTTATTTTTTTTCCTATCAATTTTTATCAAGAAACGAAAGGATTTCTTTTTCCACCCAATAGTATTCTTGGCCAGAAGAAACAAAACCAACATGCCCACCATGGGAAGGAGTCATTAGGGAAAAATTTTTGTTCTTTTCGGTTTCTGCATAAGGAAAGCAGGAAGCTGATAAAAAGGGATCATCTAAAGCGTTAATAAGTAATGCAGGTAGCTTGATGGAGGAAAGAAACTGCTTGCAATTCGCTTTGGCATAATAATCCTTAGCGTCGCTAAAGCCATTGAGTTTACTGGTATAGTGCTCATCAAAATCAATCAGTTTTATCACTTTTTTCAATAAGCTAACATCCACTTGCTCGGGATATTGTTTGTGCTTGAGTCTAATCTTTTTGGCAAGTGTAATTAGGAAACGCCAAGTATATATGAGGTTCTCACCTTTCTGCAACACCAAAGAAGATCCGTGTAAATCTACCGGTACCGAAATGCCAACAGTGGCCTTAATTTTCGGGTGTATGGGGTAAAGACCATCTCCGCTATACTTTAGTACCAAATTTCCGCCCAAACTGAAACCAACCAAATAAACAGCCGTATAATGAGGCAGGACCTCATTGATTACCGTATTCAAATCTTCGGTTCTACCACTGTGATAGGTGATCAGTTGCCTATTTATTTCACCACTGCAAAAGCGATAATTCATTGCGGCTATGGAATAGCCATTCTCATGCAATAGACGCGCAGTGGCTTGAATGTACTTGGAAGAACTACTCCCCTCTAACCCATGACAAAGAATCACTATTTTATCACTTCCATTTTCAAGAAAATCGATGTCCAAGAAATCTTCATCTGCGGTTTCAATTCTTTTCCGTACAAATGGCAGGGGCTTGATTTTTCGAAACAGGGAACTGTACACCGTGTTAATGTGTCCATTTCGAAAAGGAAAGCTTGGTTGGTAGTCCGCTGCTATAATTGGCATGTTTAAAAGGTTGTTATCGAAGAAGAATAAACAATTAAATCACTATTCCTCAAATATAGAAGTATTATTGTAAATTGTTCTGTTTAAAAAAAGGAAACGCATCTACAAAAAACAACTGAACCGCTTTTCCAGACCACCTAAAATAATTGAGTAAAAGTAAATACCAAGAAATGAATAAAACGATCAATACAACGGCAACTATATCATTAATCTTAAATGCTTTCCTTCTATTCATCAACTGTTCCAATAAGGTCAAAAAAGCCCCTTATGCCAGTGAGGTAATTCCCTTTTTTCAACACTGGAATTTAATTTTAGGGGATGGATCAAATGCAGGTGAAGCCAAAAATTTCGAGCAAAAAGATTTCTTCTACACTACACAGGAGGGAGAAACCAACTGGGTGGTTTACAAAGCGCCCAATGCGGGAGACACTCATGGAACGTCAAACAATACGCGTACCGAATTGGCTCAGACTAAAAAATGGTCGGCCATGACGCCAGCCAAATTGTCGGCTACCCTAAAAGTCATGAATGTGTCGGCAACAGGCGATGCCCGTGTAGCGGCTTCCCACTCTGTGGTGGTAGGGCAAATACACAGTGCCGATGGACATGAGAATGAACCCTTAAAAATATTCTACAAGAAATTCCCTGGACACAGCAAAGGCTCTGTTTTTTGGCATTATGAAATCAACACCGCTGGCGAGGAAAATACGGGCAGATGGGATTTTTCTACAGCCGTATGGGGCAATGACTTTGCCGTTGTTGGAACAGACGCAGCCACTCCCCCAGCAGAACCAGAAGAGGGAATTGCTTTAGGAGAAGAGTTTAGCTATGCTATCGAAGTGAAAGAGGGGAAAATGGAGTTAACGTTTAGCAGCCCAAACCATGAAACCAAAACATTTAGTAAAAACCTGATTCAATCAGAATACAAAACCACAGAAGCTATTCCTCAGCAAACTCAGGACTTGTTTGTGCCCGTTGGACAAGATGGCTTAGAACGTGAAAATGCTTATGCTCATGAGGGGCTTTTCTTTAAACTAGGCTCCTACAATCAAACCAATGGAAAGTCGCCTGAAATCAACAAAAATTGGTGCTCTGGAGCAGAAACCCATGGAGGAGACATCCAAAAACAATATGCTGATGGAAACTATGCGGAAGTCTGGTTTAAAACAGCCAGCATTTTTGTGAGTGATGCAGCTATCTCCAACGAAGGCTATTTTACCAAAAATGATTAGCATAGCAGCTTAATATAACTCCAAAGAACAATTATTTGAAAAATAAACAAGTCGAAAAAACACGCTTACATCCACGGAATAAAAACCGAGACCGCTATGACTTAGCGGCCTTAATCGCTGCATTGCCAACGCTAAAAAATCATATCATTCCCAATAAATTGGGTGATCCCTCGGTGAACTTCGCCAACCCATTGGCGGTTCGCCTTTTAAATATAGCCTTACTAAAACACTATTATGGGATTGATCAATGGGAATTCCCCCAAGAAAACCTCTGTCCCCCCATTCCTGGGCGAGCAGATTACATTCATCATATTGCCGATTTGCTGGGTGCAAGTAACTTTGGTCAGGTTCCCACAGGAGAAACAGTCAACTGCCTAGATATTGGTGTGGGTGCAAGTTGTATCTACCCTATTATAGGTTCAGTAGAATATGGATGGAAATTCATCGGTTCTGATATTGACCCAAGGTCAATTGCGTCTGCACAGCAAATCGTGACTGAGAATTCGAATCTCAACAACAAGATAAACTGTCGATTACAATCCAATACTAAGGCCATTTTTCGTGGAGTGATCAAACAAGATGAATACATCGAACTCACTCTTTGCAATCCCCCTTTTCACTCTTCCATGGAAGAAGCACAAAAAGGAACACGCCGAAAAATAAAAAACTTAACGGGTAAGAAAGTCAAGATTCCACCCCTCAATTTCGCAGGAGCATCCAATGAACTTGTGTGTGATGGTGGAGAGTACAGTTTCATCCAAGGCATGATCCGTGAAAGTGAAGACTTTGCCAAAAAATGTTTCTGGTTTACAACATTGGTTTCCAAACAATCTCACCTAAAAGGGATTGAATTGCTCTTGAAAAATAGCAAAACGGAACAAGTGAAAATCATTCCAATGGGAACCAGTAACAAAGCCAGTCGGATTGTTGCTTGGTCGTTTCTTAACCAAGAAGAACAAAATGAATGGCGAAAAAATCGTTGGAAAAAAAGTGCAATGAAATAAATTTATCTTGTAAAATAATTACTACTCAAACCAATCAATTGATGTCCACAGAAAAACAACAGGAACAACCCAACAACCCCATGCATGGTGTAAAATTAGTAACCATACTCGAAGAACTTATCGCACATCACGGTTGGGATGGCTTAGCCGAAAAAATCAATGTTAATTGTTTTAAAAGTGATCCCTCTATTAAGTCAAGCCTCACTTTCTTGAGGAGGACCCCATGGGCAAGAGATAAGGTCGAACATCTCTACCTTAGATTAATTCGTAAAAAGAAATAGGATGAAAAAAGAAAACAATATCGCTTTAGGCGCGGGCTTTGGTGTCGCCATAGGAGCCGTTTTAGGGGCTTCTACAGACAATATGGGGTTATGGATTTGTGTTGGCATTGCACTTGGTGCTGGATTTGGTATGACACTGGGCAAAAAAAACGATAATAATAAATCCTAAAATGAAATACAGCAAACCTCTTTTTCCTTTTTTACTGGGTTGTGCCCTCATACTCAGCACTGCAACACTTTCAGAAATAGGTTGGATCAGTGGCGGAATACAGTTGCTTCTTTTTGGCAGCGTGGTTCTCTACCCCATTTGGAAAACAGAAAAACTTTCCTATGTGGACATTGGTTGGCCTTGGGGCTTGGTTTGCATTGGCATTGTTACTATTATTATGAGCGATGGATATGTTTGGCGTGTTTGGGGAGTTGGACTACTCTATATCTTTATGGGTGCGCGCATGGGATTGGGCGCCATTATTTTGTGGCGCAAAGGCTATATTCAGCAAGAATTACCCCGTTACCGCTACCAGCGGTTGCGCTGGGAAGGCAGCGGAAAAGCCAATACACAATTAGCCATGCAAATTGATGCCTTGGTGCAAGGTTTGGCAAACGCCACCTATCTTGCCTTTCCTGCCTTTATTATGGGAACAAACCAAAATTCTTCTATTTCTATGATTGAACTAGTTGGTCTAGGGCTTTGGATCGCATCTTTTGTAATGGAGTCCATTGCTGATCAGCAAAAACTCAGCTTTCTTCGAAAAATGAAAAAAGAACAACAGCGCAACAAAGTTTGCACTATTGGTCTCTGGAAATACACACGTCATCCCAATTACTTCGCCGAATGGATGGTATGGAATGCACTCATCATCTTGGCAATTCCGTCTTGGATCGCCCTAGAATCAAATGAATCTACTGTTCTTTGGGTCTTGTTGGGCCTCGGACTATTATTTGTTTCACTGGTCATGTACACAAGTTTGGTACATCTAACCGGCGCAAAACCAGCAGAGTATTATTCCCTTCAAAAGCGACCAGATTACAAAGCTTACACCGAAAACGTCAACATGTTTTTCCCAGGGACATCAAAAATTAAATAAGCTTTGGCGTAAGGTTTTACCTTTTAGATTTTTTTTCAGCAGTAAAATACTCGTAAAAAAAATGCCTTTTTGTAAAGAAAAGTTTAATTTTAGAAGAAGATGTAAATAGCTAATTTTAAACTATCTATACCTTCTTCCCCATTTCGTTTATAACTAAACATAATTCTATGGGACAAACATTCGATTACATCATCATTGGGGCTGGTTCGGCGGGCTGTGTACTCGCCAACCGATTATCAAAAAACCCCAAAAACACTGTCTTAGTCATTGAAGCTGGAGGTCCAGACAAAAACATGAATATTCATATTCCCGGTGCCTATACCAAAGTACACAAAAGTAAAGAAGATTGGGGTTTTTGGACCGAAGAACAAGCCAATGTTTTGCAACGGAAAATTTATTTACCAAGAGGAAAAACCCTTGGAGGTAGTAGTTCTACCAACGCCATGGCCTACGTGCGCGGAAACGCAGCCGACTACGACGATTGGGAAGCATTGGGGAATCCTGGGTGGGGGTACAAAGACATCCTTCCCTATTTTAAACGTGCAGAAAACAATGCCGATGCTGACCATCTAGATAAGGGGTATCACGGCACCAAGGGCGAGTTGGATGTCACCTTACCAACCACTTTTCAAACGCCGTTTGTCAAAGGCTTTATAGCTGCCTGTGCCGCAATAGGAATAGCAACAAACTCTGATTACAACGGAGCCAAACAGGAGGGCGCAGGTGTTGTTCAAAGTACCATTAAAAACGGTAAACGAGCCAGTGGAGCAGTTGCCTTTTTAAAGCCCGTGATGCATCGATCAAACCTCACAACAATCACCCATGCCCAAGTTGAAAAAATTATTATTAATGATAAAAAAGCTGAAGGGGTTCAATATACACATGGCAAAAAGACAGTGACGGCCTATGCACAGAAAGAAATCATTCTTTCAGCTGGTGCTTTTCATTCTCCTCAATTGTTAATGCTCTCAGGTATTGGAGAAGCAGCAGAGCTCAAGAAACATGGAATCGATTGCTTACATGAATTGAAAGGAGTTGGAAAAAACCTACAAGATCATTTGTTTTACCCCATTTGCGGTCAAACAAAAACCCAAGAAGGCATTAACCATTACATTGCGCCCTTGCAACAGCTCAAAGCCGCATGGAATTATTTCGTTCACAAAAAAGGAGTCTTTTGCAGCGGTCCTTTGGAAGGAATGGCCTTCTTTGACCTAGATCAAAAAGGTGGCAAGGTGAATTTTCAATTACATTTTTCACCCATGTGGGTGGGCAATAAATATGGCTATGACGCCTATGATTTAGATAGCTTTCCACGTTCAGATGGCTTTGCGATACTCCCCACTTTATTGCATCCAAAAAGTCGTGGAACGGTGGGTTTATCCTCAGCAAATCCAAAAGCAGCTCCAATTATCCAACCCAACTTCTTACAAGAAAAAGAAGATTTGGATCAATTGGTCAAAGGGGGGAAAATTGTTTTTGACCTCATGGAACAAAAAGAATTAAAAAAGTTCACCAAAGAAAATGGTCTTCCGTTTAACAGAACCTATGACAATGCACTGATTGAGCATATCAAAAAAACATTGGAAACTGTCTATCATCCCGTTGGAACATGTAAAATGGGGAACGACAATAGAGCGGTGGTTAATTCTAATTTGAAGGTTCATGGAATTAAAAAACTCCGGGTTGTCGACGCCTCTATCATGCCAAAAATCGTTTCCGGTAACACCAATGCCCCTGTTTACATGATTGCTGAAAAAGCAGCAGAAATGATCTTAAGTTCCTAAAAAATGAATCATGAAGCACCCTTAATTCGCGAAGCTACCCAAGACGATTTGCCCACTCTTCTTGACTTTGAGCAAGCTTTGATTGCCTATGAACGCCCTTTGACGCCAACTATTAAAGAAGGAAAGATTAGTTATTACAATATTAAGGGCTATGTAGACAATCCTTCCATATGTGTTCTTGTTGCCATAGTTGATAATACAGTGATTGCCTCGGGCTATGCACTTGTAATGCAGGCGGCAGACTATAAAAAAGCAGCACAATTTGCTTATTTAGGATTTATGTATACTGTACCTGAATTTCGTGGGAAAGGGATCAATCAATTGATTATAAATAAGTTAATGCAATGGGCAGCCGACCGTAAATTGACCGAAATACAGCTTGAAGTTTTTGCCAAAAACAATAGTGCAATCAAGGCCTACAACAAAGTTGGTTTTCAATCGGATTTGATTATGATGCGGATGGACAATCCGCAACTCGATTAGCTTTTCTACCCATTGAGCGACCCAAAGAGGGAAATTCACTACCTTACTAATCATCTAAAGTAAATAATATCTCTATTAAAATCGCTTCTATATTTCGCATCATCCTGCTCATTTTTGCTGGTGAATCGATATTCTTGCTTCCCTTTGTACTGGCACGTATTTTTCGCCCAACCTTTTTAGCCGTTTTTGAATTAACAAATTTCCAATTAGGTACGCTATTCACAACCTATGGCATTATAGCTTTCCTTTCCTATTTATTTGGCGGTGCGCTAGCCGATAAGTTTACCGCACGGAAATTAATGACAATAGCCCTACTGTTAACCGCTGGGGGCGGATTGGTTTTAGCCAACTTCCCTAGCTATAGCACTTTGCAAATTCTGTTTGGCTATTGGGGTTTTTCTACCATCTTTTTGTTTTGGGCGGCCATGATTAAAGCAACCCGAAATTGGGGTGGACAAAAACAACAAGGAAAGGCCTTTGGTTTTTTAGAAGGAGGAAGAGGAATTGTTGCCGCCTCAATTGGAGCCATTGGTGTATTTGTTTTTTCAGTCGTATTACCTAAAGAAGTAAATGCAGCATCACTCGAAGAACGTCAGCTGGCTTTTCAAGCAGTTATTTATGCTACCACAGCCCTCGTTGCAATGGTTGGACTGCTCATTTTCTTTTTCTTGACAGAAGATAAAACAGAAAATCACAAAGACATAGAAACAACATCTTGGAACAAAATAAAGACTGTGCTTCAATATCCAACTGTGTGGCTGCTCATTCTAATTGTCTTGTGTGCTTATGTTGGTTACAAAGTGACCGACATTCTCTCCCTTTACGCTGTAGATGTTATGCATTTTAATGAGGTTGATGCCGCAAAGGTGGGTTCCTACCAAATGTACATTCGCCCCATTGTTTGCATCAGTGTGGGCTATTTTGCCGACAAAAGCAATAGTGCATTTTGGTTAATTCGAGGTTTTATTATTTTACTCATTGGAACTGCCCTGTTTTCTTCGGGGCTAGTGGCTGCACCCTTAAACGGGTTCTTTCTTTTTTCTGTCATTATTACTGGAATTGGAACCTATGGCTTGCGTTCCTTGTATTTTGGGGCTATACAGGAAGGGCACATTCCTTATTCAATTATGGGTACAGCCGTTGGCATAATCTCGCTTATTGGCTACACGCCCGATATTTTCATGGGTCCATTAATGGGCTATTTACTTGATGTAAATCTGGGTATAACGGGACATCAACACGTATTCATGCTCTTGGGCGCTTTCTCTTTTATTGGCCTCTTGGCAGCATTGCGTTTTAAAAAAATCACTGCCATAGAATAAATTCTAGAGGTAAATTTCTTTATCTTTTAGAAATGAAATTAACCACAAACTATCTTATTGTTGGGAGTGGCGCCATGGGAATGGCCTTTGCCGATATTCTTGTTGAAGAAAGTGATGCATCACTAATAATCGTCGACAAGCATCCCAAGCCAGGAGGGCACTGGAACCATGCCTACCCCTTTGTTTCTTTACATCAACCCGCAGCTTTTTACGGCGTAAGCTCAAAAGAGTTGAGCAACGGCGTAACCGATCGCTCAGGGCCAAACAAAGGCTATGCAAGTCTATCTTCTTTGGATGAAATCATGAACTACTATTCCGAAATAATGGAGCAACAATTTCTTCCTTCTGGACGAGTTCAATATTACCCCAACTGTGAATACCTCGGTAAACATCGCTTTCGGTCCCTAGAAACAGGAGAAGAATTTACGGTAGAGGTGAAAAAGAAATTGGTCAATGCAACCCTTTTAAATACTAGCGTACCTTCAACCCACACCCCAAACTTTAGCAGAGATAAAAATGTCAACTTTAAACCCATTAACGCTTTAGCTGATTTAAAAAGTTCCCCTACTCATTATTGTATCATTGGCGGAGGAAAAACAGGAATGGATGCCATAATACACCTTCTTGAAAAGGGTGTTAAGGCAGAAAAGATAAGTTGGGTGATTTCACGAGATAGCTGGGTCATTGATCGAGCTACGACACAAAACACCGAAGCCTTTTTTGAACAATCCATTGGCAACCAAGCCAATCAGTTTTTAGCCTTAGCGGAAGCAGTTTCGCTAGAGGATTTATTTGATCGTTTGGAAAAGAAAGGGGTTTTAATGCGCCTTGATAAGGCTGTTAAACCCTCGCAATTCCATGGCGCAACGGTGAGTAAAACAGAGTTAAAACTCTTAGGGCAAGTTAAGAATATTATCCGCATGGGAAGGGTTCAACACATCAGTAAAACCACTCTTTCTTTCGCACAAGGGGACTTTACCCTTCCGCCAAACACTCTTTTTGTTGATTGCTCTGCGACACCCATTTCTAAAGAAATTAATACTATTCCCATCTTTGAGGATGATGTTATTACCCCTCAAACGGTTCGTTCATACCAGCCCGCGTTTAGCGCGGCATTTATTGCACATGTAGAAGTGAATTATGGTTCTAACGAGGAAAAAAACAAACTATGTGGCATAGTGCCTCTACCCGATCGTGACACCGATTGGTTACGGGGCTTGGCAGCTACTATGCTAAATCAACTCAATTGGTCCAGCGACAAACCCCTTCGCCAGTGGATGACCGAAAATCGCTTGGATGGTTTTAGTCACTTGGTTCGAGGAGCCGATCGTGAAGATCCCATGAAAAAAGAAATTATTTCTCGATTAAAAAACAATGCTTTACCAGCCATGATGAAGCTGCAACAATTCATTCAAGAACTCAACTCAAAAACAGAGGTCAAAATGAAACACCCACAATTTCAAGTTGAGAAGAAACTATTTTTTAAATATCAAATCGCAGAAATTCCGTCAGAAAACCTTGCTCTAGAGGAAGGGGAGATTTTAGTGAAAATTGAACGATTTGCCTATACCGCTAATAACATCACCTATGCCGCAACGGGAGACATCATACGCTATTGGGAGTTCTTTCCACCCGTTGGGAAACAAGCTGAAGGGATGGGCGTTATTCCTGTTTGGGGCTTTGCCAAAGTTGTCGAAACTAAAACAGATGAAATCCCTCTTGGGGATCGCATTTATGGCTACTTCCCTCCTGCTTCTCATCTAAAAATGAAACCCATCAAAGTACAGGACCAACGCTTTTTTGAGGGGGCGGCACATAGAGCCACTTTACCCATGGGATACAATCTATACCGAAGAGTAAGCAACGAGCCCGGTTATACGAATGAATTCGATCGAGAACGCGCCCTTTTATTCCCATTATACCTGACCTCATTTTGTCTTTGGGATAGCTTACAAAACAATAATTGGCACAGTGCTGAACAAATTCTGGTCTTAAGTGCTTCGAGCAAAACAAGTATTGGTTTTGGCTATGCCTTACAAGCAGATGCGAATGCTCCTAAAACAATAGGAATTACCTCAGCACGTAATCTTGCAACAGTGCAAAAACTCACACTTTGGGATAGCGTGCTAACCTATGATGATTTGCATCAACTTGATACCACAAAACCTACGGTCATTGTAGACATGTCTGGGAATAATGAAGTACTGGCCGAATTGCATCAACTTCTCGGAGATAATATGCATTTCACCCTCAAAGTAGGTCTAACGCATTGGGCTAAAACCAATCCAAATGATGGGATCATAAACGAGCGAAGTAAATTTTTCTTTGCCCCATCCCATATTGAAAAGCGATTTAAGGATTGGGGACCTGCCCTTTTTGACGAAAAAACCAATGCCTTTATGCAATCGGCTGCAGCCAAAACAAGAGAGTGGTTAAGCTTTAATGAAATCAACGGATTGGTCGCTTTGGCAAAAGTACATCCCGAGGTATGTAATGGAAGTCGTTCTCCTAAAGAAGGAATAATTGTTACCTTGTAAATATAAAATCCAAATCCTATGCAAAACTCCATCCACTGGATAGAAATACCTACCACCAACATTGAACGCGCTGCGGCCTTTTACAGTAATCTTTTATCCATTGAAATGAAGGTCATGGAAGCCATGGGCATGAAAACTGCCTTCTTCCCCCACACATCAGAAAACCAAAGCAGTGGCTGTTTGATGCAGGGACCTCACTACGCTCCTTCTGATAAAGGAACAATTGTATACCTAAGTGCTGGAGACAACAAACAACCCGTTCTAGACAGGGTTGAAGCTATTGGAGGCGCAATTGTCCTCTCAAAAACATCCTTAGGGCCAAATGGTTTCATGGCACACATTCTCGATAGCGGGGGAATAAGGTGGGTTTATATTCAAAAAAGTAATCGTACGTTCTCTTTTTAACTGAATTAAATGCAACAAAAAATAAAAACAAGTCGGGGAAGCTTTGCCTATCGCTCTTATGGGAAAAAAGAAAACCCTCCTCTATTCTTGGTCCATGGCTGGCCGCAAAGCAGTTATTGCTGGCATGCAGTAGCACAACATTTAGTGAACTATTATATTATTGCGCCAGACCTTCGTGGCTTGGGCGACAGTGAACGAACACCTGAAGTAAAGGCTTATTCGAAAGATGAATTGGGCCGTGACATTTTTGCCTTGGCTGCAGCATTAAATATTGAGCAGTTCTATTTAGGGGGGCATGACTGGGGATCGGCAGTGGTACAAGAGATGGCATTGATGCAGCCCGAACGAATTCGCAAGTTGATCCTGATCAACATGATGATTCTCAACAATAGCGTGGGAAAGAAAAAAGCAGCAGAAGAATTAAGCAAAGAAATGTTCCGTTCATCCTGGTACCAATTTTTTCAAAATATCCCTAAGTTCCCTGAACTTTTACTCACAGGGAAAGAAGATGTATGGGTACGTTTTTTCTGTAAAGGAATAAGCCACCCCATTCCAGAAGATGCCTTGGCAGAATACATTCGTTGTTATCAAATTCCTGGAACCATAACAACCGGTGCAAACCTTTACCGGAGTATGTCTATCGATCGAAAAAGATGGAGTAATTACACCAAACAAAAAATAACTATACCCTGTCATATCATTCATGGCCGCTTGGACCGTGTCGTAATCCCTGCATTTTTAACCGATGTTAAAGTGGCCTTTGAGCAGCCAATTGAAATAACTTACCTAGATGGTGGACACTTTATTTGCGATGAATTTCCAGAGGAAGTCGCCAAAGCAATCGACACATTTTTGATCTCATAAAAAACAGGGAAATCATTACTTAGCCAGAAAACTCTCAACAGCCAAACGGTATACGTCTAAACCAAAACCAACCATTAAACCCTTTGCATTAGGCGTAATATAGGAGGTATGCCTAAAGTCTTCTCGCGCGAAAGTATTGGAGATATGCACCTCAATTACACCCGTATCAATCGTTTTAATAGCATCACCAATACCAACCGAGGTATGTGTATAGGCCGCTGCATTTAAAATAATCCCGTCAGATGAAAAGCCAACAGCATGCAATTGATCGATGAGTTCACCTTCTATATTGGATTGAAAATAGTCAAATTCAATTGAATGGTATTGCTTTTTAAGCGATTCGAAATATTCCACAAAAGAGTGATTGCCATAAATCCCCGGTTCACGTGTGCCTAGGAGATTTAAATTTGGTCCATTGATTATACTGATCTTCATCTGACAAAAATACCGTAAAAAATTGACTTTTATTTCGCTAAAGTAAAAACCCTAAATATTGATTATCTTGACGAGAACTAAATACGTTAAACATGGCAAAAAAAGTTTACTCCTTTGGGCGAATGAAGGTAAAAGATTATGACGATTATTTTAAGCGATATGGAGTTCCTTTTCTAAGTATTCTTGAAAAATACAACGGAAAACTGCTTTCAGCCACAAAAAAAGGAGTTGTTGTTGAAGGAGAAGAAACAGGGAATTGGACCGTCTTGGTTGAATTTGCCCACGGAAAAGATGCCTTTGATTTTTATGCTTCAGAAGAATATGCACCATTAAAAAAAGTGCGCCTTGAGGAATTGACCGACGGTGCCCTTGCGATCTCATTTCCTGCCGAAATTCCTTTTTAGTTGACATGAAAAAAATTACACTTTACGTTCTACTTTTCTCTACTTCACTTTTTGCACAAGAAGTGAGTATTGTTGTCCTTGGTACTGCACAAGATGCTGGAGCTCCTCAAATTGCTTGTAAAAAGGAATGTTGTAACGATTTATGGAAGACACAGAAAGCAGAAGCAGTTGTTGCATTAGGCCTAATTGACCGTAAAGAAAATATTCATTATATGTTTGAAGCCACGCCAAACATTACTCAGCAATTGAATTATTTAGAGGACCAGGCTGGGCGAAATTCAAGTTTCAAGGGTGTTTTCCTTACCCATGCACATATTGGTCACTACAGTGGTCTAATGTATTTTGGAAAAGAAGCGCTGGGTGGAAAAAGTATTCCCATTTATACTCTCCCAAAAATGAGCCAATTCATACAAGAAAATGGTCCATGGGAGCAGTTAGTAAGCAGCGAAAATATACAATTAAACACTATTTATGCTGATCGAGCTGTTCAGTATACAGCGCAAATTAAAGTTACTCCGCTTGTTGTGCCACATCGCGATGAATATTCAGAAACGGTTGGCTACCTCATTCAAGGGCCGAATAAGTCCGCACTCTTTATTCCAGATATAGACAAATGGGAACGTTGGAAGACTCCCATTGAAACCATGATCGCTAAAGTAGACTATGCCTTTTTAGATGCAACATTTTTTGACGGCAATGAACTCGCTGGGCGTAACATCAACGCAGTTCCGCATCCTTTTGTAAAAGAAAGTATGCAGCGATTTGAGGAATTATCAGACAAAGAAAAAAACAAGGTGTATTTTATCCATTTCAACCATACCAATCCTCTTCTAAAAAACGATAGTGCAGCAAGTCTACTGGTAAGAAAAAAAGGGTATTATATCGCTAGAACTGGCATGAAAATAAATTTATAAATGCGTTGGGAAACAGCACTTACCGATTATAAAATCTATCTCCGTTTGGAACGAGGTTTATCTGAGAACTCTATCGCCAGTTATGGTTATGACATTCAGCGTTTCATTGATTTTATAGAACTAAACGACGAAAAGATAACTCCACTGAGTTGTAAGAAAGAGCATATACAAACCTTTGTCTACACCATTGCTAAAACAGTAAATCCTCGATCACAAGCAAGGCAAATTTCTGGTTTAAAAAGTTTTTTCAATTTTTTGATTTTCGAAGGATACCGCGATGATTCACCTTTAGACCTAATAGATTCTCCCAAAATTGGGCGTAAATTACCTGAAGTCTTGCAACTAAACGAAATAGAAAAGATCATCTCGAGTATCGACCTGAGTAATCCACTAGGTCATCGAAATACAGCCATTGTAGAAACCTTATATGGGAGTGGTTTGCGGGTGAGTGAACTGATCAATTTGAGGATATCAGACATTTATTTTGATGAATCCCTTTTACTGGTTACGGGAAAAGGAAACAAGCAACGCCTGGTTCCTTTGGGGAGCATTTGCGCAAAACAACTCAAGCTTTATTTAAACGACATTAGAGTGCACACAGCAGTAAAAAAAGAGCATCAAGACATTGTTTTTCTCAATCAACATGGACGACAACTAACACGAGCCATGATTTTTACCACAGTGCGAAATGCAACCGCTAATGCTGGGATTGAAAAAAAAGTGAGTCCACATACTTTTCGGCATTCTTTTGCCACTCACCTACTGGAAAACGGGGCCGACTTGCGTTCCATACAACTCATGATGGGACATGAAAACATTACAACTACAGAGGTCTATATGCATGTAGACACCCGACATTTGTCGAAAACATTAAATGATTTTCATCCGAGAAGTAAACGCTAGGCGCTTACAACCAAACGGAAACCTTCTCCGTGAATGTTGAGGATTTCTACCTTACTGTCTTGCTTAAGGTATTTGCGCAATTTAGCGATATATACATCCATTGATCGTGAAGTAAAATAATTATCGTCGCGCCAAATTTTATTCAATGCCTTTTCACGTGGAAGGAGATCGTTTATATGCAGGGCAAGTAAACGTAACAACTGACTTTCTTTGGGGGAAAGTTTGGTTGGCTCTCTGTTTCTAAAAGACAGTAACCGCAGTTTCGAATTGAGGTTAAAGTCACCTATCGTAAATTCCATTTCGTCAGATTCTGTGGATACAGAAACAACTCTTCGGCTGAGAATAGACTTGATTTTAGCCAATAAAACCTCTGAATCAAAGGGTTTGGCTAGATAATCATCTGCGCCAATTTTAAAGCCTTTTAAAACGTCTTCTTTCATGGTTTTTGCCGTGAGGAAAATAAGTGGAATGGATTCATTCTTCTCACGAATTTCTTTGGCGAGCGTAAAACCATCTTTGTAAGGCATCATTACATCTAGCAAGCAAAGATCAAAATCTTCTTTCTTGAATTTTTCGAAGCCTTCAATTCCATTTTTAGCCAAGGTAACGTCATAGCTATTAATCATTAAGTATTCTTTCAAAATGCTCCCAAAATTAGGATCATCTTCCACTAACAGTATACGTCTATTATTTGCTTTCATTTTTTATGTTTGGGTTATTTTATGAGGGGTAAATAAATCAAAAAAGATGAGCCTTTACCCTTCTTACTTTTAACATGAATTGTGCCATTTAATAAGTTAAGGATTTTTTTTACATACGACAAGCCTAAACCATGCCCCTTAATGTTGTGTACGTTCCCAGCTTGTTCACGGTAAAACTTCTCAAAAATCAGTTGTAACGTTTCCGAATCCATCCCAATTCCTTCATCTTTTAACTCTATCGCAATTTGATTATCCTCTACCCTTGTACTTACTTCGATAACGGGCGATCCTTCTGAATACTTAATCGCATTGTCCAATAGATTGGTTAACACATTGGTCAAATGCTGCTTATTTGCAGAAATCATTGTCTGCGTTGCATCTAAGTTTTTGTGAATTACCCCTGCACGATTTTGAACGATTAAAGCTACATGGCTAAGAGCATCCTCAATTATTTGGTGCGTCTCAAGCGGAATACAATCCATTGGTGTTGATCCTTTTTCGAGTTGAGAAATCATCAAGACGGTTTCTACTTGATCTTGCATGCGTTTATTTTCCTCCCGCATCATCCCCAAATAGCGCGATACTTTATCTTTATCGTTGATAATGGTTGGGCTTTCAATGGCATCTATGGCTAAGTTGATGGTCGCGATTGGGGTTTTAAACTCATGGGACATATTGTTGATGAAATCAGATTTGATTTCAGATATTTTCTTCTGCTGCAATATTTGATATAACGAAATTCCGCAAAGCACTATAATCAGCAAAGTCAACACCAAAGACAAACTTGCAACACCAATAATGGAGGAAAGAACGTAGCTATCTTTCTGAGGAAAGGAAACGATTAAATCATAGGAATTACTCGCTTGATCATCATCAAAAATGGGAATACTGTAGCGAGGTCCTGACTGCATTTCTTTATAATTATTGGACGTTATCCGTGTAGCTAAACCATCACTAAAAACACCAAACTCAAAGGGCGTATTGATTTTTCTCGTTTTCAGTTGTCGTGCCAACAAATATTCCACCTCACTTGTGTCAAGTCTTTTATGTATGGGGAAACTGTTTGCCATTTTCGAAAAAACAGAAGCATAGGTTGCTTGATCAAAGGCGTTGATTCGTTCAATACGTTTGTAGGTATTGGTGGAAAAGGAACGTCGATTATTCTCACGATCAAAGGTCTCTTTAAAAATACGTGTCGTGGAAATTCCTTTAATGTCCTTTACTTTAGTAATTTCATTCCCAGATTCTCCTGAAAATGGAATGGAGTATTCTTCTTCCACCAAACCAAAGGTAAAAAGGGAAGATAAGTTAGATTCATCGTCACTGTCATAAAACATGAAGAGGCTACTCAATTGAGAACTGTCTGGTGTTCCTAAAGAATCTTTCACACGATCAAAAGTCTCTATGTAATGCCTTAGTTCATTTTCTTGAATCTCGTTAGCTACAGCACTCATGGACTGTTTAACAGCCATAGAGAACTCTTCTTCTCGATTGTCAATTGAGGTGTAGATGAAATACCATTGAATGATGATAATGCCAGTGACCGACAGGATCATAAATATCATTAAAGCCAAAAAGTAGGACTTCTTCATAAACGTTACCTAATACAGCGTTACAAAGGTGATGATTTTCTACAAGAGATTTTCCTAAGGCTTTGTTAATCCTATAATGCTAAAAAGCGACTGTGCAACATTTGTATTTTTTGGGCTGTTGTCGACCAATCATCGTTATGTAAAACAAAATCGGCTAATGTAATCCGTTCGGCATCCTCCCATTGATTGGCCATTCTGGCCAGTATATCCTCTTTTGAACAGCCATCACGTTCCATCACTCGCTGAATACGCAATTCCTTTGGTGCTGTAATCAAAAGACTTTTGTCCACATATGCTTGTCCGCCCGTTTCAAATAAAATGGCCACTTCTTTAATTACATAAGGATAAGTTTGCAAAGACAACCAATGGGAAAAATGTTGTCCAACCGCAGGGTGAACAATCCCATTCAATGCAGCAAGTTTATCGGGATCATTGAACACGACACCACTAATGAATGCTCGGTTAAGTGCTGTGTTTACATAGGCCTTTTCGCCAAATAGCGCGGTGATCTTTTTTTTTACTTCAGCGTTTTCTACCATTATGTTTTTCGCCTCATTATCGGCAATATAGCAGGGAACTCCAAGGGCAGTAAAAGCCTCTGCAACCCTACTTTTACCACTTCCAATTCCGCCCGTAAGCCCAATTACTTTTGCCATATCTGTACTATTGTCGAAGCAAATAATCCACTTCCTTTGGTTCCCACCTGAGGTTAATAATATTCTCTGGCGCATTCAGCACCTCCAACTGTATCTTTGTGTTATCTATATTTATATCATTTGGATTAACACCAAATTTAAAATCTTCTTGCCGAATGTTTTTCAATTGCTTCAGGGGAGCAAGAAAAGTAACGGTCACGTGATTCGGAAAAAACTTATATACCTTGTCAGACGGAAGGTTTTCTGTCTCAATGGGCAATAAAAAACTGCGTTCAGAAAAACGGTCTACCTCTACCTTCATCAGAATGCGGTTCTGCTCAAAAATGGTTTGTTCCGTTAAAGGAGTAACAGTAATGTATTGCTCTATATTCGTGCGAATTTTTTGACTAAAAACATAATTTGGGGTATATGCATTGATACTTTTTATTACTTCTTGCGGACCAATTAAATCTATACTATCTGGTGAAAAGCGAACCGCAGTTACGGCATAGCCAATGGTCATGTCAAAATCAGGAGCTAACACAGGAATTCGCTTGGATGCTTGGATTTGGTAATCAAACTCAAGTGTTGAAGGAAAGAAATTTAAAATTTGTGTATCTCCTAACAATTGTTCCTGTAATCCTTGGAACTGCCCAGCCAACGGAAGGGTCGCCATTCCATCTTCAAAGGAAGTATTCTTCATGTCGACGTATAAATTACTATCCACAAGTTGGTAATACAAGAATTGAAAACCCGATGCCTTTAAGGTCACTTCTATTTGGAGTTCGCGATTTGATATAGGCGAAATGGATGCAGGTAAATCGGATAACTCCAATTGAAACTGCATTACCTCAGTATACTCTTTTGAAAATTTAGTAATGAACCAAAAGAAAAAAGAAAGCAACAAAAAGCTCAGAAAGAATTTTGTCCGTCCTTTATCCATCGAAACTTTCTGCAAAGTGGATATCAAGGCGGGTTCCTTCTTCATTTGCGGCTATTTACTGCAACGAATCAATCACTTCTTGGCTTACACCAGTTGTCGAAAAACCACCATCATGAAAGAGGTTTTGCATGGTCACCTTCTTGGTAAAGTCAGAGAACATCATCACGGTATAATCTGCACATTCTTTGGCTGTTGCATTCCCTAAAGGAGATGTTTTTGACGCATAGGTCAAAAAGCCATCCAAGCCTTTTACTCCTTGACCAGCTGTGGTAAGGGTTGGTGATTGTGAAATAGTGTTTACCCGTACTTTTTTATCTTTCCCCATGTAGTATCCAAAACTACGTGCTATTGATTCTAAATAAGCCTTATTGTCGGCCATGTCGTTATAGTTTGGAAAAGTTCTTTGCGCTGCGATATAAGTTAGAGCAACAATACTTCCCCATTCATTCATAGCATCTTTGCCATATAAGGTCTGCATGAGTTTATGAAAAGAAACTGCTGAAACATCCCAGCCTTTGGTCATCCAATCATGATTGAGCGCAGTATAGTGTTTTCCTTTTCGAACGTTGACAGACATTCCAATGGAGTGTAAAACAAAATCAAGTTTTCCACCAAAGTGTTCCATTGCTTGGTCGATTAAATTTTCTAAATCCGTTAAAGAAGTTGCGTCAGCAGGAATTACAGGGGCGTTGATTTTTTCACCCAATTCGTTAATGGTTCCCATGCGCATGGCTACTGGGGCATTTGTCAATACAACTTGACCTCCTTGAGCATGAACACTTTCAGCAGTTTTCCATGCAATGGATTGGTGGTCTAGTGCACCAAATATGATTCCTTTTTTCCCTTTTAATAAGTTGTGGGACATAATTTGTTTGGTTTATAATGAAGTACAAATATACGTTAATTCAATAACTCTTTTGCGTGTTGAAGTGCGGTGTCGCTTAGGGCATCTCCAGCGAGCATTTGGGCTACTTCCTCAATGCGCTCTTGTTGCTGCAGCTTTTTCAATTGGGTGAATGTACTCCCATCACGGGTTTCTTTAAATACCTTAAAATGATGTGCTCCCTTAGCCGCCACTTGGGGCAGATGGGTAATGGTCATTACCTGCATATATTTTCCCATATGGTCCATGATATCAGCAATTTTGTAGGCAACCTCCCCGGATACACCCGTATCAATTTCGTCAAAAATAATGGTAGGCAAGGTCTTGAATTGAGATAAAATTGCTTTTATGCTTAGCATAATTCGCGACAACTCACCACCTGAAGCAACTTTTTTCAATGTACCAAAATCACTACCCTGATTGGCCGAAAAGGTAAAGTCTAATTTTTCTTTTCCTTGACTAAGATATGTATCTACAGGGACTAACTCCAATTTAAACCGTGCATTTGGCATTCCCAGAAGCGAAATAATTTTCACCATTTGGTCGGTAAATACAGGGATAGCAATTTTACGGTTTTCACTCAAGATAAGACTTAGTGCATCCAATTGCTTAATCAATTTACTTTGTTCTTTCGCAAAGGACTGAAGGTTTGCCTCTAAGTTTTCGGTTTGCATAACTTTTTGCTCCAGTTGATCACGTCGCTCAATTAATTCTTCGATGCTTCTTGACTGATGTTTCTTTAGTAAATCATTTAGTAACTGCAATTGACCGTTCAATATTTCTAAACGCGCTGGGTTTGCCTCTACCATTTCCAATGCACCAGAAAGTTCACTTGTAACATCTGCCAGTTCTATGCGCAGGCTTTCAACACGAGAGGACAATTGTTCATAGCGGTCACTAATTTCTGCTACCTTTTGTAGAGAGGTACGTACTTCATTCAATTGAATGGTAATACCCATCTGTTCCTCTTCAATGATTTGATTTGCCTTGGAGAGGTTTTCCTCCAATTCTTCGACGCTGCTCAATTCTTGAATTTCATTTTCCAATTCCTCAATGCTATTCTCCGTCAGTGGTGCAGAATTCAATTCATCTAAGAGAAAACGATTGTAATCACGCTCTTCTTCTAA
This sequence comes from uncultured Flavobacteriaceae bacterium, assembly GCA_943788165.1. Lineage (GTDB taxonomy): Bacteria > Bacteroidota > Bacteroidia > Flavobacteriales > Flavobacteriaceae > Arcticimaribacter. Next base: position 696,205 of record CALSPF010000001.1, on the reverse strand, counting down.
AGCAATTTTTTGCGCACTAAGGGTATCAATTTTTCGGGTTATTTCTTTATAATCACTCAAAAGAACAGAATATTCTTTCAAGGAATTGGTATTCTTCGCAAGGGCATCCAACACTTCAAGTTGATAATCTTCTTGCATCAAAGACATGGTTTGATTTTGCGAATGCACATCGATCAAACGGTCGCCCAATTGCTGAAGCACATCGAGAGTAACCGGAGTATCGTTAATGAAAGCTCTTGATTTGCCAGAGGGAACAATCTCTCTTCGAACAGTTGTAATGGCTTCGTAATCCAAATCAACAGAAGTGAAAAAGTCTTGTAACCCATAAGCACTAATTGAAAAGGTAGCGTCAACAAAACACTTTTTCGATTTATCCTTTAAAGTGGATAAATCGGCCCGTTTTCCGAGAACCAATGCCAAGCCACCCAGTAATATTGATTTCCCTGCCCCAGTCTCACCAGTTATACTGGTCATGCCATTGGAAAAATTAACCTCTAGTTGGTCAATTAAAGCGAAGTTGGATATGGTTAATTCTGTCAGCACTGTCGGAGGGGAATTTTATTATTTTATTAAACCAAATATACTAGGACGTGGCCTCAACGGCAAAAATAAACGTTATTTAATTCTTTTCCACTTTGGGCCAAAAAAGGGAGCTACTTTATTCAGCGTTACTTTGGTTTTACTCACGTCTACCTCAGGCCCTGAAGAAAAAATATCTACTATCTCATCGGCCTTTGCGTCAAAAAAAGTTTGAATCAACAAGGCATTTGGGCGACGATTGTACAGAAGATTAAATTCTTGTAAGGCATTCATTATTCCTTTCTTTCCTATTACACCATCATCAAACATATTGTCTAATCCTTTTCGGTGGTACATATATTGAACATTTCTGTACTCTCTAAAAGTATTTGAAAGCATGGTGTCAATCAGCCAAAATCGATTATTATTACCATCGGCTTGATTCCATCCTTTAGCACCATTCTGTTGCGCCAAACTAAGGATTTGCTGTGCTTGTTTAAAATAATCTGTTCCACTTCTCAATGCGAAACTATCAGCTTCAATGCCCAAAGCCACAAAGATATAAAAGCTGATTAGTGAAATTAAATTTGATTCATAAGTCGCAGGATTATAAAATAATGGTTGGTATTCTTGGTAAGAAAAAACAATGTCTTTATCTAGAAAGTTAAACAAAGGAGTATAATAATTGGTTTGATAAACAGGACGTTCTACCTGTACCTGAAGTGTGCCTTCAAAACGCGCTCCATTGAAGGCATTGATATTAAAAATCATGCTACAACGAACTTTCTCCTTGCTGTCTAGGCTTTCAACAGTCCAGGCTTTGGCATTGATGAATTCGTTTAAGGATTGTTCTAGGGTTTTAAATACCTGCTGATTGGTTTGGTTGACCAAGTCAGCATTGACCACGAAGCGGCAATCTATTACTTGTGCAAATAGATGGGAAGAACAAAAAAGAAGTAAGAAAAGGAGCTTTCTCATAAAGCTTTTAGAATTTGGGTGAAAATATCTTTAGCAACAGCTGTCTTAGGCTTCAGATCAAAAGCGACTAAGCTAGTATCTTTTCTAATATAGGTGATTTTATTCTGGAAACCGCCAAAACCTGCATCTGTGTCGTTTAACGAATTTAAAACAATCGCATCTAAATTTTTTCGCGCACATTTCCCATTGGCATTCTCTAGTTCATTTTCTGTTTCTAAAGCAAAGCCAAGTAAAAACTGCTGCTTCTTTTCTTTTCCCATTTGGGCGAGAATATCTATGGTTTCGGTGAGTTGGATTTCTGCAAGCCCCGTTTGTTTCTTAATTTTCTGATCGGCAGAAAGGATTGGCCTAAAGTCTGCAACAGCTGCAGAGGCAATAGCAATATCAACATTGGCGTAATGACTAAACACAGCTGCATGCATGTCTGCTGCAGAAACCACTGGGTGGAGTATAATATTAGTATGTTGAGTTGAAAGCGCAGTGGGGCCAGCAATCAAAATTACTTTTGCGCCAAGCTTGGCCGCTTCTTCTGCCAGAGCAAAGCCCATTTTTCCCGAAGAGTGATTCCCAATAAAACGAACAGGGTCGATCGCTTCGTAGGTTGGTCCGGCTGTGATGAGAACCGTCTTCCCATTGAGGGGTACTCTTTCCTGAAGGTTTTCTTCCAAGGAAACAACGATATCATCGGGTTCCATCATTCTTCCTTTTCCCTCTAATCCACTGGCCAAGAAGCCTTCTTGCGCTGGAAAAATAAAATTACCAAAACGGGCTAGCTTCTCCATGTTGGCTTTATTTGCAGGATGTGCATACATATCTAAATCCATTGCTGGAGCTATATAGATAGGGCACTGAGCAGAAAGATAACAGGCTAATAATAGGTTATTACATCGCGCCTGTGCCATGGAAGACACGGTGTTGGATGTGGCTGGCGCAACAAGAAAAAGATCAGCCCATAGGGCTAGTTCGACATGATTATTCCACTGGAGATGATCTGAGTTCCCTTCAGCGGTAAAAGAGGATACAACTGGGTTTTGAGAAAGTGTAGCTAACGTAAGTGGTGTAACAAAGTCAAGTGCCGATGGCGTCATAACTACCTTTACTTCTGCGCCTTTTTTTACCAGCGCACGGACAAGTAAAGGCGTTTTGTATGCAGCAATGCCTCCGGTAATACCTAAGAGAACTTTCTTTCCACTAAGAACTGACATTACGTCTATTCCTCTGTATTACGGTGGTAAACCTGATCATTCAACCATTCGTCTACAGCTAGAGCATGGGGTTTTGGAAGGCTTTCATAAAACTTAGATACTTCAATTTGCTCTTTGTTTTCGAAGATTTCTTCTAAACTGTCGTTGTGCGTAGCAAACTCTTCAAGTTTTTCGTGCAATTCTTTCTTGATGTCTAAATTGATTTGTGAAGAACGCTTTGCAATGATAGCAATGGCTTCATAAATGTTTTGTGTTTCACCTTCTACTTGGTTCTTGTCGTAAGTAGTCGTTGAAGCGGGTGCTTTAGATTCTCTGTACTTGGTCATATCGATTATTTAGTCGTCGTGTTAGTTGTATTCTTTTCTATACTGGATATCTCTGCGGAAACGCGTTTCATTTTCTTGTCAAGATCTTCTATGAAAAGGGTTTCTGGATAATAACGCAAAAGCGTTTGATAAATTTCATCAAGCGATTTTAAACGGGTTAATTTTTTTGCGGGTACACTGTTGACTGCAATTTCATAAGAAGAAATAAACTTGTAGTAAAAGGCATCTTCTCTAAACGGAGTCCCAGGATAAGATGAAATGAAATTGTTTGAAGAGCTTATGGATGCTTTGTAATCCCGAATGGTGTGGTATTGCTTGGAAATCTCGAGGTCTTTCTTTTCTAGCTTTGTTTGCAATTCCTGAATGTATGCATTAGCCTCTGTAAGGTACTCTGACTGTGGGTAGTTGTCAATGAATATTTGAAGCTTATCAATGGCTTCATTGGTATTTTTCTGGTCCAAACTGTACTTTGGGGATAGCATATAATAACATTTCGCCGCTAAAAAGTTAGCTTCATCCAAGCGATTACTATTGGGGTATGATCTGACAAAACTTTCGAATTGGTAAGCAGCTAAATAATAATCTTTAATTTGGAAATAGGAATCTGCAAAAAAGAAGATAACCCTTTGTGCTTGGGGCTTTCCGCGGTAGGAAGGCAAAATTTGTTCAAACAAACGATTTGCTCTTCTGTATTCACCACTAGTGTAATACGCTTCAGCAGCTTTATACTTTCCCCCAACATCTGGATTGTTCAGTATTTTCTGGTAGGCGTTACACGAAGTTGTCAATCCAAGGAGGACGAGTGAAATTAAGGAAAATCTTATGATTTTTAACATACGGCAAATTTAGTCAATTAAAACGAATTTGAAAAGTACTACTCTTGAAGCTTTCTCTTCGGTCTTCTTTTTAATTTAACATTTAATTAAACGAGCTTAGAATAGTCCGTTTCTATTCTGTTTTGCAAAGAAGAACTAGCCTTTACCAGCGGCAAACGCAATTGGTTGACACAGCGGTTTTGGTGGGCTAACAAGGCCTTTAACCCAGTAGGATTACCTTCCTCAAAAAGCAAATCTATCATGGGTTTAATTTGCTCTTGCAAGCGCTTCGCAGCAGTAAATTCTCCCTTTAATCCATGATGAATAAGTGATGAAAACTGTTTGGGCAGAGCTCCAGCAATGACCGAAATAACACCATGACCGCCAATTTCGCATAAATTAAGTGCAGACTCATCGTCTCCAGACAACACCAAAAAATGTTCAGGTACGGCTTTTATCAATTCAGCATTGAGCGTCATATTTGCAGAGGCATCTTTAATCCCAACAATATTTTTATGTGCTTTTATCAAACGTAATGTCGTCTCATTTGCTATGGCTGAAGCAGTGCGCGAAGGCACGTTATACAAAATAACAGGGAGTGGAGCGGCTGCGGCAACTGCACTAAAATGCTGATAAATCCCTTCTTGATTCGGCCTATTATAATAAGGGCAAACAGATAAAATAGCCGAATAGCCCTCAAAATCCGTTTCTTTAATTTCCTTGACCAATGCGGCAGTATTATTTCCTCCCTTGCCAACAACAAGTGGTAAACGATTTTGATTATACTTAACAACAGTTCGCATAATCGTTTCTTTTTCCACAGAACTCAGGGTCACAACCTCTCCAGTGGTACCTAAAACAACCAAGTAGTCTATTCCTTGCTCCACATACAACTCAATTAAATTCTTTAGTGCGAGGTAATCAATTGCGCCAGTTTCTGTAAAGGGTGTAACCATGGCTACACCTACTCCTTTCAATTTTTGCATGTTATATTTTTTCAAGGAGGGTTAAGTATTTTACCATTTCCTTTTTTACCAATTCTGTATTGGTGGGATCAATGTCCAAAATGAGGTCATTTATAGCTTGATTTGTCTTAGAAAAACCAACACTCATCTTCTTTGACAAAGAGCAAGCCACCCATTCGAGATAAATGTTTTCTTTGTTGAAATAATTGATTTGTAGGTCGGCTTTTTTCGAACAAAAAGCACTTAACTCATTTTTAAACTTCCCAAAGAAAGTAATATCATTTTTCTTGAAAAAATTAGCATAATCCTGCACAGCATTATTTTCAGATTCAAATACCAATATGGAAATACTAGATTCTTGCATAGAAAAAGTCTTGGCTAGGTCCGAAAAAAAATCATGCTTAATACCCAGAGAAGCATCCAAGACCACATTGATCTTGTTCACTTTAAACGATCGATCAAGGTCTTTCTCAGCAATAGCTTTTTCAAGATCTTTTGCAAATGCGCGATGGTGCCAATACTTTCTAAACACTGCCTTCTTTTTTTTGTAAATGTAACAAACCCTTTGATGTTATGAAATACCTAAAGAAAATAGTTTTATTTATCTTGTAAATGTTATGATTATAACATTTCATAAAAAGCAGTTTCGCTAATCATTGGAATTCCCAATTGATTGGCTTTATCTTTTTTACTTGGCCCCATTGATTCTCCCGCAAGGACAAATGTGGTTTTGGAAGAAATTGAACTCCCTACTTTTCCGCCATTGTCTTCGATCATTTGCTTTAATTCATTTCGCGATTTTTGAGCAAAAACCCCAGACACAACAATGATTTGACCTTCAAAAACTGTAGAAGATTGTATTGTTTTTTCTGCTTCAAACGACAGTCCAAAGGCCGTCATATCTTCGATCATTTGTACATTTTCGGGCAACATAAAATAGACTTGTAAACTTTCTACAATCTTTTCACCAATATCATCCACGGCCAACAATGCCTCTGCATTGACTTGAATCAATTGATCCATGGACCCAAAGTACTGCGCCAAGCGTTTGGCAACTGTTTCACCTACATGCCTGATGCCAAGGCCAAATAAAACCTTGTGAAAGGGCTGTGCTTTGGAGGCAGCTATCCCAGCTAGCAAATTATCTACCGATTTTTCTGCCATCCGTTCAAGTGGAAGCAATTGCTCTTTCTGCAAACGATACAGGTCAGCAATATTTCTCACTAAACCTTGATGAAACAAAAGTGCAATGGTTTCTGCGCCAATTCCGTCTATATCCATGGCTTTCCTTCCAACAAAATGCTGAATTTTTCCAATAAGTTGAGTTGGACAAAACGCATCATTTGTACAATAATGCTGGGCCTCTCCTTCAATACGCTGCAATGGAGCATCACAATCTGGGCAATTGGTTATATAATGAATTACATTGGCAAGATCTCCGCGTCGTGCTGGATCAAAGCCCATTATTTTTGGTATAATCTCCCCCCCTTTCTCCACATATACATAGTCACCTAAGCGAAGGTTGAGTTTTTCGATTTGGTCTGCGTTGTGCAAAGAAGCGCGTTTAACGATGGTACCCGATAGTTGTACCGGCTCCAGATTGGCGACGGGTGTGATGGCGCCAGTTCGTCCAACTTGATAGGAGACCGAATTTAAGCGGGTACTAACCTGCTCTGCTTTGTATTTATATGAAATGGCCCAGCGGGGCGATTTGGCCGTAAAGCCAAGGGTTTCTTGCTCTTCAATAGAATTCACTTTGATAACTACCCCGTCAATTTCAAAAGGAAGGCTGGCACGCTGTTCCCCCCAACGATTGATATAATCCAACAATTCCTCTAGAGTAGACAGCTGCTCCATACTCTTGGGAACAGTAAATCCCCAACTACGTGCTTTGGATAATGACTCCCAATGGGTTGTATAATTAAGATCGCCTGACAGTGCATAAAAGAAGCACTCCAAGGGTCGACGGGCTGTTTCGCTACTGTCCTGTAATTTAAGTGATCCCGAAGCAGTGTTCCTTGGATTTCGATAAGGTTCTTCTCCTGCTGCCAGTCGTTTTTTATTCAAAGCTTCAAAACCAGCTAGAGGGAGTATAATTTCTCCACGAATATCAAATTCTGGAGGAAAATCACCCGATAGTTTTAGCGGAACATTTTGTATTGTTTTGACATTTGCCGTTACGTCATCTCCTTGAGAGCCATCACCACGGGTAACTGCTTTTTGCAGTTCACCATTGACATAGGTCATGTTAATGGAAGCACCATCAAACTTTAATTCGCAGGTAAAAGAGGTTATGGGTGCACCATTTATTTTTTCAATTCGTTTTAGCCAATCACCTAGCTCTTCAGGAGAATAAGTGTTGTCCAAAGAATACATTCGCTCGGCATGAGTCACCGTTTGAAAATTCTTGATGATGCTCCCTCCAACACGCATACTGGGTGAGTTAGGGTCATACAGTTCAGGATATTGGGCCTCCAAAGCTTGTAATTCTTTTAGCAACTGATCGAATTCAAAATCGCTGATTAAATGTTTATCCTCTATATAATAAGCGTAATTGTATCGGTGTAGTTGTTCCCGTAATTGATGAATTCTCTCTACTGCTGTCATTTTTTTTGGCTAAATTTTACAAAACGATCTTTCCCAAAGATATCTTTTTTGATGCTCGAAAAGGGAAACCCGTTGGCTTTTCCAAGCATAATTAATTCATCAACCAATAAGGGGTTGATTTCAAAATAAAGACCTCCGCCTGCTGCAAGCTTTGCTGATGCGATTTCGATTATTTTCCGATAAAAAAGCAAGGGATCTTCTTCAGGAACAAAAAGCGCCAGTCCTGGCTCATGCTCCAATACATTGGCATGCATTCTTGCTTTCTCTGAAGGCAAAACATAAGGCGGGTTGGATACAATTAGATCACATCCCATTTCATAGGACTTCCATTCCAAAACATTTTCTTCCTCAAAAGAAACATCCAATTCCAGTTCATTGGCATTTTGTCTCGCAATGCTAAGGGCAGCAGTACTGATATCAAAACCTTTAATAGACCACTCGGGTTGAGAATTTTTAAACGCAAGAGCAATGCAGCCCGAGCCCGAACAAATATCCCATACTTTTCTCTCTGCGTAATCATTTTCGCTAAGCACCCATTCAATCAATTCTTCTGTCTCAGGGCGAGGAATCAGAACTCCTGGGCCAACTTTAAGCTTCAATTCCATAAAATAGGCTGTTCCAATACAATATTGAAAAGGACGACCAGTGGTCAATTCAGTAAGCAATTCATCCAATTGCCGTTCTTCTTCTGTCGATAATTCGTACTGTGGTTCTAAGCCTATTTTGAGTGTAGACCAAGAGAAATAGTGAACAATGGCGCGCTTAAAAAGGTCATCTATTTCGCTAACCTCATAGTGTTTCTCAAGGGTAGACCGAAATAGGTTACGTTGTTCTATCAGCCTCATAGTAGAGATTTTGTTAACCAAACATTACAGGAGGTATGTCCCGTATTTCCCATAGGGCCATCAATATAGTCAAAGCCGGTCTTGCGGTAGAGTTTCTGCGCTGCCTTCATATAAGGAAGTGTTTCTAAATAGCATAGACTGTAATTATTCTCTTTGGCAAAAGCAAGACAGCTGTCCATCATTTGCTTTCCCAAACCCAATCCACGGGTAGCCGGAGAAAAATACATTTTCTGTAATTCGCATATCGATGGATGTTCTCCTGCTAAAGGCGCAATTCCAGCCCCACCAAGAATTTCGCCATCTTCCTCTAGCACAAAATAAGCATTTCGCGCTTTGTTGTAGGTTGAAAACATATTATCCAACTCAGGGTCTTCATAAGCTGTTCCAACTTTTGGCACACCTAATTCAACCAATACCGATCGTATTAGAACCGCAAGAGCCGCATTATCTTCTGGTAGAACCTTACGAATGATTGCCATATCTTTATATCTTTGGTGATATATAATTTTAAGCTAAAATAACACTTTCCCCTTGGATTTGAAAAAGGAAAATACACCGCATGAAATCTATATGCAACGTTGCCTCGAGCTGGCCATAAAAGGCTTGGGCAACACCTATCCTAATCCGCTGGTTGGGAGTGTCATCGTGCACAACAACATCATTATTGGAGAGGGCTGGCACCACAAGGCAGGAGAAACTCATGCAGAAGTTAATTCCATTGCAAGTGTTAAAAACAAAGCACTCCTCAAAGAAAGTATACTATATGTAAATCTAGAGCCTTGTAATCATACAGGAAAAACACCTCCTTGCTCAAATTTAATTGTAACACATGAACTCAAAAAAGTTATTATTGGATGTGTAGATCCATTTGACCAAGTCAATGGAAGTGGTATTAAAACGCTCAAAAAAGCTGGTATTGAGGTAGTTGTTGGAGTATTGGAAAAAGAAGCCCAAGAACTCAACAAGCGTTTTTTTACTGTTCAGCAAAAAAAACGCCCTTATGTTGTTTTAAAATGGGCAGAAAGTGCCGATGGATTTATCGCACCTTTGACTTCAAAGCGAATGAAAAAAGAACCCGTGTTCTTGAGTAGTAAAGCAGACCAAGTTTTGGTTCATCAATGGCGAACACAAGAAGATAGTATTTTGGTTGGCGCACAAACCGTTATAGATGATAATCCTAGGTTGACCAGTCGGTGGGTAAAAGGAAGAAATCCTGTGCGGATTATCCTAGATCCAAATAATCGAATAGACAAATCAGCGAATATTTTTGATGAAGAGGCTAAAAACTTTCACATCACCAAGGCTAAGCTTGGACTGGAGAAAAATAATTCCCCAGAGGAATTTTTAAGGAAAACCCTAGATTTCCTGTACCAAAAAGGAATTTCATCCATCCTTGTGGAAGGGGGAAGAACAACCTTACAGCACTTCATAGATCAAGCCATTTGGGATGAAGCACGCGTTTTCACTTCCGTCATTACGCTAAAAGAAGGTATCCCAGCACCAGAAGTTAGCTTCGAAAAAAAAAGTAAGGAAGGTGAAAGCTGTGTTATTTTTCAACCACAGCAGCAAAAACATCCATAAAAGGCTTTGGGCAGCGAATGGGTTTTCGACTACTGGCCTGCATAAATGCCAAAGTGGTTGATGCTGTACAAATAAGATCATTCTTTTGATTGGTGATTTTATAATCAAAAAACATCTTTACCAGAGGCACAGAACGCAAATGAATGTGTACATTAACTGCATCCTCAAATTTAGCAGGAAGATTATAATCTAAATGAGCAGAAATTACGGGCATCATTACCCCTTCTTCTTCCATTTTGTTATAAGATATACCCAATTGAGTTAACCATTCAAGACGGGCAACCTCAAGATAACGAAGGTAATTACTGTGATGAACAACACCCATTTGGTCTGTTTCTCCATAACGAACAATTATTGGGGAAGATTGAAAATGAATTTGCACGAATAAAATGGAATTTTGCTTGTAAATACTTGACCCTTAATTTGCGTAAAAAAAACTTTATAATCAACACCAAAACTGTTTTTTTTTCATTTTTTTTTTCCAATATTTGTAATGTTGAAAAACAAAAAAAATCTTTAAAAACCACCATTTTAGTTTTATTAATGCAACAAAGTGCTGAAACTTCTTGGAATAATTGTCTAGCGTTTATAAAAGACAACATTCAGCCTCAAGCCTATAAAACATGGTTTGAGCCTATTATTCCCTTAAAGCTTTCCGAAAACGCACTCAGTATTCAGGTCCCCAGTAAGTTTTTTTATGAATGGTTAGAAGAGCATTATGTCAAATTACTGAAGATTGTACTCACCAAAGAGCTTGGAGAATCGGCTCGTTTGGTCTATGTGATCAAAATGGAAAACACCTACGGTAACAAGCAACCTTTTACCGAAAGTATTCCAAGTAGCCAACAAGCTGCTGTAAAATCACAACAAGTTGATGCCCCTTTGAGCAGCATGAGCACTCAATTGCGAAATCCGTTTGTTATTCCAGGAATTCGCAACTTACAAATAGAATCACAACTCAATCCCAACTATAATTTTCAAAACTTCCTTGAGGGAGATTCCAACCGTTTAGCGCGTTCTGCTGGTATTGCCGTGGCGAACAAACCTGGTGGGACATCTTTCAATCCGTTACTGATTTTTGGAAATGTTGGTTTAGGGAAAACCCACTTAGCACATGCCATTGGGATTCAGATAAAAGATAAATTCCCCGACAAGACGGTATTGTATATTTCCGCAGAGAAATTTACACAACAATACATTGAATCGGTGAAAAAGAATACCCGGAACGATTTCATTCACTTCTATCAAATCATTGATGTTTTAATTATTGATGATGTCCAGTTTTTCTCAGGAAAATCGGGCACACAAGATGTTTTCTTCCATATATTCAACCACTTACATCAAAACGGGAAACAAGTCATTTTAACTTCTGACAAATCTCCAGTCGACATGCAAGACATTGAGCAACGTTTATTGTCGCGTTTCAAATGGGGTCTTTCTGCCGAATTACAGCAACCCAATTTCGAAACGAGAATTTCTATTCTCAAAAACAAACTTTACCGTGATGGTGTTGTGATTGAGGATGAAATTATTGAGTTTGTTGCCAAGAACATTAAAAGTAACGTCCGAGAATTAGAAGGGGCTATCATTTCTTTAATTGCTCAATCCTCTTTCAATAAAATGGATATCACTCTTGAGTTAGCAAGAGAGATTGTAGAAAAGTTTGTTAAGAACACCAAACGTGAAGTCAGCATTGACTACATTCAGAAGGTTGTTTCTGAATACTTCCAGATGGACGTGGAAACACTACAATCCAAAACGCGTAAACGTCATATAGTACAGGCACGACAATTGGCCATGTACTTTGCCAAAAAATTCACCAAGGCCTCTTTAGCCAGCATTGGAACACAAATTGGAAAACGCGATCATGCTACGGTATTACACGCCTGCAAGACGGTAGATAACCTATCCTTTACCGACAAACAATTCCGCAAATATGTCGATGACCTCAACAAGAAGCTAACGCTTTAAGTTTTTATGTTACCTGGAAATGTTTTGATGGTCTGCCTTGGAAACATTTGCCGTTCTCCCCCTAGCCCATGGTATATTTGACCATCTATTAAAAGACCAATCGGTACGGGTAGACTCTGCAGGCACAGCCAATTACAACAGTGGTGCTGCCCCAGACCCTAGAAGTATTGCAACGGCCAAAGCACATCACATCGATATCTCCCAACAAAAAGCTAGACAATTTACTCGAAAGGATTTTGACGAATTCGACTACATTTATTTAATGGACAAAGAAAACCTGCACAATGTTCTTGGACTGGCTAAAACCGAACTGGAACGCAACAAGGTCAAACTTCTCTTAACGACAGAAGAAGTGGAAAATCCTTATTATGGTGGTCCAGAAGGCTTTGAAATTGTGTACAAAAAAATATATACAGCCTGTAAAAAAATTCTCGATCAATGGAACCCATCCTAGCAACAGAAAAGAACCCAGTCCTCTATTTGATTCCCTGTACTTTGGGAGACAATCCGCCAATGGAGGTGCTGCCCTTAACCATTCGAAAGACCATTGAACCCCTCACCCATTTTATTGTAGAAAACGAGAAAGAAGCCAGACGCTTCATTAAACGTATTGCTCCCCAAAAGAAACAAGACGAACTAGTCCTGTTCCCATTGAATAAGTTTAGCGATCCCATGGAATTACAAACCTATCTAGCCCCCATGGAAAAGGGGCTCTCAATGGGCCTCTTGTCCGATGCAGGTTGCCCTGGCATAGCAGACCCAGGAGCAGTAATGGTTAAACGCGCCCATGCTAAAAACTTTATTATCAAGCCATTGGTTGGCCCTTCGTCTATTTTATTAGCCATAATGGCCTCAGGCATGAATGGACAGTCTTTTGCTTTTAATGGTTATTTACCTATCGACAAACAAGAACGTTCGTGGGCAATTAAACGCTTAGAAAAACATTCAGGAGATTACGATCAAACTCAGGCCTTTATTGAAACCCCTTATCGCAATGAACAACTCCTCAACGATTTTATCAAAACCCTCTCTCCCACCACTCAATTGAGTATAGCTTGCGATTTAACTTTACCGACAGAATGGGTGAAATCTGCGCCCATAAAACAGTGGAAAAAAATCAAAGTAGATCTTCAAAAAAGACCCGCTATTTTCCTCTTTCACAAAGAACTAGCGATATAAACGCTGTTGATTCAGCCAATGGTAATAGCGCTTCGCTTTTCGGTTGTGTTCCCGTAAACTTGTTGAAAAATCGTGGTACCCAGGTTTGGTAGGATCGGCCACAAAATAAAGGTAGTTGTTCTGCTTTGGAAAGAGAACTGCATCGATGGCCGAAACATCTGGCATCCCAATGGGCCCAGGAGGTAGACCTTTTATTCGATAAGTATTGTAGGGCGATTTAATTTTTAAGTCTTTTTTTAGTACCCTACGAATAATCATGGCAAAGTCATTTACATCCTTTTTCAAGGCATAAATTACGGTAGGATCAGCCTGCAAACGCATTCGCTTTCTCAACCGATTTAAATACACTTGAGCGATAACTGGACGCTCTTCTACTTTAACAGATTCTTTGTGTACGATCGAGGCCAAGCTGATTACTTCGATGGGTGTCAATCCTTTTTCTTCTGCAGCTTCAAGTCGCTTGGGTGTCCAAAAACTCTTGTACTCTTTCAGCATACGCTGCTGGAAATCTTTTGCAGAGGTATTCCAAAAAAACTGATAGGAATTCGGTAAATACATCGCCAAAGCTGTCTCTGGCGTAAATCCATTTTCATTTAAAAAAGCTGTGTCAAGAAACTGTTCGATTAGCGATAGACTATCCGCCTCAATTTGGGTTGAAATTCTACCCACCAAATTAGCTAAACGCTCCTGGTTATTAAACGTAACCTTCACTGGCAAAGAGCTTACCCGTAAATTATTGATAATTTTGTTATTATTCATCCCTTTCTTTATGGCATATTTCCCGCCACGAATGCGGTCTAAATATCCTTTCTTTTGGGCGGCTACACGAAAATCTTCTGGCGAATCCAACAAAGGAGCTAGGTCTTCCATCAATGCGTTTACAGAACCATCTGTGGCAATAAACACATAGGAAGTTGCATTGTTAAAGGAGGTATTTGGGGAAAAGAACACCCGGTAAAATGTATAGGTAAAATAAAAACCAATGGCAGTAATGATCAGTAGGATGGCCAAGCCAATTTTGCGTTTATACATGTTTTATTTTTTGAAATACCACCTCATCGTGGTAGCGATTATGATAAAAATTCCAATCTTTTTTGACAGCAGTACGTTCATAGCCAAGCGCTTCAAACAAAGCTAAACTCGCTACATTATCCTCTCCTACACCTGCGTACAATTGATGCAATTTCAGCTGATTAAAGGCAATTTCTTCCACCAAATTTAATGCTTTTTTCGCCCACCCTTTACCACGGCTTTTTGCTTGAACAACAATACCCACCCCTGCACGCTTGTGAATGGCATCAAAATCATACAAATCGACCAATCCTAAAGGCGTCTGTGCTGTATTAGTCAGCACAAAACGCTGCTGTTTTACGCTAAAGATATTTTGATGTGCATTGGCTATATATTTTTCTAATACGTCTCGAGAATATGGAATCACAGTATTGGAGAGGTGCCACAAAGACCGATCGTTTTCTATGGCAAAAAGAAAATCAATATCGGTTGTAACCAGCGACCTCAAATGGAGTTGATCAATATTCATGCAAATTTGCCTGCAAAGACGAACTCTGCAGGGCCTTGTAAATCAATCGATGTATATTGCTCGCCTACTGCGCTAAAAGAAACCTGTAGGCTTCCCCCTTCTACCTCGATGGTCATCTGTTCCGCTTGAGTAAGGCCACGCTTGTGCATGGCAATGGCCACAGCAGTAGCTCCTGTCCCACAAGATAAGGTTTCGTCTTCCACACCGCGTTCATAGGTACGAATCGCAAAGTGTGTATAATTAATTTTTTCGACAAAATTTACATTAGAGCCCGCTTCGAAATAAGGAGCTCCCTGACGAATCAATCGGCCTTTTTCTTTAACCGGAAACTGTGCCAGTTGTTCAACCATTTCGACATGATGGGGAGATCCAGTATCCAAAAAGGTGTAGTCTTCTTCACAACGAATCTCGCTTACATTGTGCATTCGCAAAGCCACACTTCCATCGGCATGTAAAACAGCGGTATGTACTCCGTCAATTGCCTGGAAACGCGTCTTAGTCGATATAATTCCTAGAGATGCGGCAAAAGCTACCGTGCACCGTGCACCATTTCCACAAAGGGTACTCTCTCTTCCATCGGCATTGAAATAGACCATTTTGAAATCTGCGGTGCTACTTTCTTGCACCAAGATTAGCCCATCTGCGCCAATCCCGAAACGACGGTCGCAACAGCGTTCAATAAGGTTGTGATCATTGGCAAGAAAGACCCCAGCACGATCATCTATCATGACAAAGTCATTTCCTGTTCCTTGGTATTTATGAAAATTAAATTGCATAGACCACAAAGCTACGTAATATTTTAAGGATTTATTGTCTGTTAAAGACATGTTAAAGGCTTTTCATCTAAGGGGGAGCTTTTCTTATTTTTGAAGTAAAATATTACTACTATGAAAACTACATTACAAATGATCGGTATTGCACTTGTAAGTTCCTTTATCACAGTGCAGCTTGTTTTTTTCTTCACAACCACCCCTCCAGTTGATTCAAAAGAAACACCCCCACCAGTACACAGAGCTTCTTATGCTTACAATCTTGGTGGAACATCCTCTGCTCCATCGAATTTTGTTGAGGCAGCCGGAAAAAGTATTGATGCCGTCGTACATGTTAAAAATACCACAACGAGTAACGACAGCTTCTCTCCCCTTAGTTATTTTTACGGCCAACGAAGTACACCAAATCGGATAGGAACCGGTTCTGGGGTCATTGTTTCCCCAGACGGATATATCATCACCAACAACCACGTAATCGAGGGCGCCACTAAGATTGAAGTTACCACCAACAACAATGTACGTTACACAGCAAATTTAGTAGGAACAGACCCCTACACCGATATAGCAGTACTTAAAATAGATACCGAAGAAAGTCTACCCTATTTGTACTTCGGTAATTCTACAACAATGCAAATTGGCGAATGGGTCTTGGCCATTGGGAATCCGTTTAACCTAAATTCTACAGTAACTGCAGGAATTATTAGTGCAAAAGCACGTGACTTAAATGCCCGCGATGATATGAATCAGTCTTTCCTTCAAACAGATGCAGCGGTCAATCCTGGAAACAGCGGAGGCGCCTTGGTCAATACGGCGGGAGAATTGATTGGTATCAATACCGCCATCACCTCCATGTCGGGTGGATTTGAAGGCTATTCTTTTGCCATTCCCAGCAACATAGCCCGCAAGGTTTTTGAAGACTTAGTGGAATATGGGAGTACACAAAAAGGTTTATTAGGAGTTCGTGGAGCAGCTATTTCGCCTGAGTACAAAGATCAATTCCCACAATTAGAGCTGACCGAAAACGAGGGCTTTTATATTGCTCAAACCATTGAAGGTATGGGTGCAGCAAGAGCAGGGATTCAAGAAGGAGATGTTTTACTAAAAGTAGATCAAGTCAAAATCAAACAATTCTCTGATTTGACGGGTTACTTAGAAAGTAAACGCCCTGGCGATGCTGTCGAAGTCCTCTTAAAACGAGATGGGAAAGAAAAACGTCTGACCGTTACCTTAGAGAAAAACCAAAGTGTTCCATTTCTTCGCATGAGTTTAAAAAACCTCGCTAAGGAGGATAAGAAAGCCTTTGGTATTGACAAAGGGGTTTTGGTTGAAGATGCTGGCCCCTATTTCAATGGGCAGATTGAAACCGGATCCCTGATTTTAGACATCAATGGTGAACGCATCTATTCGGTAGAAGACCTGAGTGATTTTAACCCGCGAGAGATCGATTGGATCACCTACATCAATCCATCAGGAGAGAAAATTCGTCTCCGTCTATAAGATAAATTAAGCTTTCCTTCGGGAAAGCTTTTTTTTTGGGAAAGGATTCCGCAATTTTGCAGAAAGCGATTCCTATGCGTATTGACATCATTACCTTGTTTCCTGAATTATTACGAAGTCCCTTTGAAGCTTCGATCGTCAAACGCGCTATTGATGGTGGGAAAGCGGAAATTCACTTCCACGACCTCCGCGAATTCAGCTTGAATAAATACAAGCAAGTCGATGACTACCCCTATGGTGGAGGTGCCGGGATGGTCATGATGATTGAACCCATCGACAAATGCATCAGTAAACTAAAAGCCCAACGGGAATATGATGAAGTTATCTATATGACGCCCGATGGAGAAACCCTAAATCAACCCATTGCCAACCAATGTTCCTTGTATGAAAACATCATTCTTCTCTGTGGGCATTACAAAGGAGTGGATCAACGGGTACGCGATCATTTTATTACACGAGAAATCTCCATTGGCGATTTTGTTTTATCTGGTGGAGAATTGGCCGCTGCTGTTTTTTGCGATAGCATCATCCGTTTAATTCCGGGTGTACTGGGCGATGAATCTTCTGCATTAAGTGATAGTTTCCAAGACCAACTCTTGGCTCCCCCCATCTATACCCGACCGGCAGAGTACAAAGGCTGGACTGTCCCTGAAATCCTCACCTCAGGAAATACCCCTGCAGTAGAGCAATGGCGCGAAGACCAAGCCCTAGAACGCACCCAGCTTTTACGTCCTGACTTGTTGGAAGACTGAGGGGATTAATGCGAACTACTTTGAAAAAAACAGCACGCGTTACAAACGCGCGCTAGTGGGAGATTGAGGAGATTACTTCAGTCACTGTGGACCCTCTCCCTGTAGATGGATGTTGTTTTAACCCGCTTTGGTCCCGATCGTTAGCCTGCAAATGACAAATTAAATTAAAGTCATTAGGGCTTGCAGAAAATAAAATTAATCGTATTTTTGCCATCGCATTTAACCTCTGACGAGATTCGTGTATGTTGCATGTAGTAAACAATAAAAGATAAACATGGAATCTTTAATTAATTATGTACAGGATCAATTCATCGAAAAGAAAGAATTTCCTGAATTTTCAGCGGGTGACACCATTACTATTTACTATGAAATCCGCGAAGGAGAAAAAGTACGTACGCAGTTTTATCGCGGGGTAGTTATCCAAATCAAAGGACAAGGCTTGGCCAAGACCTTTACCATTCGTAAAATGTCTGGAACTGTTGGTGTAGAGCGTATCTTCCCAATCAACCTTCCTGCATTACAAAAAATCGAAATCAACAAACGCGGACGAGTACGTCGTGCACGTATTTACTACTTTAGAGAACTACGTGGTAAGAAAGCTCGTATCAAAGAGCATCAACGTTAATCAATATTTTAAAAGGTCGCTATTGCGGCCTTTTTTGTAACCCTTAATTAAACACAATGGCAAAAATAAAAGTACAAAACCCTGTGGTTGAAATGGATGGAGATGAAATGACACGCATCATCTGGTCCTTCATCAAAGAACAATTGATCCTCCCTTATCTCGATCTTGACATAGAATACTACGATTTATCGGTGACTTCTCGTGATGCAACCAATGATGAGATCACTGTTCGCGCAGCCAATGCGATTAAAAAGCACAATGTAGGAATCAAATGTGCCACCATTACACCCGATGAAGATCGTGTAACCGAATTTAAGCTATCGAATATGTGGCGTTCGCCCAACGGAACCATCCGTAATATTGTTGGTGGAACTGTATTCCGCGAGCCTATCATTATGAGCAATGTACCGCGTTACGTCCAAGGTTGGACTAAACCGATCTGTATTGGACGTCATGCTTTCGGCGATCAGTACAAAGCAGCAGATACTGTAACCACTGGAAAAGGAAAACTCACCATGAGCTTTACGCCAGAAGACGGAAGTCCTGTAAAAACATGGGAAGTATATAACTTCGAAGAAAACGGAGTCGCCATGTGTATGTACAATATCGATTCTTCGATCTACGGTTTTGCGCGTTCATGTATGAACCAAGCCTTGAAAAAAGGATGGCCATTGTACTTGTCGACCAAGAATACGATCATGAAAGCCTATGACGGACGTTTTAAGGAAATTTTCCAAGAGGTCTTTGAAAATGAGTTCACCGAAAAATTCGCTGCAGCAGGCATTACTTATGAGCACCGTTTGATCGATGACATGGTAGCCGCAGCAATGAAATGGAGCGGAGGCTTTGTTTGGGCATGTAAAAATTATGACGGAGACGTTCAGTCTGACACCGTTGCCCAAGGATTTGGTTCTTTAGGACTAATGACCTCTACCCTGGTTACACCTGATGGAAAAACCATGGAAGCAGAAGCTGCCCATGGTACAGTGACCCGTCACTTCCGTCAGCACCAACAAGGAAAAGATACTTCGACCAACCCTATTGCTTCTATCTTTGCATGGACACGCGGACTACAACACCGTGGGAAGTTGGACGACAACCAAGCCTTGATCAATTTTTGTTTAGCCCTAGAAACCGTTTGTGTTGAAACCGTTGAAAGCGGAAAAATGACCAAAGATTTGGCTATCCTTATTCATAAAGAAAACTTATCCAAAGAGCATTACCTCACCACACAGCAATTCTTGTCTGCGTTAAAAGAGAATCTCGACGCCAAGTTAGCTTAATACTTAAACGCTCCTTCGGGAGCGTTTTTTTTGCCCTTTATTTTTTCTCTGCTGGCATGCACACCGGTTTGAGTAATGCTAGAGACTATCCCACTACCCCGATACCCTCAGCCAGTTGTCTCCACCTTTGGTAGATACTCCTGTCCTAATTCTTCTTTCCCCATTCCCCATTCCCCATTCCTAATTCCTAATTCCTAATTCCTAATTTTTAATTTTTAATTTTAATCTATCTTTGGGATAATGGAATTTAAAAGAATAACCGAACAAGATTCGTTTTACACCGACCTAGAAACCTATTCGGTGAAGGATTTGGTAGCGGGCATACATACTGAAGACCAAAAGGTCACCCAAGCCATTGGGGAGATGCTCCCTCAAATCGAGGCATTGATTGTTGCGGTAGAAACACAATTGCGAGCAGGGGGGCGATTGTTTTATATGGGTGCTGGTACTAGCGGACGTTTGGGAATTTTAGACGCCTCGGAATGTCCACCCACCTTTGGCACCGATCCCAACACCGTTATTGGCCTCATTGCAGGCGGTAAAACAGCCGTATACAAAGCCGTTGAAAATGCGGAAGATTCCACCACCCAAGGCTGGAAAGACCTTGAGGAATACAATATAAACAAGAAGGACATTGTGGTGGGAATTGCTGCGTCGGGCACCACGCCCTATGTCGTGCATGCCCTAATAGCCTGTCAAGAACAAGGAATCCCCACCGGCTGCATTTGCTGTAATCCAAATGCTCCTTTAACCAAGGTGGCCAACTACCCCATTGCGGTAGTTGTAGGTCCCGAATTTGTGACGGGAAGCTCGCGTATGAAAGCGGGCACTGCCCAAAAAATGATCCTCAACATGATTACCACCGCTACCATGATTCGCCTGGGGCATATTCACGGTAATAAAATGGTGGATTTGCAGCTGAGCAATGCAAAATTACACCAGCGTGCCCTGGCCATAATTCAAGAAAAAGTGGGGGTAAACTTAGCCAAAGCAACAGCCTTATTGGAAAAACACCAAAGCATTCGTGCTGCAATTGAACACTATACCCATGGATAAAATCGCTTTACAACAAGGACTTCAACGCGTTATGTACGCCATCGTCTGTAGTTTTATTGGGCCAGTCATTGTGATGCAGGCATTTAAAAACGAAGGACACCCCTTCTATTGGCCTGTTCTAATTGTGGGTCTACTGTTCTTTATTGCTGCCATTGGCTTAGGCTTTTGGGGAATTGGTCGCTTGGTCACTTCGCTGTTGGGGAAAAAAAGAAAAGGATAATTGCCCTTCTGTATTGGCTGCCTTGTTGATTCCCATTATCTTTGCGCATTATTGATTCACACATGATTGCAATCACACTACCCGACGGCTCTGTCCGTCAATACAAAAATCCATTAACGGTACTTGATATCGCTACGGACATTAGCGAAGGTCTCGCCCGCAATGTCTTGTCGGCAAAATTCAACGGGGAAACCGTAGAAGCCATCACGCGCATTGAAGCCGATGGTGATCTACGTTTGTTTACTTGGAATGACGATGAGGGGAAAACTGCCTTTTGGCACTCCTCTGCACACATACTGGCGCAAAGTCTTTTGGCCTTGTATCCTACCGCAAAATTAACCATTGGACCGGCCATCGAAAACGGATTCTATTATGATGTAGATTTTGGTGGAGACAGTTTTTCAGAAAAAGATTTACCCGCTTTAGAAAAACAGTTTCTGACCTTTGCACGCGAAAAGTTTGCCTTTAGCATGCGCTCGTCGAGTAAGGCAGATGCCTTGGCGTTTTACAAAGCAGAAAACAATCCGTTTAAGGTCGAGTTAATTGAAAACCTAGAAGACGGCACCATTAGCTTTTGCGATCATGCCGATTTTACGGATCTCTGTCGTGGTGGACACATTCCACACACCGGCTTTGTGAAAGCAATTAAACTATTGTCTGTTGCGGGTGCCTACTGGCGCGGAGATGAAACCAAACCACAGCTAACACGGATTTATGGTATTTCCTTCCCCAAACAAAAAGAATTGACCGAATACTTGGCCCTTCTCGAAGAGGCCAAAAAACGCGATCACCGAAAACTAGGGAAAGAATTGGACTTGTTTACCTTTTCCAAAAAAGTTGGACAAGGTCTCCCTTTGTGGTTACCCAAAGGCGCAGCCTTGCGCGAACGTTTGGAGAACTTCCTCAAAGCAGCACAGAAAAAAGCGGGCTATGAGCAAGTGATTTCTCCCCACATTGGAAACAAAGAATTGTACATGACCTCGGGTCATTACGAAAAATATGGCGCCGATAGTTTCCAACCCATCGAAACACCGGCAGAAGGCGAAACCTTTTTGTTGAAACCGATGAATTGCCCACACCACTGCGAGATTTACAATGCCCGCCAATGGAGCTATAAAGATTTACCCAAACGCTATGCAGAGTTTGGAACAGTATACCGTTATGAACAAAGTGGAGAACTCCACGGTCTGACCCGTGTGCGTGGGTTTACGCAAGACGATGCGCATATTTTCTGTATGCCCAATCAATTGGACGAAGAATTCAAAAAAGTGATCGACTTGGTCCTTTATGTTTTCAGTTCGCTAGGTTTCGAGGACTTCACGGCACAAGTTTCCTTGCGTGATCCAGAAAAACCCGAAAAATATATTGGTAGTGATGAAAACTGGGATTTGGCCGAACAAGCCATTCTCAATGCAGCCAAAGAAAAAGAGTTGAATTATGTGGTAGAATATGGGGAAGCTGCCTTCTACGGTCCAAAGCTCGATTTCATGGTAAAAGACGCCTTAGGCCGTAAATGGCAATTAGGAACCATACAGGTAGACTACAACTTACCTGAGCGCTTTGAACTGACCTATAAAGGAAGTGACAATGAGTTGCATCGCCCGGTTATGATTCACCGTGCTCCCTTTGGAAGTTTAGAGCGATTTGTCGCTATTTTACTTGAACATACCGATGGAAATTTCCCGCTTTGGTTGACCCCAGAACAGGTGATTATTCTATCTGTGAGCGAGAAGTATGAAAAATACGCTGAAAAAGTTTCAAATCAACTGAAAAATAACGAAATTCGCGCTCTCATCGATAACCGAAATGAGACCATTGGGAAGAAAATTCGCGACGCACAGCTGAGCAAATTCCCATATATGCTCATTGTTGGAGAGAAAGAAGCAACTGAAAACACTGTTTCTGTACGAAATAGAGTGGACGGAGATACGGGTTCTTTGACGCTTGAAACCTTTGTAGAAAAGATACAGGCCCAAATTAACGCGAGTAGTTCAAAATTTGAAATTTAACCTTTAAAGGAAAGTACCATAGCAATACGTAGAAGAAGGACGAACCGTCCAGGCCGAGTAATCAAACAGGATCCACACAAGATCAATGAAAAAATCACTGTACAAGAAGTTCGCTTGGTGGGTGATAATGTTGAAATCGGTTTATATCAAATTAAGAAAGCGTTAGCGCTAGCAGATGAGTTGGAATTGGACTTGGTAGAGATTTCTCCCAATGCTACTCCCCCCGTTTGTAAAATTTTAGAATACAAGAAGTTTTTGTACGAACAACGTAAACGAGAAAAAGCGTTGAAGTCAAAAGCCACAAAAGTTATCATCAAAGAGATTCGTTTTGGTCCACAAACCGATGAACATGATTATGACTTTAAAAAGAAACACGCAGAAAAGTTCTTGAAAGAAGGTGCAAAGCTAAAAGCCTTTGTTTTCTTTAAAGGACGTTCGATTGTGTTTAAAGAACAAGGCCAAATTTTGTTGCTTCGTTTAGCGCAAGATTTAGAAGATCTTGGTAAAGTGGAACAGCTTCCAAAATTGGAAGGGAAACGCATGACCATGTTCATTAGCCCAAAGAAAAAATAACCGAGTACAATAAATAAACACCTTTGCAATGCCAAAAATGAAAACAAAATCCTCTGCCAAAAAGCGCTTTAAGCTTACAGGTACAGGTAAAATCAAAAGAAAGCATGCTTTTAAGAGTCACATCCTGACCAAAAAGTCAAAGAAGCGTAAGCTTAAATTGACCCACACAGGATTGGTTCACGAAAGTGATGCCGCCAACATCAAAGAACAATTGCGCTTAAAATAAGCCTTGTTCCGGTTTAATTAATCATCAACCCTGTTGCAGGCCTTTAAAGTGTTTAACAACCGCCTCGTAACAAAAAAAGAAAAAACATGCCAAGATCAGTAAACTCAGTTGCTTCAAGAGCACGCAGAAAAAAAGTTTTTAAACAAGCCAAAGGATATTTTGGACGTCGTAAAAACGTATGGACCGTAGCGAAAAACGCCGTAGATAAAGCAATGCTTTATGCCTACCGTGACCGCAAAACCAAAAAACGTAATTTCCGTTCTTTATGGATTACACGTATTAACGCAGCTTCTCGCCTACACGGATTGTCGTATAGCCAGTTCATGGGAAAAGTAAAAGCAAACGATATCGAATTGAACCGTAAAGTCCTTGCAGACTTAGCGATGAATCACCCAGATGCGTTTAAAGCAATCGTTGATAAAATCAAATAAAACAACTCATTATTGTACTCAAAAAAAATCAGCCACTTGGCTGATTTTTTTTTGTTTAAATTTTTTGCTTTCTAGAATGGGACATCGTTGTCCTCCTCATTAAAAGAAGTACCAAAGGCATCACCAGCAGAAGGGAATTGCTCTGGAGAAATGCTAGGCTCATTCATTTTAGAGGGGAATTCGTAAGGGGTATCAAACGATTCTAAGTTGTCGAATTTTCCTAAATGTCCAATGAATTTTAAACGAATATTATCTAATCCACCATTACGGTGTTTGGCGACAATAAATTCGGCTTGTCCTACCGAAGAGGTACGCTCTTCATCGTCCCATTCATCAATTCCATAATATTCGGGACGGTAGATAAAGGATACAATATCGGCATCTTGCTCAATTGCTCCAGATTCTCTTAGGTCAGAAAGGATAGGCCGCTTATTCCCTCCCCTAGTCTCTACCGCACGAGAAAGCTGTGAAAGGGCAATCACTGGAACATCGAGTTCCTTTGCTAAGGCCTTAAGATTACGTGAAATAGTTGAAATTTCTTGTTCACGATTCCCCATTTTATTGTTAGATCCTGCTGTCATCAATTGAAGGTAATCCACAATGATTAGCTTGATTCCGTGTTGTGAAGATAAACGACGTGCCTTTGCCCGTAGATCGAAAATAGACAACGAAGGTGTATCATCGATAAACAAGGGAGCTTTTTCGAGGTCGCTCACTTTAACATTGAGTTGTTCCCATTCGTGGCTTTCTAATTTCCCGGTACGCAGCTTTTCGGAAGACAAGCCTGTTTCAGCAGAAATCAAACGTGTGATCAACTGTACCGAAGACATCTCTAAAGAAAAGAAGGCAACAGGTGTTTTCTTCATCACAGCTATGTTTCGTGCCATGGAAAGGGTTAATGCAGTTTTACCCATACCCGGACGAGCGGCAACAATGATCAGGTCACTGGGTTGCCATCCAGAGGTTAGTGCATCGAGTTTTTCAAAGCCGGTGGCTATTCCACTCAAACCTTCTTTCTTGGCAATGTTTTCGATGCGCTTCTTGGCTTGAATAACTAAGTTTTGTGCAGACTCAGACGATTTCTTGATGTTTCCTTGGGTAACATCATAGAGCTTGGATTCTGCCTCGTCCAATAAATCAAAAACATCGATAGAGTCTTTGAATGAGCTTTCAATGATTTCGTTTGAAATCTTAATTAAAGAACGCTGAATGAACTTCTGTAAGATAATACGGGCATGAAATTCAATATGGGCAGAAGTAGAAACACGCTTGGACAATTGTACCAAATAGAAATCACCTCCCACTTTCTCTAAGGTACCTATTTTTCTGAGTTGAGCGGAAACGGTGAGCAAATCGATTGGTTCGGAAGTTTCGAAAAGGTGATGGATGGCTTCAAAAATATGCTGATGCGATTCTTTGTAAAAAGCTTCTATTTGAAGAATATCAATCACTTCATCGACTCCTTTTTTGTCGATCAACATTGCGCCCAAAACTGCCTCTTCTAAATCGACAGCTTGTGGGGGTATTCTACCTTTTTCTAAATTTACTACTCCAGTTTTTCCAACTGCAGGAGCAATGATTGGTTTCCGTTCTTCCATTGGTTAAAAGTAGCCTAATTGTTGGTGTGCTTAGTTATTTTCACAGGATGAAGTATCCGTTAAGAGTAAACAAATGGGTGTTTATAAGTCAGAATAATTGTTAATAAAGCTGAAAAGCCTTTTAGCCATTGAAGACGCCCATCTCATCAAATTTTTGACGGCGTTGGTCAATAAGTTCTTCTGGAGAAAGTTTATCGAGGACTTTGAATGTTTTCAATATTTCGGCTTGCACAGAAGCAAATGCTTCTTCACGATCGTAATGCGCTCCTCCAGGAGGTTCCTTTATTATTCTATCAATGAGTTTGGCTTTTTTCATGTCATTGGCGGTAAGCTTCAATGCGTCTGCTGCTTGCTCTTTGTATTGCCAACTTCTCCATAAAATAGAAGAACATGATTCTGGTGAGATGACAGAATACCACGTATTCTCCATCATAAAAATACGGTCTCCAACACCAATCCCTAGGGCACCACCAGAGGCACCTTCACCAATAATTACAACGATTACAGGAACTTTGACAGAAAGCATTTCGAAAATATTTCGGGCAATGGCTTCACCTTGTCCACGTTCTTCTGCTTCTAAACCAGGATAGGCTCCGGGTGTATCTACAAAAGAGACAATGGGCAGACCAAATTTCTCTGCAGATTTCATTAAGCGCAATGCTTTCCTGTAGCCTTCTGGGTTAGCCATTCCGAAGTTACGGTACTTACGTGTAGCGGTATTGTATCCTTTTTGAGTACCAATAAACATAAACGATTGATCCTTTATCTTGCCCAACCCGCCAATCATGGCCTTGTCATCACGCACATTTCGGTCACCGTGTAACTCCAAAAATGTGTCTCCACAAATGGCATTGATGTAGTCTAAAGTATAGGGTCTTGAGGGATGACGTGATAACTGAACACGTTGCCAAGGCGACAAATTTCCATAGATTTCTTCTTTGGTCGAAATTAATTTCTGCTCCAACTGCTCGCAGGTATCCGTTACGTCAATCTCGTTTTTATCTCCAATTAACTTACATTTAGTCAATTGGTCGGTAATCTCTTTAATTGGTAATTCGAAATCTAAATATTCCATTGGTTTCAGTGTATCAAACAAAGGTAAAAATTTTTATTAAGGAGGGCTATTTTTTTTCAATTGTCGTTTATAAATTCCATTCCCAACAACTCCTCCTAAAATGATCAAAACACCAATATAAAATTGAGTACTCATCAATTCCTGCTCTCCAAAAATCCAGAGGGAAAATAGAATCCCGTATACGGGCTCCAAATTGAGTGATAGCATCATGGTAAAAGGAGTAACATGTTTTAAGATAACAACAGATCCAATGGTCGCGTAGGCAGTGAAAACCGATGATAACAGAAAAAGCCACAACCAATCGTTCCAAGACAACTGAATAAGAGAAGCGGGGTTTTCTACATTAAACAAAATTGCAAAAGAGATCACTATTGCTCCGGTTAACAATTGATAAAAGGAAATGTTATTGGCCGGATAATGCTGGATCAACTTCCCATTTAATAGGGAGAAAAGCACCGAAAGAAGGGTACAGATTAGGGCCACTACTATCCCTTCTAGGTTTTCTTTTTGCACACCAAAAATGAGGTAAAGGCCAAAAATAACAAACAAGCCAAAAAAGATTTCATACAAACGAAAAGGACGTTTATAGATTAGGGGCTCCAGGATAGAGGTCATCAAAGAGGCGGAAGACAAAATCGATAAGGTGAGTGAGATGGATGAAATTTTTATGGCGTAAAAAAACATTACCCAATGCACCGAAATGAGCAAACCCCCAAGCATATAATATTTCAAAGCACCTTTGTGCAGTTGAAAGGATTTAGGCGAAAAAAGAAGAAAGTAAACGGCTATTAAAGCCGATGCAATGGTCATTCGATACCAAACAATGGGCATGGAATCCAAGTCGATTAATGCGCCTAAAATGGAGGTGAATCCCCAAAGAAAAATTAGAAAATGAAGGTGAACTAAACTCTTGGTATTATCGTTTTGCATAGTTCAGGAGTCCGTAGGCCAAAAGACCAAAAATGAGAATTGGAAGCCAGGCAGCTAACGCAGGAGGAAAGTTAGATTTGGCTACCAAAACACTAAAGATCTTATCGAAAAAAATAAAAATAAACCCCAGTAAAATTCCAAAGGCAAGATTGACACCCATTCCTCCTCTTCGTTTAAAAGAAGAAACAGCCACTGCAATAATGGTTAATACAAAAGCAGAAACAGGTAGACTATACCTTTTGTGACGTACCAATAAATGTTGATTGATGGATACTGAACCGCTGCGTTTTTCCTCTTTGATAAACTCATTGAGTGGAAACATGGACAAGGTTTCAGCTTTGTAATTTAGCGGTGCTAAATCTTGCACTTCAAAATCAAAAATGGTGTCCAAAATATTCTCCTTATAATAGCGTTCTTCGTCCCCCAAAACGACGCGTTTCTTGTAATTGACCAGGCGAAAAAGGGAATCTCTTTCTACCCATCGAATGGACTGAGCCATTATTTTAAACTTGAGGGAATCGTTTTCAAAGTGTTCCAGACTAAAATCCATACCCCGCATACGTGTTGGGTTATAACTACTGATGTAAATAAACTCGTTCTCGTTGATTTGTTTAAAAAGGTTGGAAGTTTTACGATCGTCTTTTCGTTTAATCAAGTACTTGTATGAAAAGGCATTGAAGCCTTCACTGGCCTTTGGAACAATAAACATTCCGGCAAAAAAAGCAAAAACGGCAATTAGGGAAGCCGAAATGACGTAAGGACGAAGAAAACGATAAAAAGAAATACCTGAACTTAGAATGGCAATTATTTCAGTATTATTGGCCAATTTGGAGGTAAACCAAATGACGGCTAGAAAGAGAAATATGGGAAATAATATATTTCCGAAATACCACATGAAATCAATGTAGTAGAAAAATATCTCGGAAAAGGGAACTTCATTTTCTTTGAACTTGTCTATCTTTTCTGCCACATCAACCATGATACCAATGGGTATAAAGAGCAGCAACATGACAGAAAAGGTTGCCAGATAGCGTTTAATGATATATGTATCAATCTTTTTAAACATGCATTAGAGGCGTTTGTTCATTTGTTGAACCATTTTGTTTTTCCATGCGGCAAATTCGCCTGCCATGATTTTCTCCCTTGCCTGACGCACCAATGCTAAATAAAATCCTAGGTTGTGAATCGTAGCGATTTGCTTTCCGAGTAATTCGTTTACAGAGAACAAATGACGCAAATAGGCTTTTGAATATTCTGTATCGACAAATGTATGCCCGTCAGGATCAATGACCGAAAAGTCATTTTCCCATTTTTTGTTTTTAATATTTATGGATCCATGTGCGGTGTAGAGCATTCCGTTACGAGCATTCCTGGACGGAAGAACACAGTCAAACATATCTACGCCAAGGGCAATGTTTTCCAAGATATTTATGGGTGTACCAACGCCCATTAGGTAACGGGGCTTGTCTTCGGGTAGAATTTCACACACTACCTCAGTCATTGCATACATTTCATCGGCCGGCTCACCAACAGATAATCCACCAATAGCATTTCCTTCTGCTCCTCTTGAAGCAATAAACTCAGCCGATTGTCTACGTAAACCCTTGTAGGTACTTCCTTGAACAATGGGAAAAAAGGTTTGTTCATAGTCATATAAAAATGGACTTGCTTTATCTTGTGCGATACAACGATCCAACCAGCGGTGGGTCATGTGCATCGATCTTTTCGCATACTTATAATCGCAAGGGTAAGGTGTACACTCATCAAATGCCATAATGATATCGGCACCAATTTGGCGTTGAATATCGATCGCATTTTCGGGAGTAAATACATGATAAGAACCGTCAATATGGGATTTAAACTTCACGCCAGCCTCTTTAATTTTTCTATTGGCAGAAAGCGAATAGACTTGGTAGCCTCCAGAATCTGTCAACAGTGGACGATCCCATCCCATAAACTTGTGCAAGCCACCTGCCTGTTGTAAAATATCAGTTCCAGGACGTAGGTAAAGATGGTAGGTGTTTCCCAAAATAATATCGGGATTAATCTCGGTTTTCAAATCACGCTGATGAACCCCTTTAACCGTTGCAGCCGTTCCCACAGGCATGAAAATTGGGGTCTGAATTTTCCCATGTGCAGTTGTAATTTCTCCAGCGCGGGCCTTACTTCCAGGATCGGTATTGTGTAATTTAAATTCCATCAAAACATTTAAGTTGTTAAAGATACGTAAGTCCGCCCTACTGCAAAACCAGAAGAACAAGAAATCCCCACAAATTCTATTTTTGAAAGCCCAAAAAAATGTTGGTAATGTTTGATAAGTTTCAGTCAAAAAGGAGGTAGAACATTGTTGAAATTTTAATTTTGTTG
Source organism: uncultured Flavobacteriaceae bacterium (assembly GCA_943788165.1). GTDB lineage: Bacteria > Bacteroidota > Bacteroidia > Flavobacteriales > Flavobacteriaceae > Arcticimaribacter. The sequence goes on along the minus strand of CALSPF010000001.1, from coordinate 666,262 downwards.
TATAAAACAAAACATATGTCATTAACACACGCAATGCAGGACACCGTCACTCAAGTTAGAAGAGACATTCTCCGCATGGTTCACAAAGTAAATTCGGGGCACCCAGGAGGTTCCCTTGGATGTGCTGAATTTTTTGTAAGCCTTTACAATGAAATCCTTGATTTGAAGGAAGGCTTTGATATGAACGGTACAAACGAAGATCTTTTCTTTTTATCCAACGGTCATATTTCACCTGTTTTCTACAGTGTTTTAGCCCGAAGAGGTTACTTTCCTGTAGATGAATTGAACAGCTTTCGTTTGATTGATTCGCGTTTACAAGGTCACCCAACCACCCACGAAGGCTTACCCGGAATACGCATTGCTTCTGGCTCACTCGGACAAGGACTATCTGTTGCCCTTGGTGCTGCACAAGCCAAAAAATTAAACAATGATTCAAAATTAGTTTATGCGCTAATGGGAGATGGCGAATTACAAGAAGGACAAAATTGGGAGGCCATTATGTATGCCGCAGCAAAAAAGGTAGATAACCTAATTGCGACAGTTGACCTAAATGGAAAACAAATCGATGGATCTACAGACGAAGTATTGCCCATGGGGAGTATTCAAGGGAAATTCCTTGCCTTTGGATGGGAGGTGTTAACTATTGACAAAGGAAATGACATTGAGGCCATTGTCGCTACTCTACATAAAGCAAAAGCCATGACTGGACAAGGAAAACCTATTTGTATTCTTATGAAAACAGAAATGGGGAATGGGGTAGATTTTATGATGCACACGCATGCTTGGCACGGAAAAGCTCCCAATGACGAGCAATTGGCTAATGCCTTGGCACAGAATCCTGAGACCCTCGGGGATTATTAATCGAATAACGCAATACAAATGAAAGAATATATCAATCAAGGTTCTCAAGACACCCGTTCTGGTTTTGGAGCAGGATTAACAGAACTAGGAAGAACCAATCCAAATGTTGTCGCACTTTGTGCCGACCTAATTGGTTCCCTCAAAATGGATCAATTCATCGAAGAAAACCCAGAGCGTTTTTTCCAAATAGGAATCGCAGAAGCCAATATGATGGGAATTGCCGCAGGATTAACCATCGGGGGGAAAATTCCATTCACCGGAACTTTCGCCAACTTTTCCACGGGGCGTGTATACGACCAAATTCGTCAATCCATCGCTTACTCAGGCAAAAATGTAAAAATATGTGCATCTCATGCTGGAGTTACCCTTGGTGAAGATGGCGCTACTCACCAAATTCTAGAAGACATTGGTCTAATGAAAATGCTTCCTGGTATGGTGGTTATCAATCCATGTGATTTTAACCAAACCAAAGCAGCAACTATAGCAATTGCTGACTACGAAGGACCTGTTTATCTTCGCTTTGGTCGTCCAAAAGTGGCCAATTTCACTCCTGCGGATCAAAACTTTGAAATTGGAAAAGGTATCCTTTTGCAAGAAGGAACAGATGTAACCATTGTTGCGACAGGCCACCTGGTTTGGGAAGCCCTAGAAGCAGCAAAAACATTGCAAGCCAATGGCATTTCTGCTGAAGTAATTAACATACACACCATCAAACCTTTAGACAAGGATATTATCATTAAGTCTGTAGGAAAAACGGGGGCTATTGTTACTGCTGAAGAACACAACTACCTTGGTGGTTTAGGAGAGAGTGTTGCCCGTGTTCTGGCAGAAAGTACACCAACCCCACAGGAGTTCATTGCTACTCAAGATACCTTTGGTGAATCTGGAACACCGGCACAATTGATGGATAAGTATGGCCTAAACGCAGCTGCCATTGTGAAAGCTAGTGAAAAAGTCATCCAACGCAAATAACCAAACCATGCATACCCGAAAATTATACCTGAGCTTACTCTTATCTTTCTTAATTACACCTCTTTTTGCCCAATTTGAATTTGGGGTAAAAGGAGGTGTGAATTATGATTCATTCGGTGTTTTAAGCCCAACTGATGTTAGTCTAGCTAGCTTTGAAGCAGACGCGAAAACAGCTTTTCATGTTGGTGTGTACAGCAAAATTGATTTATTACTTTTTTACCTTCGTCCCGAACTACAATTCAGTCAAAGCAGAAGTGATTTTAGTGATAATAGCTCAATTGCCTTAAACAAAATTGAAGCCCCTATTCTTTTAGGTTACAAGATTTTGGGACCATTGAGTGTATTTGCTGGCCCATCTTTTCAATATATTTTATCTGAAAAAGCAACAGCTGTTAACCTTGGAGAGGTGAGCGAAAATTTCACGGTTGGACTTCAACTGGGTACCCGCTTACAACTCGGTCGTTTCGGTTTAGGGATTCGTTTTGAACGCGGATTTACCGACAATGAAATAGACATTATTGGCAACAATGGGACTGATATTCGAGGAAAAGTAGATGCGCGCGCTAAGCAATGGATTCTGAGTGCTTCTTATGAATTGAAAGGAAAGTCAAGAAAAGACTAAACGTTTATTCGTTGTCTAAATAGTTTGGAATCCCGTCATTATCATCATCGTCGGGTTGACCATCTTTATCCACATCATATTCGTTGGCTGTTAAGATTTGATCTCCATCATCGTCCGAATCTAGAAAGTTTGGAATACCATCTTGATCGGTATCATCGTTATACGGATTACCGTCACCATCAGGGTCTTCGTTGATGGATAAAATCCCATCACCATCGTGGTCAGATTGGTTGGTTGTATACACCGACACTTCAAATACAAGCGGAGAGTACGCTGGGATTTGCCCTTGGGCCCCTGCAAAATATCCTAGCCCAGAAGGCATAAAAATCAAGCCTTGTCCGTAACCCGAAAAATCGATGGTACCATTTTCATTTTGTGCATATTGACCTGGCGCAAAATTCTGCAATCCATAACTGAATCCACGAATAACCCGGGTAGTATCAAACCAAATTGGTGAAATACTCTGATCGAACTGTGTCCCATCTAATAGTTTTCCAGTGTACGACAGGTAGACAGAATCTACTATAGAAGGCTTATTTTCAATGTGAACACCTTGACGAGCTACAAGATGGTATAAGGTGTGGTTTACAGTCACATCTTCTGCATTAGTCACAGGAACTTTAGTCGACTGAACCAAATCGATCAAAGCTGTTTTATTGGCCGAATCACCCGTTAAACTGTCGATGATTATACCTACAACCGTTCCTTCTGCCGGAGGAAAGTCTTCATAATTGTATGTGTGTGTTTGTAAAAATTCACGCAACAATTGCTCATCAGTGTGTTCTTGCTCTGCATAATCTCTTAGCTCAACTGTATCTTGAGGATCATCTGATTTACATGCGTTGAAGGCAAGCACAAAAATGAGTAGTAGAATAATGGGGGAAAATGGTGCGATTTTCATGCTAAAAATTTGGTGTGCAAGATACAATTTTACTTTACTTTAGCGTAGAACTTTAACGCAATTTTAAAGATGAGAATCGACCAATATCTATGGTGTGTTCGTTATTACAAGTCGCGAAATATCGCCAGTACTGCCTGTAAAAAAGGGCAAATAAAAATTAATGGCCAAGTGGTGAAGGCTTCGCGCGAAGTCTTGCCACTAGATAAAATTGAGATCCGGAAAGATCAAATCAATTACCAATGCATGGTCATGGATATTCCTAAATCTAGACTTGGCGCAAAATTGGTCGACATTTATCGCATGGATACAACTCCTCGAGAGGCCTTTGAGCGCAAAGACTTACAAAAGCTCTCTCAAGATTATTATCGCGAAAAAGGGGAAGGTCGACCAACGAAAAAAGATCGTCGTAGTTTAGATGGTTATATAGACGAAGATACGGCCAAAGAAGAATAATTAATCCTGCATTCGGTATCGAATAGTAGAATATGCAAACCCAAAATTCTCGTTCACCAAGTCGACACACTCCAACTCTTCTAAACCAATTTTTATGAGGGCTTGATGATGAATCGCATGGTCAAGGCAATAAACCAATTCTCTTTCATAAGAGGTTGATATCACCTCAGAACTTGCTTCTTTGGAACTGAGTTGCAAGGGTGCATCTTCTGTGATTTTTTGCATTTGTTTTTGCAATGCTAGGATTCGATCAATCGTATAAGCTAAATCAGTTTCTATCTGTCGATCTCGTTCGCGTTTTTCGTAATTAATAACACTGGTCTCTCTCCCTTTTAGCAAGCAAAAATAGAATTCATAGGAGTGGCGTAAATGCTCTCCAATTGAAGCATCGTTAAGTAATTTGCTTTTAAAGGTATAGTGATCTTGATCAAGCGAAGAACAAAGGTCAATCATGTCTTGCCAAAGATGCAAATGAGTGGTTATGGTAGAGGGGGAAATCATTGGGTTGCAGTCTGAATTAGTTCGGTTAAAAAAGGTTTAAGGCGTTTTGGGGCAATACCCAAAGATCTGTTTTGCAAGTTAATTTGATGAATTGTTTTCATGTGTGAAAAAATATCACGGTAAGCTTTTGCAATGGTATGGTTTGGGTCGTAGATGTGTGCAGGTTCTGCATTCACTCCATTGATTTCAATTATTTTAAATTCTTTTCCTGTCAACAAAGCTTCCCATGTGGTGTATTTGATATCGAAGCGTCCGTAATAAAACCCTGGCAATTGATCTGCCCAATGATCTATGTAGGCTGTCAATTGCTGCTAGCCAAGGTGTTGTCAATTCATAAACTTGGTGCCTAAATTATGGCTCAATGGGCTCAACAAGCTTTTGTTCTTCGTTTCCTGATTAACAATCCCAGCAATCAGCATGCCGTTCGTTAAGCGTTTTTAAACGATGTTTGAGCCGAACATTGCCTTCGATCAATTTTCCCCAAGTACTTGAACCATATCCTGTAACCACTGAAAACTCCTTTGGTGTTATTGAGCTTATTCTACCGCTGGTTTCATTTGGGTAACGATAATACAATATACCCGCTTCGTTTGGGTAACTGCAATATGATTGCTGTAACAGTTCGTCGTATGGACTGGCATGAATTATTTTCTTCAATGCCTTGAGTGACGATACAAGCTGTACTCCCATCCCCCTCTCCCCACGGTCTGGCTTTACAATTAAAGGAAAAAACAATTTATTTTAGTTTAAAACGCTTATCAAGGACTTTGAATCAATCGCAGCATTGATCTTTGCAGACATAGGAATCCATTCTTTGGGGAGCTTGGACAAGTAGTCAAACTTAGAAACATTGAATGCTCCGCTGTTATTCATCATGGGGTTAGTGGTCGTGAAATAGGTTGTGTAACGCGCCAAAATAGCCAAACGAGCCCAATTGATATAGCCCGGCACATAAAAGAGCCAAAAGGGCCAAAACTCATACTTCAAGATACGCTGTAAACGAATCATTTATTCTTGCTCTACTTTTTTTCGCCAATTTTCGGCAGCTTTTTGTTTTAATTCGGAAGGATTGTTTAGCCACTTAAGCTGAGTATTGTTCCAACTGGTTTTGTAAAAAAGGAATAGTTTTCCTTCATTAACAAGATAAGCCTCAGGGTTTATTTGTACTTTCTTGTCTTTGGCCATCGCATGAGCGCACCATCCACCATATTGTGGCAAATACTTTTCCGGTGAATTTTCAAATATACTTTTATTTTCTTCAGAGCTAAAGTAATACAAAACAGAATCGTAAACAACAGCCTGTTTTTGATTTCCTTTCTGCGGAGAATCATTGGTGAAATAACTGACTAAATCGTAGCCCGAAACAGCCAATTGATTTGATGCAATATTTTTTTCTTGCCCAAATACAGTAAGTGAAGTAAAAAAAGTAAAACAACTATGTAGGTCTTTTTCATGGATAAGGGGGTTATTGAGGTAAATTTATCATATTAGTCTAAGTAACGACAAATCTTTCTACCTTTGATATTATCATAACCATCATCATGCCAAAAATAAACGAATTAATTTTTGACGCCACCAAAATTGAGCATTGCACGCTGCGCATTGCCTATCAAATCTATGAGCACAACCAAGATCGCGATACCATTTACCTTGCCGGAATTGCAAACAATGGCGTTATCTATGCCAAAAGAATAAAAACCCATTTAGAGCAAATAGCGAACTTGACTGTCCATCTAGTTGAACTAAACGTTGATAAAAAGAATCCACTGTCAAATGTAACTTCATCGCATGATTTAAGTGAACTAAGCAATCAATCGGTGGTGGTTGTAGATGATGTTCTCAATACAGGAAGCACATTGATGTATGCCGTTAAATATCTCTTGGATGTCCCATTGGCTCAACTCAATACGGCTGTTTTAGTTAATCGAAACCATAAAAAATACCCCATTAAGGCCGATTTTAAAGGGCTATCACTCTCCACCTCCTTAAACGAACACATTGAAGTGCATTTTTCTGGAGACATTGGTGTTTATTTAAGCTAATAGATCGGTGATTTCGTCTACAATCTCTTCGATCGCCTTCCCGTCTACACTTACAATTAGTTGAGATTGCTGGTAATAAGGAGCCCGTTCAAATAAATGCTTGCCAATAAATTCATTCAGCTGATCTTGTGTAGTCAAATGACTAATCAATGGACGTGTCTGTTTTTCTTGCATTAAACGAGCAGACAGGGTTGGAATATTTGCCTTGACATAAAGTGTTCTGTGCTCTGACGAAAGTAATTTTTCCATATTATCAAAATAGCATGGAGTTCCACCACCAAGGGCAACAATTGCCGCATCCTCGCTGGTAATAAATCGATCCAAAGCATTGCGCTCAAGGCGTCTAAAATAAATTTCTCCTTTGGAAGAAAACAACTTTGCCACAGTTGAATTTTCTTCCATCTCAATAAAATGATCTAGGTCAAAAAAGGGAAGATTAAGTTGGTGGGAAAGTTTTCTTCCAAGGGTAGATTTACCGCAACCCATGTAGCCCAAAAGGAAAATTGAATGCACAAAAAAATGTTTTAAAATACGAAAACAAATTTAGACAATAAGATGATGAATTATTAATTTTTGCATGTATATTTGCACCCTTAAAAAGTAATGACTTGGTAGCTCAGTTGGTAGAGCATCTCCCTTTTAAGGAGAGGGTCCTGGGTTCGAGCCCCAGCCAAGTCACTTTTAAAACGACTTGGTAGCTCAGTTGGTAGAGCATCTCCCTTTTAAGGAGAGGGTCCTGGGTTCGAGCCCCAGCCAAGTCACTACTGCCCATAGGCGCACGTGGCGGAATTGGTAGACGCGCTAGGTTGAGGGCCTAGTGGGAGTTAAATCCCGTGGAAGTTCGAGTCTTCTCGTGCGCACAGTTAGATTCATTTTTTTTTCGTACTTTTGTTTAAGCTTTCTCAATTAAAATTAGACACATGAAGAGGATAAAGAACAGCTTTAGCATAAAAAATCTTGAGAACATCTCAGGAATTAAAGCACATACAATACGAATTTGGGAGAAAAGGTACAACCTTTTACAGCCCGAGAGAACAGATACCAACATCCGCAGGTATTCCCTCGATAGTTTACGGAAATTACTTAACATAACCCTCTTGTACAATCATGGAATCAAGATCTCCAAGATTGCTAATTTACCTGAAAGAGAAATACCCTTTCTTGTGCGTGAAGTTGCCTTGAAATCGAATTCTGAACAGGTCTACATTAACGCGTTTAAACTGTCAATGGTGAATTTTGATATCACCATGTTCGATGCAACTTTTGATGAATTATTGGCCAAGAATGATTTTATCTTTATTTACTTAAATATTTTTGTTCCACTCATGAGTGGTTTGGGTATTTTGTGGCAAACTGGGGCAATCTCTCCTTCTCACGAACACTTTATCACCAACTTGATTAAACAAAAAATCCATATCCAGACAGAAGTCATGCAACGGGACTCCATACCTGAAATAAATGCATCGACTTTTGTTTTGTACTTACCCGAAAATGAAATACATGAGTTAAGTATTCTTTTCCTTAATTATTTCGTTTTGAGCAAAGGGTACAAAACCATCTTCTTGGGGCAATCTATTCCAACCGTAAGCCTCAAAACATTACTTAGTTACAGCCCTTCGTTACATTTTGTTTCCTATGTAACAGTGGAACCAAACAAAGAAGAAATCAATGACTACATTGATGATTTCAACAAAGAACTCATTGAAAATACCGATAATCAATTGTCTATTTTTGGGTCACAAGTACAGCACATCGACAAAACTCTCGCTGCTCCAGGGATCAATGTTTATGACAAGATTGAAGACTTTGTTGAAGAACAACTTAACGTAAGTGTCTTTGTTTAACTTTTTCCTATCTTTATTATATATTCACCGCTAGCCCAATATTCACCGTGGTGCTAGAGACTATGCTATTTAAGTTATGAAAAAGTTGTTTGATGAAGTATCATTTCAATGCAGTAAAGGGGTAACAGAATCGTACAGTACTTCCTTCTCATTGGCCACTAAAATGTTGGATACTTCCATCAGAAGTGACATTTACAATATTTATGGCTTCGTTCGCTTCGCTGATGAAATTGTAGATTCTTTTCACGACTATCCAAAAGAGGAATTATTCAACCGTTTCGAAGAAGACCTAAATTTGGCCATTGAAAACAAAATTAGCTTAAACCCAATTCTAAATGCTTTTCAACACAGTTTTCATAAATATGCCATTGACCGAGAATTGGTTGATGCCTTTATGCGAAGCATGCGTTGGGATTTATCTAAGACGACCTATTTGACCGACGAAGACTACAAAGCCTATATATATGGCTCTGCAGATGTTGTTGGGCTAATGTGTCTAAAGGTGTTTGTCAATGGTGACAATGCAACTTATTTACACCTTAAAAACTCGGCAATGGCCTTGGGTTCAGCTTTTCAAAAAGTAAATTTTTTGCGTGACCTTAAGGATGATTTTGAAGGTTTGAGTCGTTCCTATTTCCCAAACATCAATATCAAAGATTTTTCTGAAGAGAACAAATTAACGATCATCAAAGAAATAGAAGAAGACTTTAAAAAAGGCCTCGAGGGTATTTTTCAGCTTCCCAATTCTGCTCGTTTTGGAGTGTATACTGCCTACAAATACTATGCAAGGCTATTAAACAAGCTTAAAAAAACACCTTCTATCGACATCACTTCTTCCCGTATTAGAGTTCCTAATTACGAGAAAATGGGTGTATTGGCTCGATCATATGTGAACTACCGATTTAATCTTTTATAATTTATTTATGGACGTTTTCTATTGGATCTCAATTTACCTTGGCACTTTTTTATTCATGGAGTACATGGCTTGGTTTTCGCACAAATACATCATGCACGGATTTTTGTGGATCTGGCACAAAGATCATCACAAAAAAGACCACGACTCTTGGTTCGAGCGAAATGATTTATTTTTCATCTTCTATGCTGCGGTTAGCATGGCATTAATGGTCTTGTGGGGAGAATTTGGTTTTTGGGCTGGCTTCCCAATTGCGGCAGGTATCTTTACCTACGGCATGACTTACTTTATTGTGCATGATATATTCATTCATCAGCGCTTTAAAATATTTCGGAATTCAACCAGTAAGTATGCAAAAGGCTTACGACGTGCTCACAAAATGCACCACAAAAATATCCACAAAAATGGTGGAGAATGTTTTGGAATGCTTTGGGTTCCTTTAAAATATTTTAAGTAGATAAACTATTCTTGCTTGGTCCAATTGTTGGAAAATGTACAATCACGGAAAGATTTGTTTACGCTAACAAAGGTGTCTTCTATCTTATTTTTAATCCACTTTTTAACGGTACGGACTTGTTTGTCTCGCAATGCTAAATCTTTAATTTTAGTATAATCTTTGGAGTAATCGGCTTCGTGCTCGTCATAGCGGTTCACCACTTTGAGTATCTTGTATTTCTTTGCTCCTCCACGGTCTTCTTCCAATAAGGGAAGTGAAATTTGACCCTTCTCGAGATTCTTCACTTGATTGTATAATTCGGGATCCATTTTCGTCAACTCAAAACGTGTGTCGCCCGTGACCGGATTAACAATTTTACCACCGTTATTTCGGGTTTCTTTTTCAAAAGAAAAATTATATGCGGCACTCTCAAAGGTCATTTCTTCATCCATGATTCGCACACGAATAGAATCCAATATGGCCTTGCTTTTCGTCAACGTTTCATTATCGACTTCTGGCATAAGTAAAATATGGCGAACGTCAATTTCTTGGCCTCTAATTTCATCAACGGTCAATATGTGCCAGCCAAATTCTGTTTTAAATGGAGCAGAAACTTCTCCTTGTTCAAGGCTAAAGGCCATGTTTCTAAATTCTTTCGCCATTCTAGGGCGTTTTCTGTGTAAGGTATATTTCCCTCCACTTGAACGTGACCCTGGATCTTGAGAATACAAAATTGCCTTAGAGGCAAAACTCAACCCCTTCTCTTCGACATCATTTTTAAAGCCTTCCAACTGAGCAATAATCCGCTTTCTTTCTTCTTCTTTCACCGCAGGTTCAATAACAATTTGTGCAATTTCCAACTCAGTTCCAAAAATGGGTAAATCTTCTTTTGGAATTGACTCAAAAAATTCGCGTACTTCTTCTGGCGTAATTTCTACATTATCAATAATATCTGCCTGCATTAATTGTGACAATTTCTGAGCTTTATTGATTTCAAAGAGCTCGTCACGAAACGAAAGCTCATCGGTCTTGTTGTAGAATTCCAACACCTTTTCTAGGCTTCCTAGCTGTTGCGTGAAATATTCAATACTTTGGTCGACATAAGAATAAACTTCCGCATCAGATACTTCGAGACTGTCTTGAATGGCATGATGGGCATAGAGTTTATCCTCCATCAGTTTTCCCAGTAACTCACATCGTGTCACGCCTTTGGTTGAAATACCCTGCGACTCCATGTCAGTTAGTGTTTTATCGATATCGGAATCCAAAATAACATAATCACCAACCACCGAGATAACTCCGTCTAACTTAATACGCCCTTGACTATCTGCTTTTGGCCCTTGAGCGACAACAACTAGTGTTGTCAAGAATAAACATACATTAAGGATATATTTCAAACTTGTTGGCTTGTATTGCATCTTGTAAAATTTCTTGATCAAATTGTTTAATGAATTCTAATTTGGATTGGTTGAAAACAATTTTTCGAATGGTATTTTCCACCAATTGAAAAGGTGCGTTTTCATTCCTTAGTCGATAATCCGACACCCACAGCAAATATACTTCGATTGAATCTTCAATGAAGAAAAATTGTGATTTTTTTAGATAATTATCAAAACTCAAAACAGGAATTGAAGGGAATTGCTCAAGAAAAGATCGCTTGGTGTACCAAATGGAATCGCTGTTCTGATAAGAAGTGAACTGAATGCGCAACGAATCGAGGTACTGTTTGTCTTCTTCCTTATTTTGCTGAAAACGAATGCTTACTTCATCAAGGTTTGTGGCTGTTTTTGACAAACCAATCACGCGCGCTTGCATTACGTTTTCTTTAAGCGCAAAATTAAACTGATTTTCTTCATAATAGGAACGCATTAATGAGGGGTCGACAATGGTGTCAATGACAGACTTGACCAAGGACTCTTTGAATGTTCTTGCCCACAAATCGAGGCGATAGTCCTCCACCAGTGTGTTTAAAACTGCCTGAGATGATTGCTCTAGATTAAAAACAGCTTGATCGTAAAGCAAGTGCTTTTTTGCCCAGGTGTTAATCGCACTTTGAGTCAGTAAAATACTATCCTTCTGAGAAATGTTTACTGGCAATTGACGTTCTATGTCTGAAAGGTATAAGTAGTGACTTCCAACACGAGCAACAAGGGCATCCTGATCAACATTAGTCCATTGATCACAACTTGTCAACACACCCAACAGAACAACGCATAAAATAATCTGAAACTTCATATGATTCGCAGCTTTAGTGTAAAGATGATGATTAGAATCGTTACTTTTAAACGAAAAAAAACAAAATTATTGTGTCTTATTAACAAAATACTCACGCTAATTATTAATAAAAAAGATAATACACATCTAATCAATTACTTAATTGTTTATAAAAATTTTTTTATCAACAATTAAAAGACTAAATTGTGTCTATATATTGGAAGATGAAACAAAGCCTTTTGCTCTTTTTCTCGACTGCTCTTTTTTTATTCCCAAACACAACGTTTGGGAGCAAGCTTCCCTCCCTCATAAACACCACAAATTCAGTTTATGTAAATTCGACAATTGTCAATATAATTTACAAAAATGGAGTCTTCAGTATCAAAGGTCTAACCGGCACTGGCCATGTGAAAATCTACAGTATTATAGGCAATGAAGTAGCTTCATTTAATCAAGTTGATTTATTTGATTTTCAGCGTAACCTTAGCCTTGAACCAAAAACAATGTACATTGTCCGCATAGAAACTCAAGGGCAAGTAAAGTTGTTTAAATTCGTTGCACGCTAAGTCTTATGATTAGCGACTGTAATTTGGCGCTTCCTTTGTTATTTGTATGTTGTGCGGATGACTCTCACGTATTCCAGCGGCAGTGATTTGAACAAATTGTGCGTTTTCTTTCAGTTCTTCGATCGACGAAGTTCCACAATAGCCCATTCCTGCTCGAAGCCCACCAATAAACTGATGAATACTTTCATACAAATTACCTTTATAAGGAACTCGCCCAACGATTCCCTCGGGCACTAGTTTTTTTATGTCGTCTTCAACATCTTGAAAATAGCGGTCTTTACTTCCTTTCTTCATGGCTTCAACAGAACCCATTCCACGATAAGATTTAAATTTTCTTCCTTCATAAATAATTGTTTCCCCTGGCGATTCTTTAGTTCCAGCAAGGAGTGATCCTAGCATAACACAGTCAGCTCCAGCCGCTATCGCTTTTGGAATATCTCCTGTGTAACGTATTCCTCCGTCAGCAATAACTGGAACACCGCTTCCTTTAATGGCGTTAGCAACGGCAATTACTGCTGACAACTGGGGGTATCCAACTCCTGCAATAATACGTGTAGTACAAATCGAACCAGGTCCAATTCCTACTTTGACAGCATCAGCTCCATTCTCAACCAAATATTTTGCCGCAGCTCCGGTAGCAATATTACCAACTACCACATCTAGGGTAGGAAAATTCTTTTTTACTTCTTTAAGGACAGATACCACTCCTTTGGTGTGCCCGTGTGCAGTATCAATAACCACTGCATCTACTCCTACTTCAACAAGCGCTCGTGTACGATCGATTACATCTCCTGTAACTCCAACTGCTGCTGCGACGCGAAGACGTCCATAGGAGTCTTTGTTTGCAATGGGTTTATCGGTATGGTTTGTAATGTCTCTAAAGGTGATTAGTCCAACCAAAACATATTGGTCGTCAACCACCGGTAATTTTTCAATTTTATGGTTCTGCAATATATCTTCCGCCTCTGCTAGAGAAGTGCCTTGCATAACAGTGATTAAATTTTTCGTTGTCATCACTTCTGTAATAGGACGCAATAAATCTTTTTCAAAACGCAAATCACGATTGGTCACTATTCCCTTGAGTTTTCCAGCTGCATCGATAATCGGAATGCCTCCAATCTTGAAGCGCGACATATTCTCTTTGGCATCGCCAACAGAAGCCTCTTTGGTCAGGGTAACCGGATCGAGAATCATACCAGATTCTGCGCGTTTAACCATGCGAACCTTGTCTGCTTGTTCAGCAATGGTCATATTCTTGTGCAAAACACCAATTCCACCTTCTCGTGCCATAGCAATAGCCATTTGACTTTCGGTAACGGTATCCATCGCCGCAGATGTAATGGGGATGTTTAAAGTTATGTTACGGCTAAATTTTGTGTTGAGTTTTACGTCTCGCGGTAATATTTCAGAATAGGCGGGAACAAGTAATACATCATCGTATGTTAGGCCTTGTTCTAGAAATTTATTGGAAGTATTATTCATGGCAACTACTTAAGAATTAGTTGCGAGCAAATTTATAACATTTCAACCATTAATGAGACTCAATTGGCGATTTAATTAAATCTAAACACACCACCACCGCCCCAGCAATAAAACTTAGAGTCATTAAAATACCAGAAATCATTACAACATAAGCCATTGCGGTGTATTCTAGCCAAATTAAATAAATCCCTCCAAAAGTAATTATAATGGAGCAAAAGGGTTCAATGGTTAAAAAGGTCTTCCATTTGGTCGAGATTTGTGTTCCCCAAACAAGTAGCCCAAGTAGAGCAAAGATAAATCCAATAGACAGCACGTGGGTGTGGACGATGGTGAGCATTTCACGCTGTCCTTTTTTGAACTTCATTACTAAAACTTCTTCGCTATCCTCATTTCCATTATAATTTTCAACAATCCCGGAAGGGTAATTACTATCGGTTTGTGCAACAAAAGACAAGCCAGTAAAATAACCTACAGAAAGTACAAAAAGAAAAGCCAGTATAAATCCTTTGAACGGTTTAGAAAAATTGCGCAATAGGAAATAAGGTTCCATTATTGACCAATGGTAGATTGAACATCTTTTAAGGAAGAAAAAACATGGTTGACTGAGGCTGTCATGGATTGAACAGATATGGTAGCACCAGAAATTGCGCTAATGGTATCGCCATAGATAAAACTTACTCCTGTTTGTTTTTTAACAAACTGAGAAAGCCATCGCTTGCTGGAAATTTCTCCACCATAATCTTCACGATAGACCAAAACAGTTGCTTTCTTAATGGTAAAGGTTGGATCGAATAAAATCAAATAATCGAAAGAATCTGTTTTGCTTGGAGCAGTACCCATAAAAGCATAGCCAGCTAATTGTCCTTCAACTTTAATTTCCCGAATAGAATGCGCCAATAAGAATTGATTGCTTTCTATTTGTATTGAGGAAGTTTCTAGGGTAAAATCTGCTACCGAAAAGACCGCTGTTATCTCTTTATTGATTTTTTTCTCGATGCGTTTTGCCAAAGAATTTTCATTCAAAGGAAAACCAAAAGAGAGGAGGAAAAATCCTAAAAAAAAGAATATTAAGTTGGTTGTTCTAAGCATTTAATTAAATTCTTTACAAATATATTTTACCTGAGGTTAGGTACCAAATTTTATTTAGATTAATTTTAAATAAATTAAAACCACACCCCTACTCCTACATTAAATTGGCCAACCTGAGATTCTGCTAAACCGGTCTTTTTTGACTGATAATCAACTTTAAAGACTGTACCAATAGACATATGGTAACTTAGTCCAAGTGTCCATTCTTCACGATCAAAGGCAGGGTTTTTAACAATTGATGTTCCCACATTTTTGTGCGTATCATAGTTTTCATAGCGAACAAAAGCATCCAAGCGTTGACGGTTTGCAAGCGGAAGTAGGTTGTAAGCAGTCTCTACATAAAAGCCCCCAAGAGCGCTACCTAAATCGCGATCCGTAAGTGTGTTATATGCGTCTGTATCACTAAGGCTCGCATGAACAAATTGTCCACGCGCAGAAAGGTTTTGCCACTTGAAGCGAGCGTCTAGCCCTAACATTGCTACACCAACGTCACTCCCAGGGATTGCATTCTGTCCGTCCACTGCTTGTGTTCTCCCAAAATAACCAGACAAACCTAAACGAAGATTGGGAATACCATAATAATCTAATTTTGCTGATAAATTGAATTGGTCCACTACTGACTCAGCACCTTTTTGACGTCCACCTCGAAGTCCACTACTACCTTTCAACTTACCTTCTTTTCCATCATGCGATAAAAATCCGTTGAACAAATAAGCTTGGTAACGAAGACTTAAGTCGTCAAATCTTCCAGAAACACCAATTCCAATTTCTCTCCACGTAGTGGGAACAATTACCTTGTCCATACTTGGGCGTTCAACCCCATTAAAGGTTGTGGGTTCATGAAATTCTGTTATGATACCCATGGGGACCAACATTAAACCCGCACGTATATTGAGCCCGTTAGCAACCGAATAATTAATAAATGCTTGTTCAATGTATACCTCTTTGACATGTTCAAACTCTATTTCAGTAACAAACTGAACACGGTTATCAAACTTGTAGCCAAAAAGCATCACTAGACGTTGCACATCTAGTTCGCCGTTTAAATTGGTAGGTTGATTGTATAAAACTTCTCCATAACCTCCAATAGTGACTCCCTGCGGTATTCCACTTAGGTTGTTTAAAATTCGCTGATATCCATTAATTTGTTGTGCTGCAACCAATGAGTCTCCAGTGGTATTGACAACTGTTTGAAACTGTTGCGCTTGAAGGAAAAAACCAGTAACTGTGAATAAGAAAATAAAAATATAGTTTTTCATCGTTATATTTATTTAGATTTAATTTAAATAATGATGCAAATATATATTGGAAATATTAATCAAGCAAGTTTATTTAGACTAATTTTAAATAAAGGTGTTTAAGCACTGATTAAAAGCCGATTCAAAATGAAGAGGATTGAGTTTATGCGGGATTTTGTGTGTACTAAAAAATGACAAAAGTTTCTCGGTGGGCAAGTTTCCAACCAATTCATCCTTTGCCATTGGGCAACCGCCATAACCTTTAATAGCTGTATCAAAACGACGGCAACCAGCCAAATAGGCCGTTTCAATTTTTGGTACTGCTTCTGTATACCGGGTATGCAAATGTGCTCCAAGAGCAACAGTAGGAAATGCCGGAATAAGGGTTGTAAACAATTGTTGTATGATGGGTAAGCTTGCCGAACCAACTGTATCAGACAGAGAGATGGTGGAGATTCCTAGTCCTGACAAATAAGTCACCCATTCGGCAACAATGGTTGGAGACCATGGATCTCCATAGGGATTACCAAATCCCATAGAAAGATAAACCACTAACTTCTTGTTACTCTTTTGCGCCAAGTCGATGATTTGCTCTAAAACAATTTTTGATTCATCAATCGTTTTATGGGTATTACGCATTTGAAAATTCTCAGAAATAGAAAATGGGTAGCCTAACCAGTCAACTTCTGGATGAGCGCAAGCGTCAATAGCTCCTCGTACATTGGCTACAATCGTCAATAGTTTTGTATTACTTTCTGAACGATCAAGTGCATCCAACACTGCCGCAGTATCGCGCATTTGCGGAATCGCTTTAGGGGAAACAAAACTCCCTATATCTAGGGTGGAAAAGCCCACTTTCAACAAGGCTTGTGCATACACAATCTTTTGCTGGGTGGGAATCCACTGCTTCACCCCTTGCATGGCATCGCGGGGGCATTCCACTAAATCGAAAGACTCCATGGTCAAAGATACATTGTTTAATCGAAAAGCAAATAGAGCCCCAAGGCAATCCACAATACTCCATTAATCAATCCCATTCGATAGCGGTTGAAAAACGAACTGAATGCAGCAGAAAAATAGGCCATAATTGAAAAGACAAAGAATGCTTGCAGTAGAAACAAGCCACCCAATACGCTATATTGAAAGGCTGTTGGAAACTGATTGCTGAAAAGAAATCCAGGGAAAAACAACCAAAAAAACAAACTTACTTTTGGGTTGATCAAATTCATAATAAGGCCTTGGGTGTACTGCTTTTTTGGCAGCGGAAGGATTACTGACTCATTGAATTTACCACGGTAATGTTGACGAATAGCTCCCCAACCCAAATAACTGAAGTAGACAAACCCCATGCCCTTGACTAATACTATGATTTGTGGTTGTTCACCCAAAAACTGTGCCCAGCCAACAACCAACAGTATGGTGTGTCCACACAGTCCCGTAATTAAACCCAGTATAAAGGTAAGTGCAGCACGAAAACCGTTTTCAATACTCTGCCCAATGACCATCAGCAAATCTGGGCCAGGAGAAAGAGTTAAAAGTACGCTGGCAATTAAAAAAGAAAAAAGTTCCTCCATCTAAGTATGAATATAAGAAAATTATTTTTTCGAATCCCCCTTTCATTCTATATTTGCAATGGAAAAAATGAAGAAGATTATGCGAGGAATTGAAAAAGAATTAGCCCCCTACAAGAAAATACTTATTAAACACCCATTGTACAAACAAATACAAGGCGTTGATGATATTCGTGTATTCATGGAACAACATGTTTTTGCCGTATGGGATTTTATGTCATTGGTAAAAAAACTACAAGTCGAATTGACCTGTACACAACTCCCCTGGCGCCCCTCTACTCACCCAACAGCAGGTCGATTGATCAATGAAATTGTTTGGGGAGAGGAAACTGACCTCAACAAAGACGGAGAAATCATGAGTCATTTTGAAATGTACCTTCAATCCATGGTAGAAGCTGGTGCTAACACAGCACCAATCACAGAGTTCTTAGCTCAACTCAATCAAGAAAACAACGTAGAGGAACTTATCGCTAAGACTTCACTTCCTGAATATGTTAGTGATTTCTTGTCCTTTACCTTCTCCACCATCAAAGAAAACAAATTGCATGTCATTGCGGCTGTTTTCACCTTTGGCCGTGAGGACTTGATCCCAGATATGTTCATTGAGATGGTAAAAAATCTTCGCAATGAAGGAGTAGCTTTACATCATCTAATTTATTATCTTGATCGTCATATTGAAGTAGATGGAGATGAACACGGTCCTATGGCACTAAAAATGATGGAAGAACTTTGTGCGGGAGATCCAATCAAAATTCAAGAATCCATTGAGGCTGCCAAAAAAGCCTTAAAAATGCGTATCAAATTGTGGGATGGCATTTTGTCTCAACTCCCCTCTGCTGTTCTAATTTAATCATTCAACAATGAAACACTTAATTATATTTGCCCTGATTTTTTCTTCTGCATTGAGTTTTGCTCAATATGAAGAAGCCCAACCTTTTGCCGAATCAATCAATCGACAAGATTTAAAAGAATTGCTCTATGTTTATGCCTCCGACTTTTTTCAAGGAAGAGAGACCGGTAAATTAGGACAAAAGAGAGCCGTAACCTTCTTGAAAGAATTTTACGAAAAACGCGGAATTGCGCCAGCAAAAGGAACCGACGATTATTTCCAAAGTATGGAATTGACCATAAAAGGAGAAGCTGTTTCAACTGAAAATGTTGTTGCTATTATTGAAGGAAGCACAAAACCAGATGAGTATGTGGTGATTTCTTCTCACTTGGACCATGAAGGGATCAAGAATGGGCAAATTTATAATGGTGCTGATGACGATGGTTCTGGTTCTGTAGCTTTGTTGGAAATTGCTGAAGCTTTCCAAAAAGCAGCAGAAGCTGGAAAAGGGCCACAACGCTCGGTTATATTCTTACACGTATCTGGAGAAGAAAAAGGACTACTTGGTTCTAAATACTATACCGATAATCCGCTCTATCCGCTTGCCAATACAATAGCCGACTTCAACATAGACATGGTTGGTCGCACCGACCCAAAGCGCGAAAGTGATAACCGCAACTATATTTACCTCATTGGGAGTGACCGTTTGAGTAACGAGTTACATGAAATTTCTGAAGAAGCCAATAAAGCCACTACGAATATAGAATTAGACTATACCTATAATGCAGAAGACGATCCAAATCGTTTTTACTTTAGAAGTGACCATTACAACTTTGCAAAAAACAATATTCCTGTTATTTTCTATTTTAATGGCACCCATGCCGATTACCACAAACCGACAGATACGGTAGAGAAAATCGAATTTGATCTATTAGAGGAGCGTGCTCGCTTGGTCTTTTACACCGCATGGGAAGTAGCCAATCGTAAAGACCGCTTAGTTGTAGATAAATCAAAATAACAAACTTTATATTTAATACTATGAAAAATTTATTCTTATCACTATTCATGCTTAGTTCCACGATTGCCTTTGCACAAGAAATTGAACAAGATATCGAAACCATGGACTCACTAGAGTTACCTTCAATCAAACGCATTGCCATTGGTGTTAAATTTGGTGTTCCAAATATTGCTGGACTATCGCTAGAAGGCGTTACTCCTCTTTTGGGAAATCGCATTGCTCCTTTCTTCGATTACAGCAGTTTTAATGTCAACCCAGACGAAGTTGAGGTTGAATTAACCTACACTGAGTTTGGATCAAATATCTATTTCGGTAACAAAGGAAAGGGCGTTTATGCGGGTATTGGCTTCGGTTCGTTAGATACCGATTTAGTTTTTACCAACATTGAACTTACTGATGATAACGGAAACAGGGGTAATGGAACAGCTTCCATTTCGCAGAGCATAAACACCACCAACATTAAATTGGGAATCAAGACCGGAGGACGTTTTTATTTCCGACTAGAAGTAGGCTATGGAATTGGTGACATTCCCGATACAATCGACGTTACAGGAGATTTTACTTATACTGAAAATGGTCTAACCCTTCCAGGCAGTGGAACCCAAACAGAAGAATTCCCTACCATTCCAGGTGTTGGTACCAGCGGTGTTCTCATTGGGAACTTTGGCTTTGGGATAGCATTCTAAGGCACTAATTTGTCTAATTTTTTAATGGCTTTTAAATAACCGTAGTATAAATTTATTTAGTCTATTTTCTGTCTTATTTTTTTACAATTGTTATATTTTATGGATAAAAAAAACACAATAAATCATGAATCACCTGGTAAATTTCAAGAAACCCGTTTTGAGAAAATTCACAATCTAACCTATTCTTCGGCTACCAAATCTTCTAAATTAGTTGCCAATGAAATAGCACAGCATATCAAAACAACTGTGGATCGAAAATTTGTACTGGGGCTTGCCACAGGATCCTCACCAATTGATGTATACAAAGAATTGGTTTGGCTTCATCAAAACGACAATTTAAGTTTTAAAAACGTAGTCACTTTTAATCTAGATGAATATTATCCAATTTCTTCCAAAGAAGCGCAAAGTTATCATCATTTTATGCGTGTTCATTTATATGATCATATTGATATTCCTGAAAATCAGATAAATATTCCAAAGGGGGATTTAACTTCAGATGATATCAGAGATTATTGCAAAATGTATGAAAATAAAATTGTATCCCTAGGAGGCTTAGATTATCAACTATTGGGGATTGGAAGAACTGCTCATATTGGGTTTAATGAACCAGGCTCCCATAGAAATTCTGTCACACGATTGGTAACCCTTGATCCACTGACTTTAAATGATGCTGCAAAAGACTTCAATGGAGTTGAAAAAGTTCCTAAGAAAGCAATTACCATGGGAATTAATACCATAATGAAGGCCAAAAGAATTGTTTTACTCGCATGGGGTAATCACAAAGCAAGTGTTGTTGCCAAAACAATTGAAGGGCCAATAAGTGAGGTTGCTCCTGCATCCTTTCTCCAAGAACACCCAAATGTAACTTTCATACTTGACAATGAAGCAAGTTCTGATTTAACTAGAATCAATACCCCATGGTTAGTTTTAGATTGTGAGTGGACAGAGGTTTTAACAAAAAAAGCGGTTTTTTGGTTGTGTAAACGAGTTGGAAAATCGATATTAAAACTTACCCCAAGAGATTATTCTGAGAATGGTTTGTCTGGCTTGATTAACACCTACGGATCTGTCTATGATTTAAACATTTGGATGTTCAACCAAGTGCAAAAAACAATAACCGGTTGGCCAGGTGGAAAACCAAAATATTCAGATGAAAATCGTCCTGAAAGGGCAAACCCATCTTCCAAAAGAAGTTTGATTTTTAGTCCGCATCCAGTTGACGATATAATCAGTATGGGCGGAACTATTTCAAGATTAATAGAGCAAGGACATCAGGTGCATATAGCCTACCAAACCTCTGGAAGTAGAGGTGTTTCAAATGAACATGCTTTGAGATACATTGAAGTGTACTTACAAATTGAACCCAATCAATTAAATTTTCAAAAATTAAAGAATGAGATTTTAAACACAAAAGAAGGCCATACAGATTCTGTCGCCTTAAGGGAATTAAAGAGTTTTATTCGTGTAAGTGAATCACAAGAATCAGCTCGGTTGCTAAACCTACCCAAAGAAAACGTTCATTTTTTAAGTCTGCCATTTTATGAAAATAGAATCACAAAAAAAAATAACCCCAATAAGAAAGACCTACAAGTGATTTCTTCACTCATTGAAAAGATAAAGCCTCACCAGATTTTTGCCGCAGGTAATTTAGGTGTTCCACATTCAACTCAACGCCTTTGTTGGGAAATTCTTTTATCCTCTATAAATGAACTTAAGCTAGAACCCTTTATGAAAGACTGCTGGGTATGGATGTACAAGGGTGGGTTGGAGAATTGGGATCTACAAAATATTGATATGGCCGTACCAATGAGTCCATCTCAAGTCAACGATAAAATCTCTTTAATAAACAAACATCAATCCCAGATTGATCAATTGCTTGTGTTGGAAGAAGACAATAACAGTATTTTACTAAGAACCTCTGAACTGAATAGGTCAATCGCAAAAGAATATAATTTTTTAGGTATGTCTGAATACGAGGCAATAGAGACCTTTAAGCGATTTTACTTTTAGATTGAGAGCCTACTAATTCAATTAATTAAAATTTTATCCCCCTGCTTTAAAATATAATATCGCTTTTTTAGTGCGAGTGAGAGTTGACTCTTCACTTCTCGGTGGTAACCTTTAGCCCAGAAAAAAGTATTTTCGTTGACGACAACTGTAGAGTGATGTTGTGGTAAAATGTATTTTGGCTTTATTTTATTAATTAAAGTTAGGCTGCTTTTAATGTGCATATTGTGTTCAGTAGGTGAAAAGAAAAGCACATCAATGTTCTTCTCCATGAGATGATCCTCTAAAAGGAAACTGTCACCTGGTTGAAGAAATCGTTTTCCTCCCACTTCTAAAACATAACCACAATCTTCTAAATTAGCTTTATAATATATCGCGAAATTTGAATTTCCATGGATGGCTCTAAGTGGAGAAACTTTTACCCCTAAAACTTCAAAAGGTTCTCTGGGCTTAGCAACGATGATCCGCTCTGGTGGAATATTCAATTCTTTTGCGATAGTGATACAGCTCTGAGGAATTACAAAAATACAACTTGATTTTTCAAGTAGAGTTTTAGAAATACTTCTGGCAAAATGATCTTTATGGCCATGGGTAATAAAAGAAATATCCAATATTTCGGCTAATTCTTCTTCGTTTATTGGCGGAGACTGTTTTCTTTTGTCATAGTTTAGAAGAATATCAGTAGAAATAACCAACCCGTTAGATTTAATGATCCAACCATTGTGACCTGCCCACCATAGTCCCACTCCATCGGAATGAGATACTATTTGTTGTTTAAGGGAAGAATCGTTTTGTCCCGAAAAGGAAATAGTCCACAAAAAGAGAACAATTAGCCCGTTTCTCTTAAATAAAATACGCTTATTTCTTTTCTTCATTTAACCAATATTCTAACCAAGGTATACTATAAAAATGGGTCCATCCAAACACACGTAAACCTTGCAATGGATTCCAATTGGAAATAAATCTCCCACTGGGTTTGGTAAGCACTCCATTATCTGGAAGTCTGGAAGCCTTTAACAAGGCATCTCCTAGCGATTTTTGCGTGTCATAACTATATAAGTCCTTTTCAACTGAATCAGATTGAAGCAATTCAGAGCGCATTTTGGCTACCGTCAAAAAGCTCTCCTCTTTTGTAAGCTCATACCCTACTAACAAACTGTGAATGGTGGAGAGTAAAGACTCATATTCATGATTATAAGGCGGGTTATCTCTAACCGCTCTTGCATGTCGAATAAGCCCCTGTTTGACTTCCTTACTTTGTGTTAATTGGTAGTATTTATATAAGCCGTGTGATACATACACCTGAGAATATCCGTAACGATCAATCACAAAGCTATCATATTGATCTGCTCCGTTTTGTAAATAAAGCATTCGTTGAACACGATCTTTTAAATCTTCATGATATTTTGGATCTTTGGTTGCATCCCAAGCCTCAACCAAATTCCATACGGATAAATACAATCTTCGTCCCGTTAGTCCATGTTCTCCCCATTGTCTTCTTAGAAAAGAGTCTGCAGTTAAACGGGCTATCTCCAAGCCTCTATGGTAACCCGTAAGATAATAAGAAGCAATCCAGCCTTGATTCCAAACATGTGCACTCAAAAGGGCTGCCCAATGTTGAGACGCGTGTCTTCTTCCAATTCCTAGGTAGGGAGTTGCCTTCGATTCGGTTGTATTCGCATTGTCAATTTTCCAAAAATCAATGGCATCATTTGTATCCCCATAATATTCTGGATCTTTTGGCCAATGAACATTATCAACATCCATGGTGTGACGACTCATTGCTTCGGCGGCATTGTAATAGTTTGGATCTCCGGTTCGCATGAATTGAATCCAATACATAAAATCTATTGCGGGTTCGTTGTTTTGCCATCGAATCCATTCGTCTTTATAGAAAATATTTTTTTTGATCTCCATAATCAAACATACCATACCACGGCTCCCAATCTTGATTAAATTTCTGCCAATGAAATTTATAGTCAATCGATCGCTCAAAAGCAGCGTTTCGATTACTTCTTGGTGAAAAATTACCGTAAACTTGACTGCGTGAATATACAGATGGATCTGCACTGGCTACGGGAGGATCTAAAAAATAAGCCATCGTTGACTCTAAATCATTGGTTGATACATTTGCCCTGTGGAAGTGAATCACTAATTCACTTGTTTTAGTAATCCCCTCAGCAAAGTTGGCAATCATTCCCTGATCTGGTGTTGTGTTGGCTCGTTCAAAACTCATTGGAGGTGCTTTGGGAGACCACAAATAAGCAATAGCCTCTTCGTTTAAATCATTAAAAGCGATCTCTTTGGGATATTCTTTTAAGAAATGTTTTATTCCGAGACTAATCCCCCACTTGCTGTCGCTAATATTTGCCCAGCCTTCAGCGCGTTGAACTTGTTTTTTTAAATCTGATCCCACACGAATTTTGGCATTAAACCCAGCAATTCTTTCTTCTGGAGAGCTGTTGTTTTTTCTGGTTAGCTTAGGCCCTTCTTGAAAAATAGAAGCGCTACTTTTATCGTTAAGCGAATCTACAAAAATCTGTTCCTCTTTATTTTCACTCCAATTCCCAAGTGAATATGCCGTTGTAAATTGTTTGTTTGCTTCAAGATTATACTTTAGGTTTAAACCCATAGAATGAATCTGATCGTTGGGGATGGTCCATCCTTTATCTTCGGTCACCTTATTATTATTGAATGAGCTGGAATAGCCCGTTGCAATATTATCATAGCCACTCAATGATTGGTCGTGCATGTCTGGAACTCCTGTATAGGTCATTGTATGTAGCACTTTGATATAGGTCTTTCCTGCATAAGCATGCACTCGGATAATGAAAGGAGAATTTCGGTTGTCATCTCTACTGTAGGAATATTCTCCTTCAATACGAATAATCGAATGTAAAGGGCCAGATCCTTTTTCTCGTACAGTTCTATTAACTATTGCAGTAGAGGGATCAATACCTTGTGCGTCCAGAAGATCTAAAAATGAACCTCTACCATTAACAGAAGTAGCAATTTCATCTTGTTCATCAAAACCATTTCCATCAGTATCGAACATCACATTATCGATAAAACCACCTTTACCCTTGAGGATATTGAATTGAAGTGGTCCGGTATTAACAATAGTAGTTTGCCCTTTTCGCTGTGCATTTTTTATTTTTATTGTTGGTCCTTTTAGGGGTGCCTTTGAAACCTCTTCCCCGTATTCAAGCTGATATTCTTGATCCCCATTGGAAAAGAAAAATACCCATATCCATTTTATACTGTTATCTACTGGAGCCCATGAGGTTACTTCTGTCGTTTGACTAGGAATTTCGTTTCCGTTCTTATCCAATAAACGAATGTGGTCTGGCGAGAAAAGTTCACCCTGTGGAAAGGGAATTCCAAGTGTAATGGGAGCACCTTCGACACTTTTGTGGATTTTAAGTGGTATTAAGTCAGAGGCAAAGGTCAAACTGCTTAACGAAAACAAAAAAACAATTAGTAAGTAACGGGTGTGTATAAATCTCATTTAATTATATTATTTGGTTAATAGCATAGTGCAACGGCTCCTTTAACAGCGATATCTGGATCGTTGGATATGGTTATTTTTAAATTAGAAATTGAATTTTGATAGGCGAAATCTCGTAAACTTAATTGAATCCCTTTTTCAAAAAAAGAATATCCTTTACTGACTGACCCTCCAAGAACAATAAGCTCCGGATCATATGTGTACAAAATTTGGTTAAGTAGCTTTCCAAGGTGTTTTCCAAAAGTTGTGTAAATCGCAAGAGCATCCAAATCCCCTGCCTTTGCTCTTTCAAATACTTTTTCACCCGCGAGCCCGTGTACTTTTTGAAAGAATTGACCACTGCAATAATGCTCATAGTTATCTTCTTGATAGGCTAACATTCCAAATTCACCAGCGCCAGTATTAAAACCGTTGTATAGTTTCTTATTGATGACGATTCCTCCGGCAATGCCTGTTCCAATACTGAGGCCAACAAATGAGTCAAAGTCTCTCCCTACACCAAAATGAAGTACGCCTAGAGAAAAACAATTTGCATCGTTATTGATGTGGACTGGGATTTTAAAATGGGCCTCCAAAATATCTTTTAAGTGTACTTTTTTCCATGAGGGTATATTTTGTACATCATACACAATTCCCAATTGCTGGTCAACTACGCTTGGGACACCAATTCCAATGCCCACTATATCTTGATCGATTACTTTAGCAATTGCGTCTTTAATAACATCTAAGACTTCTTCTTCAGTTCCTTGACTTGGAATAAGTGATCGGATATATTTTTCACAAGATTGATCAACTATTTTGGCAATGTGGACTTTTGTTCCACCTAAATCTACTCCAATATATGCCATCTGATTTATTTACTTTTTGCCTTTTTAAAAGAGGTTAGGAAAGTTTCATTGTTGATTAATGGTTTTGACCAAAATCCAATTGAGAGGATAAATAAAAGCGTTATAAACAAGAAAACCATTCCTGTTCTAAGGCCAAAAATATCTCCTAATCCTCCTACAATAAATGGAACAACAGCTCCTCCAACAATTCCAGTAACAAGTATACCTGAAAAAGAGCCATGTGCTTCAGCAACAGAATTTAAAGCTAATGAAATTATAATTGACCACATTGTGGCGATAAAAAAGCCTATGATTGGAAAGGCAATTAAAGCTTGTGCGCTGTTTCCAAAAAGAGCCATCAATAATGCTAAAATAGAAGCGGTTGAAGTAACAATAAGAACTTTTCTACTATCTAAAAACTTTAAAAGAACTAGTCCTAAGAGCGTCCCTAAAGTCATCATTCCCCAAAAATTAGAAATCGTTTTAGCGCCTTGGACTTGAGGGTCAATGTCATGATAAACAGCTAAAAATTGTGAAATCCAATTGGCAATACCTTGCTCCGTCCCCACGTAACAAAAAACTGCAAAGAAATACAATAATACCATTGGCTTTTTGAGGAGCATTATATGGGTGTCTATCGCCCCAGTTTTTTCATCCTCTTTTCGTTCAACTACTGGGAATTTAGAAAACATAATCACAAAGACCATTAATAAGGATATGATGGCAAAAATCCAGTATAATGAAATCCATTCTAGACCTGGTATGGTGATTTTTGATAGTAATTGAGTTACCCAACTACTGGATTGATTTATGTCTGATGAATTAATGACTATATATGAATACACAAGTGGACTAAGGAAAGAAGCCAAGCCAAAAAACAATTGTCCTAAAACAGAATTAAATGCAAAATCCTTTTCTCCTCCAATTGTTCTAAGCAATGGGTTTATTGCTACTTGTAGCATTGCCATCCCTGAGCCAATTAAAAATAGAGAGACAAGATAAAAAATATAGTGCGCGTTAAGAGCGAATAAAAAAGCGCCCACCGAAGAGATTAAAAAGGCCATAATCATGACCTTTTTCTCTCCATATAGTTCTATTAAAATTCCTGATGGAATTGACATCACTCCATAAGCGACAAAAAAGGCAAATGGAAGAAATGCTGCCATTGTTAAACTCAATCCAAAGCTTTCAATTATATCAGGTACAAGCGGACCTATGATATTTGTTAGAAAGGAAATAACGAAAAAAATGATAAGTATTAAGCCTACCAAAAGCAGGTTTTTTTTCATAGGGGAAAATTTAGTTTTTTAGCATAGGGAAAAACTCTCTAATATCTTTTTCAGAGGGCTGAAAACCGTACTCAGCAACTTCAAATGACTCAACATACTTTACTTTTTTCGCAGCATTATCGCCATACCATTTAACAAGTGTGGCCTGTTTCTTGGAGTTGATGTTTCCTGATCTTTTCTTTGTTCTCTCTGCAAGCCATGCGCGTCTTTCTTTTGGTGATGTTGGGATTTTCGCTACACTAGCGTCTCCTCCATTTGTCCAAGGAAGCCATTCATACATTTGAGAAGTATGCGCATCTAACCCATCTATTTTTAATTCAATTGTTTCATCAATTGCAATGACAACATCAGCCTGATGTTGGTAAGGCTTTTGGAAGCGATCTTCCATATATAGGAACAATGGGTTTTTTGATAATGGAGGTGTGTCTGGACATACGTTTGGAACAATCACCATATAAGAGGCATCGACAACAACCTTTCCTGCATTTCTATGATCAGGATGGTAGTCGTTTGGGCGTAACCCTAAAACAATATCTGCATCCCACTCTCGAATGGCTCTAATAACCTGGTGTCTTACAGCCAAAGAAGGAAGTAATTCTCCATCGTGATTATCTAAGGTTTGGTATTCTGCAATTCCAAGGGCCTTTCCTGCATCTTTAGCCTCTTCTCTTCGTCTGTTACCCAATGCACCTCCACCCTCGGACTGGTGGCCAGCATCTCCACTAGTAAGAGCCAAAAATTTAACGTTATGCCCCATTTTAGCAAATAAGGCCGCAGTACCGCCGAATTTACTATCACAATCATCGGGATGAGCACCAATAGCGATAATATTTAATTTTTTTTCTTGTGCATTAACCAATGTTATAGAAACAAAGGCAAATAGCAATAGTGCTAATTTTTTCATTTTGAAATTTATTAAATTTAGATAAAAAAAGGCATCATTTAAGTTTAAATGATGCCTTTAAAGTTAGTTAATTAATATCCTGAATTTTGTGTGAAATTGGAGTTTAAATCTAATTCTCTTTGTGGAATCGCAAACAAGAGTTTTCCGTTAACGTTTTTCCCTTGAGCTGCCAATACAGTTGTCGCTTTATTCATTCTAAGTAAATCTGGCCATCTGTGATTTTCAAAAGCCAACTCAACTCTTCTTTCATGCAGAAGTTTGTCTGTAAAGGTTCCAGGCGTGTTCTGGTCTATTGGTGCTAAACCTGCGCGAGTTCTTACCTGGTTTATAAATCCGTAAGCTTCATTTGTTTCTCCAAGAGACTCTGCCAACATTAATAATACATCCGCATACCTCAACACTGGCCAGTTATTTGGCGCATCGTCGTCTGTAAAAGGATTTGTAGATCCAAATTTGATCGTATATCCTGTACTTGTTCCGGTAACTCCTTCTATAGATGCGGCAAATCGTAAATCTCCATTTTCATAAGCATCAACAAGATCTTGCTCTGGGATATTCCGTTGTCCAGAAGTGACCGATTGAGATAAAACCCCATGAAATTGGCTTGTAAAACTGTTCCCTTGGCTTCCTAAACCACCTTGAAAATCAACTTCAAAAATTGATTCATCATTGTATTCGTTAGCTACTCCCCAGAGGTCACTGTAGTTTGCAACCAGAGAATAACCATAGGTTAAAACTCTGCGTAATACTGATTCTGCATTAGAAGAATCTCCCATAGTTAGATAAACCTTACCCAAGAGGGCAGCTGCTGCTCCTTTTGAAATTCTTCCATTGGAAGTACTTGCTTTGGATGGCAGGGCTGATTCCGCCAATGCAAGGTCAGCGACAATTTGAGCATAAACGACTGAAGCTGCTACTTGTTGGTGATTGTTCCCTTCTTCTACTGAAGCCGTTTCTGATAAAATCAGTGGAATATTTCCAAAAAGTACTGCCAAGTTATAGTAGTATAACGATCTTAGAAACAATGCTTCGCCCGTAAGACGCGACTTTGTTGATGCATCCATTGAAATATCCTCAATTCGATTCAAAACAATGTTCGCTCTCGAAATTCCAAGATAGGAAGTTGCCCAAGCATCTTCCGTGATATCACTGGTGGAAATCTCTGTGAAATTATCGAAAACTGTTACTTCCTCTGCTAATCCAGTTCCATCCCAAAAGGTGTTATCAGATCGTAACTCTTGAAGAATCCAGTAACTTTGATTGAATGCTCCATTGTCTTTTAAGGTACTGAAAATTGCATTTACAGCAACCTCCATGTCACTTGCAGTGTTGTAAAAATTATCTGCATTGCGCTCAGAAATTGGCGCTAATTCAGTAAATTCTTTCGAACAAGAGACAAAAACGAGTAAAATTATTGTGTATATATTATAGTTTAGTTTCATGTCTATTTAATTTAAAATTTAGCATTGATTCCTATGGTGATAACACTTGATAAAGGATAAGCACCGTAGTCCTCACCTTGTACATTTGTATTATCATCTTGGTTATTAACTTCTGGGTTAAACCCTAAATAATCTGTTTTAGTGAATAAGTTTGTTCCAGACAAGTATAGTCTTAGATCTTCGATTTTCCCTCCAAGTTCATTTTGGGGAAAATTATAGGCCAAAGTTACATTTCTAAGTCTCAAATAAGATGCATCTTCAACTTGATAACTTGAAGGTCGGTTGTTACTATTTCCCGTCTGACGATTGGCTCTAGGAATTGATCCATTTCCAGGTTGTGCTTCAGATCTCCAACGATTATTCCATTCACTGTAACTGTTGTAATTAGCTTCTCCATTACCCATGTGACGTCTAGTGAGATTTAACACTTCATTTCCTTCAACTCCTTGTAAGAGAAAACTAAACTCAAAGTCTCTGTATTCGAAACGGTTATTCATACCATAAGTAAAGTCAGGTAAATAATTTCCAATAACTGTACGGTCAGCAGAATTAATAAAACCATCTTCATTAACATCAACCCATTTAAAATCTCCAGGACGAGGTGTAGCAACTTGATCAACTATACCGCTATTATCAATTTCAGCTTGATTTTGATAAATTCCATTGGTTTGATATCCATAGTAACTTCCTACAGCTTCTCCAATTTTGGTAATATGTCTATTTCCAGCTGCACCACTACTTAATATAGGATCTCCGGATGGGCCTAATTTTGTAACTTCATTGTTGATTGTAGAAAAATTAAAATCTGTTGTCCATTTTAACTCACCAACTAGATTTCTACTGGTTAAACTAATTTCAAAACCTTTATTTACAACTTCTCCTATGTTTGTTAATGCATTTGTAAAGCCTAATGCGGAAGGAATTTGAACTGCTAATAATAGATCAGTTGTTGTACTTTGAAAATACTCAAAAGATCCATAAATTCGATCGTTTAAAAAGCCAAAATCAAGTCCAATATCGACTGAAGCTGTTTTCTCCCAACTTAAATCCTGATTGCTTATGGTCGAAGGAGCTATTCCGTTGGTTAGTGTTCCGTCAAAAGTTGTATTGTAAGTACTCAATAGACCAATAGAAGCATAATTAGGAATTAAAAAATTCCCTGTTTGCCCCCAGCTTGCTCTTAATTTCAAGTCACTTAGCCAGTCAGCACCAATGTCTTCTGAAATTCTGTATCCAGCAGATAATGCAGGAAAAATACCCGTCTTGTTTCCCTTACCAAATCTTGAAGATGTATCAGATCGTAAAGAGGCTGTTGCTAGGAATCGATCTTCATAAGAATAATTTACTTTGGCTAACATTGAAACCAATGACCATTCTTCTTGAACTGCAGTTCCCTGTGATATTTGGCCTCCACTAATTGTTTTTACTAAATCATCTGGAAAGTTATCTGCAACTGCTGTACTGATATTAATTCTTTCTTTTTGTGCAGTATATCCAACTAAGGCATCTATTCTATGGCTACCAATTTCTTTGTTGTAGTTAAGTGTTTGTTCTGCTACCCAGCTTAAACTATTTGAAGAACTTGTTTGACCATATGTTTCTCCAGAAGAAGATGTTCTGTAAAGTAAACTACTTGCTCTATAAAAGTTACGGCTGTAATTGTTAACGTCTACACCGAAATAACTTTTAAAAATTAAATCGCTCGTAAGATCATATTCCATGAAAATATTTCCGAAGGTTCTATTCTGATTCAAGCGGTCATCAACAGCCTGAATAATCGCTAAAGGGTTACTCGCTGATGTGAAAGAAGATGATTGTCCTTCTGGAGTTAGAATATAACTTTGATTGTTCAATTGGTTGATGCTTCCATCTGGATTATATGGCTTAACAAATGGTGCGTGGACAATACCTGAATACACAATTCCAGGAGGACGTGCAAAATAAGGAGACCCCGCAGGAACTTTATCTGAAACAATATAAGAAGGAGCAAGATTTAGACCAACTCTTGTTCTATCGTTTAAATCAACTTCAAGGTTTACGCGTAAACTGTATCGTTTAAAATTCGATTTTTCAATAATACCGTCTTGATCAAAATAATTCCCAGAAATGAAATAACTTGAATTATCTGATCCACCTGAAACAGAAAGATTATGGGTTTGGACCAAAGCAGATCTAAACAGAGTGTCTTGCCAGTCATTATCTACACCACTTGGATTAAGAACATCCTCTGCAAGTCTCCAAGCACCATTTGTTCTTACGCTATTTGGATCAGAGGTGCTTGCCCCAGCAGGTCCGTTTTGTAAGTATGCATTGTTTGATGCTTCTTTATTGTACTCTATTAATTCCGCAGAATTCATCAAGTCCAGTCTATTGGCAACAGACTGTGTTCCAACAAAAGTATTATAAGAGAAAGACGGCGCTCCTCCTTTTTTTCCTCTTTTGGTTGTAATAATAACGACTCCATTCGATCCTCTAGATCCGTAGATAGAGGCCGTTGAGGCATCTTTCAGGACCTGAATAGATTCGATATCATTTGGATTCAAGTTGGCTAGAGGATTTTGAGTTGGTGGGCGAAAACGCCCTGATCCTCTTCTAAAGTTATCCCCTTGAACTCCAAGATCGACGTTTTTAGAAATTGGAAAACCGTCTACAACATACAATGGCTCATTACCAGCAGAAATTGATCCAATACCACGAACTCGTACGGTTGCCCCTGCTCCAGGCTCTCCAGACGGTTCAGTAACTTGCACCCCAGCCATTTGACCTTGAATAGCATTTTCAAAACTAGCCAAAGGAAGGTCTTCTATTTGCTTAGCCGATATTGATGAGACAGCTCCAGTAATATTTCTTTTCACTTGTCGACCATATCCTGTAATGACAATCTCATCGAGAGCGGACGCTGATTCGGTTAAGGAGATATTCGTTTGGTCGCCAAAATCAGAAGCTAAAATCTGAACAGAATCAAAACCTAAATAGGAAACAAGAATTGCTGCTTCAGGCCCAGAAACTGAGAGGGTAAACCCACCATCGAAATCTGTAATCACCCCATTTGAAGAGCCAATTTCAATAACAGTCGCACCAGGAAGTGGAGAACCTGTGTCATCTGTAACATTACCTGTCAAGGTAAGTTGAGCAGAATTCTCTTGTTTAGATTGATTCCCTTTTGTTGAAGTTTTGCTAAACGCATTCGTCAAATCATTTTTTAAATGATATTCTTCAGCTTCATTATCATTTGGTTTCGCATAAGTAAAGTTATACGATCCAAATAAAAAAGTAAACAAAAGAAGGTTCACTTTCACATGGTTTTTCCATCCAATTTTAACACTTGAGCTAAAATTTAAAGATGATTTTTTGTAGTCCATAATCATAAATTTTAATGTTTGGTTAATATAATTAATTACTAAATATATTTAAATTTAGCATTTTATTTAGGTTTTTTGCTGTTTATTTAGGTTTTTTGCTGTTTCATTTAAAAAAAATTAACATAAAATTAAAATAAAAAACATATTCAAAAACAAAATACATTCAAATTAGACTCACAGAGGCAGAAGTAAAAATTACAAAAAAGTATCAGCATCTAACGGTTTAACCGAGACAGGATTTACTAGATACAGTATGGCAAGAGCAAGTGTTATTTTTAATGCAGTAAAACAAGAACTGATTCAAATTGCATATCAAAAAGGGATGGTTTTGAATGAGTACCTCAACATACTTTAAGTTAATAAAATACTCTAATATATGCCTAGACCAAGAGGAAGCCATAATAAACATAACAACAGAAGTTAATCAGAACATTCTCCAGTTGTAAATTCAGTAATTCCAGCTACTCTTGCCTTGCAATCATTACTGTATGTTATTCCATCAGAACCACAAACAGGTTGGTATATTTCATAACAAAATATGCATTCTCCCATTGTAAATTCTTTAACACCTTCTGCTAATGCATAACATTCGTTGCCATATGTTATTCCATCACCACCACAAACAGGAGAACCGATATTGGGACAGGCTTCTTCATTATTGCAAGAGATAAAAGAGATTGAAATAAAAAGGAAGGAAAATATAACTTTCATAAAATAAATTTAAAGTGTAATGCAAATCATAATAATCCGAAATTGCCAAAAATCATGCCAAGACCCAAAGGTTCTCCAAACAAAGTAACAAGTGAATATGCGATACAAACGTCCTCTAACGGGGGCGTTTTTTTGTACACTAGAATCTGTGATTATACATCCTTACTTATGTAAGTTGAAAACGGTTTACTTTAGAAGTAATGGATAATGTTTAGTCTACCTTAGACAGACAAATTTTATTATTGAATTTCCTAAAATTGGAAGGATAATTTAGATGTTGTAAATAGTAATCAATTATGAACATCAACAAAAACTAAGGTAGTAAACGGAAAAATTAAATACTTCGTTGATGGATAGATAGTTAAGCCAAATGAGTATTATAGGTTTAGAAGTGAAATAGTAGGTAAATGAGGTAAAGTTGTACCCCAGGTTGTGCCCAAAAAAAAATGAGAAAGCGTTAACTCTCTCATTTATAAGGGTGGAAGAGCGGTTTCGAACCGCCGACCTCCTGAACCACAATCAGGCGCTCTAACCAACTGAGCTACAACCACCATTTATGCGGCAAATTTACATTATTTTTTCAGCTCGTCAAAACTAAGTTTAACAATTATCGAACGTTTTTGAAATCATTGATTAATGGGGTACGTTCCACGGTAAAACCTTCGGCAGCTTCTACATTACTGAGGCGGCCTAAATTCTGTGCTCTATAACGTACACTTTCAATGAAATTCTTACTACTTATAGGCGTTGAAGGCTCATTACTGATTGGGTCGAAGAATTGGCTTGAATAGGCTTCTATGGATGCTATTTTAGTGTCTAGATGAGCCGAAATATCCACCACAAAATCTGGCGTAATTTCTTTCCATTGAATATAATGGTAAACATACTGTGGGCGCCAAGGCTGCTGTGGTTTTCCTTCCTCATCTTGGGTTTCAATTTTCTGCAAGCCTGCCAAAAAGCATGCGTCACTAACCAACTGACTCCCTTTTCCGTGATCAATATGACGGTCATCAATGGCATTGCATAAAACAATACTGGGTTGATATGTTCTAATCTGATGGATAACTGCAAGCTGATGTTCTTCATCATTGATAAAGAAAGCATCGCGAAATTCTAAGTTTTTTCGGAAAGACACCTGTAGTAGCTCAGCTGCATTCATCGCTTCTTGCTTGCGAATTTCTGCCGACCCACGTGTTCCTAGCTCTCCACGAGTAAGATCAACCATGCCTACTGTTTTTCCTTGTGCAATGGCAAGAGCAATGCTTCCTCCACAACCCAATTCAATATCGTCTGGATGTGCGCCAAAAGCGAGGATATCAACCTTCATGTTCAGCTTTTTTTAAAGCGTTATTTAAATCACCTTTTAAATCCTCGAGGGTTTCGATTCCCACGGAGAAACGCACCAGATTATCCGCTATTCCTTGCTTAGCTCTTCCCACTGGAGAAAGTAGTTTGTGGGACGTAATCGAGGGAATGGTAATGGTACTCTCCACCCCTGCTAAACTGACAACAGGCTGAATAATTTCGAGGTTTTTTTCAAAGGTAGGTCGATCAACTCCACTGGCAATTTCAAAAGACATCATACCTGTAAAACCATGCATTTGCCGTTTCGCTAGAGCATGATCAGGATGCGAGGCTAATCCCGGGTAGTAGACCTTCGCAATCAGTGGATGCTCTTCCAAGTAATGCGCCAATGCCAAGGCATTTTCATTTTGCTGTTTCACCCGAATGGCTAGGGTTTTGATACTGCGTTCCAATAACCAAGCAGAAATATCGCTTAGGTTCCCCCCAAGGCTCTTTGCTATAGAAAAAATACGTTCCATGTGGGCTGCTGAACAGGCAACTGCACCAGCTAAAATGTCACTATGTCCTCCCAGGTATTTTGTGGCAGAATGCAAGACAATATCAATTCCAAACGCAATGGGGTTTTGATTTACCGGTGAAGCAAAAGTATTATCGATCATCGACACCAACTGGTGCTTTTTGGCGAGCGCAGCAATGGCTGCTAAATCAACAATCTTCATCAAAGGATTACTGGGGGTTTCTATATAGATAACCTTAGTGTTGGGCTGAATTTTCGCTTCAAAAGAGGCTGCATCCAAGGCATCTGCAAAAGCATATTCAATACCGTATTTGTTAAAATGCTCTACAACTAAATTTGTCGTCCCACCATATAAATCGTTTTGCAACACCACATGATCCCCTTTGTGTAAATAGGCAAGCAAAGCTGTTGAAATGGCCGCCATTCCAGAGCCAAAAATCAAGCCTTCCTCTGCCCCTTCCAAGGCAGCAATTTTCTTTGCTAAACCTGCTTGATTGGGTGTGTTGAAATAGCGAGGATAGCGGTCCGTTTCTTCATACGAATAGGCAGTCGACATATACAGGGGAGAAATGGCTCCTTTGTATTGTTTGTCTTTCAATTGACCCTCATGGACACATTGGGTTTCAAATTGTTTCTTTTTCATGGAATTATTTTGTGATCCACTCTATAACTTCTGGATCAACGGGAGAGGTGCGTGGAGAAATCACTTTTTCTAGCACACCCTCTTCGTTGATCAAATATTTTTGAAAATTCCAAGTCACCTTAGAATCCATTATACCATTCTTTTCTTTTTGGGTTAAGAAAGCATAAACTGGGTGCATGTCTCTTCCTTTAACGCCAATCTTGGCCATCATAGGGAAGGTCACTCCGTAGTTGCGTTCACAAAACGCGCCTATTTCTTCGTTTGTTCCAGGTTCTTGTACTAAAAAATCGTTGGCAGGAAAACCAACAATTACAAAGTTTTCTGCTCCATACTGCTCGTAGAGCGCTTGCAAATCTTTGTATTGCGGAGTTAAACCACATTTTGAAGCCGTATTGACCAACATAACCTTTTTGCCTTTCAAGCTCGAAAAGTCAAATGTTTCCCCTTCAAGGGTTTCAACCGTAAATTGATGTAAAGAGTTTTCCATAGTTGTTTGTGCGTGTAATGTGGTGACCATTAATGCCACCATGAGTAAACAATTTTTTTTCATGCGATATAACTGTTAAAAAAGAACAGCAATGCAAAGTACATCATGCCCTAGAGTTAGGCAAATCTATACCAATAATTTAAACCAATTCTGCCGATAAACCTTCATCTAATAAACGAAGACAACGTGGTTTCAAGTCCTCCAATGATCCTGTTTTAACCTCACATTTTCCATTGTAATGAACAATATAGGCACACTGTTCGGCCTGTTCGGCCGTCTGATCACATATACGGACCAAACAACTGATCACGTGATCAAAGGTATTGACATCGTCATTGTGCAAGATGATATGATGTTCACTTGCTGTCAAGACAGCCGTTTCTTCTTGTTCTTGTTCTTGTGTAGAGGGAAAATCAGCCATTATTTTTTATGAAAATGGGCTGCCACCCAGTTATCTTTTTGTTGGTAGTCTACCATTTGCAATCCATTTTGGTTGGCTTTAGATTCAATAGCGGGGATGTCATGGGTATAAAAACCACTCAAGAATAGTTTTCCGTTTGAGCTTAAACGCTCTGCATACAAGGGTATATCCAACAACAATACATTCAAATTGATATTGGCTATGATCGTACCGTACTCTTTTTCAGGAATCAGTTTTCGATCACCTTCAATGGCATTAACTTTTTTGCAGTCATTCATAGCTGCATTTTCAACTGTATTTTCAAAACACCAGGACTCAACATCTATTGCATCGATGGATACTGCGCCAAGCTTCTCAGCTAAAATAGCCAACACCCCCGTACCGCAGCCCATGTCTAAAACAACTTCATCTTTGGGGGGGTTGTTCAATAGGGTGTTCAACATCATATGGGTAGTTTGATGATGACCCGTCCCAAAGCTCATTTTGGGCGTAATGACCAATTCAAACGGAACATCAATGGGTGCATGAAAATGTGCTCTAACGGCACATATATCCTCTATCAAAATGGGTTGAAAATCAGATTCCCAAACCGCATTCCAATTTTCTGGAGGAATAGCTGTTAAACTCCAACCTATATCCAAGCCATTTTCAACCAATGGATACAATTGATCCAATAAATTGGGAGTCCAACTTTCTTCTTGAATATAGGCTTCAAGTCCTTCGGTTGTTTCCACAAAACTTTCAAAGCCCATTTCACCCAAAAAAGCAAGAGCAATTTCTTGTCCGCTCTCTAGTGGAGAAATGGTTAACTTCAGTTGAATATAGGTTGTTGCCATTTATATTGATTGAACGATTGCAAAAAAATCATCGGCATTAAGCGCTGCACCACCAATCAATCCGCCGTCTACATCAGGCTTAGAAAAGATTTCTTGCGCATTGGCAGGCTTAACACTTCCGCCATACAAGATAGCAACATTTTCAGCAATGGCTGCACCAAAACCTTCTGTAACTAAATTTCGTATGAAAGCATGCATCAATTGTGCTTGTTCAGGGGAAGCTGTTTCACCAGTTCCAATTGCCCACACAGGTTCGTAGGCCAACACAATGTATTTCCAATCGGACGGATTAAGATCAAATAGTGCTTTGCGCAATTGGCCTTCAACCACCGCAAAATGATTACCGGTTTTGCGATCTTCTAATTCTTCACCAAAACAAAAAACAACTTCCATATCGTGGGCTACTGCCGTCTTCACCTTTTCAGCCAGAGCTTCGTCAGTTTCATTGAAATAAGCACGTCGCTCTGAGTGACCAAGAATCACAGAATTGACCCCCACACTTTGCAGCATTCCTGCTGAAATCTCACCCGTATATGCTCCGTTGTTCGCTTGATGCATGTTTTGCCCAATAACCTCAATAGCTGAATCACTAAGTTCAGTCACAGCCTGCGCTAAATGAATAGAGGTTGGGGCTATTTTAACCTCAACACCATTAAAACTCCCCTTCGCCTTTAGGGCAGAAATAAAGGCAGTTGTCTCTTGTTGATTGTTGTTTAGTTTCCAGTTACCGGCAACGATTTTTTTTCTCATTTTGTTTAATTAAAAGGGTTTGCTTTAGGATCAATATACATATATAAAAAATCAACTAAGATGTTGATTAGTGTAAATAAACTAGCTATGACCAGTACTGCTCCCATAACCACAGGAATATCGAGCGTGGTTAAGGCAGTGACGATTTCTTTTCCAAGTCCACGCCAACCAAAAATATACTCTACAAAAACAGCCCCTGCCAACATGGAAGCGAACCAACCAGAAATGACTGTTATGACTGGATTCATGGTGTTCTTGATGGCATGACGGTAAACAGCTTGAAAGGGACTCAAACCTTTAGCAAAAGCAGTTTTAATGTACTCTTGTGTCATCACATCTATAATTCCTGAACGTACCAATTGCACAATCACAGCGATTGGGCGAATTCCCAATACCACGGCAGGCAAAATTAAATTCTGTAGCTGTAGTTGCTGTACTTCACCAAAATCATCGATTTCATTGAGGCTCCCAGTCATATTTAGACCAGTATAGTCGGCCAATACATGGCCAAAAATCCATGAAAATAAAATAGCACTAAAGAAAGAAGGAACACTCATGCCAAAAGTACTCAATAAAACCAGAAGTTTATCGGTAGCAGAACCTTTGTAATAGCCGGCAATCACCCCCAAAATCATCCCTAACACTATGGCAAGTCCGATGGATGTGACCGCTAACAGAAAAGTATTGGGGAGTGTTTCACGAATGATTGTAGTCACTCTTTTGCCTTGACGCTGATAAGAACTGCGCAAATAAGGCCATTTTAAAGCAAGGACTGTTGTGCCTAGTTGCACAGAAAATCCGCCGTATTTGTCTTGACTATATCCAGAAAAATCTTTTTTTTCTGAACTGTGGATCGACACCGGAGAGAGATCGTTTAAATAGTACAAAAACTGTTGGTAGCCAGGCAAGTCAAACCCATATTTCTGTTGAATTTTTTTTACTTGACTTTGGGTAGCGTTTTGATCGACCATCATTTGAGTAGGATCGCCCATGACATTGAACAAGAAAAAGATCAAAGTAGCTACCCCAACTAGGGTCAAAAGGCCACTCAATATTTTTTCTAGGAAGAGTCGAATCATTTCTATTGATCCAAGTGAATTAGAGCAAAAACAGCATAATTGATCATGTCTTGGTAATTGGCATCAATGCCTTCACTTACCAATGTTTTGCCTTGATTATCCTCGATTTGCTTTACGCGTAAAAGTTTTTGCAGGATTAAATCAGTTAAAGAGCTGACCCGCATATCACGCCAAGCCTCGCCATAGTCATGGTTCTTGGCCAACATTAAATCTTGGGATATTTTACGGTGCTTGTCATACAAGGCAATTGTTTCCTGATCGTCCAGATCGGGTTGTTCTGACACTCCTTTTTCTAGCTGAATCAAGGCCATGATACAGTAATTAACAATCCCAATAAACTCACTCTGTTGTCCTTCGGCCACTTTTTGTTCCTCCAACTGCTGGATACTTCGGATGCGTTGCGCTTTAATAAAGATTTGATCGGTTAAAGAGGGTAACCGCAAAATTCGCCATGCCACCCCGTAATCCTTCATCTTTTTAATAAATAAAGTCCGACAGGCATCAGTAATTTGTTGATAATGGGTTTCAGTTGGAATCATCTTGGCTGTAAATTTGCGTAAATTTCGGGGAATTATTTAAGTCCATCAAATTCGAATGACAAAAGTTATTCATAGAAGTTAACGCGTATGACCATAAACTGCAACGGAAGTCTAATTGATTTAGCTTCCCCTAAAATTTTAGGGATTTTAAACCTAACACCAGATTCGTTTTATGATGGAGGAAACTTTCAAGAAACTACAAAAGCACAAAAACAATGTGAGAAACTCTTGGAAGAGGGAGCCGATTTTATTGACCTAGGGGCATATAGTTCGCGTCCTGGCGCAAAAGAAGTTAGCGAAAAAGAAGAACTCAAACGTCTCATCCCTGTTTTAGAAACACTAAAAAAAACCTTCCCTAATGCCCTCTTTTCCATAGACACCTTTCGTTCAAAAGTTGCTAAAGAATGTCTTGATCGAGGCGCAGCAATGATCAACGACATTTCAGCCGGCAATCTTGACGAAGTAATGCTCAAGGTAGTTGGGCAATTTCATGTTCCATACATTGCCATGCACATGCAAGGGAAACCCAAAACCATGCAGGACAACCCTACTTACAGTGACTTGTTTACTGAAATGATGCATTTTTTTTCATCAAAAATTAGCGACTGTCAAGCCGCAGGAATACAGGATGTGATTCTTGATCCAGGATTTGGTTTTGGTAAAACAACAGCTCATAACTTTAGTCTACTCAAACAATTTGATCGCTTTCAACAATTCAATTGTCCCGTTTTGGCTGGTGTGTCTAGAAAATCGATGATCTATAAAACCTTGGCGAATAGTGCCGCAGATGCCCTTAACGGGAGTACCGTGCTTCACACTGTAGCCTTGCTTAAAAAAGCACAACTATTACGCGTACATGATGTTAAGGAAGCCAAAGAATGTGTGACTCTATTGAAGCA
This sequence comes from uncultured Flavobacteriaceae bacterium, assembly GCA_943788165.1. Classification (GTDB taxonomy): domain Bacteria; phylum Bacteroidota; class Bacteroidia; order Flavobacteriales; family Flavobacteriaceae; genus Arcticimaribacter. The sequence goes on along the minus strand of CALSPF010000001.1, from coordinate 624,498 downwards.
ACTCCAATAGTTTTTTCTAATTTTACAAAAAAGGAACCCTGTGAAAAACTTTAGTTTTCTTGAATTCAATTTTGTCGATGCCATTGATATCGTTTTGGTCGCACTACTCCTTTTCTATTTATACAAACTTGTTCGTGGTACTGTTGCCATCAATATATTCTTAGGAATTGTGATTATTTACTTTATGTATCAACTCACCGTTACCCTAAACATGAATGTATTGAGTAACGTATTGGGGAACTTTATTAGTGTTGGATTCTTTGCATTGATTGTGGTTTTTCAACAGGAAATTAGAAAGTTTTTACTTCTTCTGGGGTCAACCAATTACACCAGCAGGAAGAGTTTGATTCGTTATTTTAACTTCCTGAACCAAGACGATGCAAAAAACGTTCAGTTGGACTTGTCCCTATTTGTTAGTGCCTGTGAAAACATGGCCAAGGAAAAAACCGGAGCAATCATTGTTCTTGAACGAAGTAATAGCTTAGATTTTGTCAAAAGCACTGGAGACAGTACCTCGATTAGATTGAGTCCACAAATACTAGAAAGTATTTTTTATAAAAACAGTCCACTACATGATGGGGCCATTATTATAAAAGAAAACACCATTACAGCAACACGCGTGGTTCTTCCCGTTTCTGAATCTACAACTATTCCAAATCATTTTGGGCTTCGACACCGGGCTGGTGCGGGCATCTCTGAAAAGACAGATGCTCTGGTGGTCGTTATCTCAGAACAAAGAGGTGAAATCGTTTACATCAAAGATGGTCGTTTAGAAACCTTTACTTCTGGTGAAAAATTAAAACGAAGCCTCTCTGAGGATTTATCGCTCTAGGCGAACTCCTCTTGATTAAATTGAAGTTGATGTAATTTCTGGTAGGCACCCCCTTCTTTTTCAATTAATTCTTTGTGTGATCCAACCTCAATAATTTTCCCTTGGTCCATGACCACAATTCTATTGGCTTTCTTGATGGTGGCCAAACGGTGTGCAATAATGATTGACGTTTTCCCTTTGGTTATTTGTTCTGTCGCCTGTTGAATCAATTCTTCTGAAAAAGAGTCTACAGAAGATGTCGCCTCGTCTAAAACCAAAATGGAAGGAGAAGAAAGATAAGCTCGTAAAAATGCGATCAGCTGACGTTGGCCAGAAGAAAGCATTACCCCTCTTTCTTGGACATTATAATCATAACCGTTGGGCAGCGATTCAATGAAAGAATGCACGCCTATTTTCTTTGCCGCATCAATGACATCCTTTCTGGAAATATTGGGATCAAAAAGAGTAATATTGTTCATGATGGAATCCGCAAACAAAAAAACATCTTGCATGACTAGCGCAACCTGACGCCGTAAATTGGACAGTTCATAGTCACGAATAGAGATACCATCAATTTTTATGTCGCCTTTATCGAATTCATAAAAACGTGAAATCAAATTGATTAAAGTAGATTTTCCTGCACCAGTAGCCCCAACAATGGCAACGGTTTCTCCAGGCTCTACTACTAACGATATCCCCTTCAACACCTCTTCGTTGGATAGATAGGAAAAATGCAAGTTCTCTAACGAAATTTGCCCATTCACTAACTTGGGAGTGTGTTTTCCAGTATTCTCGATGGCGCTTTCTGTAGATAAAATGGCGAAAACACGCTCTGCTGCTACCATTCCCATTTGAAGCGTGTTGAACTTATCGGCCAATTGACGTAGTGGACGAAAGAGCATTTGTGCTAGTTGAATAAATAAAAATAAGGTTCCCAACGAAATGGTTACCCCACTCAAAGAACGAAAACCTCCATACCACACCAACAGACCGATGGTGACTGAAGTAGAGATTTCTGCCACTGGAAAAAAGATCGAGTTGAACCAAACCGTTTTCAACCATGCGTTTTTATGACGTCCATTGATGGCTTCAAAAGTGTTTTGTTCTATTGCTTCGCGTCCAAACAACTGCACTATTTTCATTCCGCTAATACGTTCTTGCACAAAGGTATTGAGGTTGGCAATTTCCTTGCGAACATCTTCGAATGCTTTCTTCATAGAGCGTTGAAAAACGCGGGTTGCATAGACAATGATTGGAAGAACAGAAAACACAATGAGAGACAATTCCCAATTGATCGACAACATGATGACGATGACCAATCCCATTTTGAGAAAATCAGCAATGATCATGAACAGACCTTGGCTAAAAATACTGGCAATGGTTTCGATATCATTTACAGACCTGGTGACCAAACGGCCAACAGCAGAGGTGTCAAAATAGGCCATTTTAAAGTGAATGAGCTTTTTAAAGAGAGTTGTACGCAAATCTTTAACGATCATTTGCCCCAGCCAGTTGGCATAATAAACGAAAATATATTGAAAAAAAACTTCCAACAGCAGTGTTCCAAGCATAATACAGATGAACAGCAATAAGCCTTCATACAAACGCGGTGTGATATAGTCATCAACAGCAATTTTGAGCAAATACGGCGTAAGCGTAGAAAATGCAGACAATAATATGGCTGCTGCCATAACGAGGTAGTAATAACGTTTGTAAGGTTTTGAAAACGCAATTATTTTGCCAAAAAGAGCACGATCAAATAAGCTTGATTTTTCTTTATTCATTTATAAGTATACCTCGGATGGGTAGTTAATTTCAGTTAAATACAAACCACAGGCGGGAACGGAAAATCCTGCTTGCCCTCTATCCCTGCTTTCTATAATACGATTGATTTCGTCCACGGCTATTTTTTTAGTTCCCACGTCCAACAAAGTTCCCACAATAGCACGAACCATGTTACGCAAAAACCGATTGGCGGTGATGGTAAAGATAGCGCCATCTTCTGTTGATACCCAATGTGCAAAGGATATATCGCATAAAAATGTTTTCACATCCGTGTGGGTTTTGGAAAAGGCTTTAAAATCACTTTGCTGCAATAAGTAATTTGCTGCCTCATTCATCAGAGCAATATCGGGTGGAGTGTGAAGAATGTGGTGGGCGTTGTGCTTAAAAGGATTCTTTTGGAAAGCGATATGGTATTCATAAGTGCGATGCGTTGCATCAAAGCGCGCATGAGCCTCCTCTTTCACTGGATGGAAGGAGTGTATGACAATATTTTCATTCAAATAGCGATTGAGCATATGCACGAGGTTCTTTTCAGTTTCAGTATCAATATCTACATCGAAATGCGTCACCATCTGTTTGGCATGCACGCCTGTGTCGGTGCGGCCCGCTCCCATAATGGCAATAGGTTGTCCTAACAAAGTAGACAAAGCCTCCTCCAAGGTTTCTTGTACACTACTCGCATTGGGTTGGCGTTGCCAGCCATGAAAGGGAGTTCCATTATACGCTAAGGAGAGAAAATATCGCACACTGCAAAGATATTAGAAACTAGCTACTTGCCCTACTAATTATATATGAGATTCGATTTCTTTTTACCTTTTGAGCTAAATTTTTTTTACTCCTGATAAAAACCCCGCAACCAATGACTCTTTGTGAATTTCAACCGTATAGCTTCGCTTTCATAAAAGACTGAACCCTCCCCAAACAAGTCAAAAGATTAAATTTATCAAGGTAATATTAGAATAACCGTCTAAACAATAGATATTACTAAACAATAACGAGTTCCACCGTCTTGTATAATCTGCACAATAGGGATTATTTGCAGTATATTGCATGGCAAAGATTAAGGTGTATAAAGATACAACAATTGAAAAAAATACTTCTTCTCTCAGATACCCATGGTCATATTGACGAGCGTATTTTAAGCTATGCAAAAAGCGCTGATGAAGTTTGGCATGCCGGAGACATTGGTCAACTTGGAGTTACCGACACCCTCGTTAACTTAAAACCCCTGCGTGCTGTCTATGGTAATATCGATGGAAATGAGGCTAGGGTAAGTTTCCCCGAAAACAAAAGTTTTGTTTGCGAAGGTGCGCTTATTGTAATGACTCACATTGGCGGTCCTGCAGGGAGATATACACCACGGGTTCGTGCCCTACTCGACAAACAGCAACCCACTGTCTTTATCTGCGGTCATTCACACATTTTAAAAGTGATGTATATAAAGAATCGCCAGTTGATGCATTTGAATCCCGGCGCAGCAGGCATACACGGATTTCATCAAATAAGAACCATGCTTCGTTTTGAGATCGAGAAAGGAAAGCTTCAAAACATGGAAGTAATCGAACTCGGTTTACGTGGTAAGGGATTAGCGCAAACGGTCGATTGAGCGAATTAAGGCTTCATCTTTTTTGATCGCTCCATGGGCTAAACCTAAGAACAGAAGACCCAAAACAAAAAATATTCCTGAGGAAAGGTGAATTTTTTCGATCATCTTGATAAAACCAATACCATACACATAGCATACGGCAAAAATACTGTGGGCGGCAAACACAAGCTGTATGAGTCGAAGTTGAATTTTTCGTTTGGTAAATAAAAATATACTGAGGAATACTAAAAGGCTCAATCCAAGAGGAATATAACGCACTTCATTTATCGCATTCATACCCTCATTTATACTTGGAAACGTCCAAAAACATAATGCCGCTAGAATGGCATATAAGAAAAGATAGATAGATTGTATACGCTGTAGCATCTTTTTTTGTCAAAAATAAGTGTTTTCGGCAAGCTCTATTTGTTTTTTTCGTAATATTGTGGAGCGCGACACTTCATACCGTGCAAAATACCTATTCAAAAAAAACATTTTATTCAACCTCTTTCTGAGATCATTACATATGTACGACATTTCAACGCTAAAGGAAAAAAAATTACCCGATTTACAAGAAATCGCTAAAAAACTTGGATTAAAACGTACTTCAGCCTTAAAAAAGCAAGAACTGATTTATCAAATCATTGACTTTGTTTCAGCCAATCCTCCTGAAGCAGAAAAAACTGCTGATGTAGAAGAAAAAAAAGAAGTAAAACGAGCACCGCGTCCTGAGAAAAAAGCAGCAGCGCCCAAACAAGCCCGACAGAACACTTCTCAAAACGCGAATAAAGAGGAAAGTAAACCACAACAAAAACGCGAATTCAAAAAGTCTGCTCAAAAGAAAGAGGAGAATAAAACTGAACAAGCCAATACGAAGGAGCGTCAGCCCCATCATAAAAACAATCAAAAGAACAACAACCAACAGAATCAAAATAAGGACAAGCACAATCGCCACAACGGCAATAAAAACGAGGTGAACCACAACAAGGACAATCGCAATCGTTACCGTGAACCCGATTATGAATTTGATGGCATTATTGAAAGTGAAGGTGTTTTAGACATTATGCCAGATGGTTATGGTTTCTTGCGTTCTTCTGACTACAATTACCTATCGTCTCCAGATGATATTTATGTTTCGCAATCTCAAATACGTCTTTTTGGTTTAAAAACTGGAGATACCGTTCTTGGACACGTAAGACCACCAAAAGAAGGAGAGAAATATTTTCCACTTAATTAAGGTGAATCAAAATTAATGGTCAAGACCCTGAAGTGGTTCGAGATCGTGTTGCCTTTGAGCATCTTAACACCTCTATTCCCACAAGAGAAATTCAATTTAGCAGATAAGACAGAGTACTATCTCCACTACGAATCATCGATCTGTTCTCGCCCAATTGGGAAAGGACAACGTGGAATGATTGTTTCTCAGCCAAAAACAGGGAAAACAATGTTATTAAAAGATGTTGCCAATGCCATCGCTGCAAATCATCCCTGAGGTTTATCAAATCATTTTATTGATTGATGAACGCCCTGAAGAAGTTACAGACATGCAACGTAATGTTCGTGGAGAAGTTGTTGCCTCTACTTTTGATAAAGAACCTGCGACAGACACGTTAAGAATAGCCAATCATTGTCTTAGAAAAAGCAAAGCGATTGGTAGAATGTGGACACGATGTGGTTATTCTACTTGATTCAATCACGCGCTTAGCAGAGCATACAATACTGTTCAACCCGCATCTGGTAAAATCTTAAGTGGTGGTGTTGATGCCAATGCACTTACACAAACCTAAACGATTCTTTGGAGCAGCACGAAACATTGAAAATGGAGGATCATTATCCATTATTGCTACTGCACTTACAGAAACAGGCTCTAAAATGGATGAAGTAATCTTTGAAGAATTTAAAGGAACTGGTAATATGGAACTACAACTTGATCGCAAGATCTCCAATCGACGCATTTTCCCGGCCATAGACTTGATTTCTTCCAGTACACGACGTGATGATTTCTTATTGGATGAAAACACCGTATCAACGCATGTGGATCATGACGTAAGTACCTTGCTGACATGAATCCTGTAGAAGCTATGGAATTTATTAACGACCGATTTAAAAAACTGCAATAATGAAGAATTTTTAATTTCTATGAACACCTAGAAACCTTGCTTTTAAGCAAAAAAAAGCCCTCCAAAAGGAATGCTTTTTTTTGGTATACTTTTATAGATCTCATTAAACCATAAAAGAGTGGCTAAGCTTGAACAGACAAAAAAGAGGCGGCTCTTCAGTCTTAAATACTTAATTGAGACACAAGGAATGGCTCATTGTATTGAAAGTCTAGCATTCACGATCGGTCAAAAAAAAAGCTCTCCAAAAGGAAAGCTTTTTTAAAAAGTCTAATCTTGCAATTATAGGCCAGCAATTTGCTTGGTCAACTTAGATTTTAAGTTGGCTGCTTTGTTTGCATGAATGATGTTTTTCTTTGCTAGTTTGTCTAACATAGAAATTACAGACGGTAAGGCCGCATGTAGCTTCCTTCTTATCTGTCAATTCTCGTCAACGTCGAACTGCGTTACGAGTTGTTTTGTGTTGAAAACGATTGCGTAAACGTTTTTTGTCGTTTGAACGAATTCTTTTTAATGCCGATTTATGATTTGCCATCTAATATATTATTATTATGTAGCCCGTAGGGGAATCGAACCCCTCTTACCAGGATGAAAACCTGGCGTCCTAACCGATAGACGAACGGGCCAAAATTTTATGGTTGCAAATCTAAAACATCTTCCTTAAACTTGCAACGCATTTGCAATAAAAAATGCTTTTTTTTCTTGCACTTCTCTTTTGGGTGAAAAAACCCTAATAAGCCTTGGCAAAAAGCACTCGGTTAGGCGAGTTGTTTCCTGAGAAAACACACTTCCCCTGCTCTTCTTTTACAGCATAAGGAATACAACGAATGGTTGCCTTAGTTGCTTTCTTAATCGCTTCCTCTGAGGCAGCTGTGCCATCCCAGTGGGCAGATATAAAGCCTCCTTTGTTTGTCAAGACCTCTTTGAATTCATCAAAAGAGTCAACTTCTGTAATATGAGTATCTCGGTATGATTTTGCTTTTTGGTACAATTCATCTTGCATTACTTCCAAAAGGCCAGGAATTAGATCGACTAATTCTGTCTGAGGAACATAGGTTTTATCTAGAGTGTCTCTTCTCGCTAATTCTACTTGGTTTTTCTCCAAATCCTTTGGTCCAATGGCAATCCGTAAGGGCACTCCTTTTAATTCGTAATCATTGAATTTAAATCCTGGTTTTATATTATCACGATCATCAAATTTAACTGATACTCCTTTGTCTTCAAGATTCTGTTTAATAGACGTGGCAACTGCTGCAATCTCTGCCAGCTGTTCGGCCCCTTTGTAAATTGGCACAATCACAACTTGAATGGGTGCCAAATTGGGGGGTAACACCAATCCATTGTCGTCGCTATGGGTCATGATTAGTGCCCCCATTAAACGCGTAGACACACCCCACGAGGTGGCCCAAACATGCTCTAGACCACCTTCCGAAGTAGCGAATTTTACATCAAAAGCTTTGGCGAAGTTCTGCCCTAAAAAGTGAGAAGTTCCGGCCTGAAGCGCTTTTCCATCTTGCATTAAGGCTTCAATACAGTGGGTGTCTACCGCACCAGCAAAGCGTTCGCTTTCCGATTTTACTCCTTTAATCACAGGAATTGCCATGAAGTTTTCAGCAAAATCAGCGTACAAGTTATTGATCAATGAAGTTTCGTCTAGCGCTTCTTGCTTAGTGGCATGGGCTGTATGCCCTTCTTGCCATAAAAACTCTGCCGTACGTAAAAATAAGCGCGTCCGCATTTCCCATCGTACCACATTGGCCCATTGATTGATCAAAATAGGTAGGTCGCGGTAGGACTGGATCCAGTTCTTATAAGTGTTCCAAATAATCGCCTCGCTGGTGGGACGAACAACAATTCCTCCTCGAGCTTGGCCTCGGGATCAACCATGAGCTTGCCAGGTTCATCAGGATCGTTTTTTAGGCGGTAATGCGTTACAACGGCACACTCTTTAGCAAAACCCTCTGCATTCTTCTCTTCAGCCTCAAAAAGGCTTTTTGGAACAAATAAAGGGAAGTAAGCATTTTGGTGACCCGTGGCTTTAAACATTCTGTCGAGTTCTTGCTTGCATCTTTTCCCAAATGGCAAAACCATAGGGCTTAATGACCATACAACCGCGAACAGCAGAGTTCTCGGCTAAATCGGCACGAACCACCAAGCTCGTTATACCACTTTGAATAATCTTCTGAACGTTTTGTTAATTTCTTTGACATATGTTTGGCACAAATTTTGACTATCTTCGATGTAGATAAGTAAGTGGGGTAAAAATTAGTTAATTTCAATCGCTTACAAGCAAAAAATGTAGAGTTATGCGGTATACAAAATTCAATTTATTACAAGTTAGCGGATTCATTCTAGGATTCTTTTCGCTTATTGGTTGTGGCAGTTATCAAAATTCATCCTATTACAGTGACGGAATTTATGGAAATCGTGATGTAGTAGTTATTCGCAGACAAGCAGAACAGCCCTCAACAACAGCAACCACCAATAGTTACTCGCAGTACTTCGATGAAAAAGCAAAGGAATATCAATGGGATACCCAAGAAGATAATGTTGCCCTCACGCAAATTGATTCTTTAACTCAACAAAAAGACACCAACTACCAATCACAACCTCAATGGGGTGGCGGAAATAATACTACACAAATTGTATTTGTAGACAACAGTCCTAATTTTGGATTTGGTGGATTTGGTGGATTTGGTTTCGGTAATAATTTTGGCTACGGTGGCTTTTACGATCCCTACCCAGCCCCTTGGAACTGGCCTTATCGCTTCAACAATCCTAATTATTTCAACCGTTTTGGTGGAGGATTTTACAATCCCTATTATTCACCCTATGGTGGTTTTTATCGAGGCTACGGATCTTTTTACAACAATCCCTTTTATGGCGGATATGGTTCTTTCTATCGTAATCCGTACTACAGGGTAAATAATCGAAACAATAGAATTGCCTACAACAATCGTAAACGCAGTCGAGCCTACAGTTCAACCTATCGAGGACAAGCTTCCTCTCGAGCTGGGGTACGTCGCTTGAATATCGCTCCTGCCCAAGGAACGCAAGCTACAGCCTCCAGTAATTCGCGTTCTAGTACCGTTGCGCAAAACAATTCCGCCCAAACCACTATCGGCCGACAAGCAACTACTTCTGTTCCCAATCTTGTGCAAACAGGAAGAAGGGCGACCCAAGCAAGAAGAAGTTCCCAACTGAAGTCCAACAATGAAACCAACTCAGCCTATATAGATCGAGTTATTCGCAGCTATCAAACACGGGGCTATAATGTTGACGTTATCCGGGATCCTGTGCAAGCAAGGCGCGCTATTTCTCGTCAAAACAATCAAAACTATTCCAATACTTCTTCTGTTCAAGGAAAGTCATCTCCAAGTTCGAGACGAAGCAATGAATCAAACAATACGTACACCGCTCCCAAAAGAACCAACACAAGTTCTTCGAGTAGAAGTTCTAGCCCTCGATCATCTTCCTCGCGAAGCTCATCTTCCGTTAGAAGTTCTTCCAGCAGAAGTTCATCTGGACGAAGTTCATCCAGTAGAAGACAATAATTTTATCACATTAATTATTTGATATACATGAAGAAGACACTTCTCTCTTTAGCGCTCGTAATATGCACTCAAATGAACGCACAAAACCTTTCGGACGTTCTCCGCTACAGCCAAACTTCTTTGAATGGAAGCGCTCGCTTTACCGCCATGGGAGGTGCTTTTGGTGCTGTTGGAGGAGACTTTAGTGCCATGGAAATCAATCCTGCAGGCTCTTCTATTTTTGCCTTTTCTGAGGCTGGAATTACATTGGATTCTCGTCAACTCACCAATAACTCTAGCTATTTTGAAGGAAGAGGAAAAGACACCAACATTAGTTTGAATACTGGTCAACTGGGCGTTATTTTACTCTTGAATGAAACAACTGGCAGTGGTTGGTCGAAAGTAGCGTTTGGTTTTTCTTACAACAAAATAAATGATTTTGACAGTTCTTTAGCCGTTCAAGGAACCAATCCACAAAATGGAATAGACCAGTATTTTTTGTTCCATGCACAAGGAAGGTATTTAGATCAAATTTCTCAGCTTGATGATGAAGAATTTAATGACGCCTATTTAGCCATAGGAGAAGCACCAGAACTTGGCTATTCTGCCCAACAAGCACTTTTTGGCTACGAAGGTTATGTATTGAATCCCATTCCTTTAGAGGGATCTGATGATTCGTTAAACCCAGATATTAATCGTTATGCCTCCAATGCACGACCAGGAACAAATGGGTATACTCAAAAATACAACCATACAGCCTCAGGGCATACACGAAAATACACCTTCAACCTAAGTAGCTCTTTTCAAGATCGCTTTTATGTTGGATTGAACATTAATTCTTATGCGGTTAGCTACAGTGAGATTGCAGATTTTAGAGAAAGTGGCTACAGTAGCTCATCTGGCCTACAATCCTTACACTTCAACAATGCACTGAATACCAACGGATCTGGTGGTTCCTTCCAGCTTGGAATGATTTATAAAATCAACCCAAAAGTACGTCTGGGGCTTAGCCTAAACAGTCCAACCTATTACCGATTAACCGACAGAGCCTATCAATTTTTAAACAGTGAAGCATCAACTCAAGAGGGAAATATTCCTGTTCGCCTAGATCCAGGAATCGATATCATCTTTCCAGAATATCGATTCAACAGTCCAGGAAGTGTTCGCGGAAGTTTTTCCTATATCATAGGAGACAAAGGACTCATAAGTGTTGACTATTCACAGAAAAATTTATCCAAAGCGACCTTCCGTTCTATTGATTTTGATCTAATTGACTCCTTTGACGCACTAAACAAGCTAATCGAAAACGAATTTGCACCTACTAAAACCCTACAAATTGGCGGAGAATATCGCATAACTCCTTTCCTAAGTTTACGTGCGGGTTATGTGTCTGAAGACGCTTCTCAAGCAGGTTTCAACAATAGCAGAACTTTGGTAAGCGCTGGCTTTGGCTATAGCTTTGGTGCGAGTACCCTAGACTTAAGTTTGCAAATGCAAAGCTTTGCGAACGAGCGCCCCCTGTTTTCTCAAGGGTTAACCGACACAGTTCTTTTGGACCGCGAAAATCGCAACCTCAGAATTACCTACCGCGTTAAACTATAATCCCGCTTTTCTCCTTCCTAATTCATGATGTTTTCTCTATCTTTGCAGGACATTTTTGTCTATGAAAATCGGAAAAACAACTATAACAGAAGAAGATCAGTACGGTGAAGACCATATTGGCGGAAGTGCCCAAACCCCTTTGCGCGAGGATGCTTTTCTATTGTCGAATCAAGAGAAGATTGATATCATTGAAGAAAAGGTTGGAGAGATTCTCCAAACCCTAGGTATGGACCTTACGGATGACAGTCTAAAGGGCACCCCGAAACGAGTGGCCAAAATGTTTGTGCAAGAAACCTTCAGTGGCCTACATCCCGACAACAAACCAAAGGCGTCTACCTTTGACAATAAATACAAATACGGCGAAATATTGGTAGAGAAAAACATTACCCTCTACTCTACTTGCGAACACCATTTACTTCCCATAGTTGGAAAAGCACATGTTGCTTATATCTCCAATGGAACTGTGGTTGGCTTATCAAAAATGAATCGCATCGTTCAGTACTACGCGCAGCGCCCTCAAGTACAAGAAAGACTGACACTTCAAGTTGTTGAAGAGCTTCAAAAAGTGCTCAACACAAAAGATGTTGCATGTGTAATTGACGCAAAACACCTGTGTGTAAATGCTCGCGGAATTAGCGACATTTCGAGCAGCACTGTCACGGCAGAGTTTGGCGGGCAATTTAAAGACTTAGAAAAGAAACGTGAGTTTCTTGATTATATAAAACTAGACACTGAATTTTAATGTCCTCTCTTTCGGTATATAATTCGCTTAGCGGTAAAAAAGAAATCTTTACGCCCATCACCATAGACTATGTAGGGATGTATGTTTGCGGTCCAACAGTGTACAGTAATGTCCACCTAGGGAATTGCCGAACCTTTATGTCGTTTGATTTAATTTTTCGTTACCTAAAACACTTGGGATACAAAGTACGCTATGTACGTAATATCACCGATGCAGGCCATTTGGAAAACGATGCAGACGAAGGGGAAGATCGTATTGCCAAAAAAGCGCGAATTGAAAAAGTGGAACCCATGGAAGTTGTGCAGCGTTATACCGTTGACTTTCATCAAACCCTAGAGAAATTCAATAACCTCCCGCCAAGTATAGAGCCTACAGCTACTGGCCATATTATTGAACAGATTGAAATCATCAAAGGAATTTTGGAAGCTGGCTTCGCCTATGAAGTCAATGGTTCTGTTTATTTTGATGTCATCAAATTCAATGAAGTCCAAACTTATGGAAAGTTAAGTGGACGAAAAATTGAAGATTTAATTCACCACACACGCTCCTTGGATGGGCAAAGTGACAAGAAAAACCCACAAGATTTTGCTCTTTGGAAAAAAGCAGAACCACAGCACATCATGCGCTGGCCATCTCCATGGAGTGATGGTTTTCCCGGTTGGCACCTCGAATGTACTGCCATGAGCACTAAATACCTAGGTGAACAATTTGACATACACGGTGGAGGAATGGACTTGAAATTCCCGCATCATGAGTGTGAAATTGCCCAAGCAGAAGCGATCAATAAGAAATCGCCTGTGAACTACTGGCTGCATGCGAATATGCTTACATTGAATGGAAAAAAAATGGCCAAGTCCACTGGCAATAATATTTTACCCGATGAAATGTTCAGTGGTCAGAATGCTATTTTCACCAAACCGTTTTCTCCGGCCGTTACACGCTTTTTCTTGCTGCAAGCCCATTATCGCAGTATTGTCGATTTGAGTGAAGATGCATTACTTGCCTCAGAAAAAGGTTTCCAGCGTTTGACTAACGGAATGGAGGTACTTCATAAACTAGAGGGCACAGCCGCCACTTCAGACTTTGACATCACAGCTTGGGAGAAAAAATGTTATGCCGCAATGAATGACGACTTCAACAGCCCTCTTCTGATTGCGCAATTGTTCGATGCTGTAAAATTCATCAATGCAGTGAATAACCAAACTGAAACAATCTCAACAGCAGATCTAAGTCAGTTGCAAGCAAAGATGACTGTATTCATAAATGATGTACTAGGTCTTGTTTTACATCAAGAAGAGACCGACAACAAAATCAACACTGCTCTAGAAGGAAGTGTAAATCTTTTGATTGACATCCGAAAAAAAGCTAGAGACAATAAAGATTTTGCAACTTCTGACGCTATACGCGATCAATTACTTGCGTTAGGAGTTCAGCTCAAAGACGGAAAAGACGGGACAACCTTTTCAGTTTAGTCCATGAAAAACCCTTTACAAGCCATTTTTATACTCCTGATTATAGGATACCAGCGTTTTATTTCACCTTTACTTCCACCTACTTGTCGTTATTCGCCCAGCTGTTCCCATTATGGAGTAGAGGCCTTAAAGAAACACGGCGTTTTCAAAGGAAGTTGGTTAACGATTACTAGAATTTTACGTTGTAATCCATGGACCAAAGGTGGATATGATCCAGTACCCTAAGTACTTCCTATTCTAAAAAAATTTCGATACTTTTATACAAAACCTAACCGCATGTTCTTACTCAAAATTCAATGGGAACCAAGTACTACTCTTTTTAAACTAGGGAGCTTTGGTGTTCATTATTACAGCCTAATGTTTGTCCTTGCCTTTCTACTTGGTTTATCTATTTTGAAAAAAATTTATGAAAAAGAAAAGGTCCCTACTGACACCCTAGAAAGCCTATTGTTTTACGTTGTAATTTCTACCCTTCTTGGTGCACGACTTGGTCATGTATTCTTTTATGATTGGGCCTATTATCAAAACCATTTATTGGAAATACTATTGCCCATTGCAAGCAATACCGGTGGAGGATATTCCTTTGTTGGCTTTAGAGGATTGGCAAGTCACGGCGCTGCCATTGGAATTTTATTAGGCGTTATTTTATATCAACGTAACGATCCCTACAAACCCTTGCTTTGGATTTTGGATCGCATGATTATTCCCCTAACCCTTGGGGCAGGATTTGTTCGTATTGGTAATTTCTTTAACTCAGAAATTGTGGGGAATTATACCGGAAATAATTTCGGTGTAGTCTTTGTCAATCGTGGAGAGCTACTACCTCGTCATCCGGCACAATTATACGAGGCCATTGCCTACATACTTCTGTTTTTCTTTTTACGCTACCTCTACCAAAAAGGGGTTAAACGCCAAGATGGATTTATTTTAGGCGTCTTTATGGCTGTTTTATTTAGTGTGCGTTTCTTGGTAGAATTTGTGAAAGAAAGTCAAGGTGGTTTCGAAACAGCCTTGCCTGCCCTCTCCACCGGACAATGGTTAAGTATTCCTCTCGTCATCGCAGGATTGATCGTAATGTATGCAAAGAAAAAACCCAAAGAAGTCTAATATGGAGTCAACACTAGAGCAATGGCAGTACCCCATTGGACGCTATCTAGCTAAAGAAACATTTTCTGTAGAAGAAATTCAAACTGCTATTGGGGTGCTCAAAGCATTTCCAACAAAACTCTCCACCATACTCTCGCATTGCAATGAGGAAGATCTTAATAGTCCTTTCCGTCCAGGTGGTTGGAAAATAAGTCAGTTGGTCCATCATATAGCCGACTCACATATGCAATCCTACATACGCTGTAAATTTGCTTATTTAGAAGACAAACCGACTATCATGAACTATCAAGAACAAGATTGGGCGGAGAAAAGCCCGGAGGCCTTATCTAACGATATAGTGGGGAGTTTAAAAATAATCGAAGGCGTGCACCAACGCTGGACTGACTTTTTTTCCTTACTCCAACCCGAAGAATTTAATAAAGCTTATTTTCATCCAGAAAGAACAGCGCATTTCCCCTTGGCAGAAGTTGTTTGTTTCTATGCTTGGCATGCACAGCATCACCTTGCTCACATTGTGAACTATAAGCAACACAAAGTGTAACTGATAAGGTAACTTTGTTCCTCATTTCGTTAAATTAATATACTAAGTAATTTTAACTTGATTTTTATGGAAATACCCCCTATCGGTCGTTTGTTTTTCTTGTATCGATCGAAATAAGTAAATAATAAAAAGAATTTGAATGAAATTAGATAACTAATCAATTCAAATTTCAACATGAAAACAAAACTTTCCATTTTATTAATTACACTAGGGTTTTTCTCCCTAAGTGCTCAAATTAGGGGGACTGTTCAAGACAGTGAGGGAAACCCGCTACCCGGAGCAAGTATTGTGATCAAAGGAACAACATCGGGAGCTACAACTGACTTTGACGGGAATTTCTCGATCAATGCATTTGATGTATATCCAGACGTAACTAATGATAGTAATGGTACAAGTGCTGGAGGGCGTTTTTATATTCAAGTGAAGCATCTCAAATGGGGCAATTAGGAAGAAATTATGCTTTAGCACTGAGCTACAAATTCTAACCAACCTATTTCGTTTAAAAACAAAAGACCACCTCAATAGGTTGGTCTTTTTATTAAACATGGCGAATACTTCTATCTAATTACACACATTACTTCGCAAACTAAAGTTCCGTCTAATAAAAAATCCCAGCACAGCCGGGATTTTTTTATTTGCATTAAGAAGAAGACAACTAGTTGTTATTTTCCTCCTCTTTATTTTGTGTATCAAACATAACTGGTGTTGCGATGAAGACAGAGGAATAAGTTCCTACCAACACCCCTACAATCAAGGCAAACATAAAGCCTCTGATTGATTCTCCACCAAAGATAAAGATGGCCAATAACACCAATAAGGTGGTTAATGAAGTATTCAATGTTCTACTTAGCGTAGAATTCAATGCACCATTTACTTTTTCGCTAAGTGACCATTTTGGGTGATCGTTGGTGTATTCACGAATACGGTCAAACACTACAACAGTATCATTCAAGGAATATCCAATTACGGTCAAGATTGCCGCAATAAACGCTTGGTTGATTTCCATATTAAAAGGCATAAAGCTATAGGTCAGTGAGAATATCCCTAATACGATCAAGACATCGTGGAATACAGCTGCAACAGCTCCCAAGGAGAATTGCCATTTGCGAAAACGCAATAAGATGTATAGGAATACGACGATCAACGAACCAATAACCGCTAGGTACGAGTTCTTCTTGATATCATCGGCAATAGTTGGTCCTACTTTGATCGAAGACATGATCCCTACCGTTTTGTCTTCAGCACCGTTAACAAAGGCATCAAAAGTGAGGCCTTCTGGCAAGAATGATTGAAGAGAAGCATATAGTTTAGTATAAATTTCTTGGTCAATTGACGACCCTTCTTCTTCAATTTTATACTTCGTGGTAATCTTCAATTGGTTGTCGTCGCCATAGGTTTTGGCTTCAGCACTACCAAATGTTTCGATAAGGCTTGCTTCCACCTCTGTTGGGTTCATTACTTGGTCAAAACGAACAGTGTATGAACGCCCTCCAACAAAATCAACTCCTTGGTTCAATCCATTAATGGACAAAGAAGCTAAACTCAATACAACCAAGACACCAGAAATGATGTAGGCAACTTTACGTTTTTGCAAAAAGCTAATCTTCATATTGGTAAACAATCCTTCAGTTGCAGCAGTCGAAAAGCTTACTTTCTTTCCTTTAAATAAACGTCCGTCTACAAATAAACGAGTAATGAAAATTGCGGTAAACAATGATGTTCCAATACCGATTAACAAGGTTGTAGCAAATCCTTTAATTGGTCCCGTTCCAAAGATGAATAAAATCAAAGCGGTCAGCCCTGTTGTAATGTTTGCATCTAATATAGAAGACAAGGCGTTATTGAATCCATCTGCGACAGCTTTTAATGCTCCTTTACCTTTGCGCAATTCTTCACGAATTCGCTCAAAGATAAGTACGTTAGCATCGACTGAAATACCAATGGTTAAGACGATACCAGCAATTCCAGGAAGCGTTAACACCGCTCCTAGACCCGCTAGAATTCCAAAGATTAAAAGGATGTTCAAGGCCAAGGCGACATCAGCATAGATACCCGATGATCCGTAATAGAATATCATCCATAACAATACGATGATTAAGGCAATCCCAAATGAATAGATACCACTCTGAATGGCTTCTTTTCCAAGTGAAGGACCAACAATTTCAGATTGAATGATTTCTGCAGATGCAGGCAATTTACCCGCGCGCAAAACATTGGCCAAGTCAATTGCTTCGTTAAGGGTAAAAGTTCCTGTAATCTCAGAACGTCCTCCGGCAATTGCACCATTATTGACACCAGGCGCAGAATAAACAACATCGTCCAACACAATAGAGATATTACTTCCTTCTTTAAAGGCTTTCCCGGTCATGTTTTCCCATATACGGGCTCCTTTAGAATCCATTTGCATGGAAACGGCAGGCTGACCCAATTGGCTGTAGGTTTGCACCGCATCAACAATTACTCCACCACTCAATGGGGGAATCCCGTCGCGGTTCGATTTTATAAGGTATAGATCTACTAGATCTGCATTGGGGTTTGGTTTTCCCCAGGCAAAATCAACATAGCGTAAGTTTTGTGGAAGTAAACGACGTACTTCTGGAAGGTCTAAATAAGCTTGCACTACATCCATGTCCTTTTTAGAGAACTGTGCTAATACTGGCCCACCTTGGTAACCATAGCCGCGAATTAAATCTAGGATAGGATTAGCTGCAGAAGGAGTGATTGAATCTTGAGCTTCAACATCTGCCAATAAATCATCAATGGCAGAAGCATTCGAATCTGTGGCAGTTTCTTTCGGTTTAGCCGCTTCGATTTCTTTTACCAACTCATTGGCTTGCGAAAGAAAGCTAAAAAACTGATCGTTTTTAAAGGTCTCCCAAAACTCTAGCTGAGCTGTACTCTGCAAGAGATTCTTAACACGTTCGACATCTCTAGCGCCAGGAAGCTCAACAAGAATTCTTCCTGAAGTTCCCAAACGCTGAATATTGGGTTGTGTTACACCAAACTTATCGATACGCTTGCGGAGTACTTCAAAGGCAGAAATGATGGATTCATCAATTTTACGACGAATGATTGGACGAACTTGTTCGTCATTCATTTCAAAATTAATTTGATCGCTTAATGTTCTGTTGGCAAAAATATCTGGATCAGCAAGATTCGTTGTTCCTTTAATGTCTTCAAAGGCGGCAAAGAAAGATTCCACGTAGGGATCATCCGTATCCTTTTGCAAGAGATCAGCTTCATCAAGTGCCTTGTTGAAAATTGGGTTTTTGGTGTTATCTGCCAATCCTTTGAGTATATCGTGAACAGAAATTTGAAGGATAACGTTTATCCCTCCTTTTAAATCCAATCCTTTGTTCAACTCTTTCCCTTTGGCATCGTTGTAGGAAGTAAATCCATACAGCGATTGAGAACCAATAGAATCTAGGTATTCCGCTTCTACATTTTCACGTAGTGCGATAAAATCTGGTTGGTCTTCAGCAATTGTAGCTTCTGCATATGATTTTGCTTTAGCTTCTTGGTTACTTGCTATAAAAGTGAAAGAAAGTTGGTAAATACTAACGATTCCAAAGAGGAAAGCGAATAGTTTTATGAGTCCATTATTTTGCATGCTAATAATTTTAAGCGTTTTAAAGGCTCGCAAATATAAAGTTTACCGCCGCATTTAGCAACTTTATACGCGATTTCAAATAAAAAAACCGCCAAATGGCGGTTCTTTTGAAAGGTTTAGTGTGAAATTGACCCTAGAGCGTCGTTCATTGTACGAACAGCTTGGGCACTTTTGGCAAACTTTTCTTGTTCAGCAGCGTCCAATTGTACATCGACAATGGCTTCAATACCATTTTTACCTATGATACATGGAACACCAATACAAATATCGTCTTGTCCATATTCTCCTTCAAGAAACACAGAACACGGAATCATTCGTTTTTGGTCGTTAATGATGCTATCCACAAGGTAGGCAACAGAAGCTCCAGGAGCATACCATGCTGATGTTCCCAACAATTTGGTTAGCGTTGCTCCACCAACCATGGTTGCAGCAGCTACTTCTTCCATACCCTCTGTCGTTAAGTGTTGACTAACCGGTGTTCCGTTGTAACTCGCTAGACGAGTTAATGGAATCATGGTTGTATCACCGTGACCACCAATAACCATTCCTTGGATATCATTGGCTGGTTTATCTAAGGCTTTAGATAAATAGGTTTTGAAACGTGAGCTATCTAGTGCGCCGCCCATTCCTATAATTCTATTCTTGGGAAGACCCGTCGCTTTTAAGGCTAAATACGTCATGGTATCCATTGGATTTGACACCACAACAATGATGGCTTCGGGCGAATGCGCTAAAATACTTTCGGCTACCGATTTAACAATTCCTGCATTAATACCAATTAGTTCTTCACGTGTCATGCCTGGTTTTCTTGGAATACCAGAGGTAATGACTACCACATCACTTTTAGCCGTGGCTGAATAATCATTGGTTACTCCCGAGATACGGGTATTGAATCCTAGAGTTGTTGACGTTTGTGTTAAATCAAGTGCTTTTCCTTCAGCAAATCCTTCTTTGATGTCAAGCAAAACAACTTCACTTGCAATGCGTTTGATGGCAATATATTCTGCACATGAGGCTCCAACATTTCCAGCCCCTACTATGGTTACTTTCATTTTTATTCGTTTAATAATTAATTAGCGATGCAAAATTACGCATCAATATTTGCATAGACAGCATTGCGTTCAATAAAATCACGTCTAGGTGGCACCTCGTCTCCCATTAACATTGAAAAAATACGGTCGGCTTCGCTACCACTGTCGATGGCTACTTGACGCAGGGTTCTAAATTCAGGATTCATGGTTGTGTCCCACAATTGTCCTGCATTCATTTCTCCCAACCCTTTGTAGCGCTGAATACTTGCTCCTTGACCGTATTGTTGCATCAATAGATCGCGTTGATCATCGTTCCATGCATATTCTTTCTTGGCTCCTTTTTTCACCAAATACAACGGCGGAGTAGCGATGTAGACATAGCCCGATTCCACCAATTCGCGCATATAACGGAAAAAGAAAGTTAAAATAAGGGTAGAAATGTGACTACCATCAACATCGGCATCACACATGATGACAACTTTGTGGTATCTCAATTTTTCTAAGTTCAAGGCTTTACTATCTTCTTCTGTTCCAATGGTAACACCAAGTGCCGTATAAATATTTCGGATTTCTTCGTTTTCAAACACCTTGTGTTGCATGGCTTTTTCCACGTTAAGAATTTTTCCTCTCAGAGGTAAAATTGCTTGGAATTTTCGGTCACGTCCTTGTTTGGCCGTACCACCTGCCGAATCTCCCTCTACGAGAAATACTTCGCAACGAGCTGGATCTTGTTCAGAACAGTCAGAGAGCTTTCCGGGTAAACCTCCTCCACTCATAACTGTTTTTCGCTGTACCATTTCACGTGCCTTTCGGGCAGCATGTCTGGCTTGTGCGGCAAGAATTACCTTTTGAACGATTGTTTTTGCATCATTCGGGTTTTCTTCCAAATAGTTCTCTAACATTTCAGAAACCGCTTGTGAGACTGCAGCAGTCACCTCTCTGTTCCCTAACTTAGTTTTTGTTTGTCCTTCAAATTGTGGTTCGGCTACTTTAACCGAAATAATGGCGGTCAGTCCTTCACGGAAGTCATCTCCACTAATTTCAAATTTCAATTTATCGAGCAAACCAGAACTGTCTGCATATTTCTTCAAGGTAGAGGTTAGTCCTCTTCTAAAACCAGAAAGGTGTGTTCCTCCTTCATGGGTATTAATATTGTTTACATACGAATGTAAATTTTCTGAAAAAGAAGTGTTGTAGACCATGGCAACCTCAACAGGAATGCCATTCTTTTCTCCTTCGATGGAAATCACATCTTTGATGATTGACTCTCTGGTTTCGTCCAAGAAAGTGATGAATTCTTTCAATCCCTCTTCAGAATGAAAGGTTTCTCTGATGGTTTCGCCTTTTTCATCGGTACGACGACTGTCAATCATGTGAATGGTAATTCCCTTGTTCAGGTAAGACAATTCACGCATACGACCTGCTAGCGTGTCATAATTGTATTCTAATGTTTGTTGGAAAATCTGTGGATCCGGCTTAAAGGTAACTGTTGTTCCTCTTTGGTCGGTTGTTCCTGCCTCCCGCACTGCGAAGACTGGCTTACCTCTTTCGTATTCTTGTTCCCATATTTTCCCATCGAGATAAACAGTTGCTTTGAGCGATTCTGAGAGTGCATTTACACAAGAAACACCCACACCATGCAATCCTCCAGAAACTTTGTAGGAATCTTTATCAAACTTCCCTCCTGCTCCAATCTTAGTCATAACAACTTCAAGGGCAGAAACACCTTCTTTTTTATGGATGCCGACAGGAATTCCACGACCGTTATCTACTGTAGTAATGGAATTATCTTCATTAATGGTTACTGTTATCGCATCACAGTGACCTGCAAGGGCTTCATCGATGGAATTATCAACAACTTCGTAGACCAAATGGTGCAATCCTCTTGTGCCTAAATCACCAATGTACATTGAAGGTCGCATGCGCACATGCTCCATTCCTTCAAGCGCCTGAATACTATCCGCAGAATACTGTGGATTATGTGGTGTTTCACTCATAATATTTTTGGTTTTTTAAGATCAAATTCTGACTCAACTCAAATATACTGAATTAAGTACGTAAAAGCCTGTAATTACTTGCTTCAATCCACCTAAGTTATCAACATTTTCTGTGAATAAATGCACTAAAAAAAGGGGCAAATTACCCCTTTTTTTAGTGTGTAAATAATTCTATTCACCATAGGCATCATCGTGCACTTTTGCTACTGCTCTTCCGCTAGGGTCGTTCATGTTTTTGAATGCCTCATCCCACTCCAAAGCAACAGGAGTACTACAGGCAACAGAAGGCACCGAAGGCACACATAAGGCCGCGGTTTCACTAGGGAAATGCTCCTCAAAAATACTACGGTAATAAAATTCTTCTTTATTTTGGGGTGTTTGAGCTGGGAAACGGAAATGCGCATTAGCCATTTGTTCGTCGGTTAGAGCTTCATTCACCACTTCTTTAAGGGTATTTATCCAATCGTAGCCAACTCCATCAGAGAACTGCTCTTTTTGACGCCAAGCAACGCTTTCTGGAAGATAGTCTTCAAAGGCTTTTCGAATAACCCATTTCTCCATGCGCTCTTTGTTAATCATCTTGTCTTGCGGATTGATTCGCATGGCAACATCCATAAACTCTTTGTCTAAGAAAGGAACACGTCCTTCAATTCCCCAAGCTGCCAACGATTTGTTTGCGCGCAAGCAATCGTATTGGTGTAATTTATCCAGTTTACGGACGGTTTCTTCGTGAAAATCTTTGGCTGTTGGTGCTTTATGGAAATACAAATACCCTCCAAACAATTCATCTGCACCTTCTCCAGACAAGACCATTTTTATTCCCAAGGCTTTGATTGCTCTTGCCATAAGGTACATAGGCGTAGATGCGCGAATGGTGGTTATGTCATAGGTTTCTAAATGATAGACAACATCGCGAATGGCGTCTAAGCCTTCTTGGATGGTGAATTTGATTTCGTGATGCACTGTTCCAATATGATCTGCCACTTTTTGAGCGGCAGCCAAGTCTGGCGAACCTTCTAGACCAACAGCAAAGGAATGCAGTTGTGGCCACCAAGCCGCCTGGTCATCTTCCGATTCGACACGTTTAGCAGCATATTGTTTTGCCAAAGCGGATGTAACGGAGGAATCCAATCCCCCAGAAAGTAAAACTCCGTAAGGCACATCACTCATCAGTTGACGTTTTACAGCAGCCGATAAGGCATCATGTAATTCATCAATACTGGTCGTGTTGTCTTTGACCGCATCATATTCCATCCAATCGCGGGTATACCATTGCACGGGTGCCTCCTCTGAACTCAAATAATAATGTCCCGGAGGGAATAGTTCAATTTTCGTACATACACCTTCCAGAGCTTTTAACTCTGAAGCAACATAAAATGTTCCGTCTGCATCCCATCCCATGTAAAGTGGAATGATTCCCATATGATCTCTTGCAATAAAATAAGTATCTTCTTGGGTATCGTAAATGGCGAAACCAAAAATACCATTTAACTCATCCAAAAAGCTTGCTCCTTTTTCTTGGTAAAGCGCCAAGATAACCTCGCAGTCTGACTGGGTGGTGAAGTTGTATTTACCGTCTAATTGAGCGCGCAATTCTTTGTGATTGTATATTTCACCATTGGCCGCTAATACATAGCGTCCATCTTGACTAAACAAGGGTTGATTTCCAGAAGTAGGATCAACAATCGCTAAACGCTCATGGCTTAGGATTGCTTTTTCATTGGAAAATATCCCGCTCCAATCTGGCCCGCGGTGACGAATTTGTTTCGACATTTCCAATACTTGAGGACGTAAATCTTCTGCTGTTTGCTTTAGATCAAAGGCACATACAATACCACACATAATTTTAATTTTTAACAAATCTACGTGTAGTACAATTCTTTAAAGAGTCGAAAAACTTATCAATTGATTTTTTAAACCAAATAAAGCAAATATGCTTATAAATTTCAAGCACCACTAGTTAAAGTACGTATAAAATAAATAAAATTAAGTTTATTGCTTTCGCTGATAAACCATTTCACCATTTAAAAATGTAGCTAAGACCTCTGTGGCCAATAACTCAGAATCATTAAGCACCATTATGTCGTTGGTGAGTAGCACAAAGTCGGCTACTTTCCCTACTTCAATACTCCCTTTCTCTTCTTCTTCAAAATTGGCGTAAGCTG
The DNA here is from genome assembly GCA_943788165.1 of uncultured Flavobacteriaceae bacterium. Lineage (GTDB taxonomy): Bacteria > Bacteroidota > Bacteroidia > Flavobacteriales > Flavobacteriaceae > Arcticimaribacter. The sequence goes on along the minus strand of CALSPF010000001.1, from coordinate 600,400 downwards.
CCCATTTAGTCATCCCCTTTAAGGCTTCTGATCGAGAGAGTGCATTGTCCATTTGATAACCTCCAGAGGGATTTCCATTCAGGTCTTTTCGGGCCACGGCCGAGTAGTAGGTGTGAATTGGGCTTACACGTTCTACAGGGAAATCGGTTCCCAGTGCAATTTTACCAGACCAATCAAGAAGTTCTTTATACGAATAGGCATTTGCTATACGCTTCTTTCCTAGGCGTTCGTCTGCCCATTCCATATCACTAGTGGCATGGGTGGGTTGTACTGAGGGCAGTATTTTTGCTCCAAACTTTTCGAGATCTACCTTATCTACCACTTGGGCATGTTCGATTCTCCAACGTGGATCTGGATTTACACTGAGTGCTTTCTCATAGGCATTTAAAACAACCTCATTGGCTGCATCACCAATAGCGTGTGTATTCATCTGAAATCCTTTTTTCGCTAGAATGTAGGCCAGTTCCTCGATTTTCTCAGGCGAGGTAATAAACAAGCCCTTGTTCTTTTTCGCATCAGCATAGGATCTTTTAAGTGCTGCACCTCTACTACCTAAAGCTCCATCTGCGTAGACCTTTACAGATCGAATGGTGAGTCGGTCTGTTTGGGTAATTCCTTTTTCGAGATAGTGCGCTAAATTTTCTGGGGTGTTTGAGATCATTCCGTACACACGAATTTTTAAATCATTTGTGCGGTGCAAGCTATCAATCAATTCAAGTTGAGCTCTGTTAAGTCCTGCGTCGTCAACAGTAGTCAAACCATTGGCCAAGGCAATTTTTTCAGCTTTTTGAAGGGCAACAATCTGCTCTGCGCGTGTTGGCTCAGGTAAAATTGCATAAGCCAAATCTGAAGCCTTGTCGATCAATATTCCTGTTGGTTCATTGTTCGCTAAGATTACTTCTCCACCCGCTACCTTGGTGTCTTTGGTTATCTTTGCTGCCGACAAAACATTGCTATTCACATAGGCCGCATGACCATCTACACGCTCTAAAACAACTAATTTATTTGGAAAAGCCTTATCCAACATTTCTTTGGTTGGAAATTCTTTTTCCTCCCAAAGGTTTTGATCCCAACCACGTCCCATCAAAACATTTGTGCTTGATGTTTGTTCAAATGCCTTTAGGCGGGAAATTACTTCCTCCACACTTTTTGACCCTCTAAGATCAACATGCTCTTGAGCTAATCCCAATTGATAAAAATGACAATGTGCGTCAATCAATCCAGGATAAACAGGTATTCCTTTAAGGTCTAGTGTAGCCGCAGCACTGTATCTATTCCGTAAATCATCTTCTCCAACAGCAATGAATTTTCCGTCTTTCACCACTAAAGTAGAGGCAAGTTCAAAAGAATCGTTTACGGTATATATTCTCGCATTGTGAATGATGAGATCAGCATTATAATTGGAACAAGAGGTCGCGCCTATTAGTAGGAGCGCCATGGCTTTAACTATAGTTTTCATTTTATGGGTTTTGAATTACAAAAATAACATAAACCTTATCAATTCAATCAAAAAGAGAGATCAAAATTATACCGCAGGCCGAGTAGAACTTGTGTTCCATAGACAGGATAATTACTCCATTGCAAGGTCGTTTGATTGGTTAGGTTTTTTCCTTTTAAGAATAGTCCCCAACGTTCATTAAAGGCATAGTTGGCACTGAGGTCTATTTGAGTGAAAGCACTAAGCTCTTCTATGAGCACGGGTGCATCCTGAATGTCTTGTCCAATAAACGAACTATTTCTATAGGCATTTTGTCGATCTCCAACATGCTTTAACAGCCATTGCACATTGATTCTCTGTCCTACTTTCAGGGTACCATTGAACGAGAGCGCAAGCTGCGGCAAGTTAAACGCAGTTGCTTGCGCTAGATTGGTTTCATCTGTTTGCTCATCGAAAGAATAATCGGCATAGCTCGCCTTAAGTTGCATTCTTCCTCCATTCTTAAAAGCAGCAGAAAGTTGAGTCGTGACACCAACTGTGGTCATTGAAACATATTCTACTTCAAAGCTATTGCCAAGACGGTAGGCAATGATATTTTGACGGTCGATATCTAGACCAAAGTTTCTAAACAACGGTCTTTGTTTGTTTTGCTGATAATCTAAATTCCACTGAAATTCCCAGCCCGCAGAGAATTTTGAACGAGTCCCCAATTGGACTTTTAGCGGAATGAAAGAGCTCTGCAAATCAATTGCGGGAGCGACATATGGGTTTTCGTGTGAAAAAGAGCGGAAACTATTTAAGGTTAAATCGCCATCCACTTTCAAGAAGGGTGCAAAATTCCCCTTCTCTGGCAAATATGACAGTGCCAATTGAGGATAAACAAAGAGGTTGTTTTCAGTGAATTCGTCTCCAATTCCGATAACAGCCGTGGCACCCACTTTGAACTTAAACTTCCCGCGAATTTTACTCGCAAAGAGGGAAAGGCTTCCTTTTCCTGCTGTGTAGTCAATAGGTAGACGACTGTAGTAATCTTCTTCGAACTTGGTGTTTAAGTAAGTGAATTCAGGGAGTAAAGTCACTGCTACTCCCCCAATAAGCGTTTGTATTTTAGCGGAAAAATCCAGCTCGGCTTCTGTGGTAGCAAAAGCGTCTGAGGTCAAATAAGTATTTAACTTCAGCGCTTTGACCCATGGTTCATACCATTGCCAGTTGGAGGTCAATGAAAAGTAATTCAGGTTTTGTTTTGGATCCAAGTTGTCCAAAATAAATTGATCTTCTATGGGAGCGCGTAAGCCATAAAAGGATTGTTGGTGCTGCCTGAAATTGAGTTGAGAAAAGTTGTTCCGTTTTGTGGTCGCGTATTGATGCGAGACATTGAGCATAAGATTTGATTGCTTGGAATCCAACGGAACGTCTTCAATGTTTTTTAAAAAGCCATTGTAATTGACCAGCCAGTCGATTTTTTGACGTCGATCAATGGAATAGTTACTGCTGTAATCGAACAACAGCTGGTTAAAGTTTCCAAAACCTAGCGCTGCTTGGGAATTGAACTGAGGTTTCTTTTTCTTGGGCTGTAGTTGTCGGGCACTTCCTTTTGAAGGGATGAATGTAGAAGCAACCGGGACGGAAAATATGCTGTAGGTAACGTCTTTTTTTGGTGCAATGATGGAATCAATTACCTGCGGACTTTGCCGAAGCTTGAATACATCTTGTAAACTTGGGGTGTAGGATTTAATAACGGTAACTTCTTGCACACCGATATTTTCACTTTCTTGGCCAAAAACATGACCAACAAAACAGAGCAAGAAAACGAAAAGCAACTGTTTATTCATTTGAGGTGTTTTCAAGGTTAATCGAGCCGTTGTTCTTTGCTTCCACCATTTTAATGTTATCGAGATCAGCTTTGGCTTCTTTGATAACATCGGGAAACTGGGTGAAGTTTTCTAAAATGGATTCCAGAATATAGGTGGCTTGGAAGGCATCGTCTAACTGATAAAAATTCTTAGACATGAGCAATAAACTTCGCGCGCCCCATTCGGGATATCCACCATAGTTTTGTGCAATGTTTTCGATGACAGTGTTTGAAGCAGCAAAGTCCAATTGCATGTGTTTTGTGGCTGCATCATAGTAGAGTGCTTCAACCGCCCATTCGCCTTTGGGCGCCTTTTCTAATGCTTTGAAAGCCGAGGACATCTTTGTAATGTCTGCACTTGCTTCGGCTGCTTTAGCCAAAACGTAGTAGGCATCCCACTTGATTTGCTCTTCTATATTGTTCAGGACTAAAATACTTTCTGCATAGGCAATTGCTTCAGGGTATTTTTTGGTTTGGAAATAATACTGCATCAAATTAAACTGTGCATAGCGCTTGTTCTCCTCAAACTGGGCGAGTTCCTCTAATTTCTGCCAAAACAAAAAAGCCTTGTCTCTTTCTTCCATTTGAAGCAAGGCTTGTGTAATACGCACAAGAGACTGTTCCGTGTAGGTGTTGAAGGGTTGATCAATTACTGCTGCATATTGCGCAGTTGCTTCTATCCACTCTTCTTCTTCAAAAGCCAATTCTGCCAATAAAAAGGCTGCACGGATTGAATTTCCGCCTTCGACATAGGTAGCTAAGTAGGATTGCAAGGCGCGCTTCAAGGATTTCTTCTTTCCGTCATTTAGGAGGCGTACAATCGCATCGAAAGAAGCTTTTTCAATTTCTAGATCAGGAATGGTAGCAACATCGATTCCTTTTAGCCAAGCAGAAAAAGCATCGACAGTGTTTTGTTCTATGGCAATTTCTTTAACTATTTGTAGTGCTTGTTGAGCGAGCGCTTCATTGGGATAAGTTTCGACCAATTGTTTTAGCACAGTGTTGGCTTCTAGTGGGGCTTCATTATTAAATAAATTCAAGCCTTTATTCAATAAAGATTTGGAACGATAAGGGCTATCTGCAAATTGACCAATCAGCGCATCATAGGTCGCAATAGCATTAGTCGTATCGTCTAGTTTGGTGTAGGCCAAGGCCAATTCAAACTGACAATCGTCTACCAGGTTTGAGTTTGGAAATTGACGAATAATGTCTTGCAACAAGGCTATTTTCTGCTGTGTTCGATTTACAAAACCGTAGCTGATGGCCTGTTGAAACATGGCATAGGTTCCTTTTTGAGGTTGAAGGACTGTGGCTTTTTCATACTGATCCATGGCAGGCCAATAGGCCTTTAATACAAAATGACTGTCTCCCATGCGCAGGCGTGTATCGCGTTCGTAGTTTACGCTTTGGGCCGTCGATAAAAAACGTTCAAAGGAAGTGAGGGCTTGGGAATAATTTTTTAGATTGAAATAGGCATAGCCAACATGATAGTCGAATAATTCTGCGCCGTCAAGGGACGCAAATTTTGGTTGGGCTTTTGCTTCAAGAAAGGTTTCCACCGCCAGCGCATATTCTTTTATCTCAAAATAAGCTTGGGCTTGCCAGTACAAAGAAGTGGCAATGACATAGGCATTTGAATGTCCCTTGATTGCTGATGCGTAAAATTCAATGGCTTCTTTGAATTGCCCTGTTTTGTATAGAGAGGTTGCTTTTAGGTAGAATACCTTTTGGCGGGCCTCATTAAATTGACTGGCGCTTAATTTCTCTAATAAATCGAGGGCAGCATCGAAGTTCTGGGAATTAACATAAGAGTCCAGCAGTAATTCTTCGATTGCAGTAACGGCTTCATTTTTTGGATAGGTTTTGATAAAACGCTGCAAAACAGCCGATGGGCTTTCGTAGGAATTGCCGAGCGTATAGCTCAAGCGAGCGTAATTCAGCAAAGCATCTTCGGCAATCACCGCATCAAACTTCATTTCTGAAGCCCGTTTAAAGGCATTTAGAGCGGCGGTTTGCTGTTCGGTTTGTAGGTAGCTATCGGCCAGGTGATAATAAGCGTTTTGCGCAACAGCATTTTTACCGCTGATGATTTTATTGAATTGTTCAATGGCTTTTTGGTAGTCGTTGATCCTGTAAAAAGCATACCCCAACTGGTAATTATCGGTATTGTTCCACTTCCCCCTATTCCCTTTGTACTCCATCAAGTAAGGAAGAGCCGAGCGGTAATCTTTTAGGTTGAAATAGCTTTCTCCAATAATTTTTGAGAGTTCAGAGGTTTCCTTCTCATCTGCTCCTTTAAGGCTTTTTCGCGCTAAGGCAATGGCCTTTTCAAAACGACCCAACTTAAAATTCATGTCGGCTTGAAAATAGCCAACGGTGTTGTCGTCTTGTTTCCTGTTGAGTTTTTCAAAGTTCCGGTTGGCCTCTTCAAAATCTTCTAATTGGTAGGCAATATAGCCTAGGTAGTAATTTGCATCGTTTTGATAATCGGGTAATTCCTTGATATTCTCAAACAGCGGCTTGGCATTCTTGTACCGTTTGGAAGCAAAAAAAGTATAGGCTTTGTTGAAATTATAGCTGGGACGTTGCACTTTAGCGATTTCCTTTTCGCTGATTTTACTGTACCATTTCAAGGCATAAGAATATTTTCCCTGATCGAAATAGAAATTTGCTACATCAAAAAAAGTAGTTTCAGTCAAATAGTTGGTGGGATGATCGATCATAAAAGCGGTGAGCATCTTTTCTGCTCCAGCCGTGTTGCGTCGTAAAGCCGAAGCAATGGAGTAAAATTCGGCAGCATTTTGCTCGTTTTGCAAATTGGGATAGTAGCCTTGCACTTGATAGTATTGGGCGGCAGGACCAAAGGCATTGGCGGCAAAGAAATATTCGGCAGAAGAAAGTGCATTGGACTCCCACCCTTGCTGAGCACTAAGGGAATGAATTCCAGTATACTGCACAACAAAAATGAATAGAAAAAAATACTTGTTTTTGATCTTTAGCATTCCTTAAAATTAGGGCTTCTGTCATTAGTAAGAACGGCTATTTTTTCATTTCCGTATAAAAATTATTAACAAAATCTGGAATTCCTTTTTCAGTAGTCGTTCAAGAAATAGTACCTTTAGCTTTGTAACAAATAATTCTTACTCCAAATGGGTCAATCCATTGTTCAATTACAAAACGCTTTCATCTTTCAAAACAAAGAATGCATCTTGAAAGAGGTGAATATTGATGTCCTTCCGGGAGATTTTGTCTTCTTGATTGGAAAAACGGGAACGGGAAAAAGCAGCTTAATCAAGACCCTCTATGCCGATTTGCCCTTGCAACAGGGAGAAGGAAGCATTGCTTCTTTTGACTTAGCGAAAATGCGCCAAAAAGACATTCCATATTTACGCAGAAAATTAGGTGTGGTGTTTCAGGATTTTAAACTCCTCCCCGACCGCAGTGTTTTTGCAAACCTACATTTTGTGCTAAAAGCGACCGGATGGAAAGACAAGGATAAAATCAAAACCCGAATTGAAGAAGTGCTTACTGAGGTGGGCATGACAGATATTGAGCACAAATACCCCTTTGAATTGTCTGGCGGAGAACAACAACGCGTGGCCATTGCCCGGGCTTTACTCAATACCCCCGAGATCATTATTGCCGACGAACCTACCGGGAATCTTGACCCGCAAACCAGTTTAGAGATCATGGGTGTTTTTCAAAAACTCCACCAGCAGGGAATGACCGTTCTTATGGCCACACATGACTACAATATGATTGTAAAATTCCCTGGAAAGATTCTCCGTTGCGATGAAGGAACAGTCTATGAGGTGGTGCAGCAAAAACAAGCCTAACCTTCGACAAGCTCAACAACAGCGGGTTTTCTATTTGGTCTTTTAGTTACTAAATTAAGTGCTTGGAAAATGCAACAAACTATATAAACAGGTTGAACGTAAGCTCAAAAATACAATTTCGACAATTAATTAGGGTGTAATCTTAAAATCCTCCTAAGCTTTCTGGTCGCTTTTTATTTGTTAGATTTGTGACGTAACTATGTATCTACTCTTATCCCCATCTTTGTAGGTATTTTGCAAGAACTTTTTTCAAATACAACACAAAAGATGAATTTTAAATTAGCAATAATAATACCCTGCTTCAATGAATTTGAAAGATTAAACACAGAAACTTACAAGCATTTCATAACAGTGCATGAAGAAGTTTTATTGTGTTTTGTTAATGATGGCTCTAATGATTCAACAATACAATTATTAAACGAGTTTAAAGAGCGTTTTCCAAACCAAATTTTTGTAATAGATTATGCCGAAAACCAGGGGAAATCTGAAGCTGTACGAATTGGTTTTACAACTTGTTTATCTACTTTTAAGTTAGAAAAATTAGCCTACTTAGATGCTGATTTATCTACCACTTTAGAAGAATGTGTTTCTATTAGTCAACAAATATCAACTAAAGTGTGTTTTGCTTTCGGCTCTCGAATTTTAACATTAAACTCAGATATCAGACGAAAACCATATCGATTCTTGATTGGAAGAATTATTGCAACCTTAATTTCTAAACAGTTAAAATTAAATGTTTATGATACACAATGTGGTTGTAAAGTATTTGATGAAAGCTTAGCGAAAGATATTTTTAAAAAGGAATTTATTTCACGTTGGTTATTTGATGTAGAAATATTTCATCGATTAATGAATATTCATGGTAGAAATCAGTTAAAAGATATTGCACGAGAAATACCCTTAAAATCTTGGATAGATACCGACGATTCTAAAGTACCTTTTAGCTATTTTTTTAAGTTATGGTATGATTTATATGTAATTGGTAAAACGTATAAAACTCCTTTAAAAACTAAAAACATTGAAAATGAAATACTACTTAAATAAATCAAATTTTTTTAAGTATGCAGTCTTTGCATTGTTGATAATCCGTGCTTTTTTCAATGCTGTTATTCCATTAATGGATAAAACTGAAGCTCGCTACTCTGAAATAGCCCGGATAATGTCTGAAACGAATAATTGGATCACTCCTCAAATTGATTATGGTATACCCTTCTGGGCAAAACCACCCTTATCTACTTGGCTCTCTGCTTTAAGTTTTTCGGCATTTGGAGTTACTGAATTTACCGCTCGTTTTCCCTCTTTGTTATTATCTATTGCATTATTGTTTTTAACTGGAAAGTATGCAACACGCAAAAATTTACCTTTTTATCTGCCTGCATTTATTTTATTAACACTACCCGAATTTTTTTTACACGCAGGAGTTGTTTCTACCGATACCGCTCTAACCTTTTGTGTATCATTGGTTATGCTAAGCTTTTGGGAAGCTATGCAAGCTAAAGGAAAATGGTATTGGAAATACCTCGTTTTTATTGGATTAGGTTTTGGTTTACTCGCAAAAGGGCCAGTCATTGGTATTCTTACCGTTCCACCTCTGATTTTATGGCTCATTATCAATAAAAAATGGACGCTGTTTTTTAATCGAATTCCACTCGTTTCTGGAACACTTATTGTCCTTTTAATTGCCGCTCCCTGGTATTATTTAGCAGAAAGAGAAACAGAGGGTTTTATAGACTATTTTATAGTAGGAGAACACTTTAAACGTTTTTTCGATTCAAGTTGGAAAGGGGATAAATATGGTTTCCCTAAGTCACAAGTTTTAGGCATGATTTGGGTGTTCTTATTTTTATTTACCCTACCCTGGCTCCAGGCATTATTAGTAAAATTATGGGCTAACAAAAAAAATATCTTACAAGATAAATGGGTGGTGTTTTTACTATTATGGTTGCTGTGGACACCATTATTCTTCACAGTTTCTAAAAGTTTAATTCATCCATATATTATGCCTGTAATGATTCCTATTGCTTTATTGGTGGTTTCTTTATGGCAGAATATAAAACAAAAAAAAGGATTAATTATTGGTAGCACTGTACTCCCCTTGTTAACCGTAGTCGTTTTTATTTATAGTAGTTATAACAATTACATTCAACACTATGCAAATACAGATAAATACCTAATAGAGCCGCTAAACGAGCAATTTAAATTATATCATTTAAAAAACAAGAGCTATTCAAGTCAGTTCTATAGTAAAGGGAAAATAGAAATATTGCCGCAAAAAAAATTATTGTATTTAAAACCTACATCAGCTGTAATTATAACACATAAAGATTATCAAAAACTTAATGACACGATTAAAAATCAATTAACCCTTTTTCATAAAAATCGCAAAAAAGGAGTTTACCATACAAAACAATAACCCTCTGACTCTCTTTTACAACTACAACAAGAGAACTATAAAAGGTATGCCTTAGAGATGCGCTAGCTTTAGTTCAACGCATAAAAAACCCCAAGTAAACTACTTGGGGTTTTGCTTATTTTAAAACGTTCTATTGGTAATTGAAAACAGAATTAATCAATGATTGATTAATTATCCAATCTTGGACGCCTGACGTTTACGTTCGTTTTCATCTAAGAAGACTTTCCGCAAACGTAAGCTCTTTGGCGTTACCTCAACATATTCGTCTCCCTGAATGTATTCTAGTGCTTCTTCCAAAGAAAACTTGATTGGAGGCGCCAAACGCACTTTATCGTCTGTACCAGAAGAACGAACATTCGATAGTTTTTTGGTTTTGGTTACATTGACTACCATATCGTCTGCACGGGAGTTCTCACCAATTACTTGACCCGTATATATTTCTTCGTTGGGGGAAACAAAGAATTTACCTCGCTCTTGTAGCTTGTCCAACGAATAAGGGATTGCATTTCCTTTTTCCATGGAAATAAGGGATCCATTGTTACGCCCAGGAATCTCGCCACGGTAAGGCTGAAATTCTTTGAAACGGTGATTCATGATTGCTTCTCCAGCAGTAGCTGTGAGCAATTGATTTCGTAAACCAATGATTCCACGTGAGGGCATCAAGAATTCACAAACCATACGTTCGCCTTTTGGAGTCATACTGAGCATTTCACCTTTACGAAGGGTAACCATTTCGATGGCTTTTCCAGAGACATTCTCGGGTAAGTCAATGGTCAATTCTTCAATAGGTTCGTGCTTTACACCGTCAATCTCTTTGATGATAACTTGTGGTTGGCCAATCTGTAGTTCATAACCTTCTCTTCGCATGGTTTCAATTAAAACCGACAAGTGCAATACACCACGTCCAAAGACGATAAATTTATCGGCAGAATTGGTGTCCTCCAAGCGCATGGCCAAGTTGCGTTCCAATTCTTTTTCCAAACGGTCTTTGATGTGTCTTGAGGTCACAAACTTTCCATCCTTTCCAAAGAAAGGTGAGTCGTTGATGGTAAACATCATGCTCATGGTTGGTTCATCTATTGCGATGGTTGGCAATGCTTCTGGCTCTAGTGCATCAGCAACAGTGTCGCCAATTTCAAAATTTTCTAAACCAATGATGGCACAGATATCTCCAGCTTTAACTTCTTCAACTTGCTTTCTTCCCAAGCCGTCAAATAGGTTCAATTCTTTGATCCGTGATTTGGTGACGGTTCCTTCTCTATTGACCAAACTAACGGGCATATTTGCTTTTAGGGTTCCACGCTGTAAACGACCAATAGCGATTCGACCTGTGTAGGCAGAAAAGTCAAGGGAGGTAATAAGCATTTGAGGCGTCCCCTCTTCTACTTTTGGGCTAGGTACGTGTTTTAATACCATGTCTAAAAGCGGTTCAACATTTTCTGTTTGCTCTTTCCAGTCTTCGCTCATCCAATTGTTCTTGGCAGAACCATATACAGTTGGGAAATCGAGTTGCCATTCTTCGGCACCCAATTCGAACATTAAATCAAAAACAGATTCATGCACTTCTTCTGGCGTACAGTTTTCTTTATCCACCTTGTTGATCACTACAATAGGCTTCAACTTTAAGTCAATGGCTTTTTGCAATACAAAACGTGTTTGTGGCATAGGCCCTTCAAAGGCATCAACTAATAACAAAACACCGTCGGCCATGTTCAATACACGTTCTACTTCCCCACCAAAGTCGGCGTGACCAGGGGTGTCAATGATATTAATCTTGGTATCTTTATAGACCACCGAAATATTTTTGGAAAGAATTGTAATTCCGCGCTCGCGCTCCAAATCATTGTTATCAAGGATTAAATCGCCTTTGTTTTCGTTGGTGCGGAATAATTCGCAGTGGTGCATAATCTTGTCTACCAAGGTTGTTTTTCCGTGGTCAACGTGGGCGATAATAGCAATGTTTTTAATAGCGTTCATGCAGTGTTTTTTACAGCCGCAAAGATAACGGTATATCTTTGACTTAGAACACATTTAGGTGTTTATTATTTGTACCCCTAATAACATTGAGAATACAGCGCATTTGCAGAACTCGATTTTGGGAAATCTACTCCGCTGTTTAAAGGCAAACTGTTAATATTTCTCAGCTTATCCCCTTTTAAAGATGAATTTACCTAATTTCGCATTCTACAAGAAACACACGTTCTTTCTTTTTATGGGGTCGACTGGTTTTGACAGCGAGATCAATCGAACAGTAAGCATGTCGAGCAATGAATATCAGCTCGTTAAACTTGTATTCAACCTTTAATAGGCGAAAATAACTACGCTCTAGCTGCATAATTAACTGAATCATAGTAAGTTAATGCCAAGTCTCAACTAGGTTGAGAAGCCGGATGTCTCTTGAAAGCCCTTGTTGACGGCGTTCAAAATAGAGGCACCAGAAAGGTCAACATCGAAGTTTGAAGGTGCCGGTCAAGCTTTTCAATAAAGGTAATAAGGTGTAAGTAGGCCGTTTTTAGTCAGCTTATATTCGAAAATTAACTAAAAACTAAACATGTAGAAGGCTCTTCTATTGCTTGTTTGGACGAGGGTTCGATTCCCTCCGACTCCACTTTTTATTCCCAAGAATAATTTTTTATCCTTGGGAATAATTTTTTCTAAAAATAGCTAAATCCTCCCAAAAAATTATTCGATTTCATCACCTTCGCTTCACGACACTATTCCCAAGAATAAAAATTTATTGATTATCTTGAACTACAAAAAAGGGATGAAATAACCGATTTATTAATTTAAAATTAAGACTTTTAAATAATGAAATATCCAAATTTATTTAAAGCATTTAATACGCATATTGATTTAGACATTGATGTTTATCTAGATTTAGAAGACCGTTTAGTCCACAAAAAAATAGGTAAAAAAGATTTTTTATTTAAACAAGGGGAAGTGGTTAATTACTTACCATTTATTAACGATGGACTAATGATAAATAATATAATAGATAAGGATGGAAAAGAACATGTAATCCAAATTCGGGGGACTGGATTATGGCTTGGTGATTTGTACAGCTTTTTTTCAGGTGCAACAACAGGGTTTAATATTCAAGCCTACCAACCTACTGAAGTGCTGATGATAAATCATGAAACATTTGATTACATGACCAAAAATCATCCCGTTTATGAAAAATATTTTCGGTTGAGCATTCAGAACGCATATGTACAAACTCTAAATAGAATTTATAATCTACATAGTGCATCTGCAGAAGAAAGGTATCTTGAATTAATCAAAAATATACCTGAATTATTTGACAAAATCCCTCATTATATTATCGCTTCTCATCTAAACATCAAGCCCCAATCTTTAAGTCGAATTCGAAAGAATCTTAAATGAATTATCTGATTAACATAGGTGAATGGAATACTGAGTTTATTCAATTAATTTTACTATTCAATTATTAGTTTAAACTTAAATAGAGTATAATGAAACGGATTACATCATTATTTATAATATTTCTTACAATAATAAGTTCTTGCTCAAAAGATGAAGGTTCTATTGGTCCATCTCCAATTATTCCTGACCATAGCTGGGCACCTTTAAACCGAACTACAAGTTCTATTTACTTGGCAGCAGAGGATAGCATAATTATCGATACAAATTCTGTAGAGTTAGATTTTTATCGAAACACCGCTTACACCTGCGGCTTCTCGGGCAACTATACATTCCTTGTAGTTGAGCCTATAAATAATCCTGGAGCCGAAGCTCCACTATGGGTATATCTTCATGGTGGTGGTGCAGGTTATTTTGATGAAAACCGAGAATATAAAATTGGAGTAAGACCAACTGATGGGGCACCCAGAAATCCCAATCAACACAATACTGAAAAAACATTAGAGAGACTAAGAGATGACCAACTCATTTATAATACTCAAACTAACACAGGACAAATTGAAAATAGTACGCTTACAAGAAGAATTATGGAAGGGTATCGCATATTAATTGTTTCTATGAGTGATCATGACCTTCATTCTGGTATGGGCACCCCTTACCTAAATAATCCACATGGAGGAGAAGTAAATGGTTTACAGGCCAATATGGCTGCGATTGATTATACTGTAGCAAACTATCCTACAACTCATGTATTCGCACATGGTACTAGTGCTGGTTCCATAGGGGCTTTTACTTTAGCATACGCATATAATTTAGAAGGTGTTAAACTCAATGGTATTATCATGGATTCACATTTGGCTTCTTATAGAACAGAGACTTTAATCGGGTCTTTGGTTGGTGAAAGTGGATTTGTGTTTCCGGCAGATTTTGACATTATAGAGGCTGTAAAAAAAGTTGGCTGGATAGCTGACCGAGATAGATTTCCTGGAATAGAGTATGTAATAAATAATGGATACGATATCCCCTCATTAGATATTTACGGTAATTTGGATCCTGGATGCGGAGGAGGGCTGGCTCGAATTGATGAAGCTCATTCGGTTGGCTTAGATAACTGTGACTGGGTGCATGAAGGTTTTAGACAGGCAGTTGTATCTCAACCAAACAGCATACACAAAGTTCGAGTAACCACAGGATTTGGTCATGTACCAACAAATTATGCTAGCCCCGCAAATGATTTTGTTGATGAATTTATAAATGAAATTTTAGCTACTAATCCATCAAACCCTTTTAACTAAATATGAAAAAAAGCACTCTACTTACAGTAATTCTTGTATTGCTTTTTACATCATGTAATGAGGACGACATTCAACCAAACGACACTAATTTATTTGTTACTCCGAAAGTAAATAGAACGGTAACACAAATTAGCTTGGTCGATGAAATGACTATCAATGGTGGTGTCTTTAATGCAACCTTAGAATTAGATTTTTATAGAAATGAAGCTTATGAAGCAGGATTATCTATTGAATCCAACCCTGAATATTACACTTTCATGGTTATAAATCCCAATAACAACCCTAATGCATCTGCGCCGCTTTGGATTTATCTACATGGTGGTGCTCAAGGATATTTTGATGAACAAGGTGTATATCAAACAAACCCAAATCAAGATGAACATACTTGGAATCATGAAGAATCGTTTGATGATCTCTGGCAGGTTATCACTATTCGAACCATTGCAAATGGCCAATTAGAAGATAACACTTTAAAAAGGCGGATAGAGGAAGGTTACCGAATACTTGTAGTTTCATATAGCGACCATGATTGGTATTCTGGATTTGGAACAACCTATCCAAATAATCCTGCTAATCCTAATGCACAAGTAAACGGGTTACAAGCCACAATGGCTGCTATCGATTATACAGCTGACAACTATCCAACAACTCATGCTTGGCTTCATGGTACCAGTGCTGGTTCAATAGGCGTTTGGTCTGTTGCACTTAGTTATGAGCAGGAAGGAAGACCAATTACTGGGCTTATCGGAGATTCTGGAGCTGTTGTTGAAAATATTGATGCAATATTTGATGCTTATCTAGAATCAGGCCAACTTAACTATGATGCATCATGGAGACCAGAAGGAATTGAGGAGAAAGTCGGTTACTTTGCAAATGTGAATAACCAAACTCATCCTGAAGCTCAAATCAAAAACTTTGATTTCAGAGCAACTCCCGGTATATGGATTACAGGTCTTGCAGATCCTGCTTTTGCTGCTCATCTTCCAACAGTTGCAGAGGCAGTTGATGCTGGGTTTGACAACAACCCTGAATATATCATGAGTGGATTAAATACAGCTATTAATGGGCAAATTGGTTCACCTCATGAATTACATTTCTTACCAAATACAGGACATGTACCAACTAATGATGAAGGTCCGGCTAATAATTTAGTTAATAATTTCATTGATAAAGTACTGGCTTCGAATCCGCCACCTTTTGGTCTGTGATAAAACAACAACACTAGCGCTAACAATTGATTTGACAGAACAGCTCCTTCGTCAAAACTCTGCATATCATTATACATCGTAAAATATTGACTCATAATTATTCAATTTTAACAAATCTGTTCCAAAATAGTTCGACTTCGCTCCTCTCTGCTCCACTATTTAACCCCGAAAGCTCAATGTTTTCGGGGGTTTGTTTTTTTGGTGGGTGGCTAGGTGGGTGGTTCGGTCTTTTTTAGCCTTAAAAGATGTGACTGATCCGAGCGATTTGACCATGTTCTGGATGATGCAAAAATCCCTCAATTGCTTTTATAGATCGATAGCCATTTCGATCATGCCAGGAATCTGTCCCAGATGGAGACCTCAGCGATTCAATGTTCACTTTTCCAATGTCTTTCGATGTCTTATGGTGAACGTGGTGAGTGTAAATGTGGGTTTTGAACCTTCCCGCTAATAAATATTTTTCATTGTGATGAAAAAGAGGAGTTTATTTCTCATTAATAAGATTCGTTTTTCTATTACAAATTTTTTATTTATTATTTAAATATTTAGATTTTTCATTTTATATTGTATTACATCATTAAAAGGTTTAAGTATGAAAAATATATTATTTACTATGTTTATGTTTTGTATAATTTATGCTTATGGGCAAGAAAAAACAAGACTATCTTTAGAACACTATAAAAATTATGAATGGACGGCAAACCCTAAGCTATCTCCAGATGGAGAACAAATTCTTTATTCTCGAACTTGGATTAATTTTACCGATGACAAACGAGAAACAGATTTGTGGATAATGAATAGCGAGGGTACAAGCAATCGTTTTTTCTTAAACGGATCTGATGGTAAATGGTCTCATGATGGATCAAAAATTGCATTTACCAAAGAAGGTGAACCGAATGGTACTCAAATCTTTGTTAAACACATGGGTATTGAGGGTGAACCAACCCAAATTACTAAATTAGAAAAATCACCTTCTAGCATGGAATGGTCTCCAGATGGGAAGTATATGGCATTCATTATGCATGTGGCCTCAGAACCTGCTCTTAAGCCTCAAGGGGTTCCCTCCCAACCTAAAGGAGCTAGTTGGACAAAAGCACCAAGGGTCATTGATCAAGTAGATTATAGCCAAGATCGAGTTGGTTTTCTTGAACGAGGTTATCGTCAGCTATTTATTGTCCCAGCCGAAGGAGGTACTGCACGACAAATTACATTTGGAGAATATGATAATGTATCTGCCAGTATTGCGTGGTCTCATGACAGTAAATCAATAGTATTCAGTAGCTATCAAAAGCCAGATGCAGCCTATGCACGAGGTCAGTCCAACTTATATTCAGTAAACATTAACACACTAGAAACTAAAGAGCTTACATCGCGTGAAGGAGCAGAATCATCGCCACGGGTGTCTCCCGATGGATCAAAAATTGCATTTATAGGATCAACTTGGTCTAAAAACTTCTACAATGATCGCAAAATGTATATTATTAATTCTGATGGATCTAATTTAAGATGTGTAACTACTAGTTTGGATCAGACACCAGGTGGCCCAATTTGGTCCAGTAATGGTTCAGGAGTTTACTTCAATGTAAGAGAATATGGTCAAAGCAATGTGTATTATGCTGATCTTCGAGGAAAAGTAAAGAAAGTCACTAATGGAAATCATTTACTTAGCATGACTGATCTAGTTGGAAAAAATGCTGTGGCTACTTGGACTAATCCTTCTAATCCAAGTGATATTGTAAAATTTTCAATAGATAAATCATCTAACATCAAACGTCTTACAGAAGTTAATAATGATATATTTTACAATGTAGAATTTGGACAAATAGAGGAGATCACCTACGAGTCGAAAGACGAAATGAAAGTGCAAGGATGGATTATAAAACCACCACAATTTGATCCAAATAAAAAATACCCATTAGTCCTAAGAATTCACGGTGGGCCTCATAGTATGTATCATGTGGGATTCAATTATAATTTCCAATTACATGCGGCTCAGGATCAAGTAGTGTTATACACAAACCCTAGGGGATCTACCGGTTATGGATATGAATTCGCAAATGCAATCCAAAATGCCTATCCAGGGAATGACTATAACGATCTTATGGCTGGTGTCGATGAAGTTATTTCTAAAGGATATATTGATGAAAATAAAATGTATGTCTATGGTGGCAGTGGAGGAGGAGTTTTAACAAGTTGGATCGTTGGAAAAACAGATCGTTTTGCTGCTGCTTCAGTTAACTATCCTGTAACAAATTGGTTTTCTTTTGTTGGAACTACCGATGGTGCTGGCTGGTATAATAATTTTGAAAAATATCCTTGGGAAGATCCCAGTGAACACATAGAGAGATCGCCTTTAATGCTTGTTGGGAATGTGAAAACTCCAACAATGCTGATGTGTGGTGAAAATGATCTTCGCACACCCATCTCACAAACGGAGGAATATTACCAGGCTTTAAAAATGAATAAAGTACCTACAGTAATGATTCGCTTCAACAAAGAATACCACGGAACAAGCAGTAAACCTTCTAATTTTGTAAGAACACACGGTTACATAAATGCTTGGTTTAATAGACATTCCACAAAAAAATAATTTTGAATCTGTGAGCTGTGTGTTGGTTTTGTGAGGTTAGCGATAGATAAATGTTCGATTCCCTCCGACTCCACTATTACACCCCGAAAGCTCAATGTTTTCGGGGTTTTGTTTTTTTGGTGGGTGGTAGGTGGGTGGTTCGGTCTTTTTTAGCCTTAAAAGATGTGACTGATCCGAGCGATTTGACCATGCTCTGGATGATGCAAAAATCCCTCGATTGCTTTTATCGATCGATATCCATTTCGATCATGCCAGGAATCTGTTCCAGATGGAGATCTCAGCGACTCAATGTTCACTTTTCCGATGTCTTTCGATGTTTTGTGTGAACGTGGTGAGTGTAAATGTGGGTTTTGAACCTTCCCGCTAATAAATATTTTTCATTGTGATGAAAAAGAGGAGTTTATTTCTCATTAATAAGATTCGTTTTTCTATTACAAATTTTTTATTTATTATTTAAATATTTAGATTTTTCATTTTATATTGTATTACATCAAAAAAAATTTGATTAGTCAACAAATTCATAATCAATACTTGACTTTCGCAAAGCCCTAAGAGCTGATCCAGAACCTTTATCGTTTATCTCAATTTCAATAGGGTCTCCTTCCAAAAGAATACCTGTAAGCTCATTTGACAATGACGGACTCATGTTACGAGAAATCTCCAGAATACATTTAGAAATGGCTCTTCTATCTGGTCGCTGAGTATCACAAGACAATAAATTTAATTTCATAAATACATTAATTAAACACAATATATGAAAACGCTTCTTGCCAATTAAAAATTATAAAGCAAATCGGCTTATTTTCTAATAAAAAGGGGGTTACAGGATAATAAGTCAAAATAAAAGTCAGGTTTAAATTGATTTAAATGACTTAATAAAAACATACAAGAAAAATACGAAAAAGAACCAGTCGTTAATACCATATATGGCATAGAAAATTCCTGCCATTTGGTCTTGATTATATACAGCAGAAAGATCATTGTTCCAAATCCAATTAATCCAATTAAATCCATAAACGAACTTTTCGATAGCAAATACTCCCACAAGCCAATTTAGTTGTTCATGTTTTTGTGCGATGGATAAAAATATTAATCCCCATACAACAATCATTAGCAAACCAAAATTAGACATTACCGCGGGATCAGTTTCGGAGATGACTTCATTTGTGAAAAATCTTGAAAAAATCAAAACACCCCCAATATTCATTATTCCAGAAAGAACAAATCCTTTTGAAATTACTCCTTTACTAATTTTCATAAAGCATAATTATATCATACACTAAGATATAAAAAATCATTAGGGTTTAACTAACAGATTTTTATAACTTAGCTTAATTTAATTCATTAATCACTGGTAATGAAACAAATAAATAAAATGTGGTGGGTCTATATCATTAAATGTTTGGATGAAAGCTTATACACAGGAATCACAACTAACTTAGAAAGAAGAATACTTGAGCATAATCATTCTAAAAAAGGTGCCAAGTATACTCGAAACAAAAGGCCAGTTAATTTAGTTTACTCAGAAAGCTATCCAGATCGATCTACCTCATCAAAACGAGAGTATCATATCAAAAAACTTTCTAGATTAGAAAAACTAAAACTGACAGGACAGTCAACATCTATTCTAGCTTTTGAGTTGAAAGCCAAAAAATAAATTTAGTGTCGTTATTTCTATTTAATTAAATCGGAATCATAAATCTTTAAAAATCATCACTATGAAAAAGAATTACATATTAGCTTTCTTTATTTTATTTATTTCATTTGTAAAATCGCAAGAAATAAAATGGACACCCGAGGAAAGTATGAAGATTAAATCAATTAGTCAGGTAAGAATTTCAGAGGATGGTAAATATATTGCATATGTTGTTAAAGAGGCAATTATAGAAGAAGAAAAATCTGAATATTTGAACCAAATATGGGTTTCAGCAACTGATAAATCATTTAATCATAAATATACTCACTCTAAAAAATCAAGTACATCTCCAAAATTTTCGCCTAATGGAAAATCAATAGCATTTTTGTCAGTAAGATCAGGTAAAAATCAAATTTGGTTAATGAACTTATTTGGTGGAGAGGCAAAGCAAATAACGAAAACTGAAAACGGAATAAAAAAATTCAAATGGTCTTCTAATGGTAAATTAATTGCCTTTACTATGGATGATCCTGAAACAGAAGAAGAAAAAAAATTAAAAAAAGAAAAGAGGGATGTGATTTTGGTTGATCAAAATTTTAAATACACTCATCTTTATATAATAAATCCAAATGATAAGAAATCTCTAAAAAAAATTACATCTGGTAACTTTTCAATTAATTCATTTGATTGGTCTCCATCCGATAAAAGTATCGTTTTTTCTCATCAGAAAGACACCAATATTAATACAGGATTTATTAATACGGATATTTCAGTGGTCCGAGTTGATGATGAAGTTATTGAAAGTTTGATTAATAGACCTGGATTAGATTCTGATCCATTTTACTCTAGTGACGGGAAATCTATTGCCTTTGTCTCTTCAGGTGGTAAAGAAGAACCCATAGGTTTAAAAGATCTTTATGTATATTCTATCATAAACAACAAAATTAAAAAATTAAGAGAAACACCGAACAGGTCAGCTAATATAATAGGTTGGGGTAATAACAATAAAAACATAATAATTACAGAATCAATTAGCACTGGGAGTCAAGTAATGAGTATTGAAATTCAAGGTGATAGGCTAAAGTATATTACTGCAAAAGAAGATTTAAAATACCCAAAAGGTTATTTTAGTTCTGTGTCATTTAATAAATCTAATAACTTGATGGCCTTTTGTTATGAGGATTTAAGGAGTCCTGTCGAAGTTTATATTTCACAAACAAAGAATTTCAATAACAACAAAATAAGCAGTATTAACTCGGAATTAGAATATCCAAAGCTTGCAAATTCAGAGCGTATTTCTTGGAAATCTAAAGATGGGTTAGATATCGAAGGGATATTGACCTATCCAAAAAATTATGTGAAAGGGGAAAAGTATCCTATTATTCTTCAAATTCATGGTGGACCAGCAGGTGTTTTTTCAGAAAGATTTAATGGAAGACCAGGTATTTATATGACAGAATATTTTGCAGAAAAAGGGTACGCAACAATTAAACCAAACCCAAGAGGGAGTACTGGGTATGGTAAAGATTTTAGGTTTTTAAATTTCAAAGATTGGGGTTATGGCGATTATGATGATGTTATCTCAGGAGTCGATAAAGTTATCGAGATGGGAATAGCAGACAAGAATAAACAATTTGTAATGGGATGGAGTTATGGTGGTTATTTAACAAGTTTTGTGGTAACTAAAACAGATAGGTTTAAGGCTGCCAGTATGGGTGCTGGATTACCTAACTTGGTTAGCATGGTAACAACAACTGATATTCAAGACTATATAGTTGGTCATATGGGAGGTGAGTTTTGGGATAATTATGAAACATATGAAAAGCATTCTGCCATATATCAAATAAAGAATGCAGTTACACCAACTCAAGTAATTCATGGTGAAAAAGATTTACGAGTCCCTTTTACTCAAGGTCAAGAGTTTTATAGAGCATTGAGTCGATTAGGAGTAGATACAGAAATGATAGTGTACCCTAGAACTCCTCACGGTCCGAGAGAACCGAAATTATTAATGGATGTTTCAGAAAGAATTTTAAAGTGGTTTGAAATATTTATGCCTAAATAAATGTAGAGAAATTTGTTTATGTTGTCCTTATGAAAGAATGATTTCCATATATATTATAAGATTTCCCCAAAAAGTCTGAAATAGATATTAATAACTTGAAAATAATTGAGGTACATAAAATCTTTAAAACTAATTCTTTCCTTCAATATCTAATTTATACCATCCTTCTTATTCTACTGTTTATCTTCTATTATTTATTTAAAGGTTTTAACACGATTAAGGTACATAACCATTCTATTCGATATCGTTTTGTTATGTTTAAGATAGAACCCGAAAAAGAAAAGATTTTATCTGTTCTATCAAAACATCAAAAGATTTCTACAAACCAACTCTTTGAAATAATTTCATCAAAAGACCTACATCCTAATCATATTTATCGATTGATTCCTGAAGTAATGAATGATCTCAACAAGACCATTCAACTTGTCACACATAAAATGAAGAAGTATTTAGTGTCTCGAAAAACAAAAAAGACTTTCAAATTAATGATTATGTCCTGAATACTTCTTACACATTAAAAAAATAATCTGCATTATGATCTTAACTAATACAGATATGAAAAGTTATTATTTAATAAAGGTTACTATTAATTTATTTTTTGACACACTATCCCAAAAAATGTATACAAACTGAAACAATAAAATCATCTCCTACTACTTTTTTTTAATTCTCTTTGTGTGCCCCATCACAAAAAGGCATCTTTTCAGATTTACCACATCCACATAGTGAAAATCGCGGATTATGTTCAATGGGATTCCCTGATTCATCGGTTAAATCTACTTCCCCTACAACCAGAATTGGGCCGTGGGATTTGCGTGTTATTTTTGGTAAACTCATTTTAATAAATATTATAATTTCAAATATAAGGAAGTAATGAAAGGGGTGACCCACTAAAAAGTAAAATCTAATTTAACATAAAAATGTTTAACAAAAACCGGATCAAAGACTCTTGTAAATATAAATGACAATAAAAATGAAGAAAATAATTTTTACGGGGTTTTGTTTTTTTGCTGGCTGGTCAGGTGGGTGGTTCGGTCTTTTTTAGCCACATTCTTCACACTCACCCTCATCCCTTCTCCATTCTTTGTCCTTTACATCTTGAGAAATCCTTCTTAACCTCTTCTTCTGTCTTCCTTCATTAACTTCTACTTCAAAAGTAACTACAATTTCATCATCGGTATACTCTTGATACTTTTCTAGCTTGATCTGCCAATGAAGAGTTAGTGGGTTCAACCAAAGAGATTAAAGAGGCAGACAAGTGCTCAGGATCATTTTCTGAAAGATGATATCTTAACTTTTGTTCATAAAGCCAAATCAAAAGATTTGAGGACTTAAGTTAAAAGATCTAAACTTAGGTTTAAGTACCAAAACTCTTATTAAATATGGCCACAGTTATAGCATGTGTATTTTAATCTATAGAAATAATCTGTTTTATTTTTCTGCTTTTCTCTGCAGCAAAACCAATTATATGGCTCTCAACAGATGCTTCGATTGTTGAAGTTAGTAAACTTGTATCTTGTTTTTTAACTGCTTTTACCCAATCTGTAACTAACGCCCAGTCACCACCACCATGACCACTATTTTTGTAATCACCAACATCATCAACAGTAATATCCCATTTAGTTGCTTTATTGGTTAAGAAATCTGTGTGAATAAAATGGCTCATATCTCCTGTAATATCTCCTAAAGATCCCATAATTCTGGTTCTACGACCATGGTAAGATGTAAATGCTTCCATTGAAAAATTAGCGGTAACGTCATTTTCAAATTCCATAGACGTAACATAATGATCAGGTTGGTCATTATCCATTTTATAAACACAACGACCATAATTTGTCGTTTTTAATTGTTCAAGAATGAATTCTCCATGAACAGATTTATCTTCTGGAAGATCAAACACATACGTTCGTTGTCGTTCTCTATGATAAATTTTTAATGCAGAATATGGGCAAGTTGCTTCAACAGCGCAAACATCTGTACATCTATTTGTACTTCCTGAGGGTGCATTTGATTCTTTAAACCACTTTAAACCTCCAAAAGCAGAGATACTTTTACATGGTTCTCCAACCAGCCATCTTAGAATATCTAAATCATGACAAGATTTTGCAAGTATTATTGGGGTAGTTTCTTTTGAGTTATGCCAGTTACCTCTAACATATGAGTGTGACATATGTATGTGTTCAATAGGTTCAAAGTGTTGGATGCTAATAAGCTCTCCAATTACACCAGAGTCAATCATTTCTTTTAATTTAATAAAATAAGGTGCGTATCTTAATACATGACAAACAGCTACAATTCTACCTGTTTTTTTTGCTAAAGCTAAAATTGCTCTACATTCTTTTTCTGTAGGAGCAATAGGTTTTTCTAATAAGATATCATAACCCATTTCTAATGCTCTCATACATGGTGCGTAATGCAAGTTGTCTGGAGTAGATATTATGATAGCATCTGCAAATTTTGGCCGATTGAAGACATGTTCCCATGTTGTAAATCTGTTATCTTCTGGAATATTATGCTTTCCTGTATAGCGTTCATTTCTTAGAGTAATTGGTTCTGCAACACCAATAATATTTAGTTCTTTTGGAAATTGGATGCCATAATTGCCATATACGTTTCCTCTGGAGCCAGCGCCTAGGGTTATGGCAGTTATTGGTTTATCAATGTCACTATTACCAAAATCTTTCGTTGGAATCGTATTTCCCTCAGCTTGCGTGTTTGCAAAACCACTTAGTGGACTAGACAAGAATGATGCACTTCCAATTCCTATGGTTAAATTTTTAAGTACATTTCTGCGATCTATTTTTTTCATAACGAAGTAAATTTAATATTCATAAATATATAATTGTGACATTAAGAATTAGGTTAATTAGTACTTAATAATTGATTAATTTTTAAGCTATATAATTAATCGATGTGACGCCATTTCAATTTGTCTCATACAGCCTTTTAAGAGGACTAATGACTACTTAAAAGAACAAAGACTTAAAAACATAAGGTTAATTAATATAATATCTGATTCTTATCAAAATTTAAGTAATTTAAATTTAAGCTTAAATACTCTTTTCAATAATATGAAAGCTGTTTTAAAAGAAAAAGATGTTGAAGATTGGAGTGAAAAAAGATCTAAAGATTTTCCTATAATTATTGAATTAAGATTAAAATTTAACTCGCTTGATGATCATTACATTTTTTACATCAGATTTTTCAAAAACAGAATAGTCAGGAAACCTTTATCCAGAATAGACACCAATCAAAAACATGTCACGATGAAAATCCAAGGTGTGCTTGCCCAACCTTTGTGATGCATTGTTATTCCATTTTCATCGCCTTATACTGCTTTAACAGCGCCAAACCAGTTTTGCGCTACTTCAGCCATGTTGTTCTTGTCAGGTGTGTCTGCTTCAAAAAGCACCATTATTTGACCAAACGATAAACTAGAGACTAATAGAAAGCTTAAAAAATATATTCTTCATTTTAAAAATAGTTTTATAGTTAATATCTATCTAGATACAAAATGATAGGTACATATAGAAAGTGTAGTTTTTTATAAGAATTGTGGATAGGTAAATCGGATGTTAAATAAAGGGATACTAGTCCCAAAAGAGCTTAATGCTTAGCATAAATATCCTCAATAACCCGCTCAGATTTGAGATGCCGTCCTCTTGGCGCATCACTTTCCTGCAACACTGCTTCTGAATGTAAAAACTGGGCTGCTGTGGCAGACTCTTTTACTTTTATGGAAGTACGGGCAAGCATTTCCGACTCAAAAGCAGTCAAAACAGTTGATCTAATTCCGTTTTTTCGCCATTCAGACTTGGGACTACATCCTTTGGTAATTTCTCTTGCAAGGGCCAGTGCATCGAGGATTGCTTGGTTGGCCCCTTGGCCTTTGAATGGACTCATAGGGTGAGCCGCATCGCCAATTAGAGTTGCCTGTTTTGCGTTTTCCAAAAGGTCAGATTGTAGTAACGCCCGATCATAGACCGGATAACCCGAAATGAAATCTACACTTGTCGCGGCAAGAATTTGGGGGATGGGGTCATGCCACTGGACGCATTTACAGGCCTCTTTCTTCAGGGCTTTAGCCCCCTTTTGACTTAAAGACTTGGCGGCTTCTTCTTCCAAAGGAAAACTCAATTGCCACATGATCTTATTTTTGGCATAAGGCATCATGTAAATACGTTCATTTCCGTTCGCTGTTTGGAATACAGTCGCACCGTCGAGTAAAAGACTTGTCACTCCATTTAGTGCCTCAAAGGAACAGATTCCCAATATTACAATACAACCTAAATAGTTCAGCGGAGAAATCTTTTCGCCAATAATTTGATTACGCAAGCTTGAACGAATGCCGTCAGCACCGACAACTAGATCTGCCTCGACAGGCTTTATTTTTCCGTCAACCTCAAACGAAAGCTGCCCGCTATTTTGGCCCTGCTCCTTATAATCCACCAACTTGTGGCCCCAATGAATTACATCATTTCCCCCCAATTGATTCAATAGTGTCCATCGCAAGGATTGACGGGCAATATGGATGTTGCTTTTCTTAAGCTTATTTTGGGTATCGGCAGCTAGCCATTTGCGCATTCCCCACTCACCAATGACTTTACCATCTGTTGTGTGTACAATATGTTTGGTAGAGACAACTCCTTCAGCTAAAGCAGAAATCCCAAGTCCTTTAATGGCTGCACTTGCTTGCTGTAACGTAAGCCCGTAGCCTTGAGAACGAGCGTCAAAGCTTTGGTCTCGCTCATAAAGCGTAAATGGAATCTTTCGGTGTAAACAAGCTACCCCTAGGGCAATGCCGCCAATACCACCTCCAATAATGGCGATATGTGGGTACTGCACTTTGTCTGGATGTGGGCTTTGTGAAACAGCCACAAGACCAGATCCTTTGCAAGTAGAACAAACATCAAGGGGGGCAGTTGGTCGAACTGGAGCATCTCCATTTCCCGGCGAGGCGTCGAACTGCTTTAATTCTCGTTGATAGCGAATGTGAATGCTTTTGCGGAGTCTCCGTTTCTTCCTCCCAAGACCTTTGCATTCTATGCAACTCGCCCAACAAAGTTCTTTTTCTTCCAAAGTTTTTATTTAAACATTAATCAGTTATTTAAAGATGTTTCAAATATCTGGGATCAAGTTTATGTCTTCAAATATACAAAACAGAAACATCAAAAAAAGTGATGGTATTCGCATTAAATTTTAATGCAATTCCAAGCCATTAATAAAGCATCAATTGAAACTTTTTATTGATAATGGTTGATAAAACTTATTGATTGACTGATTGATCATTTTTTTAGTATATTTAAGATACTATTATTTTAATAAAACACAGATATGCAGACTCGTATTCTATCTTTATTTTGTTTTTTTATATCCATCAGTGTATTTGCTCAAGTAAACACAGGCTATCAAACCCCTAAAAAATCATTACTCGAACTAATTGATATCGATGTTGCCCCAAGCGTTTTGAGGAATAGCGAGGATGAAATAATGGTGTTTTTGTATCGATCTGCATATAAAAAAATTGAAGATCTTTCACAAGATGAATTGCGCCTTGGAGGCTTAAGAGTAGATCCGCTTCGGCATATTGGGAGCAGAATCACCTATTACAACAAAGTCGAAGTGACGAAGCTAAATGAAAGCAAAACAGCACAAAATGTCATTGGATTACCAGAAAACATGAAGTTGTCCAACTTTCAATTCTCACCTGATGAGAAAAAAATAGCGATGACCAACACAACGCAAGAGGGAGTTGAGCTTTGGGTTTTAAATATTAAAACACTTTTTGCCAAAAAAATATTTGAAGCAACGGTTAATGCCACAATGGGTAATGCTATTAAGTGGATTAACAATAAAGAGTTAATTATAAAAGCACTGCCAAGCGAATTAAAAGCTTTGATCAATACAAATGCATCCCTACCTATGGGGCCTACTGTCACTGAAAACAACGGTTCTAAAGCGCAAAACAGAACCTATCAAGACTTGTTGAAAAACCCGAATGATGTTTTTAATTTTAAACAATTATCACAATCTGTATTATTGAAAGTCAATATTAATGGTGAGTATTCAACATGGCTACCAACAAGAATGTATAAGAATATTCAATTGTCTCCTAATGGGGCTTATGTACTGATCGATTTTATAAAAACACCTTTTTCATATATCGTGCCTTACAGCAGATTCCCTACGGAAACGCGTGTATATGATGTAAATGCAAATCTAATTAAAGTAATCAATGACACTCCATTACTTGAAGAACTACCCAAGGGATTTATGTCCACTACAATAGCTAAAAGAAATTTTAGATGGAGAAGTGACAAACCTTCTACACTGAGCTATTTTATCGCTCTTGACAAGGGAGACCCTGCGTTTTTAGCTGATTATCGTGATGCATTACACCAGTGGGAAGCCCCATTTACTTCACCTCCCTCCTACTTGACAAAAGTAAAGAACAGAATTAGAAATGTTTATTGGGGAAATGATGAAACTGCAATAATTACAGACCGTTGGTGGAATACTCGAAATACAAAAAGCTATGTTTTCAATCCCTCTAAACCTGCTGTCAAAGCAAGAATCATCAGTGATAGAAACTATCAAGATGTGTATAGTGATCCAGGAAATTTTGTTCAACAGAAAAATAAATTCAATCAGTCTGTTTTATTGATTGAAAATAATTCTGTTTTTACAATCGGAAATGGATTTACACAAAACGGTCAATTCCCTTTCTTGGACAAAACCAATCTTTCTTCTGGAGCTTCCAAAAGAGTATATCAATCACCCTATCTTGACAAATATGAAAACATATTAGATTATGATTTAAGAAAAAATGAAGTCCTTGTAAGAATTGAATCACCAAATGAATATCCAAATTATCATAAGAAATCACTTTTATCAAACAAACTAGAGCAATTAACCTTTTTTAAAAATCCATTTAAATCGCTTCAAAATATTAAAAAAGAAATCATTAATTACAAACGTGAAGATGGTTTAGATTTAAATGGCGTTTTATATGTACCCGACCAAAATGTAACCCCTCAAGCAAAAAAACCAATGATTCTTTGGGCTTACCCAAGAGAATATAAAAATAAATCAAGCGCTTCTCAAAAAACAAATAATCCTAACCGTTTTACTTATCCCTCTTGGGGTTCACCAATTTATTGGGCTACACAAGGTTATGTAGTATTGGATAGGGCTGCATTTCCAATTGTAGGAGAGGGGGACAAAAATCCAAATGACAGCTTTAGACCTCAATTGGTTGCCAATGCACTAGCAGCGATAAACGCTGTTGATGCATTAGGTCATATTGATCGAGACAGGGTAGCCGTTGGAGGACACAGTTATGGAGCGTTCATGGTAGCAAACTTATTAAGTCATTCTAATTTATTTGCAGCTGGAATAGCTAGAAGTGGTGCGTACAATAGGACACTCACCCCATTTGGTTTTCAAAGTGAAGAAAGAAGTTATTGGGAAGCGCCAAATGTATACAATACCATGTCGCCGTTCATGCATGCAGACAAAATGAAAACCCCCTTGTTATTAATACATGGCGAGGCCGACAATAACTCTGGAACATATCCAATGCAGAGCGTACGCTATTTCAATGCACTCAAAGGACTTGGAGCAACGACAAGGCTGGTGATGTTTCCAAAAGAAAGTCATGGATACAGGGCAAAGGAAACAATACTTCATTTGATCTGGGAGCAAGATCGATGGTTAGAAAAACATGTGAAAAATAAGCCCAAAGAATTAATGACAAAATCAATAAAACCAAAAGGTTAATGGCTCGCTGCATATTATGACTCTTTATAAAACTTCACTATTACTGAACACTTATTTTAAATTTGTGCATTTATTAAATTTAAACTATTGATGAATTTTATTATTAATCCGATAAACCAATACTTGTCTTTTCTCCTCTTGTTTTTCAGCTTTGTAGCTTTAGCGCAAGACCAAAATATCATTGATCAAATTGTACAAGAGGCCAATAAACATTCACAACTAGAACAATTGGGGCAGGAATTAATGGATGGTATTGGACCCAGATTGGTAGGAACACCCCAAATGAAACAAGCGCATGATTGGGCCGTAAACACCTATGCAAAATGGGGCATTCCTGCACGCAATGAATCCTATGGCACTTGGCGAGGTTGGGAAAGAGGCATCACCCACATAAACATGCTGTCTCCAAGAATACACAGTTTAAAGGGCACGCAATTGGCCTGGAATCCTTCTACCTCCAAAAAAGGGGTTACTGCAGAAGTTGTTGTATTACCCATGGTTAAAGACTCCATCGCTTTTGCGAATTGGCTCCTCGCTGTGAAAGGGAAATTAGTCATGGTGTCCAAATTGGAAGCCACTGGGAGACCCGACTACAATTGGGAGGAGTTTGCCACTGAAGAATCGTTTGAAAAAATGAAAAAGGAGCGAACAGCTGCCAATAAAGCATGGCGGGAAAATATGCGTAATACAGGCTATACCTCAAGAACCATTCACCAGGCACTTGAAAAAGCAGGTGCTGCCGGAATCATAAGCTCCTACTGGTCAAAAGGCTTTGGTGTGAGCAAAATATTTAGCGCTAGGACGAAAAAAATCCCCACCGTAGATTTAGAATTGGAAGACTATTCTATGGTATATCGACTCGCTGCACGTGGAGAAAAACCAAAGCTCACCATTGTGGCCCAATCCAAAGAATTGGGCGAAGTGCCAACATTCAACACCATCGCTGAAATCAAAGGAACTGAAAAACCAGAAGAGTACGTCATTCTTTCAGCTCACTTTGACTCATGGGATGGCGGGACAGGTGCTACTGACAATGGAACAGGCTCGTTGGTAATGATGGAAGCCATGCGTATTCTCAAAAAAGTATACCCCAACCCAAAAAGAACTATTTTGGTGGGACATTGGGGAAGTGAAGAACAAGGACTCAATGGCTCAAGGGCTTTTGTTGAAGATCACCCAGACATTGTAAAAAATATACAGGCCGTTTTTAACCAAGACAACGGCACGGGTCGTGTGGTCAATATCTCCGGTCAGGGCTTTCTTGATGCTTATGACTACGTTGGTCGATGGCTACATGAAGTTCCACAAGACATCAGCCAACATATCGAAACAAATTTTCCGGGAACACCAGGGCGTGGAGGGTCTGACTATGCCTCTTTTGTCGCTGCAGGAGTTCCGGCATTTAGCTTAAGTTCTTTGAGTTGGTCC
Source organism: uncultured Flavobacteriaceae bacterium (assembly GCA_943788165.1). Taxonomy (GTDB): domain Bacteria; phylum Bacteroidota; class Bacteroidia; order Flavobacteriales; family Flavobacteriaceae; genus Arcticimaribacter. The sequence goes on along the minus strand of CALSPF010000001.1, from coordinate 569,479 downwards.
TATTCAAACTACACCTGGCACACCAACAGAGACACTTATGACAAAATCATTTTTGATGATGTACGCAACAATGCCATCCTCACCGCTATCTTAGCCTATATGGCATCTGAAGATCCAGAAACCACTTCAAGAGAAAAGAGTATTTTACCGGTGAGTAAACGATCTGGAAAACAAATGAAATGGCCCATTCAAAGATCACCCAGACGTAAAGGAGGAATGTAAATTATTTAATCAGCAAGCTTATATGCGAAAACTCATCCTATTTGTCAGTTTCTGTGCTGTTTTGGGCTGTCAAAACAAGACAACTTCATTGCAGACTTCCTCCTCAAAAAATGCAGTCAGCTATCTCGCTTTAGGCGATAGTTATACGATTGGTGAAAGCGTTGCAACACAGGATCGCTGGCCAGTTCAATTGGCCGCCGTTCTAAACCAAAAGGGTATTCCAATAGAAGATCCACGCATCATTGCCAAAACAGGTTGGACAACAGACGAACTGATGACCGGAATAGAGGCAGCAAATCTCAGTAAAACTTATGACTATGTTTCGCTCTTAATCGGCGTGAACAACCAATACCGTGGAAGAAGTGTTGAAGATTTTGAAGAAGAGTTTGTTACGTTATTGGATAAAGCAATTGAATTTAGTGGAAATCAAATCGAAAAAGTATTTGTTTTATCCATTCCCGACTGGGGTGTCACACCCTTTGCTTCGTCCCGAAACAGCGAAGAAATTGGTGCTGAAATCGATGCCTACAACACTGTAATCGAGCATCAATGTTTAGAAAGAAATATCGCCTACTTTAATATTACACCCATTTCACGACAGGCAAGATCGGCCCCAGAATTACTCGCAAACGACGACTTACATCCAAGCGGATTGATGTATTGCCGTTGGGTAACAACCGTACTTCCCTTCTTCAATAATCACTCGAATGAATAAACAAGCAATAGAAAAAGACCAACAAGATCCTTTAGTCAAATTTCGATCACACTTTCTTCAGAATGAAAATGAAATCTATTTGGATGGGAATTCCTTGGGGAAACTTCCCCTAAAAACAAAGGAAGTTATTACAACTATTATTGAGGAACAATGGGGAAAGCAGCTTATACGAAGTTGGAATGACCATTGGTTAGCGCTTCCCAAACGTATTGCTGGTAAACTGGCACTTCTACTAAATGCTTCCTCGGGCGAAATTGTTGTGGGCGAATCTACTTCTGTCAATTTATACAAACTCGTTCACGCCTTGGTACAATCGGGAGAGTATTCGAGGCAACTCCTCACCGATTCCCTCAACTTCCCTACCGACAACTATATTTTAGCGGGAATAAGAGATCAATTAGATTTGCCCCAACCCATTTGTGTTTCTTACTCAACTGACTTGAAAGCGGATGTCGATCTTTTAAAAGAACACATTCAAAAAAACACCCGGTATTGTTTGTCTTAGTTTGGTTAGTTACAAAAGCGCCTATTGTTATCCCATGAAAGAACTCAATGCTTTTGCAGCAAAGCATCAAAGTATCATTGTTTGGGATTTAAGTCATGCGGTGGGTGCAGTAGATATTGATTTCAAACAAACAAATACCTTGGCAGCGATTGGTTTGTATGTATAAATACCTCAACGGTGGGCCCTGGCGCACCAGCCTTTCTATATGTTGGCAGAACCACTTATCCCAACCCTTTCCACTCCCATACAGGGTTGGTTTGGTCACCGTCGTCCATTTGACTTCTCGCCTACTTTTGCGGCAGCAGAGGGCATTGAAAAATTTGATGCAGGCACACCGCCCATTCTCTCACTTGCCGCACTAGAAACAGGACTTGATATTACATTGGAAGCTGGGGATTAAACCCATCCGAAAAAAAAAGTGAAGCTTTAACTATTTTTCTTTTAGGCTTGATTGAGGAGGAATTAGTCCCCCTCGGCTTTAGTATCGAAAGCCCCACTAGACGTAAATGAACGGGGTTCGCACATTACGCTATCGCATGCAGCTTCATGGCGTATCTGCCAGTGTTTATTACATGGAAAAGAAAATGGGCTAAAAAATCATTCCTGATTTTCGCCCAGATAAATATATTCGTTTTGGAATAGCGCCCTTGTATATCGGCTTCAACGATTTATGGCAAACCGTTCAACGCTTGAAAGAAATTATACTGGAAAAAGAAATCGAACAGTACGATGAGCAACGGCCAACGGTGACTTAGTCCTCGTTGTGTCCTTGCTCTTTATGTTTCTTGTGTTTTTTGGCGTGTTTTGGGTGTTTTTCTCGCTTTTTTCTGTGCTTTGCAATTTTTTCTTTTTGTTCTTTTGACAAACTTTGGTGATACTCCCCTCGTGAATGTTGAATACCTTTACACATTTCACGATAGGTCATATTTTGCGATTCGCTGAGAGATTCCATGAACTTTTCACGACGCTCCTTTTTGTTCATCGAATCGTTTTTGAGTAATTGCTGTTGTTCTTCTGTAAGAGACTGTTTAAACTCTGCACGTAAGCTCTTCAAAATTTCCCGACGCTCCTTTAACAGTTCCTTTTGTTTCGCTGTTAACTCACGCAATCGATTGATTTTTTGGTTTTCCTCTACAACAATTTCAGCTTCTGTTTGCGCAAAAACTGTCAGTGAAAAAAAGAAAAACAAGAAGTAACTAATGCATTTTAAGTTTTTCATAATAAGGGTTTAATAATTAGAACGCAAAAAAGGGGGAAAGTTTTAATTCAAGGCCAAATTTTCTTCAAAATTATCCAGTAGCGATTCTTGAATTACCTGATCTAACACTTCCTCTTCCAATAAAAGCGTGTCCAACAAGAAGGAAGTTACAAAAACATCTTCCACCATGGTTTCGCTAGCAACGGTCGTTTCTGTGTCTGGAGTAAGGTTTAACGTAAACAATAACAGCAAGGATGCAGCAATTGCGACTGTACCAAAAAGAGCACGCACAGAAAAGACGCTAGTATTTTGCTTGGTCTTATTTAGTTTTTTTTTAATCAACACCCGGCTTTGCTCAGAAAAACCTTCGGGTTGCTCAAATCCAAGCATGCTTGCATGCCTATTGATGTACTTTTCTTTCAACTGTTCCAAATCCTTCATACTATTATTTGTTTACCTAAGTAAGTTTTTATTTTTTTCTCTGCTTTGTAATAGAGTGTTTTGATTGAATTCTCGTTACGATCCAAAATAACGGCCATAGCCTTAAAAGTCAATTCATCAAAATATTTTAACGAAAATACATGCCGCTCGTTTTGCGGAAGTGTTGCCAGTGCTGCTTGAAAATGAGTAACCGTCTGGTTGGCATTAAAGTAATCGTCGGCGGTTAATGTTTGGATATAATCCGTGTCTATTTCATCGAGTCGAAGGTTGGCCTTTTTTTGGCTTAAAAAACGCATGCATTCGTTGTAGGCAATTCGAAACATCCAAGTATCAATGGAACTATTGCTTTTGAATGACGGTAAACCTTTATGAATTTTCATCCAAGTATTTTGCAATACATCTTGGGCATCATCGTGCACCAAGACAATTTTACGAATCATCCAATACAATCGATCGTGGTGTTGATCGAGTAAAAGATTGATATCAATTTCTTGCGGCTTGGACACAGTATTTAATGCTCTTTTATGTGATAAAGCAATGGACATATCTTTTAGACCTTTATAAAGTAAAAAAGTTTTGTTTTGATTCATAATTTATGGTCAAAGCGGAAGAACACTTGGCTCTTACTGCCTGACATTAAAATTAATTTACGAATAAATGTGCTTCGTTAGATAACCTCAAACAAACCTGCTGCGCCCATTCCTCCTCCAACACACATGGTTGATACAACGTATTTAGCTCCGCGACGTTTTCCTTCAATCAATGCATGGGCAACCATTCTGGCGCCCGACATGCCGTAAGGATGACCTACAGAAATTGCTCCTCCGTTTACATTCATTAATTCGTTCGAAATACCTAAATGGTCACGACAATAGAGTACTTGAACTGCAAAAGCTTCGTTCAATTCCCACAAACCAATATCGTCCATGGTCAAACCATTTTGCTTTAACAATTTTGGAATGGCGTAAATGGGTCCAATCCCCATTTCATCGGGTTCACAACCAGCAACGGCTACTCCTCTGTAAATCCCTAAAGGAGTCACATTATGTTTGGCGGCAACAGAAGCTTCCATCAATACACTTGCCGAGGCCCCGTCTGACAATTGGCTTGCATTACCAGCGGTAATACAACCATTTTCAATGACAGGATTGAGCCCAGCTAATCCTTCCAATTGTGTACTTGGCCGATTCCCTTGGTCTTTATCTAGGGTAAAGTCGTGAAAGCTGATCTCTTTGGTTTCACGATCCATCACACCCATATTGGTTGTAGTGGCAATAATTTCATCATCGAATTTACCTGCTGCTTGCGCAGCAGCAGTACGCTGTTGACTTTGCAAGGAATATTCATCTTGGGCTTCACGGCTAATATTATATCGCTTAGCAACCACCTCAGCGGTTTGCAACATGGGCATATAAATATGCTCATGATTAGCTACCAAAGCTTTGTCGACCATACGATGGGTATTCATGTGCTCGTTTTGCACAAGACTTATGGATTCAACACCTCCACCAATGACCACATCCATTCCATCAGAAACGATTTGCTTGGCGGCCGTGGCAATGGCCATCATTCCAGAAGAACATTGGCGATCAATACTCATGCCACTAACAGTTGCTGGAAGCCCCCCAGCCAACGCAGCCATTCGTCCAATATTTCCTCCAGTGGTGCCTTGTTGCAAGGCAGCCCCCATAATAACATCATCTACCTGTGCTGGATCTACCCCAGAACGCTTTACCGCCTCAGCAATAGCTACCCCTGCCAAAGTTGGCGCCAAAGTGTTGTTATATGCCCCACGGTAGGCTTTTCCAATAGGTGTTCTCGCGGTTGATACGATCAATGCTTCTCTCATAATTGTTTGTTCTTTTTATCTTTATTAATGCCCCTTTAAGGGATCCTCTTTTTAAAATCAACTGACATTTTTTACGTCAAAGGCCAAGACATCACTTGATTTAAACTCGGTTCATTTTTGACGTAACAATTGTGAATTTAAGCAAATTTATTTATTGGCTAACTTCATCAAAAATTACACTTGCATTTATTGTTTGTTCTCTGTTAAAAAAGCCCTGTAAATTCCCTTGCCTTTGGAAGTTAGGTATGGATGAAGGGCCGCATAACAGGCTTGTAATCCCTGGTTAACCCCATTACCTTCGATACGCTTTAAGGTCGTTTGTGCAAACCAAAAATGACTTGTCATCCAAATTTGATTGGCAAGAATATCATATAGTCCAGGGAAATCTTCTGGCTCTAAATGCATATACCCCTTCCCTATTGCAATGTAATTTAAATTTTTAATCATCTGAATATCTTCTTTAACCCTGTTTTCCATCTGCTCCTTTAAATCGGGATGGCAACGAAGTATATTTTGTGTTTCGAGATAAAAGAATTTAAAGTCATTTTCAAATTGCAGGAAAATTTTAGTCAATTCTAAAATAATACCATCGTTGGCCAACAAAGTGTTCTCTTTAATTCTATGGTCTAAAACATAGCTCAAATAGCCACAAACAAAATACAACAGGTCTTTCTTTTTGGGAAAATGATAGTTGAAATTACTCAAAGAAACACCCGAAGCATCTGCAATATCTTGATTTAAAACATTGTACAATCCATGCTTATTGAATAATTCTATGGCTTTCTGAATGATCTTTTCTTTGGTCGAATTGATTTTAGTCATCACTATATTATTGTATATCAAATACGAATTTATCTAATTATTCTGTATCCATACTCTTATTTTATTTATTTTTAACCAACACAACAACAACAACAAAAAACATCATGAAACTAAGTGGAAAAATTAAATTTTTATATGGTTTGGGATTCTCCGCACAGGGGATCAAAGATGCTTTATTTCAACTGTTTCTTTTCTTTTATTTCAGTCAAATACTGGGATTAAGCGCAACCTATACTGGTCTGGCAACTGTTATTGCTCTATTGTTTGATGCCGTAAGTGATCCATGGATTGGTACCCTATCTGATCGATGGAAGTCGAAAGTTTTGGGAAGACGTCATCCTTTTATGTATTTATCTGCATTGCCATTGGGCCTGTTCTTGTATATATTGTTTTCACCGCCAGCGGGTCTAGGCGAACTTGGTCTCTTTCTGTGGCTAACAACATTTTCAATATTGGTCCGTTTTGCTTTGACCCTCTTCATTGTTCCCAGCATGTCTTTGGGGGCAGAACTAACCGATGACTATGATGAGCGCACCACTGTGACCAGTTACCGTGTAATGTTTTCGTCTTTTATTGGGCCAATTATTTTGATCTTTGGACTGGTGTTTTTCTTTACACCTACAACAGAAAATGCCAATGGCCTATTCAATGAAGCTGCCTATTCAACGTTTGCATTGCTTTGCGGAATATTAGCTGCAATGAGCATATTAATAAGCACCTACGGAACACAATCAACGATTCCCAGCCTACCAAAATCAACTGATACAGAAGCTGAAAAAGGGCTTGATGCCGTTTTAAAGAATATAAAAGCTGCACTTCAATTAAACGCATATACGAGTCTCGTTAAATACAGCGTGACGATCTATACCGGACTTGGAGTTGGCACGGTCTTAACCACTTACTTTACCACCTATTATTTTGAACTTTCAGAAAAAGAATTAGCCGGACTCCCCATTGCAGCTGCGATAGGTGGAATTACCGCTCTTTTTGTTGCCCCCCTAATGGGACGCCTATTTGACAAAAAGAAAAGTGTGATCATTAGCTCGGTTGGATTGGGCATTTTTTTCTGTCTTCCGTTCCTCTTGCGCTTATTTGATTTATTCCCTAAGAACAATAGTCCCAACTTACTTCCCTTCTATCTACTCACCCTCTGGATCGCATACACCTTTTTGTGGGTCTCCATTTCGACCACAAATTCAATGATGGCTGAAGTTGCCGATCTATTTGAATCACTCTACAACAAACGCAACGAAGGCTTCTTTTTTTCCACCATGTCCTTTGCCTATAAATGTACTGTGGGCATGGGCTACTTTGTTGGCGGATTGTTATTGGATGCTATACAATTTCCTACCAAAGCTACAGACATAAGCAGTATAGATCCAAGTACAATTCACGGACTTGGCTTGATTGGCGGGCCAATTTTGCTGGTCTTTTACCTTTTTTCGATTGTATTTATTTTTAATTATCCGATTGATAAAGCCGCTTATTTAACAATCAAAAATAAGATACGAAATTAGTATTACTAATCTAAATTTGTATATTGCATACAGTTTTTTATTGTTTCATGGAACTTAATTCTAAGACTAAAGAAATTGTGAGGCATATAATCTTTGATAGTATCATTATTGGCGCTGGATTTGCTGGAATTGGAGCAGCTATACAACTGAAAAAATCAGGGCTGAATAATTTCATTGTACTAGAACGTAAAGATGAAATTGGAGGTACCTGGCGCGACAACGCCTATCCAGGTTGTGCCTGCGACATCCCCTCTCATTTATACTCTTACTCATTTGAACTTAATCCAGATTGGTCGGAGTCTTTTTCTCCCCATGATGAAATTTTAGCCTACCTAAAGCATTGTGTCTCTAAATATGAAATTGATCCTCACATAAGCTACAACAGTAGTGTTGCTGAAGTGCGGTTCAATGCATCCAATGGAACTTGGACCATCACCACCCAAGACAAGCAAACCTTTATTAGCCGGACGGTTATATCTTGTTCTGGTCCGCTAAACGAACCTGCTTATCCAGCCTTCAAAAATGAAAATGTTTTTAAAGGAGAACGCTTTCACTCCATGCACTGGAACCACAACTATGATTTGAACAATAAGAAAGTTGCGGTAATTGGAACTGGCGCAAGTGCCATACAATTTATTCCAAAAATTGCGCAGCAAGTCAAAGAACTAATTGTTTTTCAACGGACTGCTCCTTGGATAGGGCCAAAACAAAACCAAATCAATACAGAGAAATCCAAGAATAGGTTCCAGAAAATTCCAGGCTATCAATTGCTTTGGAGAGAAATCATTTATTGGTTTTTAGAACTCCGTGGATTGAGTCAATACAAAGACAACGGAATTCGCAGGTGGAGAAAAAAAGAAGCCATCGAGCATTTGAACGCCTCAGTGAAAGATCCTGATCTAATCAAAAAACTTACTCCCTCCTACGAAATTGGCTGTAAACGTGTGCTTATTTCTGATGACTACTATCCCACACTCGAAAAAGACAATGTCAAACTCACAACTACTGCGGTTGATTCATTTACCCCCAATGGAATTAAAACCAAAGACGGAGAAGAAATAGAGGTTGACGCCATTATATACGGCACAGGATTTAAGACAACTACCTTTGCGCATATCTACCCCATTATTGGTTTGGACGAACGAAACCTATTCAATGAATGGAATGAGAATGGGGCCGAGGCGTTCAAAGGAATAAATGTGAGTGGCTTTCCAAATCTCCTCTTTGTTGTAGGGCCAAATACAGGCTTAGGGCACAACTCCATCATTCATATGATGGAATCACAGTTTAGCTATATCGTAGATTATATAAAAAAGCTGAAGAAAACAGCTTCAATATCTACCTATTTTGATATGAAAATCGAGAAACAGAGAACCTTTAACGAGCATATTCATACTGAACTGAAGGACATGATTTGGTCTACAGGTGGCTGCAATAGTTATTACCTCAAAGACGGCAAAGGGAAAAACACATCAATTTGGCCAGGGACAACAATGAAATACCGCAAATTAACCAAAAGCGCCTCATTGGACGACTTCTCTCTAATAACACCCTCATAAAAAAAGCCAACTGAGGTCGGTTTTCTAACCCCAATTGGAAGTCAATAAGCCCATATTTTATTAAATTCCGAAAATATTTCATCAAAAAGTTGGGAAGATTGGAAAGCATCTGGTAATTTTAAATGCCTTTTAAAACCTCAAAAGCACGATAAGAAAGAAAATTATACATTTAAACTTCTATATGAAGTGATAATAATTATGCTGTAAATTAAGCCAGAGAACCTTGTATTCGTAAAGGATGAAATCATGGTCTCTATTTATTTGATACAGCAGTAGGTATCCGATTGGCCGTTTTAAACCAAAACCAAACTATTATGAGTGATCCAGCAAACAATGCCCCATTTGATTTTAAATTCTATGAATGGGAAGAAAAGTTCAAAGACAAAACTTATTTACGCCAACCCTTTGGAGATAGCTGGGAAGAATACACTTGGGGAGAAGTTGGTCAATATGCCCGTAAATTAGCTACCGGCTTACGCTCACTTGGTTTACGCGAAAACGCGCACATAGGTTTAATCTCAAAAAACTGTCGGGAGTGGATTATTGCTGATTTAGCCATCATGATGGCGGGTTACATTAGTGTCCCCTTTTTTCCAACATTAAACGCAAAAGAAATAAACACCTTACTCACTTTTGGAGATGTTGATCTATTATTTGCAGGAAAAGTAGAAAACTGGGAAGAACAAAAAGAGGGTGTTCCTCAGGGGTTACCCATCATAGCCTTCCCCACCTATAGCAATCACTCCAACATTACAGAAGCGCACCAATGGTATGATTTCATCAATCAATTTGACCCCCTACAAACACCACATATACCTAAATTAACAGACACCTGGACAATCATCTTCACATCAGGAACTACAGGAAACCCGAAGGGTGTGGTCTTGGACTATTTAGCCAATAGCAAAACAGAGTTACTCACACTCGAATCCAATCCAATGAAGATTGATTTTGAGGGAAACAATGACTTCTTCTCTTATCTTCCATTAAATCATATTGCAGAAAGAATTGTGGTTGAATTTGCCTCTTTTCGTTTTGGCGGAACGATTTCTTTTACCGAAGGTTTAGAGGTGTTTGCCAAAAATTTAAGTAATGTGCAACCCACGGTGTTTTTTGCTGTACCACGAATATGGACAAAGTTCCAAATGGGGATTTTGTCGAAAATTCCCGAAGAGAAATTGTCCAAATTGTTAAAAATCCCTGTGGTTTCTTGGGTGCTAAAACGCAAATTCAAGAAAACACTTGGACTATCCAGAGCGAGAGCTATTATCTCTGGAGCAGCACCGATGCTAGAAACCCAACGGGCATGGTTTAGAGAGGTAGGAATTCCAATTACCAATGGATATGGAATGACCGAAAACAGTGCCATCACCTCTCAGCTAGACGCGCGCATAACAAACCGACCTGGCTCAGTAGGAATTGCTCAACCCGAAGTGGACATCAAAATAGACGCTGAAACGTCCGAAATTTTAATGCGAGGTCCTTTTGTCATGAAAGGCTACTACAAACAACCCGAATTGACTGCAGAAGTTCTAAAAGACGGTTGGTTACATACGGGGGATCAAGGGCATTTAGACAAAGATGGTTTCCTATACATTACTGGGCGCGTAAAAGACATGTTCAAAACCTCTAAAGGAAAATACATTGAACCCCTTGTGTTGGAAAGTTACTTTGCCGACATAGTGGAATTTGAACAAATATGTGTTGCAGGGCTCGGATTGCCCCAACCCATCTTACTGGCTGTTTTATCTGACATTGGTAAAGCCAAGTCAAAAGAGAAAATTAGTTCCTTCTTGAATGAACGTCTTGAAGCAGTGAACGAACAGTTGGATGGGTACAAGAAAATATCGACCATAATAATTGTCAAAGAAGAATGGACAGTTGAAAATGGCCTCACAACTCCTACATTGAAAATCAAACGAAACAATGTCGCAAACAAATACAAAGACAACTACACCAACTGGCAAAATGATCGTGCGACAATAATCTTTGAAGATTAATTTATCTTGGATAAAGAAACCTTAGCTCGTCTTTCTGTCCAATGCATTCAGAAAGCTCGTTTTCTTCCAATTCAGGAATTGATTTTGGGGGAAACAGGCTATGCTTTCAATGGAAAAGTACGTTTGTTTTTCGAAATTCAACGACCAGAAACAAAGCCTAAGGGAAGTGTTTTACTCATTAGTAGAAATGCAAATACTCTTCTTTTTTGGTCGCAACAGTTTATTCAAACTTTTGTTTCAGAAGGATATAATGTCATTCGTTTTGATCATAGAGGCATAGGGCTTTCAGATCGAATGGAAGGCTGGACAAAAAAAACAGCTTATGTACTCGAAGATATGGCTAGAGATGCAATGGCAATACTCGATAGCTTAAAAATAAAGAGCGCACACATTGTGGGGGCTTCCATGGGAGGTATGATTGCACAACGTTTTGCCTATTTATTTCCAAATGTAACCCTATCGCTATGCAGCATTATGTCGTCTGGCTATTACTACGACCCAAGTCTTGTCTCCCTAAGCCCAAAAATGAAACGCAACTTCCGATCCTTATTCTTGGCCTTTTATCGTGCAAAAAACAACTTTGAAAAGCAGGTCCAAGCACATATTATAGAGCGAAATCTCTGGGTAGGATGCGGAGATTATGAATTAGATATCCCAATGATAATTAATGAAGTATCTTATGAAATAAAATTCAGAAAAGGCTATTATAATATGAGTTTTCCTCAGCATGTAAAGGCCATTAAAAAATCAGGTTCATTCCTAGAAAAACTAAAAGAAATTAGCAGCAAAGCCCTTATTATTCATGGAAATTCCGATCCTTTGATCGATATTAATCACGCAAAAAAATACGTAAGTTGCCTGAAAAAGGGAAAATCTTATTATCTTTCAGGATTGGGACATGATATCCCGAAAGAATACACCCCTCAAATCACTAACCAAATACTTATCTTATTTGCTGCGTCTGAAAACCAGTAATTATTAAATCAAACAATTATGAAAAAAAACAAATTAACTACTGCACTAACAGCTTTTGGGCTGCTTTGTGTAAATCTGCTTTTGGCACAAACCACGATTAGTGGTACGGTGATCGACACAGAAACAAATCAATCTATTCCTGGAGCAAACATTATCATTCTAGGAACAAATGTTGGAACAACAACTGATTTTGATGGTCTTTTTACACTTACAACAAACCAAGAAGTGCCTTTTAGTATAGAGATTAGTTCTATCGGTTTTGGTGCTCAAACAGTAGAAGTTACCTCTGTTGATCAAAAAATTACTGTTTCTCTAGATCCAGGAGAAAACCTGCAAGAGATTATTGTTTCCGCTTCGCGTCGTGCGCAGAAAGTTCAAGATGCTCCCTCATCAGTAAGTATCATCTCTGCAAAAGATATCGAAAACTCTGCCATTGCGGTAGATCCTGTTCGTCACCTTGTGAACGTTCCTGGGGTAAGCATTCAGCAACAATCGGCAAATACAATTAATATAGAAATGCGTGCCGGATCAGGTATCTTTGGAACTGCAACCTTTCCTATTTTGGATTATCGCTTTTTATCTACGCCAGCGGCATCTACATTCTTCACACAACACTCAGGTTTATCAAACATAGATATTGCAAAAATTGAAGTAGTTCGTGGAGCAGCATCAGCCTTATATGGCCCTAATGTTGTTTCTGGAGTTGTGCATTTTATGTCAAAAAGTGCTATTGACTTCCCAGGAACCACAATTGAATTATTGGGTGGAGAGTTAAATACAAAAGGTGCGGCCATTCGTCATGCCTATGCCTCAGAAGACAAGAAATTTGGTTACAAGATCAATGCAAAATGGTCAAAAGGAAGCGATTTTGAATTGGATGGAACTGAAGAGACCTCTCGAGGTGCCAACCTAATTAAATCACTTAACACTGAAATTCGTCAACCTGTAATTACCAATGGGGCGGTTGATGCTGGACAAGTAGGTGATTTATTATTGTCTGGTAGTGATTTAGATGATAACGGTGACGGAAACCCTTTGGCAACAGAATATGAGAATTTCTCAGCCAATGCACACCTTGAATTCCGCCCAAATGAAAAAACAACTGGATTCCTATCAGGTGGTTTTGCACAAGGAGGCGCTTTGTTCTTTAACTCACTAGGAGCTGGATATCAAGACGGTGAGGATTACTGGGTACAAGGCCGTATTCAATCAGGAGGATTGTTTGCCTTAATGTCCTACAATTACAAAAGTGGTGGTGGTAGAAACAATCCTACTTTCTTATACAATTCTGGTTTACGCCAAGTAGCCATCAACTCATCATTAGAAGCTCAGATTCAATATAACTTTGATGTTCCCTCTTTTTTAAACACCAACTTCACTGTTGGGGCTGACTTCAGAGATGTAATGTCTGATTCACAAAATACACTCTACGGAAGAAACGAAGAAAATGATACATATGTATTGGCTGGAGGATATCTTCAAGGTACCTCAAAACTGTCGGATAAACTCGAATTAACCTATGCCGCTCGTATGGATAAATTTACTCTTTTCGATGAGCTTGCATTCTCTCCAAGGGTTGCTTTGGTATATAAACTGAATGAAAATAATAGCATTAGAGCTTCGTATAATTCCTCGGCTTCCATCCCAACAGCATTGCAAACTTATATCGATTTTCCTGTTAATGTATTTGCAGCAGGAGCTTATGATGTTTGGTTAGCTGGAGAAGTTGAAGAACAAAGATTCGATCCCAATGCTCCAATTCGTTTAGGATTTTTAGGAGGATATCAGCAGCCACAAGGGTCACAAGCGGTAGATAATAGTGTTCTTTATGGTGCCTTTACTCAAGCCGGTGCAGCTGCTGGCGTAATAGCTGCAATCAATACAACACCAGCTTATGCATCTCTAGTACCTTTTGCGCCAATCTTGGAAGGTATATTAGCAAATCCTGCAACTGCCCTAGCTATGACTGGGCAAAATGGATTCTTAGGTAGTGAATATGGTGCTGGAGTTGGATACAACATCTTTAATGGTGAGCAAGTTGGTACAGAAGGAACTGGACGCGCAGTAATGAGTAGAGTAAATTCATTTGAAGTTGGTTATAAAGGAGTTATTGCGAAAAAATTATCTCTTGCTCTTGATGTATACACATACGAGCAACAAGGATTTACAAATTTCACTGCAATTGGCCCAGCATTTGCATACACACCTGACGCCGCTGAGTTTGCACAAGAAATTGGGGGTAGTTTAGCTACTCTATTAACTCCTGGTGTAACTGCGGCTTTAACTGCCCAATATACTGCAAGCGCAGCGTCGTTAGCACCATTCGGTGTTACAGCAGCTGATTTAATTCAAAACGGTTTTGCCGGAAATGCAGGTCTAGGAATTCCTGCTGTAGCTCCATTAGCAGATGCAGTTTCAGGAGTAGTTGGTGGTCTTGCAGCGGTCGCTGGGGGTGGATATGCCACAGCATTTGGGGCTTTGACAGATGCTTTACCCGTATTCGGTACAATCAACTCTCTGAGAGCACCTAATGATGGTCTAACTCACCTTGCTGCTGGATATCGTAAATTTAATGATAAAAGACGTACTCACTGGGGAATGGACGTGTCTGCTGAATATTTTGCTAATGAAAACGTCAGTGTTTGGGCTAATGCCTCATATGTGAGTCAAAATGTATGGATCCCTGGAGAATCAAATGATGACGGTTTACCTTTCTCATCTTACCTAAACTCTCCTCAATTAAAATACAGAGCGGGTATCAAATACAGTAAAAACAGGGTTCAAGGAAGTTTAAGCTACCAATATGATGATGAATTTGAATCTAACCAAGGTGACTTTTTTGGAACTGTACAAGAGAAAAACCTTTTTGATGCAAACATTGGGTATAAATTAGATAATGGTATGCGTTTTGAAATCACAGGTGCAAACATCTTTGACTTTAAATACCGCGCATTCCCAAATATGCCCATCATTGGTCGTCGTATCATTGGGAAAATCACATTTGATTTATAATATTCGTATACTTTTATTCGTATGAACAATAAAACAGCATTCATTACTGGTGCTGCCAAAGGAATAGGAAGAGCAACTGCGGTTGCTCTTTCCGCTTCTGGGTGCCACCTAATACTGACCGATATCGATGCGGAAGCGCTAGCGCAAGTCAAAGCCTCCATTGAAGAATCGGGAGGAAAAGCTTCGACTTACCTCCTCAATGTTGCCGATCAAGATCAGGTCAATGCTATACACGAACAAGCCCTCAAAGATCACCAACGCATTGACTACTTTGTAAACAACGCCGGAATTGGCGGGACCTTCGCTCCTTTGCACCTGATGCCAAGAAGTGAATGGGATAAAGTCATAGCTGTTGACCTTAACAGTGTGTTTTTCTGTCTACAAGCACAACTAAAAATACTACTTCCACAAGGCGGAGGAAGCATTGTCAATGTATCTTCTCTTGCTGGAAAAAAAGGAGTTGCCTACGGTGTACCTTACTCAGCAGCGAAACATGGCGTACTTGGTATTACCAAAAGTGCTGCAGTAGAATATGGAGCGAGAAACATACGTGTAAATGCGATTTGTCCCTCTTTCTTAGAAACAGAAATTATTGATCCACTGCCGAATGAGCTGTTGGAATTTGTTACAAAACACCGTGTCCCACTTAAACGACTCGGAAAACCAGAAGAAGCCGCCGAAACTATTGCCTGGCTGCTTTCTGATAAAGCCTCGTTTGTCAATGGTCATGCATTGGTTATGGACGGAGGTATGAATGCCGGATAACAGTGAATACTCATTATTGAATAACTTTAAATTGTATCTCCTACACCTAAGTACAGGGGGAAATACTTTACATTTTCTATTTTTAACATTATCTTGAAAAGGCTTTGAAAAACCGCTAGTCTTTGTACTATTTACATCAATACTAGAGTTGAAGGCCATAAACGTTAAGCCAATAAACCTATGTTTGCAGCAAACCTTTTTAACAATAAAATTATTCTGGTCACCGGAGGAAGAAGTGGAATTGGCTATGCCATAGCCGCCTCCTTTTTGCACTATGGTGCAGAAGTCTATATTGCTTCCCGTAAAAAAGAACCCCTAGAAATTGCCGCAAAAGAGTTGTCAAAACTTGGACAATGTCATGCCATTGCTTGCGACATTCGGGAACCAGAAGAAATTGACAAGCTTGCACAACATATTAGAGAGAAAAGCGGACGATTGGACATTCTCATTAACAATGCTGGAGGGCAATTCCCTGCTCCAGCGCATATTGTGGCTGAAAAAGGTTGGGCAGCGGTGATCAACAATAACCTAAACGGCACGTTTTACATGAGTCAAAAAATGGCCAATAGCTTTTTTATTCCCCAGAAACAAGGGAACATTGTCAACATTACCGCCAATGTTGCACGTGGCTTTCCCGGAATGGCCCATACTGGAGCTGCCCGTGCAGGGGTAGAAAACTTAACCAAAAGCTTAGGGCAGGAATGGGCTGAATTTGGTATTCGTGTCAACGCAGTAGCTCCAGGAACCATTGCTACCTCTGGGTTGGAAAAGTACCCTCAAATGATGCAAGCCTTTTTAAAAGAAAGTGAAGCCAAAAACCTTATGAATCGCTTTGGCCAAGCAGAAGATGTGGCCAATGCTGTACTCTTTTTATCCAGTCCATTGGCGAGCTACATTAGTGGAACAATTCTTCCGGTAGATGGGCTAGAACACCTTTCTGGTGATCGAATGGAATTGTACAAAACAATCATGTCATTATTGTAAACCAGAAAATCTACAACCCTATGAAACCATTAAAACGCATTTTCTTTATCAGTTTCCTTCTTGGAATTCTATACCTCTGCTTCTATCCCATTGCGCTAGATCCAATTGCACGAAAAACGCCCCCCTTCCCCGGTTTAGTTGGTCCTTATAAAACCAATGATTTACTTAAAAAAACTGCCCTTGTTTCGATTCCGCATCCTGGGCCAGAATCGATTGTGGCAGATAGCTTAGGTCATTTTTACACCGGACTTTCCAACGGAGACATTCTTCAGTTTGATGCCAAAGGAAATAATCAAGTAGTCATTACAAATACAGGCGGACGACCTTTAGGCATGAAGATAGCCCCTACGGGCGAACTCATAATTGCTGACCAAAAAAAGGGTTTACTTGCGTTAGACAGCACCAATACCCTACGTGTTTTAGTTGATCAATACAAAGGAGAAAGACTACTCTTTGTAGACGATCTTGACATTAGTAAAGAAGGTATTGTCTACTTCTCCAACGCGACACAACGAAATCCTAATGTTGTTGAAAATGAAGCTTGGGAGCAACGTGCTTCAGGCGCACTCTTTGCCCACGACTTGTCAAGCGGAGAAACAACTTTACTCAAAGATGATTTGTTTTTTCCTAATGGAGTAGCGTTAAACGCTACCCAAGATTATTTCATTTTTAGTGAAACTTTTGGATTAAGCTTGTCAAAATATTGGCTTAAGGGAGCTAAAAAAAATACCCTCGAAATATTCAACAATGAACTTCCAGGCTACCCTGATAATGTCACTTTTAATGATGGTGTTTTTTGGGTGGCAATTCCCAGCCAACGAGCCATAGCGATAGAACCCATTTTTGAACAACCTTTTTTACGATCTGTACTTTTACGCTTACCAGAGGCGGTTCGAAACTCGGCCATTCCTGGTCGCTATTCAATGCTACTTGGGTTTGACGAAAATGGAGCCGTTGTTTACAACCTCCAAGATCCCGAGGGAAAATATGATAGTATAACAAGCGTTCTGCAAATAGACCAGCTTTTATATTTGGGAAGTTTGACTGAACCAACCCTGGGCATTTACTCATTAAATTAAAAAGTGACCCACAATATGACTTTTTTTGCTGCTTAGATAAAAAACAAATTTTATATTGTTGTTCGAAATATTGAAACAGAATTAAATAAATAGAATTAAAAAATAAAGCTATGTTGAATTTAGAAGGACAGGTCGCCATTATCACGGGTGGCGCGCAAGGAATTGGCGAAGGAATATGCGAGGTTTTCTGTAAAGCTGGAGCAACCGTTGCCTTGTGGGATGTTCGTGATTCTGGTGCAGAAACTGCCGAAAAAATAAAAGCAAATGGAGGTAAAATCTTTTTTCAAAAAGTAGACATTACCAACCGTGAAGCTGTAGATACTGCTGTGGCAGAAATCATTGAAGGCTATGGGAAAATTGAAATATTAATCAATAACGCTGGTGTACTTCGCGATCGTTCGTTTTTAAAGATGACACAAGAGGAATGGGATACGGTAATCAATGTAAATTTAAGTTCCTTGTTTACCACCACACAGTCTGTACTTCCCCACATGCGAGAAGCGGGCTATGGACGTATCATTTCTGCCTCTTCTATCAATGGTTTTGTGGGGGCATTTGGTCAAACAAATTACTCAGCGACCAAAGCTGGCGTAGCAGGATTTACACGAGCTTTGTGTCGTGAAGTAGGTCGTTTTGGCATTACGGCTAATGCCGTTGCTCCAGGATTTATTGAATCAGAAATGACCGCATCCATGCCGCCTGAAGTTGTTAAAGCTGGAATTGCCATGATCCCTGTTGGACGGATTGGAACCCCAGAAGATATGGGGAATGCTTATTTGTTTTTAGCCTCCAAAGAAGCTGGATTCATCAACGGAATTACCTTACACGCTAACGGTGGCGCTATGCCATCTTAAAAAAACAGCATGAGTACAAGAAAATTATTTGAATTAGACGGAAAAGTTGCCATAGTAACAGGAGCAAGCAAAGGAATAGGAAAAGCCATTGCAGAAAGCTTGGCAGAATATGGAGCCAAGGTCGTGGTAAGTAGTCGTTCCCAAGAAACGGTAGATGAAGTGGCCAATGCTATCAAAGCACAAGGCTTTGAGGCAATAGGAATTGCTTGTCATGTTGGGCGAGAAGACCAACGCAAAGCGCTTGTAGAGAAAACAATTGCCCATTATGGTGGTGTAGATATCTTAATCAATAATGCGGCAACTAATCCAGTCTATGCCCCCCTAGAAGCCATTGAAAATGTCATTTTTGATAAAGTGATGGATGTCAATGTAAAGGCATGTTTCGATTTAGCCAAATTGTGTTTTGCCTCCATGAAGGAACGCAAAGGAGGAAGCATCATAAACATTGCCTCTGTAGAAGGCATGAAACCAACAGGTGGATTAAGTATTTACAGCATCAGTAAATCAGCTTTAATCATGCTCACCAAATCGCAAGCAGCTGAATGGGGAAAATACGGCATAAGGTCCAACGCCATTTGCCCAGGCTTGATAAAAACCAAATTTAGCGAAGCTCTTTGGAGCAATGAAATGATGATGAAACAAGTCAATAATCACCTGCCCATGCGACGAGCAGCAGAAACAAGCGAAATGGCTGGACTAGCCGTTTATCTTGCTTCAGAAGCTGCTTCATATACCACGGGAGCCGTCATCAATGCAGATGGTGGACATATGTTAATGTAAAACAAACCAATGGAACAACCCACAAATACCCCCTATTCAACAACTATTAATGACTTGAGCGAACTCCAAAGTTATATTGGAAAAGAACTTGGATTGACCGAATGGATGACCATGGAACAAGAACGCATCAATCAATTTGCAGAAGCTACAGAAGACCGACAATGGATTCATATCGATCAAGAAAAAAGCGCCAACTTTTCTCCATACAAAGAAACCGTTGCACATGGCTTTTTGGTTTTGTCGCTTGCCTCAAAAATCTCGTATGATGCCTTTTCAATTAAGAACATAGCTATGGGAGTTAACTACGGCCTAGATAAAGTGCGTTTTCCCAATGCCACCAAATCTGGCGCCTCCTTACGTGGACGTGTTTCTTTACTCGAATGTGACCCAATTCCTGGCGGAGCCAAATACAAAATGAAGATTGTCTTTGAATTAAAAGGAGAAGAAAAACCTGCCTGTGTGGCCGAATTTATTGCCATTGCATATAACGCACCTGCTTAAACAATTATAAATTAATTACGAATAACACCAACGACGTATGAACTTTGAAGAAATAAAAGACCAAATCCGAAGCTTTGTTAAAGAAGAACTATACACTTTGGAACCTTGGATATTAAATTGTGAGTGGGAAGAAAAACTACCCAAATTAAATGAGCTCCGTGAAGAAGTAAAACGTCGTGGTTTATGGCTCCCACAAGTACCAAATGAATATGGAGGGCTCGGCTTAAGCAATGCACAACATGGGGAAGTTTCTGAGATTTTGGGCGGAAGTCCTTATGGTCATTACTGCTTTAACTGTCAGGCACCCGATGCGGGAAACATGGAAATTCTTATCGAGTTTGGAACTGAAGCGCAGAAAGAAACCTATTTAAAACCGCTACTACGCGGTGAAATTAGAAGTTGTTTTGCCATGACCGAACCCAACAATGCAGGGTCAAATCCGGTAAAAATGAGTTCAACTGCTTTAAAAGAAGGCAATGAATACGTCATCAATGGGCACAAATGGTTTACCTCAAGTTGCGACGGAGCTAGCTTTGCCATTGCCATGTTAGTCACAGACCCCGATGGAGATAATCGACATGAACGAGCCAGTCAAATCATTGTTCCTTTAGATACTCCAGGCTTTGAATTTATCCGTAACGTATCCATCATGGGACATCCCGGAGGAGGTTGGGAAAGTCATGCAGAGATAAAGTTCAACAATTGCCGTGTTCCCCTCACCAATGTCTTAGGAGAAGATGGCGCAGGTTTTGCCATTGCTCAAAAACGACTTGGCCCTGGACGTATTCATCACTGTATGCGTTGGATGGGAATATGCGAGCGTTCGTTTGATATGATGTGTGAACGTGCCATAAGTCGTGAAATCGCTCCGGGAGAAACTCTGGGCGACAAGCAAACCATTCAAAATTGGATCGCCGAATGCCGGGCAGAAATCAATGCTGCACGATTACTTATTCAAGATGCTGCATATAAAATTGATACCATAGGGGCTTCAAACTCACGTGCCGAAATTTCTATTATCAAATTTTACTGCGCCAACGTTATGCAAAAAGTAGTGGACTGTGCCATTCAAGTCCACGGAGCACTGGGTGTAACAGACGACACCATTCTATCTTTTTATTACAGACACGAACGTGCAGCCCGTATATATGACGGCGCAGATGAAGTGCACAAGAGTAGACTCGCTCGTGCTATTTTAAAGAAACACAAACGTGCATAAAAATGGGCTTAAATAAAATCATAGACGGAGCATCCTATATCGACTCTTTACGGAATCGAAATTTAACGGTATACCTCTTTGGCGAAAAAGTGAAAGAACCTGTCGATCATCCCATGATTCGACCTTCGATTAATGCAATTGCCAAAACCTACGATTTAGCCATTGAAAATCCTGACTTAGCAAGTGTTATTTCGCCCTTTACGGGAGAACGCGTAAGCCGGTTCTTACACGTGTGTACTTCTGCGAAAGATTTAGTGCTTCAAAATAAAATGCAACGCAAATTGGGGCAGCTCACCGGAACTTGTTTTCAACGCTGTGTAGGAATGGACGCATTTAATGCGCTTTACTCCGTGACCTTTGAAATGGATGAAACTTTGGGAACAAATTACCACCTAAAACTCAAGTCATTTTTAACCGAGATGCACCGAGAAAACCTGGTCCTTGGTGGCGCCATGACAGATGTAAAAGGCGATCGAAATTTAGCCCCACATGAACAAACTGATCCTGATCTGTTTTTACATGTCACCAAACGAACAAATGAGGGTGTATATGTTAGTGGAGCAAAGGCACACCAAACTGGCTGTATCAATTCACATTATTTAATGGTGATGCCCACCATGCGCTTGGGTGAAAAAGACAAAGACTATGCAATTGTGGGCTCTTTACCCGTTACTGCAGAGGGAATTACTTATGTATATGGCCGACAATCTTGCGATACACGTAGCATGGAAGAAGGTAATATTGATGTTGGAAATGCGCAATATGGCGGACAAGAAGCCATGGTTTTATTTGACCATGTTTTTATTGCAAACGAAAACATCTACATGAATGGGGAACATGAATTCGCTGCCATGCTGGTAGAACGATTTACCACCTTTCACCGCAGAAGCTATGTATGCAAATCTGGAGTTGGAGATGTCCTTATTGGTGCTGCAGCTGCCGTTACTGAGATGAATGGAGTGCCCAATGCATCGCACATCAAAGACAAACTAGTACAAATGTCGCATCTTAACGAAACCGTATATGCGACTGGGATTGCCTCCTCACATCAGGGGTATCCTACCAAGGCTGGAAATTATCAATGTGACGATATGTTGGCCAATGTATGCAAACATCATGTCACCAAAATGCCCTATGAAATAGCCCAGATTGCACAGGATTTAGCTGGTGGATTTGTGTCTACACTCCCATCCGAGAAAGATTTGAATCACCCAGAAATAGGGAAGCTATTGCACAAATATTTACGCGGAAATGACCAATTCTCAACCGAAGAACGGATTCGTATTTTACGCTTAATTGAAAACATGACCATGGGTAGAAATGCCGTTGGTTACTTAACTGAGAGCATCCATGGAGCAGGATCTCCGCAAGCTCAACGCATTCAAATTGGACG
Source organism: uncultured Flavobacteriaceae bacterium (assembly GCA_943788165.1). Lineage (GTDB taxonomy): Bacteria > Bacteroidota > Bacteroidia > Flavobacteriales > Flavobacteriaceae > Arcticimaribacter. The sequence continues at coordinate 547,089 of CALSPF010000001.1, read as the reverse complement.
TATGATGCAATTGGAATACAAAAAACGATTGGCGAAAATATTGGCCGGAATTGAGGTAGACGACTCGCAGGCGATTGTCAATGAACTAGGCGATTATTTTGAACGCGTTTTTAAAACAACATAAATGGGAGTAGGTTTAGATAAAGCGAAAGAAGTCCGCAAGGGTGAGGGCTTAAACGAGGAAGCACTCAAAAGCTATTTAAAAAAAGTATTGGGAGAAGAAAGTGGTGAACTAAGGGTACAACAGTTTCCCTCTGGGTTTTCAAATTTGACTTATTTGATCCATTTTGCCGGAATAGACTATGTCCTCCGTAGGCCTCCATTTGGCGCGAACGTAAAATCTGGACACGATATGTCCCGAGAATACAAGATACTCACAGCACTTGAAGGCAATTATGGAAAAGCACCTAAGCCGATTGTATTTTGTGAAGAATTAACGGTTTTAGATGCCCCATTTTATCTCATGGAACGGGTAGAAGGAACCATTTTACGGGCCGCTACTCCACAAGATCAAATGCCCACAGAAGCACAGTTCAAATCTCTTTCCGGTAATTTGGTGGACACCCTGGTAGAATTACATCAACTGGAGTATAAAGCCATTGGCTTGGGTGACTTGGGAAATCCTGAAGGATATGTTGAGCGTCAAGTTGTGGGATGGAGCAAACGTTATCAAAAGGCAAAAACCCAAGAGCATCCAGAAATGGAAAAAACAGCTTTGTGGTTGAATAAAAATATGCCCAAACAATTTGGTGCAAGCTTAGTTCATAACGATTTTAAATACGACAATTTAGTCTTAACTCCTGACAAAGAGATGAATATAAAAGCAGTCTTGGATTGGGAAATGACCACGATTGGTGACCCTTTAATGGATTTAGGGACCACCCTAGGCTATTGGATTCATCATACAGATCCGGATATTTTGGCATCAAATCAACTTAATTTGACCACTCAATTGGGAAACCCAACCCGAGGAGAAGTGGTCGAAATGTATGCGAAAAAGAGCGGTAGCCCCGTAGATAATATTGTGTTTTATTTTGTTTTCGGGCTATTCAAGATTGCTGTAATTGTGCAACAAATCTATTACAGATATTCCCTTGGACATACCCAAGACCCCCGTTTTAAAGACTTAGACAAAATAGTAGCGCTGTATGGATTAGTGGCCCAACAAGCGATACAAAAAAAGAAAATTGATCACTTATTTTAATCAACTAAACACCTTATGGAAACGACGATGAAGACAGCGTTAGAAGATTTTAGACTTGAAACAAGAAAATGGCTGGAAGAAAATTGTCCAGCGAGCATGCGCACACCCGTCAAGGATTCTGGCGATTTTTTCTGGGGCGGACGAAATGCCACTTTTCAAAATGAAGACCAAAAGATTTGGTTTGAAAAAATGCTGGAAAAGAAATGGATTGTGCCCTATTGGGATACCAAATATGGAGGGGGTGGTCTTTCTGATGCAGAAAACAATATTCTCACTCAGGAGATGACGCGTTTGGGCTGCAGAAAACCCATTTTTAGTTTTGGAATTTCTATGCTAGGTCCTGCCTTGCATAAATTTGCCAGCGAGGAACAAAAAATGCGCTTCTTACCCGAAATAACTGCCGGAAAAACATGGTGGTGTCAAGGCTATAGTGAACCCAATGCAGGAAGTGACTTGGCCGGACTGCAAACTAAAGCTGAAGATAAGGGAGATCACTACCTCATCAATGGATCCAAAGTATGGACCTCTTATGCAGACAAATCGGATTGGATTTTTTGCTTAGTACGTACCGATTTTGATGCACCAAAACACAATGGAATTAGCTTTTTATTGATTGATATGGCCTCTGAAGGTGTGAGTACTCGTCCTATCAAATTAATCAGTGGAAAATCTCCATTTTGTGAAACTTTTTTCGACAATGTGAAAGTCCCGAAAGAAAACCTTATCGGAACTCTAAACGACGGTTGGACCATCGCAAAATATCTTTTAACCCACGAACGTCAAATGATTGGCGGTGTAGGGGAAACCGATGTTAGACGCGAATTACATGAAATCGCCAAAGAAAATTTACCTCTTCGCGATGGCACATTGGCAGATCCCGTTTTACGTTCTGAGATTGCGGTTCAAGGAATGAACGATTCCATCTTTGAAATGACGATTCAGCGCATAATGGACGAGGCTAAAACAGGGGTAAATGCTGGTGCTTTATCTTCTTTTTTCAAGTACTATGGAACAGAACAAAATGTGTCGCGTATGGAATTACTGACAGCCATTACGGGCAGTGATGGATTGGTTTGGGAAAGCGAAAACGAAGACGCAAAGGTGCAGGCGCGCTTATTCTGTCGATCGAAAGGAAATACCATTGAGGGAGGAACCTCCGAAATTCAATTGGGTATTATTTCAAAACGCATTTTAAACTTACCTTCTTAACGCATATCCTATGGCACTTATATTAAACGAAGAACAAAAAATGCTCAAAGATTCTGCCAATGAATTTTTAGCAATGAATGCTCCAGTCGAGCAATTTAGATCACTGCGTGATAATAACTACCAAGCTTTTGACGAAGAGCTTTGGCAAGAGATTGTTGAAATGGGCTGGACAGCATTGACCATTCCAGAAGAATACAACGGTTTAGATTTTGGATATGTCGGTCTTGGACAGGTCATGGAAGAAATGGGTAAATCCTTAACTAAAGCGCCTTTATTTTCTTCCATCGTACTTGCTGGAACAGCACTAGTAAATTCAACCAATCAAGGGTTAAAATCTACATGGATTCCCGCCTTGATGAACGGAACTAAACGGCTTGCCTTTGCACAAGATGAACAAAGTTACTTTGACCCTTCCAACATAGCTACGACTGCAATAGAAACAGCAGAGGGATATGTAATCAATGGGCATAAAAAAATGGTTGTTGATGGAGCTGGGGCAGATGGTTTTGTTGTGGTTGCAAAAACAGATGAGGGAGAAGTTGGCTTGTTTTTAGTCGATGCAAACTGTAAAGGAATGGCAATAACCACCGAAGTATTGTTGGATGCAGGTACCTATGCTCAGGTTGAATTCAAGGACGTTAATGTGGGCAGCTCGCAACGCATTTGTGAAACAGGCAAAGGAGATGAACTCTTGAATCTTATCAACAATACTGCTGCGATTTGCTTGGCAGCTGAAATGTTGGGTATGATTACGGAAGCCTTCGGGCAAACTGTGGCCTACCTTCAAGAACGCCAACAATTTGGAAAACGCATTGGAACTTACCAAGCCTTACAGCATCGAGCGGCAAAACTCTTTTGCGAAATCGAATTGTGTAAAAGCATTGTCATCAAAGCCCTACAGGGTCTAGACGAAAGTGCAGTAAATCTAGATGAATTAGCCAGTTTAGCCAAAGCAAAACTTGGGGAAACGATCAAAATCGTTACCAACGAAGCCATGCAAATGCATGGAGGAATTGGTGTCACAGATGACGTAAACATTGGTTTTTACTTCAAACGAGCACGTGTTGCGCAGCGTTTGTTTGGAGATTATAATTATCATTTGGATCGTTGTGCACGTCTGAACGGTTATTAAACAATAATATCTTGTCGGATTGAATGCGGTCCATTAGTCCGAAATACCTGGCTGTTTTAACACAAAGTTCTCTTCAGCCTTGGCCACATCTACCATGTCTTTTACTTCACGAAGCAAGGCTTTAGCATCATAAATCACTCCGTTGCTGATGGTGTATTTTACACCGCCAACACGAACAACCTTATTGTCCTCGGTGAGTTTAATGGCACCAGTTCCATACAATACTTTTAGGTTCTCGAGGGGGTTGGCCTCTACCAAGATCATATCGGCTAATTTTCCCACTTCAATTGATCCAATCTGATCATCCATTTTGAGGGCCTCTGCCCCATTCAAAGTTGCCGAACGAATTACTTCCAAGGGATGGAAACCAGCTTCGCGTAATAATTCCAATTCCCGAACATAGGCAAAGCCATAGAGCTGAAAGATAAAGCCAGAGTCGGAACCTGTGGTTACTCGCCCTCCCCGATTTTTGTATTCGTTGACAAAAGTCATCCATAGTTGGAAATTTTTTCGCCAGGAGATTTCTTGTTCCGTTCCCCAGTAATGCCAATAGGATCCATGGGAAATTTTAGAAGGCTGGTAAAAACGCCATAAACTTGGCAAGGTATAGTCCTCATGCCATTCGGCACGTCGCGCACGCTGTAAATCACGACTGGCTTCATAGATATTAAACGTTGGGTCAAGTGTAAAGTCAAGCGCCAACAATTCTTCCATGACACGATTCCAGTGCTCAGAATAGGGCTTGGCGGCTTGTTCCCATAATTTCCCCGCCTGTTCAAAACGATGCTGTTCATTTTGGTAATTGTAATCCAATGGATAATCCTGCACCGTACGATCATCAAAAAGCGCTTCCGGTAAACCGTACCAGTGTTCCATACTGGTTAAACCTGCGCGTGCCGAATGCAATACATTCCAACGCGCAACACTCAACTGAGCATGATGGCATGCAGAGCCCAATCCCAATTTATTATTTTCATCCAAAGCCGCCTCCATAATTTCGGGTGCTGCACCAAAAAATTTAATTCCATCAGAGCCTGCCTTGGCATTCTCACGCACCCATTCACGGGCTTCTTCGGGGGAGTTAATCCCGTATTTAGCTCCAGAACCAAAACCCGTATATTGAACAATTCGCGGGGCTATGATTTCATTTTTTTCACTTTTTCCTCTCAAATCTAGGGCCCAATCACGACCTCTTCCACTGGGCTCTCGTACTGTAGTTACACCGTGTGCTAGCCACAATTTGAAGACATAGTCCCAGTCAGCTCCCTGCGATTTTCCCCCAATATGCCCATGCATATCAATAAATCCAGGTAAAAGATACATTCCTGTTGCGTCGATTTCTTTCCCCCCTTCTTTAAGTTGAGGACGTCTCTCTGGGTTAATGACCACACCGGGATAGCCTACTGTAGCTACTTTAGTGATTTTATTTTGTTCTATTACAACATCTACTGGACCTAGTGGTGGTGAGCCATTCCCGTTGATTAGTGTAACTCCACGAATGATCAACTGATCAAAAGGCCCCTCTGCAGTTTGAGCATAAAACAGCATAGAGCAAAAGCAAAAAAGTGTGGTTAGAGTAAGAATTCGTTTATTCATTTTTGTTTGAATTTTTGTTAAAGCTATAAAAAAAAACCATTAATCATAACTCTCTCAATTTTAGTAGTTGGCATGGTTTCTGATTTAAATTTATTTACTATTTTTATGAATAATTATAACCAAATTATGCACATATCAAAATCATTTAAAGTTTACCTCCTCTGCATTTCATTTTTTTCTCTTTTTGGAATTAAATCTTATGCTCAAAATGACTTTGATAAACCTGTACTGAGCTCAATCACCATTTCACCAACAAATATTGATCTCTCTTCAGGTAATGTCACCATTACGGTTACCCTTCAGGCATCGGACACTTCTGGAATAGCCACACCCAGCACCAGTCATTCTGGGGCTTACATATATAACAGTGCAATTGTGGGGGGGCATCAGTGGTTTTCAAGCTGGGAACTTATTGATGGAGACCAATATAACGGAACGTACCAATCCTACAAAAGTATTGAAGCATCTAAAGTGCCCTCAGGAAATTATGACATAACTATCGTAGCAAGCAAAATAATAGATAATGCTGGAAACATAGCTGATAATTTGCCTGCCCAACAAATTACAGTAGTAAATAATGATTCACAATACATTTACCTCGATTCCAATGGTGTGACCGTTAAAGCCACAGATGATGCTGTTGTAGGGCAATCCTATACATTGAATGGCACTTCATATTTGGTCGTGGATGATTCAACAATTGCTGCTCAGATAACAGCACAGAACTATAATTTAGTTACCACAAGGGTGATAAATATGTCTTATTTATTCGATGGCAATAGTACTTTTAATGATCCGATTGGGTTTTGGGATACTTCAAATGTGACTAATCTGGAGAGTATGTTCCAAGGAGCTTCAAGCTTTAATCAAGCTATTGGAGGTTGGGATTTATCTTCAGTAATCAACATGAATTATATGTTTTTTCTTGCGACTTCGTTCAATCAAGATATAGGCAATTGGAATGTTTCTAATGTAACTTCCATGCACAACTTATTCAATCAAGCCTATGCATTTGACCAAGCTATTGGTGACTGGGATACTTCAAAGGTTACTGGTATGTCTGGCGTATTTGTTAGTAGTAATTACAATAAAGAACTGAGTTGGGATACTTCAAGTGTGACTGATATGGGGGCCATGTTTTACAATGCAAATTACTTTGACCAAAACATAGTAGATTGGGATACTTCCAAAGTGACCAATATGGAGAGTATGTTCAGAGACGCTGGAATGTTTAATCAAGACATAGGCGGATGGGATACAAGTAATGTCACTGATATGGGTAGGATGTTTCATGGAGCACCGCAATTTAATCAGGACCTAACGGGCTGGTGTGTTTCCAATATTGGAGATGAACCAGAAACTTTTTCAAACAATGATTCTGCTTTAACAGATTACAATAAACCCATTTGGGGAACCTGCCCTGACGGGACATTTGGAGGTGAAGCTCCTACAGCTGGTGATGGATCTCAAGCTAATCCTTATCAAATTAGTACTTTAGGTAATCTACTGTGGATCTCAGAAGAAAGCAGCCGTTGGGACAAGAATTACATTCAAATAACAGATATTGATGCATCCAACACTTCTTATTTGGATAATAACCAAGGATTCACGCCTATAGGAAACTCGACAATAAGATTTACTGGTTCTTATGATGGACAAGGATTCAGCATAGAAAACCTGTTCATTAATAGACCTAATAATAATGAAATTGGTCTGTTTGGTTCTGTAAATTATGGAATTATCAAAAATATTCAGCTTTGGGATTCTAACATTACTGGAGACATAAGGGTAGGTTCTATTGCTGGTGAGTTAACAAATAGTTCTGGCCAATTTAGTGGAAATAATGTATATGATGGGTTTGTACTTGGAAATACAACTGCAGGTGGACTGATTGGTAGACTTGAAAGTAATTCATATATTCACACCTCTTCATACATAGGAACCGTTACAGGATATTACTCGAGTCAAAACTTTTCTGGTAGCGGGACTCCATATAATATTGGGGGAATTGTGGGTAAAATGCAAGGGGGTAGTGTTCTAAGAAAAAGTTTTTTTGATGGTCATGTTTTTGGAATCAATTATGTTGGAGGAATAGCTGGATTTAATTCCGGTTCAGAAATATCCAATTCTTATTCTATAGGAACAATCACTGCAGAACACCAATTCGTTGGAGGTATTTCTGGAAACACTAGTTATGATAATAATGATACTGGTAGGGTTCATACTTTCACCTCTTCTGTTATAACATCTCTTGATAATTCCTCTTCAGTAGGGCCTGTGGTAGGACGTCAAAGTACAAGCTCTGGTAAAACCTATAAGGGTGCTGACAACTTTTGGAATTCAGATTTAACAAACTTGACAAGTGCAGGGGGAAGTATTGATTTTCCAAAAACTACGCAACAATTAAAAACTAAGGCTACTTTTATTGATGAAGGTTGGGATTTTACAAACACATGGATAATATCTGGAAACCTTAACAATGGCTTCCCAGCTTTAAAAAGTAACAATGACATTGGACTTGTTGATTTTGAGTTTAATGAACAATCTTTTACAGGAACTCTTACCTTTTTTGAGCCTCTATATTCAGATAGTTCAACAACTTCGCCACTAGAAGCATCTGATATACTCATTTCTATTTATGACCCTGAGAACGCTGTATCAACAACTAGTAGTAATCCATTAAACTTTCAAGTTTCGTCAGATATGAAAGCTTTCTCTTTTTCAGCATCTGCAACAGGTAATTTTAGCGGAAATGAAGAATTTAGGTTAGCTCCATCAGGGTCAAATTCTATCTATGACACTTCAGGCAATAATGTTGACAGTGAGGATATTTATCTTAGTTATACTATTTCAAATGATAATACTCCACCTACCCTACTTTCATTAACCAGCAATGATTCTGATCAAGTTGTAACTGCGAATCAAAACACCATCATTATTGCTAATTTCTCAGAATCAATTTTAGCAACTCCAACGATTCAGTTTTCAAATAATACTGGTGAAAACAACAATATGTCCCCTTACCCTTATGGTGTTGAGGCCCTTGACGGTAATAACTCAGTTTCTAATGCGGGAGCAGGAGGATCAGATCAATGGCAATCTTTTACTGTCATAAATACTGGTCGCTTATCAAAAGTTGCTTGGAAAATGGCTAATCCTGTTATTAATGGTGACGCTCAGCCAATAATTATAAAAGTTTATCGTGGTGTAGGAACTTCTGGAGAGTTATTGGGTACAAGTCAAAACTTGTTTACACCCGACTACAACGATGCAAATGGTTCCTATATTTCAGGAGTTTACATTACGTATGATCTTATTCAAGAAAACATCGCCGTTACCCAAGGAGAAGTATTAACAATTCAATTACTTCTAGATAATGTGAATCAAAATGTTGGTTATTTAGATTTAAGTACTCAAAATCCATATTCTGGAGGAAAAGCTGGAAATGATGATTCTTGGGATTATATCTTTAAAGCTTATGTTCTTCCGTTTACCTCAGGTCAAGAAAACTGGATTTACAATTGGACAGTTCCGCAAAATACAAATACTCAAATATCAGCTTCAATTTCTGGGACAGATCTTCATGGAAACAGCTACAGTGGCAGTGATACTCTGACTTTTAATATACTCCCTAGTAACTTGCCTTCAAACGGCTTAATAGCTTGGTATCCTTTTAACGGAAATGCCAATGATGAAAGTGGAAACGGAAACAACGGTAGTGTTGACGGATCTACTCTTAGTTCAGACAGAAATAATCATCAAAACTCATCTTACAGCTTTGATGGTTCCGATGATTTTATAAGTATTGGAAACGATTCTTCATTGAATCCAAGTGGCTCAGTAACTTTTTCATCATGGTTTAATCTTAATGACCTAAATAATAATAATAACATAATTATTGGAAGAAATAACAATAATTCAGGTAGTGACGGTTATGGCTACAATTATGGTATATTGATTGATTCTAATGACGGATCTTCTAAATTAAGAGTTGGTATTGGACAAGAATCCAATGGAAGTATTACTGATGTAGATCATATTAGAACAATTAATGCTAATGAGTGGATCCATTATGCAACAACGTACGACCAATCAAAGATTAGAGTCTATGTTAACGGAACTCAAGTTCATTCAACTAATCTTAGTAGATCAGGAGGAAATCATCAAAATAATTTTGAAACATTTATTGGTAAATATAGACCTCAGAGTTCAGGTAGTCAGCAGGCAAACCAACATTTTAGAGGAAAACTCGATGACATCGGAATGTGGAATCGTGCCTTAACTGCAGCTGAAGTTGCTCAGCTGTATACTGGTGAAATCGATGTCGTATCGCCCACAGTTACTTTATCTTACAATGAAAGTCCAACAACCTTAGTCAGCAATGGAAACAGTATTACGGTGACCGCAACCTTCTCCGAGGCAATGATGGCATCGCCAACCATAAACATCAGCGCTGGACAAGCAACAAGCGTGGCCATGAGTGCCACAGCATCTTCAGCCGTTTGGGCCTACACTTGGACGGTGTCTTCGTCTGTAGCCACGGAGGTTAGTATAACTGTTTCTGGAACAGACTTGGCTGGAAATCCTTATTTGGGGGCCGATAGTTTGACCCTTCGTTTAGAAGGAATTTTCATTCCCCCAACGGTAACACTTACAGATTCAGACGCAGACAATATAGTTGCCCTCTCAGAAGTGGTGACCTTTACCGCCTCATTCTCAGATTCTATCAGTTCCACTCCAACCTTTTCTATTGTCGCCAATGATACTTACAACAGTGCTTTGTTGACAATTTTAGATAATGCTCCTCTGCTATATGACAGCGGAAACAACTGGCAATATATATGGACCGTCAATACTAGCCAAACCCTCAATACAGTGACGGCTACAATTGGATTTCCCGCTAATGTCAACGAGAAACTACATTATGTTTCCTACAAAACACATGACGGAACCGGAGATCAATCTCAATACGGACATCATCCAAATAATGCGTCTGATTTTGAAACCTTAATGGACACCTCAAATTCGAATACCACCATTACACATTCTGGTGAAATTGATGCCCTAACAGCCATCTCCTTCCCTCATCCAAATACAGCTCCCAAGTGGAATAGTAGTTGGTATGCGTGGAGGTTTAACGGATATTTTGTTCCCAAAGAAACTGGTACTTATAATTTCCAATTACAAAGTGACGACAAGTCTGATTTAATGATCGACGGAAATGTGGTTGCATACAATTATAATGGAAACTATTCACCAACAGCTTCGTTGGATGTAGTTGCTGGTAAATCCTACAGCATCCAAGTTCGCTATATGCAGGGCAATGGTGGTGCAAATCTATACTTGAAATGGCGACTTCCATCGGAAAGTGACTATGCCTACCACCCTGAGGAATTATCCACTCAAAAAGCACAAAGAGATTATAGCACTACGACAACTAATACCGTTTTCGTTATTGATAATAACGCACCAGGAATTGAAAGCTTGAATTATGATTCTACTAATAATCGTATTGAGCTAACTTTTAATGAACCCGTTTTTGCTTCCTATGCCAATCAGACAGCAACAGGGACCATTATCCCAGAGAATTTTGATCTTAGCTTAAGTGGAGGAACAGCTCAATTAAGCAGCAATCGTCCACAATCGGTAACTGTGAGTGGAACAATCTATTCGTTAACCATCAATTTGAATGGATCGGTCAACGGAGAAGAACGACTATATATAAATACTGGTGATACAATTTATGATCGTGCAGGTAATCAGCTAAATTATGGACTAAATACACTATATGTAGATTTATTGGACGACACCCTGCCCTACATCTCCTCTTCTTTTATCAATCAAAATGAAGCTGAGGTTACCGTTGAGTTCAATGAAAAGATTGTTGCTTCTACTTCCATTAGCTTTAATAGCTCAACAGCAAGCAGTACAGAATTCAACTTACCAACAAAAACAACACCAACCTCTAGCTGGGATCCGTGGACACATTCCTTTGATCTGAGTGTTCCTGATGGTTATGTGGTTTCTAAGGTCTCTTTTTCTTTCGAAGCAAAAGACCAAGGCTGGGGAGGAACCAATGCCAATGCGACCATAAAACTCAATAATACAAAACTTGGAACAGCGCAACTCACCCATGACTTCCAAAACTTTATGATTGAGAAAATAGGAGGTTTTAATGATTTCAACTATGTGGGGTCTAATGAACTTAGCTTTTACTTCGTGGGTTGGTCTGGTTGGAGTTCAACAACCAAAAATGGAGTGTTGACCATTTACTACTCTGCTTTAGACATTACTGCAGATGATTTTGAAATGACAATTGCTGGTGGTGTAGCTCGTTTATCGAGTAGTACCCCCTCCTCTATTACAGTTAGTGGAACCTCAGTCAAATTGGGTGTACCCTTACAAGGAATTCCTGATGGAAATGAGACCCTGAGATTACTGGCAAAAGCAAATTCTATTTATGATGCCGCAGGAAATGTAGCTTCTTCTACCTCAGTAAGTTTTACCCTTTATGATAAAATTCCTTCTATTATAAGCACAATGACTTTGACTGAAGTAAATACACAAGTACTGGTCTCTTTTTCTGAGTCTATAAACACCTACTCAACCTTTCAAATTGGCGAACCCAATAATAGTGGTGGCAATGAAAATTATGGAATATTGACAGGAGGAAAAATCAATGACGAAAGTTCCTCCTCTCCTAATCCCTCCTTGGTTGAAATCGATTCGAACAGAACAACATTAGGAGATTTAACCTACATTGGAACATACAACGGCCATAGTTACTTTAAACTCAATACGGATTATACTTGGCTCGACGCAAAAACAGCCGTCGATGCTATTGGTGGATATTTAGCAATCATTAATACAGAAAGTGAACTCTATTTCATAAAGAACCAATCGCCCGGTGAAGTTTGGATTGGTTTATATCAAGACACCAATGGCCCCAACTACAGTGAACCAAGTGGAGGCTGGAAATGGGTAGATGGATCCTATGCCAGTATTGGTGAGTTTAACCTTAATGGAATTGAACTATCGCTTAGCGGAGGTACTGCATCACTTACTGCAACTATTCCAGCCAGCATTGAACATTCAGGGATAGGCGGTGTTGGGTCAAGCCAATCAATATTAGTTGAACTTCCACTTTCGGGGAAGGTTTCTGGGGAGGAAATTATCACCATTGGAATTGTGAGCAACACTTTAACGGGTATTGATGGTAATGTACTTTCTGCAACACAGACCAATAATAGTGTTCAATTGAGAGACATTTCTGCACCAGTACTAATCTTAACAGATAGTCAAACTAGACAAGAAATTACTGGTGGCGCTTCGGTGACAATTTTGGTGGTTTCTGATGAAGCGCTCAACGCTCCACCAGTGCTCGCCTTTTCAGATCAAAGTACAGTATCCATGTCGACAACAAACTCATCTACACTATGGATCTTTGACTGGATTGTACCTACAGAAATCAACGGAACAATTAGCGTTACAGCACTAGGGTATGACCTCGATGGAAACGAGGGTACTTCGTCTGCTTCGCTAACCTATACCATCGATAATAGATCAGCACAAGTAACCCTCACCACCAATCAAGAAAATGGATATCTAAACGCAGATAAAACCCTAGTGGTCACTGCAACCTTTGATGAAGATATGGCTAATGGGGTTCGCGTAGGAATCATTGCTGATGCGAATACACAATTCGATTATGCCATGACCGCCACCTCTTCCAAAGTGTGGGAATATACATGGACCGTTCCTACTGAATTTCCTGAAGGCGAATTTGTTCTTGCGGTGCATGAGGCCGAAGACCTCGCTGGAAATGCCTACACAGATTCAGTTAGTAAGACGATAACGTTAGATACAACCAGCCCAACAATAACCTTAGAATGGAACAAAGAGATTACACTGTTTAGAGGTGGTGAAAACATTATCTACATGGCTATTTTAGATGAAGCTACCACTAGTCCCCCGCTGTTCAGCATGAGTGGTATTGTCTCTTCAACTGAAATGTCGGCCACCAATAGTGAAACACATTGGAAGTATACACTCGATATACCAGAAGGAATCAATACGACTGCATCGGTTACTATAGTCGCAGAAGACAAGGCCGGAAATAGAGCTTCCTATACATCAACAGCCAGTTTCACCATTGATAGTATGATACCTGTATTAACGTCATTGGAACTTGCCGAAGACAATACTACAATAGACTTAATCTTTAGCGATAAAATTTACACTAGCGCTACGGCTTCTTCTTCTTTCTATCCAGATGATTTTATACTAAACCTATCTGGAGGAACTGCAGGTTTTGACAGCGCTCCTATTACATTAATCTCGGTAAACGAAAAAACAATACAACTGGTTTTGGGAATTACAGATCAGGTTTCAGGAGAGGAGTTACTTACTGTTTCTTTCAAAAATGATCGCCTTTTTGACAAAGCCGGAAATGCAGTACAAAGCCAGCAGTCTACCAATTCAATTTACCTAAATGATACAACAAACCCCTTTGTGGAAAGCATAGAGGTGAGTGAAAATGCAATGGTGAAATTAATCTTTAATGAGATTGTTTATTCATCGACAATTGCGTCAAGTACATTTACTGTAAACGACTTTGTTCTAAAAACAAAAATCTCAACAACAACATTGGTCAGTTCAGTTCCTGAGAAACTGGAACAAAATGGGAAAGTATTATCTCTTTATTTTACGTTACAGGATAAAATTATAAAAGGAGAAGAGTTGATTGTTCAATTGGTAAACACTATTTATGATACTAGCGGAAACAGCACCACTACCCTAAATAAGAACAATCGAATTACGTTAATTAAGGACACTGATTTTGATGGTGTAGAAGATGAGTTGGATGCTTGTCCAGATTCGCCTAGAAATGAACCCGCAGATCAAAATGGCTGTACCTTCAGTCAAAAAGATCAAGACAGTGATGGCGTTTTGGATGAATTAGACCTTTGTCCCAATTCTCCTGCAAGTGAGCCAGCAGATGAAAACGGCTGTACCTTCAGTCAAAAAGATAAAGACAGTGATGGCGTTTTGGATGAATTAGACCTTTGTCCAAACACAGCTCCAAATGAGAAGGTCGATGAAAATGGATGTGCACAAATTCAGATTGACAAGGACCTAGACGGTGTTTTGGATGAAGATGATGCTTGTCCAGATTCACCCAAAGAGGAAAAAGTTGATGAAAAAGGCTGCGCTTACAGTCAGCTAGACGATGACAATGACGGTTTGGCGAATGGTCTCGATTCCTGTCCAAACTCTAAAGAAGGAGAAAAAATCGATGAAAAAGGATGTACTCAACTGCAACGTGACCCAGATCAAGATGGAGTTGAAGATCCATCGGATCAATGTCCAGATACAGATGAAGGCCAAATTGTGGATGAAAACGGCTGTGCACTTAAAGACCAAGACCTGGATTTAGACGGGGTACCAAATGAATTGGATCTTTGTCCAGACACACCGCTCAATCAAAATGTAAATGAAAATGGCTGTGCACAAATTCAGTTGGATAGTGATCTTGACGACGTGATTAACGAAAACGACCTTTGTCCAGATACACCCATTGGGGTAAGCGTAGATGAAAATGGTTGTAGTCAAAAAGAGAGTGAACAAAATCAAGGGCGAGCTGATGATGACATGGATGGTATTATCAACCTAAATGACCTTTGTCCTAACACACCTTTTGGAAGTGCAGTAGATGACAATGGATGTACAAAAGCAGAAGTCGTAGAAGCCACCTTAACCGACAATGATTTAGACGGAGTAGAAAACGATAAAGACTTATGTCCAGACACAGAGGAAGGTGCAGTTGTAAATGAATTTGGTTGTCCATTAAGTGAGATTGATGCTGACTTTGATAAAATCAATGATGACATTGATCGTTGTTTGAATACACCCATTGGAGAAAAAGTAGATGAATATGGGTGTTCGACTAGTCAAAAAGAAAATGACCTGGACTTAGACGGAATCGAAAATGCTTATGACCGCTGTCCAAACTCACCATTTGGAGAAAGTGTAAATGAATTTGGATGTTCACAAGCTCAGGCAGATAGAGACATCGATTTAGATGGTGTTCCAAATGAATTGGATGCTTGTCCATTTACCACACCAATAGACGAAGTTGCCAACACAAGCGGATGTTCACGTGGAGAAGAAGACGATGACGGAGATGGAGTTATAAACGCAGTAGATCGATGTAACAACACGCCAACAAATGAAAGAGTAGATAGCTTTGGCTGCTCAGAAGATCAACTAGATTCTGACGATGATGGCGACGGAATTAAAAACAAAAAAGACCGCTGTCCAAACACTCCCCCTGGCGTAGAGATTGACGCCAATGGTTGTGCATATAAACCAGCTAAGATCTATGCTGATACATTTGAACAACTCGAAAACAAACGAGATGACGATGTGAGTAATGTAAATATCTATCTTGGTAAAATCGTTATTGAAGACACCAACAAGTCGGAGGATGTGTTTAATAATACTGTACAAATTAAGATTTTAGAAGGACAAAATGCAATTTCAACTGACGCTTCTGGAACGTTCAGTGCGGATCTATTTAGCGTCGATGGTCGTGATTTATTTTTGATTGGAGGATTGGATTATGAAGAAAAAAGAGAACACCAATTTACTGTCGAGGCAACCAATGACAAAGGAATTATTAGCACAAAATTGATTACGTTAGTTGTCAACGATATACCTAATTCCTCAACCCGATCAAGTTTTAGCATCCTAGTGTTTGATGTTCAAAATGAACAAGAAGACGCGAAAGTAAACTACCAACGCTACTTTAATCCAAAAGCAGACGATAGAGGCGTTGGAAAATGGAAAATTAAAAAGAAAATTGTTGGAGGAAATGACGCCCATCTATTCACCATTAAATCAGAATCGTTTGTTGAAGGCAGAAATACTGAAGAAAGTGATTATTTAGACTTCATCACTCCACCCGATCATGAAAACCCAATGGATCATAATCGAGATAACATCTATGAAGTTGACGTTGTAAATATCAATACAGAAGATGGAGATTCCACTCAGCCAATTGCCGTAACGCAAACCAATCTTGTTGTTCCCGAAAACACGCCAACAGCCATTGAACTTCAATCTGTACCAGCTGCACCAACTGATGATACCGACGGAGATGGAATCAATGATATTGTAGACAACAGTCCTTTTGTTGCCAATCCCGATCAGTTGGATACAGACGGAGATGGTGTTGGAGATGTAACAGACGATGCTGACCACGATGGCGTATGGAATCCCTTCGATGAATGTAATGAAACTCCTTACAATACGCTTGTTGATGCAAAAGGCTGTGCAATATTCTCACTCCCACCAAATGCATTTTCAATCAGTAAAGCAGAAAAATGCATTGACGAAAACAGCATTAATATTGGATTTGCTTCTTCAAGCTATCAATATAATGTTGCCATCAATGGCGTGCAGGTAAACTCCACTCCTATTGACAGTGACCAGTTCGAAATACCTGAATTATCTTCAGGTTCATATGCTGTATGTGTTACTGTAGAGGGGAAATCAGTTGATTTATTTGAACGCTGTTATACGGTGAACATTGACACACAGAATCCATTGAGTGTTTCTGGTAAAAAGAGTAACAAAGGTAAAACGATTGACTACTCACTTAAAGGAGGTAAGGTCTATACCATAACACAGAATGGTATTTCTTTCCAAACCACCGAGAGTAAGGTTAGTTTAACTTTAGCAGAAGGATACAATGAAGTGAAGATCACCACTGGAATAGAATGCCAAGGGATCTTTATGGAAAGTTACTTCAATTCATCTGAGGTCTTGTTTAGTCCGGTACCTTTCAATGAATCCCTCAGTATTTTTGTTGGAGGAAATGACCGTGACCTTACTATAGAAATCTATTCTTCTAGTGGTCGATTAATTTCAAGTGAACAACATTACCTGAATACGACAAGTAGAATCGTTCGAATGAATACAACTCATTTGCGTCAAGGAAGTTATGTGATCAAACTAAAAGGAGCGACTACTTTAACCTCTGAACTAATCATCAAAGAATAATACAATGAAACGACACTACTTAAAATCGATGTTGCTTGGTCTAAGCGTTCTTATTCTTTCTTGTTCAAAAGACAGTGGTGCAGCCGAAGAGCCTCAAGTGACAACACCAGAACCCGCTCCTCCTGTAATATTACAGCCACAAATACCGGTACTAACTTTCCCCTTGAACGAAGAACCCTGCCTGGATACAAACGTTGTAGACGAAACCCAGAGTACAGTGAATTTCCAATGGAGTGCGGCGACAAACGCCCTTTCTTACGAAGTGCACCTAACAAATTTAACCACATCTGTTGAACAAAATTTCACAGCTGCAAACAATACACTCGCCGTTACTCTAGAAAGTACTGAACCTTATGGTTGGAAAGTTATTGCCATTGGAGAAAACGGAAGTAATCCTGCAGAAAGTAGTACTTGGCGCTTCTATTTACCTGGCCCGGCAGAAGTAAACTACGCCCCTTTCCCTGCTGAATTGACAAGCCCTAACTCAGGCTCAACCATTACACCAGTAAATGACATTGTAACGCTCCAATGGAATTGTTCCGACGCAGATAGTGATCTAAGTTCCTATGAGGTATATCTCGATCAAGAAGATGCTACTACCCTATTACAAACAATTGACCATGAAAATGCAACAACTGCAGTAGATGTTACGGTTGTAAGTGGTGTTGTATATTACTGGAAGATCGTCGCAATTGATGCCGAAGGAAACAAAAGTGATTCTGGCAGTTACACCTTTAGAACGAATTAACTGATTGTCCTTTTCCTAAGGTAATTTCCCAAAAGAGAAATAAATACACCTAAGAAAATGCCAAACACAAACCCAAAAACAAGGGTCATTACAGTAGTGAAAAGCAAATAAAATGCATCTATTTTGCTGGTCATCAATAATTGCTTGATTAAACTGAAATCAAACAAAAAATAGACAGAATATATAATAATAGCTGCAATAACAGACTGAGGAAGAAAATAAACTATTGGAGTTAAAAAAAGAAGCGTTAATAGAATAATCAAGGCAGCAAACAAACCCGCAACCTGTGTTTGTGCTCCAACTTTTATATTCAAAATAGTTCGGTTAAAACTAGCTGCCGGAACCAAAGAACCAAAAAATGCACTGGCAATTTTTGTTAGACCCAACGCCCTGAGGTCCTGATTCACATCTAAAGGAAAAGGTTGACTTACTTCAAAATTTTTGGCCATAATAACACTTCCAATAGAGGCGACAAAGGCAATACCTAAAGCTCCAGGTAAAAGGCGTAAACTCTCTGAACTAAAAGATGGCATAATAAAGACAGGTAAACCCACGGGGACTTCCCCAATGAGAGCGACACCCATTGCTTCAAAATCAAGGAAAAAAGAAGCTAATCCACTCAAAACAAGCAGTGTTATTGTGGTAGGGAACTTTGGGAAATAGGTGGCAAACACAAAAAGAATCGACAGGGAGGAGATAAACAAAAAAGTAGATACAGAATGACTGGATGCAATGTTATTAAGTAAATAAATTACCTTTCCAAAATAGGTACCCTCTATGGGTAATTCTATACCAAAACCAGGTGAAAGTTGAGATAAAATAATGACTATAGCTGCGGCTTGTATAAAACCAGAAATTACACTTTTTTGCAAATAATTCGCAAAGGTCCCCAAACGAAAAAGTCCCATTAAATACTGAATGAGTCCAATCATTATTCCTAGAATAATTGCGGAATTGATGTATGCTGCTGTAAAAGGAGATTCGAAAGGAGTAAGTGTTTGAAAAATAAAAATTGAAATTACAGAAACAGGTCCAACATTAAGAAAGTTAGAGCTCGCAAAGAAAGCATAAATGACCAATGGAATAAGTGAACCATACAAGCCATAAATAGGCGGTAAACCTGCCAGCAAAGCAAAAGCCATGGCTTGAGGGATGGTTACAACACCAATTGTTATCCCAGCAATTACATCATTTTTAAGGGAGTAGTTGTCTGGAAGATTGAATAAATTCATTCATTTTTATTAATGATCCAAGTTACAATTATCCAATAAAACAATCATCCGAGAATTATTTAAGTTACAAAGGACGATTATTAACAATTCTCCTCCTACAGTTAATAAAACAGCGAAAAAAAAAACAATAGTACAGAACGCTAAGAACTTAGTTTTGTAAGTTTGGAAAGAATAAAAAACTGACAAATGGAACGAATTAAATGTTTGATCATTGGTAGCGGACCTGCAGGATATACTGCAGCTATCTATGCTGCACGAGCTGATCTTAAACCTGTAGTATATACTGGAATGGAACCGGGTGGACAACTAACAACAACAACTGAGGTAGATAACTTTCCGGGATATGCCAAAGGTATTGATGGTCCAACCATGATGGTTGAGTTACAACAGCAGGCAGAACGTTTTGGAACAGAAGTTCGTATTGGGCATGCGACCGAAGTAAACCTTAGTAAAGAAGTCGGAGGAATACATACGGTAGTAGTAGACAGCACTACAACCATAGAAGCAGAAACGATTATCATCTCAACAGGAGCAAGTGCTAAATATCTTGGAATACCAAGTGAACAGCGTCTTCGTGGTGGTGGAGTTTCGGCTTGTGCTGTTTGCGATGGTTTCTTTTATAAAGGACAAGAAATTGCCATTGTTGGTGCTGGAGATACGGCTGCTGAAGAAGCTACCTATTTAGCCAATATTTGTACTAAGGTTACCATGTTGGTTCGTAAAGGTGAAATGCGTGCATCAAAAGCCATGCAACATCGTGTTAATAATACTGAGAACATTGAAGTTTTATACCACACTGAAGTGGACGAAGTGCTTGGCGAGCAAGTTGTAGAAGGCCTACGCATGGTCAACAACCAAACCCAAGAAAAAACTGAAATTGCCATTACTGGACTTTTTATCGCCATTGGACACAAACCCAATACTGACATCTTTAAAGACCAATTGGACATGGATGATGCCGGTTATTTAATAACGCATGGAAAATCTACCAAAACAAATTTACCCGGAGTTTTTGCCTCTGGGGATGTACAAGACAAAGAGTACAGACAGGCGGTTACTGCTGCTGGAACGGGTTGTATGGCCGCGCTAGATGCAGAACGTTATCTAGGAGCGTTGAGTGCACACTAAGCTAATTGCGAAATCAAATACTCAAGAATATTGGAAAGTGGTTGAACAACTTGTTCGCCACTTTTCATGTTTTTAAGCACTACTTCATTGCGGGATAACTCTTCTTCACCCAAGAGAGCGACCCATGGGATTTGTTTTTGATTCGCGTAAGACAATTGTTTTTTCATCTTGACTGCATCTGGGTAAAACTCTGCACGTAGTCCTTTTTGACGTAAAGAAGCGATCAACTGATTGCATTTGAGAGCAGTACTGTCACCAAAATTGAGGAAAATAATTTGGCTTTGCGCCTGAACAGAAGTCGGGAATAAACCAAGTTCTTCTAAAACAAGATAGATGCGGTCAAAACCAAAAGAGATCCCTACTCCACTCATGTTCTTCATGCCAAAACCAGCCGTTAAATTGTCATATCTACCACCTCCACCAATAGAGCCCATTTTGACACCAGCTGGAGGGGAAACTTCAAAAATACAACCTGTATAATAATTTAATCCGCGTGCCAAAGTAACATCGATAGCAAGTTGTGTTCCTTTTACGCCAAGGGCTTCAGATTGGTATACAACGAAACGTACTTCCTCTATTCCATCCTTTCCAATTTCTGAATTACTCAAAAAATCTTCGAGTTGACTTAGACGTTCTTTTGCTGAACCTGCTAGAGACATTAATGGTGAAATACGTTCTATGGCATCGGCAGAAAAGTTTTTCTCTTTCAATTCTTTTACTACTCCTTCAAAACCAATTTTATCCAGCTTATCAAGGGCAACGGTAAAGTCAATTAACTGCTCTTGGGCACCAATGACCTCGGCTATTCCAGCTAATATTTTTCGGTTGTTTATTTTTATTGTGGCTCCTTCTATTCCAAGGGCAGCAAAAACAACAGCATACAATTGACAAAGTTCTACTTCTTGCCATAGAGAAGTACTCCCAACTACATCGGCATCGCACTGAAAAAATTCTTGAAAACGTCCGTGCTGTGGGCGGTCTGCGCGCCAAACTGGCTGAATTTGGTATCGCTTAAAAGGAAAAAACAACTCATTTTGATGCTGTACCACATAACGTGCAAAAGGAACGGTTAAATCATAACGCAAGGCTTTTTCAGACAAGGAACTAGAAAAGGCCCCTAGTCTATTTTCTTCAAGAGCAGCCAAATCGGCCTTTTTTAATTTTTCGCCATTGGAAAGAATCTTAAAAATAAGTCGATCCCCTTCTTCACCATATTTACCCAACAGGGTTTCTGATTTCTCAAACGAGGGTGTTTCTATGGGCTGAAAACCGGCGCTTTCAAAAGCAGTTTGCAGGATTTCTTTCAAATAATTGCGTTTGGCAACTTCAAGGGATGAAAAATCTCGGGTTCCTTTAGGAATAGATGGCTTCATAGGTATAGATAAAAAGCGTTTGCTGCAAATATCCTAAATTTTGAAAGGCTTATGAAAGAAATTCAGCGATACTTTTAAAGCGAACACCTTGACTAATTTGTGCGCCTTTTAAAATCATGCCGTACAATTCTTCTTTACGGTCATGGTCATAGGCTTTAGTCGAACGATAAATGGTGACAGATTCGTCATGAATATGGTGTAATAACCATTGCCATCCCTCTTTAGTCATAATATCGTGCTCAACGGTAGAGAGTTTTACCGCGATTAGTCGCATGGCATCGGCTAGGCATTCAAAAACAAAGAAATGGTTGGGACTTAAGTGTTCTAAATACAAGTCTTTAGACAATACATCTTCCCATACTAAATCAGAGAATTGATCTAGATGAACCTCAACAGCTTGGGGCTGATTGGCTTTTATTTGCTCCCACTCTTTTCGATCGATCGATAAAGCGGCCAAATATTTGGCGAACTCCTCGTGGAGTTCTTCAAATTGTTCTTTACTTAAACGGTGATAGTTCATACAAAAAAACCCCACCTAGGTGGGGTTGAAGATTTAAAATACTGGCTTATCCCTTTTCAGGAATAATTTCGAAGGGCGCCTGTATAACAACTTCTCTGTGCAAGCGAACAGTTGCTTCATAGGCACCAAGACGCTTGATTGTACGTCCTGGTAAGCTGATGAATTTCTTGTCAATTGCTTGTCCAGCTTTTGCGAAAGCATCGGCTACATCTTGCGCTCCAATTGAGCCAAACAATTTGTCACCAGATCCAACTTTAGAAGAAATTTTAATTTCTAATGCGGTTAGGGCTTTCCCTAATTTGGTTGCATCATCAATTACTTTTTGCTCTTTAAAAGCGCGTTGTTTTACGTTTTCAGCCAATACTTTTTTAGCTGAACTTGTTGCCAAGACTGCTTTTCCTTGTGGAATTAAAAAGTTTCTTCCGAAGCCATTTTTTACTGTAACGATGTCATCCTTAAATCCAAGGTTTTGTACATCTTCTCTGAGTATCAGTTCCATGATTTAAAGTTTTATTTTAATAAATCGCCTACGTAAGGCATTAATGCTAAATGACGTGCGCGTTTTACAGCTACAGAAACTTTACGTTGGTATTTCAACGATGTACCGGTTAAACGACGTGGTAATAATTTTCCTTGCTCATTCACAAAGCCAATTAAAAAGTTAGCATCTTTGTAGTCAATATACTTAATACCAGAACGTTTGAAACGACAGTATTTTTTCTTGTTATTAGTTTCAATATTAAGTGGGGTTAAATAACGAATTTCCCCCTCTTTTCTTCCTTTAGATTGTTCTTCTATTTTTGACATCTCGATTAGGCTTTAGCGTTAGCTTTAATTTTCTTTACTCGTTTGTCAGCCCAAGCAATTGCATGCTTGTCGAGTCGTACTGTGAGGTAACGCATAACACGCTCATCTCTTCTAAATTCAACCTCTAGAGGGTTGATCGCTTCACCGATAACGGTGTACTCAAATAAGTGGTAAAAACCACTTTTTTTGTTTTGAATAGGGTAAGCCAATTTCTTTAGCCCCCAATCTTCTTGGTTAACAAATTTGGCGCCTTTATCTGTTAGGATGGCGGCAAATTTCTTAACTGCTTCCTTTATCTGTTCTTCAGATAAAACGGGATTCAAAATGAAAACAGTTTCGTAATGGTTCATATAATTGATTTAATTAAGGCTGCAAAAATAGTGGAATTCACCTCCTAGACCAAATATTACTGCCTTTTTTTTTGAATCAGGGCAAGAGAAATTGATTTTCCTTATTTTTGTTTAAAAAACAACCCATGCCCTTGTCATTTATTTTAATTGATGAAAATGAAACCAGCTGTGCTCAACTGGTAAAATTGGCTACTGAATCTACTCAAATTGAACTTGTTCATGTTTTTTCTTCCATCAAAGAAGCTACAAAATTCCTTCACGAGGCTACAGTCGATTTTTTGATCATTGATCCAAACCTTAGTAACCAATTGGGCTTTTCGTTCATTGAAAAACACCAAGCAAAACAACCCATTATTATACTTTCGCCTCGAACAAAAGATGCCATAAAGGCTTATTCGATTGGAGTATTTGACTTTATTTTAAAACCCATGGAGCCGTTTCGTTTTCAAAAAACGATAGAACGCTTAGCCAATCAAAATTACCTTCTGGAGAAAAAAGAAATCATTCTTCCTGCTAGATACATTGAAGTACGCTGTGATTTAATGACCGAAAGAATCGAGCACGAAAAAATTGATTTCATTGAAGCCATGGGAGACTATGTGAAAATAGCAACACCAAAACGAAAGTACGTCGTGTTAATGTCAATGAAAAAAATCCTGGAATTACTTCCAGCCAGTACCTTTTTCAGAAGTCACAAATCTTACATCATTAATCTTCAAAAAGTGAAAAACTATACTTCTAACGAAATTAATTTAAAGAACAAAACCATTCCTCTGAGTCGTTTTCGCACAAAAGCATTCAAAGAATTAATCTTATCGATTTAAAAAGGATCTACATCGATATTTATCTTCACAGATCTAAACTGCCCAATAGCTTCTATGCTCTTTAGTGCGTTAGACAACACGTCTTTGATATGCTTTCGAGAAGTATTGTCAGGGTACTTTAACAACAACTGTTTAATGTATTGATTTCGCACTCGCGCCACCACTGGATCCACAGGACCAAGAATGGGTGTTGTTAAATGCTGCGCCAATACATCGTGCAACCACTGTGCAGCTTGTTGTGCTTTTTGATAGTCTCTCGCTTTAAGGGAAATTCGAATTAAACGAAAGAAAGGAGGATAATCAAAGGCTCTTCGCTCGTGAATTTGTTGAGTATAAAGAGCTTCGTAGTTGGTTTGAATAACCTGCTGTAAAACTGGGTGAGCTGGAGAAAAGGATTGAATCAACACCTTGCCTTGTTCGCTCGAGCGGCCGGCACGACCCGCCACTTGCGTGAGCAATTGAAATGCCCGTTCGTGTGCTCGAAAATCAGGGAAAAATAATAAAGGATCAGCGTTGATGACACCAACCAATCCAACATTTTTAAAATCCAAGCCTTTGGTCACCATCTGGGTGCCAACAAGAATATTGACTTCTCCGGTAGTAAAACGTTCAATGATACTTTCAAACGACCACTTGCCACGGGTAGAATCCCAATCCATTCGCTCGACCTTGGCCTGAGGAAAATACTGTTGCACTTGTTCTTCAATTTGTTGAGTTCCAGTTCCTTTCAATTCTAAGGATGGACCAGAACACACCACACACTGAATAGGCTTGGCAATGTGATAACCGCAGTAATGACATCTTAGTTGGTGATTGTATTGATGATAGGTCAACGATACATCACAATTGGTGCATTGAGGAATATGCCCACAAGTGTGGCACTCCAACAAAGGAGCATATCCTCTTCTGTTTTGGAAAAGAATAATTTGCTTCCCTTCCAACAAGTTATTTTCTATCTGCTCAAAAAGTGTTTTTGAAAACAAACCCTTCATTTCTTTTTTCTTGTGTGCTTCTTTTAAATCAATGGTTTGCACTAAAGGAAGCACTGCTTCTCCAAAACGTTCAAGCAATTGAACATGACCATATTTCTTACGCTCTACATTAAAGCGTGATTCTATTGATGGGGTGGCCGATCCTAGCAATAATTTACATTTATACTGATTCGCCAAAACAATGGCCGCATCGCGTGCTTGGTAACGTGGTGCAGGGTCAAATTGTTTAAAAGAGGATTCGTTTTCCTCATCTACAACAATTAACCCTAGTCGATTAAAAGGTAAAAAAATAGCTGAACGAGCACCGAGTACAATCCGTGCTTTTGGGCTATTGTGAAGAATGTTTTTCCAGACCTCTACCCGCTCGTGAATGGAGAATTTTGAATGAAAAACAGTTACTTGCTCGCCAAAACGTTTTTGCAAACGTTGCACCATTTGGGCCGTCAATGAAATTTCTGGTAAGAGAAACAACACTTGCTTTTCTTTCTTTAGCTGTTCTTCGATCAAAGAAAAATACACTTCAGTTTTCCCTGAAGAAGTAACTCCTTCTAACAAGACCACTTCTTTCTCTTCCCATTGCTGCTGGATATCATTCAAAGCAGTTTGCTGCGCAAAAGACAAAACCGGCTTTGAATCGCCGTTCATTTCTTTTAACAACACACGGTCTTCTTGCACCCACTGCTCTTCTATAACCCCCTTATCCAAAAGTATTCTCACCAAACCACTGGTTACATCTAATTGCTTTTTAAGCAAACTAAGTTTTACCCACTCTTCCTCATTCTTTAACTGATATAAGCCCAATAAAAAAGCGCTCTGCTTTGGAGCACGTTTGAGTTGATCAAAGAGACTACTCAGCGCCTCGTCTGTCGAATGGTCGGGGTGAATGCGGAGGTAACGATGCTTTTTTGGTTTGTATTTTTCCTTTAAAGATTGAAGTGTTTGCACATAGCCTTTCTCAATTAAAGTTTGCAACAAGGGCAAAACCGTTTTTCGTTGAACAATCGCCTGAATATCTTCAATCAATAAATCTCTTTGCTCAAGCGCTTCAAGCACAAGGTAGGCTTCGTCACTCAATCCGTCCCAATCAATTTCTATTTCCTTGACCCGTGAAATAAAGGTCTCGCTTGTCAATAAAAAAGCGGAGGGAAGTGCAGCACGAAGTATATTACCCATAGAGCAACGATAATAATCACTCATCCATTCCCAAAATTGAAGCTGTTGGGGTGTAACAATGGAGTGATCTTCCAAAATCACTTCGATTGTTTTGGGCGTATAGGCCTGTGGCGCCACGCGATGCTTTTTATACACAAGTCCCGTATACAATTTGTTTTTCCCAAAGGGAACACCTACACGAAAGCCCGGAGAAAGAAAATCGAATTCAGCTTCATTGACCCAATAGGTAAATGCTCTAGGCAAGGGTAAAGGCAATAAAACATCAATGAAAAACTGCATCCCTTATACTGACTATTTTTTTTCTTGTTTTAAGCGACTTATCACGGCATTGAGTTCAAATCCCAACAACAAAACAATGGAATTGATCCATATGTACAGCATAAAAATCAATAAAGCTCCAATTGAGCCATAGAGTTGATTGTAGTTGGAAAAATTATCTACATAAACGCCAAATAAATAAGTGCTGGTGAGAAAGAGTAAAAGTGTCATGAGCGCCCCAGGAGAGAAAAAGCGCGTTAGCTTTCCTTCTATTGTTCCAAAATAGTACAATATGGAAATAGAGAAATAGGCCAGTACAATAAAAAGAAGGTACTGTCCCCATAAAATCCAATCCATGGTTTCTGGCAAGAAATTTTGAAAAGCAAGCTTAAAGTAAATGAATGAAATCACCGCAATCAACAGTTGAAAGGCCAATAACACACTCACCCCCAGTGAAAATAAGTATTGCTTAAAAATATTTCTCAACTCTTTTACGTGATAAGAAACCTCAAAACTACTAAAGATCGAATTGACCCCGTTTGCAGATAAAACAATTGACAAGATAAAAACAGAAGACAGTAAACCTCCCCTAGGTTTACTTTGTATGTCTAAAAAAATATCACTAAAAAAAGAGTGCGTATCGGAGGGCAAAAGGGTTTCAATGAACTCCAATAAAACCAAATCAAAATTCTCAATGGAAAAAAAAGTGGGTATAAAGGGGATTAGATTTAATACAAAAAGTAAAAAAGGGAACAAAGCCATAAAAAAACTAAATGAAATTGAACCTGCTCTTGCTGTCAATGCACCGCGTATTATTCCTAGGATGTATAACTCTAGTAGGTCATACATTGAAAACCCCTTTAGACCCGGAATGCGCAACAAACGCAAAAATGCAGTTACTTGTTTAATTCCCGGATAAGAAGTCCAATGCTTACTCACTAAAAATTGTTTTTTCAAAATTACAGCATTTCACACGGATATCCATCTTTCCCTTTGTATTTTTGTGGTATGGAATGCGTGTTACTTTGTGTTGGAAAAACAGATCGAGGAGAAATCAGTCAATTAATAGAGCAGTATAGTCAGCGGCTAAAACATTACACCAAATTCTCTCTTCACATTGTAGAAGACTTAAAAAACACTAAAAATTTCAGTGAAAAATTACAAAAAGAAAAAGAAGGAGATGCGCTTCAGAAACACTTAAAAGCTGGTGATCGAGTTGTTTTACTCGATGAAGGGGGCAAACAGTTTTCTTCTCTCGATTTTTCTGCCTGGATCAACAAGCAAATGAGTTCAGGAATCAAACGATTGGTGTTTATTGTTGGTGGACCCTATGGCTTTTCTCCAGCGATTTATCAATTAGCCCAACAAAAAATCAGCCTCTCGCCCATGACTTTTTCACATCAAATGGTGCGTTTTTTTTTTGTGGAACAACTCTACCGTGCACACACCATTTTAAAAAACGAACCTTATCATCATCAATAATATGAAACTTGTCTTCGCTACCCACAATGCCCATAAACTTGCCGAAGTGAAACAATTACTCCCCAAACAAATTGAACTCTTAAGTCTAACCGATATTGGTTGTGTAGAAGATATCGAAGAAACTGGATCTACATTAGAAGAAAATGCACTTATCAAAGCTAAATATGTACTGGACACCTATGGATACAATTGCTTTGCAGATGACTCTGGTCTTGAAATCGACGCCCTCAATGGTGCTCCAGGTGTTTATTCTGCACGCTTTGCAGGACCCGAAAGAAATAATTCGGCCAATATTGAAAAAGTTTGGGAAGAATTAAGTGAGAAAAAAAATAAGAACGCGCAATTTAGAACCGTAATTGCAGTATGTATTGACGGAAAAGAATGGCAGTGCGAGGGGAAAGTACGCGGGTACATCTTACCCGAAAAGCGTGGGGAACAAGGTTTTGGCTACGATCCCATCTTTGTACCAGAGGGCTATACCCAGACATTTGCTGAATTGGGCGATGAAGTAAAAAATAAAATCAGTCATAGAGCAAGAGCAATACAAGAATTCCTTGCATCAATTTCAGCTAAAGGGGCTGAGTAGTGAATAATGTTGTGCCAATTGACCTATTCCGTTTAGGTCAATTAAACGGGTGCAAAGTCATTATATTCCAGTAAACTGCCTTACCTTTGCAGCAATGACAACATTCCAATCACTAGGTCTCAATGATGCTTTATTACAAGCCATTGAAGACATGGGCTTTGAGTCACCCTCGGAAGTCCAAGAAAAAACAATTCCCCTCCTTTTAGAACAAGATACCGATATCGTTTCCTTGGCACAAACAGGTACCGGGAAAACAGCTGCATTTGGCTTTCCAATGCTTCAAAAAATCGATTCTAAAAGCAGAACAACCCAAGGGTTAATTCTATCGCCAACACGCGAATTGTGTTTGCAAATTACCCAAGAAATAAAAAATTATTCCAAACACATCAAAGGCATCAATGTGGTGGCTATTTATGGTGGAGCAAGTATTACAGACCAGGCTAGAAACGTTAAAAAAGGTGCGCAAATTATTGTAGCTACACCAGGACGGATGCAAGACATGATCCGTCGTCGTTTGGTCGATATCTCTCGTTTGGAATATTGTGTTCTTGACGAGGCAGATGAGATGTTAAACATGGGATTTTTCGAAGACATAACTTCTATTCTTTCCAACACACCAGATGATAAAAGCACTTGGTTATTCTCTGCTACTATGCCTAAAGAGGTATCGGTAATTGCGAAGAAATTCATGTACAACCCACTAGAAGTTACGGTTGGATCTAAAAATGCTGGAACCAAAAATGTTAGTCATGAGTATTATGCCGTGAGTGGCCGTGACAGATATCCCGCTTTAAAAAGACTAGCAGATGCACATCCAGATATATTTTCAGTTATTTTTTGTCGAACAAAACGCGACACACAACGTGTAGCCGAAAAACTTATTGAAGACGGATACAATGCAGGCGCACTACACGGAGACTTGAGCCAAAATCAGCGTGACATTGTCATGAAGTCATTCCGAAATAAACAAATCCAAATGTTGGTTGCAACTGATGTTGCAGCACGTGGAATTGATGTTGATAACATTACCCACGTGATTAACTACCAACTACCCGACGAAATCGAAACCTACACCCACCGTAGTGGTCGAACTGGACGAGCTGGAAATAAAGGGGTCTCGATGATTATTGTTACCCAAAGTGAATCGCGAAAAATTCGCGCGATTGAGAAAATTATTCAAGCCAAGATTGAAGCTAAAAAGATTCCTACAGGGATCGAAATTTGCGAAACGCAATTGTATCACTTGGCTAAAAAGATTCACAACACAGAAATCAACGACGGAATTGCTGACTACCTCCCAAAGGTAGAGGAAGTTTTGGCTGATCTTAGTAAGGAAGAATTAATTCAACGTCTTGTTTCTGTTGAGTTTGCACGTTTCCACAATTACTACAAAAGTTCAAAAGATCTCAATACCCTCGCTGGGGCAAAAGACGATGGACGTGAAAAAGTAAAACACAACAAAAAAGACAGCACTCGCTTCTTCATTAACTTAGGTTCTCGAGATGAGTTTAATTGGATGGACCTTAAAGATCTTTTAAAGTCTACTCTATCGCTTGATCAGGACGATGTATTCCACGTTGATGTTATGGACAGCTTTGCGTTTTTCAACACACCAAATGAACACCGTGAAAAGGTACTCGAAACCTTTGCTGACTTCGAACTCAATGGACGTTCCATCAATGTAGAAGTTTCTGAAAAAGGTCCCCGCGGAGGCGGTGGTGGTGGAGGCGAAAAAGGCAAGCGTTTTGGCAGTGGCGGTGGAGACCGACGTAATGATCGCAAAAAATTCTCTAAAAGCGGCGGTGGATCTGATTACAAATCCAAAAGAAGAAGTAGCGATGGAAGTAAACCATCTGGCTTTGGAAGACGCCCAAGGCGTTAAAGAAATGTTTTTTTTCGTTGCTAAAACGAGACTCTTCTTTTTCTTATTACTTTTGTGTTCATGCGTATAACACCATATTTTTTAATCCTTGCCCTCTGTTGTTTCAACTTTAGCATTGGGCAAGAGCAAAACATGCTCCTAAAAGGGAGGGTGATGAACGATAACTTAGATACATTCATGGCCAGTGTTCATGTTTTGAATTTGAGTTCTGTTGAGGGGGTTATCACAAACACTGAAGGAGAATTTGAAATTGCTGCGAAAGCACAAGACACCCTCTACTTTTCTTATTTAGGATTTAAACCATTAAAGGTTTCGGTAAGTAACGATATGATGAAATTTGGTATTCCCATTTTTCGTCTAACAGAACTATCTTTTGCGCTCGAAGAAGTCATTGTTCGTCCCTATCAATTGACGGGCTACTTAGATATTGACGTTCGGAAGGTGCCCATTAATCCAGCTGGACGATACAGTATTCCTGGACTTCCACGTGCGGGCTATGAGGGTGGAAACCGAAACCGCTCTTCGATCTCCAAAGCCCTAGGCTCTTTATTTAATCCTGCAGATTTTCTCTATAATCTCTTTGGGAAAAACCCAAAACAAATGCGGAAACTTAAAAAGATGCGGGAGGATGATGCGATCAAAACACTACTGGGAACAAAGTTTGACCGAGAGGTCTTGGTTCAGTTTTTGGGTATCGATCGTATTAATTTAGAAGAAATCTTACGGAATTGCAGTTATTCTAATGCCTTTATCAAAGAAGCGAACGATCTGCAAATCTTAGAAGCTATTAGTGGGTGTTATGAAGAATATAAGATTCTTCAACTATAGCAATGTCATCGCTTAAAACCCTACTCTTAACATTCCATGCTTCGATCGCTGACCGAGAAAAAGGTGTTGCATACATAAAAAAAATCCAGCTTCTTTTGATGAGCTATTTGATCTTGCATGTGCAGCAGAAAAGCATCGAGAACATATTGTTGCCGCTTGGGTATTTGAGCATTATATACTGCAACATATTGAGAGCCTGACTCCTCTATTAGATCAATTTTTAAGGGTTACCAAAGCACAAACCCATGAGAGTAAACGACGTCCAATCGCAAAAGTGCTTTATCACTATTGTACGCATGAGGTGCGAAGAAGTGTGCTTTCAAATAAACAAATCAATACTATCATATCCATTTGTTTTGCTTACATGATCGATGAAAAGAAAATAGCTGCCATCGCTTTTGCCATGAAAACACTTCACTTCTTCAGGAAACACGAAAATTGGATTGAGGAAGAATTATACGCCTATATCGAACAAAAACGCCCCAATTCTAGTGCTGGATTTAAATCATTAGTAAATCAATTAACCTAAATATGAGAGAGGGATTCAACTAGAAGCCTTATCTTTACATTTTTATTTTCGCTATGAAACTAACTGCTTTAAACGCAATCTCCCCAATCGACGGTCGCTACCGTGGAAAGACAAAATCTTTATCCGCTTTTTTTTCTGAAGAAGCATTGATTCACTACCGCGTGCGTGTGGAGATTGAGTATTTCATCGCATTGTGTGAACTACCACTCCCTCAACTAGAAAATATAAACCATTCCCTTTTTGAAGATTTACGTTCTATCTACAAACATTTTACAGAGGAAGATGCAAAAGACATCAAAGAGATTGAAAAAACCACCAACCATGATGTTAAAGCGGTGGAGTATTTTATCAAAAAAGAATTTGACCGATTAGAGATACAAGACTATAAAGAGTTTATCCATTTCGGCCTAACATCGCAAGACATTAATAACACCTCCATTCCTTTATCGATCAAAGAAGCTATTGAAAAAGTATACCTCCCTTCCTTGGATGAAGTGATTGATCGCCTAAAAGAGCTTACAGAAGAATATAAAGATGTTTCTATGCTGGCAAGAACTCACGGGCAACCAGCCTCACCCACCCGTTTAGGGAAAGAAATTGCTGTTTTCGTAAATCGATTGGAACACCAAAGAGAAACTTTAGTTAACATTCCTAATGCAGCTAAGTTTGGCGGAGCAACAGGGAACTTCAATGCGCATCAAGTGGCATACCCAAAACAAGATTGGAAAGCATTTGGAAAAACCTTTGTTGAAGAGCAACTTGGTTTACACCACTCCTTCCCTACCACACAAATTGAGCACTACGATTACTTTGCCGCTTTGTGTGATGCGATGAAGCGAATCAATACCATTATAATTAACCTTGATCGCGATTTGTGGACCTATATTTCAATGGATTATTTCAAACAAAAAATAAAAGAAGGAGAAGTTGGATCGTCGGCCATGCCGCACAAAGTAAATCCCATTGACTTTGAAAACTCAGAAGGAAACTTAGGAATAGCCAATGCACTTTTCAACTATCTCGCTGAAAAACTCCCCATCTCGCGTTTGCAACGAGATTTGACAGACAGTACTGTATTACGTAATGTAGGAACCCCATTTGGACATTCCTTAATTGGATTTCAGTCTACCCTTAAAGGGCTTTCAAAACTCTTATTGAATGAAGAGAAAATAAATGCTGATTTAGAAAGAAATTGGGCAGTGGTGGCAGAAGCTATCCAGACTATTTTACGAAGGGAAGGCTTTGCGAATCCGTATGAAGCATTGAAAGAATTGACGCGCACCAACGAAATAATTAATCAGTCGTCCATTCATAGTTTCATTGACCAATTGGAAATTGACAGTAAAATCAAGGCAGAACTTAAAACCATTACACCGTTTAACTACACGGGAATTTAGTTTTTTAGCGCATCTAAGTACTCTCCTCCTGGCACATCGATTAATTGGGTTAATGCACCAACCTGTTCTAGGTCTATGGCACCCACAATCTCTAGTAAGATAAAATCCAAATCGGTGGTTGTCTCAACTTGAATATCCTCTTGGGTATCTAGATATCCCTGTAAGCCTTTTACATACATCACCAAACGATCTACGATGTCTCCTCCCTCTCCGTACACAGCGCCAAACTGTACATTGACACCTTTTTCTGTCATATTCAAAATCGACTCCAAGGCAGAATCTTGCAGTTCAGATTGCATCCAAACTTCCATCTCATGTGCAATGTCAGCATCTTTTGTACTCATCACCCGAAAACGTTTCAGGCCTTGAATCATGTCAATCAATGCTTGCGACTCTGGATCATCTGTACTAATCTTAAACTTGCTCATTAGCTTGAACATTTGAGGGCTAACCGTTAAATTTGAAACAGATGGATTCCCACCGTATTCATCAAAAACAGATTGTGCATTGGCCATTAAAAAGCCAAAAATTGCGAGGATTAAAAGTGTTTTTTTCATTTTGGAATAATCTTTGCTTAAATTTATAACAATATTAATGTAAATGCCAAAGGTTAAAAATATCTTCTTTAATTTGCAAATGAAATCTATAGTTATGAAAAGCATCTGTTTTAAAATTATTTTTGCGAGTTTAATCCTTGTGGGCTGTGCAAAAAACGACCAGGACGATGATCAAATTACAGTTGTTAATCCTCCAGAACAAGTTGATACAGAAATAAATGACTTTATTTGGACAGGGCTCAATCAATGGTATTACTGGCAAGAAAAAGTCAATAATCTTGCCGATACAAAAGATGACAATGCTGCCACCTATAAGACATACCTCAGTTCTCTTGATCAAGGAGAGCCTTTCTTCAATAGCCTGAAACATGAAGACGACCGATTCAGTTGGATTGAAGATGACTACACTGTACTTGAAAATCAATTGGCAGGGATTTCTGCTTCAAATGGAATGAAATTCATTCTATATCGTCGTTGTGATGGATGCAATGGATTAGTTGCTGGGGTAACCTATGTATTGCCAAATTCTGACGCTGCCGAAAAAGGAGTAGTACGTGGAGATATTTTCAACAGTGTAAACGGAGAAGAGTTAACCTTAGACAATTACTCAGGGTTAATCTATAGCGATGCGATGAGCTACAGCATAGATCTCGTAAACTACAATCCAAGCCTTGATGTTGTTACCCCAAGAAATATTACAATCACACTCAACAAAGAAGAAAATTTTCAGGAAATACCGATCCATAAAAATCAAGTCATTGAGCACAATGGTGTTCGGGTTGGTTATTTGATGTACAACCAATTTTTAAGTACGGTAGATGCAGATGGAGACGGACAAAATGAACACGACTTTAACCAAGCCTTGATCGATGTTTTTGCCGAACTACAAAGCCAAAATATTACGGAACTTATAGTAGATTTACGCTACAATGGCGGGGGTTCTGTGCAAACCTGCACTTATTTAGCCAGTTTAATTACGGGACAATTTACAGGAGAAATTTTCGCGAAACAAATCTGGAACAGCAAGCTAATGGCCTATATCGATAGTGTCAATTCCAATAGTGATCCTGATGATGATCTAGACTTCAATAACCATTTTGTTGATCAAACTACTGGCGGTGTAAACTTGCCATGTCTTGGACTCAACCGAGTGTATTTTCTAACCTCTGGACGAAGCGCTTCTGCCAGTGAGTTATTGATTAACGGATTGGCTGCTCATATTGATGTGATTCAAATTGGTGGAACAACCTATGGTAAAAACGTTGGATCTATTTCACTTTACGACTATATAGACAACAACAACGAGGTGAAAAATCCAAACCACCGTTATGCCATGCAACCTATTGTTTTAAAAATTGCTAATAATGACGGGTTTGCTGATTATGCCGATGGGTTACCTCCTGAACCAAACAATAACCCACGATTAAGTTTTGTTTCCGCAAGAGAATCTGTTTCGAGTTTTGGTGTTTTAGGTAGTCCAACTGAACCTTTCCTCGCTGCAGCTTTAAACCAGATTAGTCCAGATGCAAATGCACAAAAAGCAGCTATACCACAAGGCCCAGTGCTTGAATCAATACTCGATAAGGAGACAGCCAGACAACAGCGAATGTTTATTGAACTACCAAAGATTTCAGCAACAAACTTACACTAGAATTGATAGGTTAGCCCTAAGCGAAAATTCCTTCCTTTGGTGGTAAATCCGTTTAACTCTATAAAGTCAGTATCCAATAGATTGGTGATCCATAAAGAAGCAGTCAGTTTATTCTCATAAAACTCCTTTGCATAGCGAAGGTCCATCAAGCTATATGCAGCTAATTCTAATTGATTGACCTCCTCTCGCTTCCCTCTATAAGCATAGACGAAACCCATATTGTCGTTTTCACCTAAGTACATCGTTAGGGTTGAATTGATCGCGTGTTTGGGCAATCGAAACAACTTGCCTTCTTTTAGCTCAGTAAAGGTATAATTCAACTGAAAATCGAGCGCACTAGTCAATTGCTTTACATAGGTAAATTCAACTCCTTGATATACAACATTGGAAACTGCGTTCGCATAAGCATAAGTATTCATGTCGTATATAATTTTGGGGTCTTCTTTTCGTTTAAAAAACACCAAAGAACCATTGCCTTTTTCTTTTGCCCATTCGGCTCCTAGTTCATAGGACAATGTCTCTTCGGGAAGGAGGTCCGCATTTCCAGAGAAGGTGTCATACAATTGAAATAAACTGGGAGCAATGAACGCAGAGCTTATACTCCCCATCACTTTCACTTTTGAGTGATATAACGAGAATGCATAAGATGGGTTGATATTATAGGTGAAATTGCTTCCAAAGCTTTGATGATCTATGGCACGGGCCCCTATGGTTGCATTAAATCCACTTGGAGATAGATAGACAAGGTTGGCAAAAACATCTTTCTGATGGGTCACCGGGGTACCTTCATAACTACCTTCTTGATACAAGACTCCTTGTACAGAATAAAGTTGGTTTGATAAAGTTAACTTATTCACCACTTCGACTGATGCATTTACTGCAGCGTAACTAGATGGATAGTTATCTCTGTATTCCCGATCGGTGGTTTGGTAACCCGCATTCAATGAAACGGAACCGTTCGAATAGTTATAGGAAGAAGTTAGTGAGATGGTTTCAAAATAACTAAATGCAACAAAATCGGCATCTTCTACGGGGAAAATATTATCATAATCGTTTTCAATACCAGCTTTACTAGCCAGTAATTTCCATGAAAAAGATTCTCCGTTGACGCCGATTTGTGCGTTGAGAGTATAGCGAAGGAAAGCATCCTTCTCGGTTCCATTATCTACTGCACTCAATCCATTGGAGAAGAGTGAAGAAGCGCCAATTGAATAATTAAGATTAGCAGATTTTCCTGAATAGTTCAAGTCGCCAGATTGATAACTCAAGTTTTTCAGTCCTTGGTTTTGCGTTTGCTCTGTCCCTGTAGTTAGTCCTAATCGAAAACGATTGACCTCCACATTCTTCTTGGTGGTAATATTGACAACAGCCGCAGCTGCTGCACTACCATACAAGGTACTTGCCCCACCTTTTAAGATTTCTACGCTAGCAATATCTTGCAGGTTTAAAAAATTCAAATCAAAATCATTGCTAATACGCGATGGATCAGAAACACGAACTCCGTCGAGTAGAATCAACACTTGATTGTTTGTGCTTCCACGTATTCCAATACGTAAATTTTGCCCACTGATGGATCGACTTCCCAAAACCACAACCCCTGCTTGGATTGCCAAGAGTTCGGAAAGATTTCTTCCATTAAATTGCTTGATCTGTTTTTCATCAATTCGTATAATTGTTTTACCCGATTGTGAGCGTTTAATTGGTAATCGAGTATCCGAAAGGACAATCTCATCCAAATAATTTGTTTTGGTTGTAAGACTGTCAATTGATTCAATTTCTTGTGCCTGTAGGAAAGTTACACACCCAAGGAATAGTGTCAATACACTAACTTGCATTAATTTCATTGTAATTAAATTACGGGACGTACTGTTTCTTAGCCATTCAACTTCTTTATCCCCGAAGAACTGAATCACTATGAACGGGCAGGTCTCCTGGCTTGCGTTTCTCTACTTGCCTTCCCAATTAACATCAGTGGCATTAGGTTCTAGAAAACGTCCGCTTATTGCGGACTAAGCTTACAGTTGCGGGTACAGCATTGGTATTTCACCAATTTCCCTTTTCATCTTGTAAAACAAGAACCTGTTCACTTGATAAAAGTACAAATTACTGTATGAACTAGGCCGGCCTTAGGTAAGTATTTTTGAGTGTCGAAAAACTGTAGAATAAAATCGCAGAGTAGGCCAAGTCGCCAAGTAGCGTATTCGTAAAGAAAGGGATAGCCAACGTAAAACAGCTCGTCAAACCTTCAATGGTTAGCGGATAATACAGCAACCATACGCCTAGATTAGATACCACAAAAAACACTACTGAAGAAAGGAGTACTGTTTGAATTTTTACTTTTTTACTAATGAAACCCATTATAGAAATTAGTCCAAAAGCACCGTAAACAAAAAGATTAATCCAGCCTAAACCTAAAATTAAATCCGTCATAAACAAGCACACCAGCGGAAGGGCTAACGCAATTAATCTATTTTGAAATTTAGCGGCAGCAAACAATGCAATCCCGGTTATAGGGGCAAAGTTTGGTGGGTGAGGTAACAACCGTGAGGCAACAGCCAAAGCAATTAAACTGATGATTACCGTGGTCTCTCTCTTCAAATCTTTCATCGGAGTAAATATTTTAATAAAGGTAGCTAAATTCTCTTTACTTGGTTAAATACATTTTTCGTCGTGCATATAAGTTATAGAACTCATCGTCTTTCAGCGAGTCGACAAACAAAATACTTTCCCCAGTACTCTTCATTTCTGGTCCTAACTGCTTGTTCACATTTGGGAACTTGTTGAAGGAGAAAACGGGTTGTTTGATGGCGTATCCTTTTAACTCAGGGTTGAAATCAAAATCTGTAACTTTATTTTCTCCCAGCATAACCTTAGTTGCGTAGTTCACATAAGGTTCTTTGTATGCTTTAGCAATGAAAGGAACTGTTCTAGATGCTCGAGGGTTTGCTTCAATAATAAAGACTTTATCTTCTTTTACAGCAAACTGAATATTGATTAAACCAACAGTATTTAAGGCTTTAGCTATTTTAAGCGTGTGGTCTTTTATTTGTTGTAAAACATATTCTCCTAAATTAAATACTGGAAGGGTAGCATTTGAATCTCCTGAATGGATTCCACAAGGCTCAATATGCTCCATTATACCAATGATGTAAACATTCTCCCCATCGCAAATTGCATCTGCTTCTGCTTCAATTGCTCCATCTAAGTAGTGGTCTAACAAAAGTTTATTGTTAGGGATTTTACGAAGTAAGTCAACCACATGTTGTTCCAGTTCTTCTTTGTTAATGACAATCTTCATTCCTTGTCCACCAAGAACATAAGAAGGACGTACCAAAATAGGGAAGTCTAACTCATCTGCTAGTGCGAGGGCTTGATCGGCATTTTCGGCCACCCCAAACTCAGGATAAGGAATATCATTGTCTTTCAGGAGTGTGGAAAAACTTCCACGATCTTCTGCTAAATCCAACGATTCAAAACTTGTCCCGATGATCTTTATTCCATAACGATCTAATTTTTCAGCCAATTTAAGCGCTGTTTGCCCACCAAGTTGCACAATCACACCTTCCGGCTTTTCGTGGCGGATGATGTCGTAAATATGCTCCCAGAAAACAGGCTCAAAGTACAATTTATCAGCAACATCAAAATCCGTAGATACGGTTTCTGGGTTACAATTAATCATGATGGTTTCATAGCCGCATTCTGATGCAGCAAGCACGCCATGCACACAACAGTAATCAAACTCGATTCCTTGTCCAATTCTGTTTGGACCAGATCCTAAAACAATGATTTTTTTCTTGTCAGAAACAACACTTTCATTGTCGCTATAGGGCTTCCCTCCTTCTACTTGCATTTGGGCTTCGAAAGTTGAATAATAATAAGGTGTTTTTGCTGAAAATTCTGCCGCACAGGTGTCCACCAATTTATAGACACGCTGAATCCCAATTTCTTCTCTTAGATTATACACTTGACTTTCCAAACACCCCAACATGTGGGCAATTTGTCGATCGGCAAAACCTTTTTGTTTAGCTTCCAAAAGCAAGGCTTTTTCCAAAGAATCTATTGTAAACTCACTAATTTCTCTTTCCAAAGCATAAAGCTCTTCAAATTGACGCAAAAACCATAAGTCAATTTTAGTGATCTCATGAATGCGACTCAATGGAATTCCCATTTGAATAGCGTCGTAAAGAACGAATACACGGTCCCAACTAGCATGGGTAAGTTTACTTATAATTGTTTCGTAATCGGTATACCCTTTGCCATCGGCTCCAAGTCCGTTACGTTTAATTTCAAGGGACTGAGTGGCCTTGTGCAGGGCCTCTTGGAACGAACGTCCAATTCCCATCACTTCTCCTACCGATTTCATTTGAAGACCTAAGGTGCGGTCTGAGCCTTCAAATTTATCAAAGTTCCAGCGTGGAATTTTAACGATTACATAATCAACCGTTGGCTCAAACAAAGCCGAAGTTGATTTTGTGATTTGGTTATCGAGTTCATCTAGTGAATACCCAAGGGCTAATTTTGCAGCAATTTTCGCAATCGGATAACCGGTTGCTTTCGAGGCTAAAGCGGAAGATCGCGAGACACGTGGATTGATTTCAATGGCAATGATGTCTTCATTTTCATCTGGACTAACAGCAAACTGAACATTACATCCACCGGCAAAATCACCTATGTTTCGCATCATCTTGATGGCCATATCACGCATGCGCTGATAGGTCACATCAGACAAGGTCATTGCAGGAGCAACAGTAATAGAGTCTCCTGTGTGAATCCCCATGG
The DNA here is from genome assembly GCA_943788165.1 of uncultured Flavobacteriaceae bacterium. Classification (GTDB taxonomy): domain Bacteria; phylum Bacteroidota; class Bacteroidia; order Flavobacteriales; family Flavobacteriaceae; genus Arcticimaribacter. The sequence goes on along the minus strand of CALSPF010000001.1, from coordinate 506,789 downwards.
GATCCATATTCTCAATCGCACAAATAATGACAACATTGTCATTTTTGTCGCGCAATAATTCTAATTCATATTCTTTCCATCCCAAGAGGGCTTTGTCAATGAGGACTTCATGAATGGGAGAGGCTTCTAGACCACGTGTTAATAATTCATCAAAGTCTTCTGCCGTGTGAACAAATGAAGCTCCAGTCCCACCAAGGGTAAATGAAGGACGAATAACCAACGGGAAACCAAATTTCTGGGCAATTTCTTTTCCTTTCAAAAAAGATGTTGCTGTTTCTGCTGGAGCAACAGGGATATCAATTGTTTTCAAAAGATCTTTAAACTTCTGACGATCTTCAGTCACATTGATGGCATCAATGTTCACTCCAATGATCTTAACATTATGATCTGTCCAAACACCTTTTTCATCTGCTTCAATACACAAGTTCAATGCGGTCTGACCACCCATTGTAGGTAATACGGCATCTATATCACTGTGTTCTTTTAAAATATCGATCAACGATTTTGTTGTCAATGGTTTTAAGTAAACATGATCGGCCATAGTAGGATCGGTCATAATGGTTGCAGGATTAGAATTGATCAAAACTGTTTCAATACCATCTTCGCGCAATGAACGCAATGCCTGCGTTCCGGCATAGTCAAATTCGCATGCTTGACCAATAATAATGGGACCTGAACCAATGATTAGGATTTTGTTTAGATTTTCTCTCTTTGCCATAATAGTGTAATATCAAAAATAAATATAAAAAAAAAGTGTTACTTAAAAATAAGTAACACTCTAATAGGATGATTATCAATCATAGATATTGTTATTTCTTGTGCCTTGGCTCAGATGAAACAGAAATTTTCTTTCTTCCTTTTGCTCTACGGCTAGCTAGTACTTTACGACCGCTTGCAGAAGCCATGCGCTCTCTGAAACCGTGTTTATTTCTTCTTTTTCTCTTGGAGGGTTGGAATGTTCTTTTCATAATTTAATAGAATAGAAAAAAAGCAGATTTCATTGCTTTTTAATCGAAGGCAAATATACGATAAGTTTTATTTTAGACAAGAAGAATCAAAAAATAGTTCCGAATGTTTTTACTACTTTAGCAACAAAAATAATTCATGTTCCCGAAGGTCATCAAATTAATCCTCGCTGCAGCTACGATTGGCTATGCAATTTACCAATTTATAGAAAGTTATATCGGTAATGGTATCTTTTTATTACTCATCGCAGGAATGTTCATTTTACTCTATTTTAAAAATGAAATTATCTTCTTAGCTTTTTTGCGTTTGCGCAAACAAGATTTCCCTGGAACCCTTAAATGGTTGGGACGGATAAATAATCCAGAAGCAAATCTAGTCAAAAGTCAGCAGGGTTATTTTAACTACCTCCATGGTGTAATAGAATCGCAAACCAATTTGACTAAGGCAGAGAAATCTTTCAGAAAAGCATTGTCGCTTGGTTTATCAATGAGTACAGATGAAGCAATGGCAAAACTTAGCTTGGCTGGAATTCTTATGCAGAAACGACGAAAAAGAGAAGCAACAACGCTACTCAACGATGCCAAAAAAACCGACACCCATAATGTTCTCAGCGAGCAAATCAAAATGATGCAGCAGCAGTTGAAAAAAATCTAAGGAGCTGTTTCAGTCGGTAAAGCGATGTGATACAATTTTCGCGATTTGTTGTTTAAGTGGGTTTGTAATAACCATGGATTGTAAATTTTCATGGTTTTGTAATTAACGCCGATCTGTTTAGAAAAACGCACAATATTTGTAATGGCTGTATCAACAGCAACTGTTCTGTATTCTAGAGGTGAATATAGCTGCGCATCTTCAACAAAAAATCCATAGCGTTCTGGTGCTTGCATAATTTCTTTGACAGCAAGAATACGGAAAATATAACGTTTGGTTTCAGTACCCAGTAAGAGGTCGTAATAATTATTGGTTTGTTGCTTTTTCAAAATTCGGTTGATTCCAGCAATACCCCGGTTATAAGAAGCAGCAGCCAAGGTCCATGAACCCAAACGCTCTTTTGCCTTTTTCAAGTAAGCACAAGCCATACGTGTAGATAATTCTATATTGTAACGCTCATCTACATTGCTATTCACTTCTAATCCATACTCTCTTCCAGTAGTACGCAAAATCTGCCAAAACCCTTTTGCACCAGCTGGTGACCTTAGGTTCTCCAATCCACTTTCAATCAAGGCCAAATACTTGAAATCATCGGGAACTTCTTCTTCTTTTAAAATACGTTCAATCTGTGGGAAAAACTTATTGGCTCTTTTCATCATCAATAAGGTATTTGATTGCCAGTAAGTATTCACCAATAATTCTTTGTCCATTCGCTCCATCAGATCATCTTCATCCAACTGCATTAGTTCCCCAGCAAAATTGACTTGGGAGGGAACATGCAATGCATGCACTTTATAGGACGATGGCTCTCCATAGGTAATTATAGATGTTTGATTAGGCTGTTCAAATGAAATAAGGACTAAGCTGGTTAAAAGAATTGAACAGGAAAAGAGAATTAAAAAACGTATTTGTTTCATAGCGGGTTATGCGTTTAAGATTATGGAAGGGAGGTTTTCATTGAACCATTTATGGTGGGTCAAAATCATAGCATGGGTTGCCTTTTTTAGATGAAAAAACTGGTTACTTGTATCAATATTTTTGATAGGAAACACAACATCTTTGTCGCCGTGTATATGAATTACATCTGGATTTGTTACTGTCTGATTCCAATGTACAATTTGATCAATCGACCAATTGAGATAGGCTGGATCACGCTCAGACAAATAAGTTTGATAGGCGGCAACTTTTGGCTGAATTGAGGGGCCAAACACGTACAGGGCCAAGCTCTCCAAACTTTCAATCCACTGGGTGGGTAATAACTTATGGGCTCCTGTTTTTTTTGCCAATTTCATGGAAAGTGTAAATTCAGTATTTGATTTTACACTAGAAACAATAATCACTTTTCTACAGCTAATGTGCTTGGCCATTTCTTGTACAAGTATCCCTCCAAAAGAAACCCCCAAAAGCACGGGATTTTTATGCTCGATTCGCTGACACATGCGTTTTGCATAGCCACTTAAACTTTCGCCTTTGGTTGGACTCATCCAAGACAATTTAATTAACTCGAAGTCATCTGGTAACTTAATATACTCAAAAATCCTTGGGCTAGCCGCCATACCAGGCATCAAATAAAGTGGAATTTTATCTTTTTGCACTTCAGTATTGTTAAATTAATGTTATCAACTATGTTAATTTTACGTATATTTGTAGTCAGGTTTTATTGAAAACCACAACCAAATTAACACATTTTGTTGATTAAACTGGCTTTTAGGCCATGAAAACTAAACACTTTTTTACATGAGTAAACTTGTACTAGAAAACAACGATTTTTTACGTCAATTTGAGGTTATGGTTAATGAAACTATGGCGCGTATTGAATATGCTGAACAAGAGCGAAAAATATTTTTAACAAAATTAATCGTTCCAGAAGATATTTCCACGGCAGAGTTTAAAGATGAATTCATCAAATTGGTCTTAGACCATGTAGCTGAAAGAAACCTTAGGGTTGTACCAACCAGTCCAGAAATTGCTGGTTTCCTAAGAAAAAACAAGCGTTACAAAGATTTGCTTCCTGTCGGAATTAAGCTCTAAGCTTCTGTCCGAACAAAGCCTTCGTCATCCATTTTAGTCAAACGCACTACTTCCAATGTATTGACTGCAGCTGGATCCCATATTTTACGCATTTTGACATAGTTGGCTGTAAAGCCATGGATATATCCCTTCTTATTTTCGCCTTCCCACAACACCTGTTGGGTTGAACCCAATTGAGACTGATAGAACGCATGTCTTTTCTTTACAGAAAGGCCTCGCAACAATTTTGAGCGTTTATTACGTAAGGCCATTGGAACCACCTCATCAAACTGAATGGCTTCCGTGTTTGGGCGTTCAGAATAGGTAAATACATGCAAATAGGATATGTCCAAATCTGCCAGAAAACGGTAGCTGGTAAGAAATTCCTCTTCGGTTTCTCCAGGAAAGCCAACAATGACGTCAACTCCAATGCACGCATGCGGCATAACCTGCTTGATTTGCGTTATACGATCAACATATAGCTTTGACAAATAGCGACGGCGCATTTTTTTCAAAACTACATCACTCCCGCTTTGGAGGGGAACATGAAAATGAGGGACAAAACGTTTACTATTACCCACAAAATCGATGATTTCGTTTTTCAGTAAATTAGGCTCGATGGAAGAAATACGAATTCGCTCGATGCCTTTCACTTGGTCCAATGCGACGACAAGATCCAAAAAAGTATCATCGTGTTTTTTAAGTCCATATTCTCCTTTTCCAAAATCGCCAATATTTACACCAGTAAGTACAATCTCTTTGATGGATTGAGCTGCAATTTCACTTGCTTTTTCCACAACATTGCTTACCGTATCACTGCGTGAAATTCCACGTGCCAATGGAATGGTACAATAGGAACATTTGTAATCACATCCATCTTGTACTTTTAAAAAAGCACGGGTGCGATCTCCGGTAGAAAAACTACTTTGGTATTCATTGACGTCATTAATCTCACAAGAATGCACCTCAGAAGTTGATCGTTTGGTTAAATCACCTAAATAGTGGGTCAAATTAAATTTTTCAGAAGCCCCCAACACCAAATCTACTCCATCAACATCGGCAAGGGCTTCGGGTTGCAATTGCGCATAGCAACCAATGGCAGCCACAAAAGCTAGGTCGTTTTGACGCAGCGCCTTTGCAACCAATGCCTTGAATCGCTTGTCGGCATTCTCTGTTACAGAACAGGTGTTGATGATATAAACATCGGCTGGCTGATCAAATTCTACACGATCATAATGCAACAAAGAAAAGTCTTTTGCAATTTGAGCTGTCTCTGCAAAGTTTAATTTACATCCAAGGGTGTGCAAAGCCACCCGAATATTATCGGTAGCTGTAGTCGGTTTTTGTAGAAGATTTGTCGCCAAGACTAATTTAAATAGCTTAATTTTAGGCCAAAGATACAATTTTGAAACACAATCTTTTCCGCTTTTTCAAAGTGATATTATATGGCTTAGTCTTGCCTTTGCTTTTCGTGTTTTGCGCCACAAATACGCAGGTAGACGACAAAGTAGTTTTTCGCTATAATGAATTCAGAAACATCACCTCATTAGATCCTGCTTTTGCGCGAAACCCCCAAAATATATGGCCCATTCAGCAAGTCTTTAACGGTCTAGTACAACTGGATGATTCCTTGAAAGTTGTTCCAGAAATTGCCCACAGCTGGGAAATTGATTCCTTGGGTAAAACCTACACTTTTTATCTCCGGCAAGATGTACAATTTCACCCTTCTCCTAGTTTTGGGAAAAAGAAAACCCGCAATGTGGTTGCAATCGATTTTGCCTATAGTTTTGACCGTTTAACAGACCCAAAAGTAGGTTCTCCAGGAGGTTGGGTAATGCAACAGGTAGAAAGTTACCAATCACTAAATGACAGCGTTTTTCGTATTCGTTTAAAACAAGCCTTCCCAGCATTTATTAGTCTATTGAGCATGCGGTATTGCGCGGTAGTTCCAAAAGAGGTTATTGAAGATTCGCATCACGATTTTAGAAAACACCCCGTAGGAACTGGACCATTTAAGTTTAAAGCGTGGGAAGAAGACGTGAAATTGGTCTTACGGAGGAACCCTCATTATTTTGAAAAAGATGAAGAAGGGCAACAACTTCCGTACCTGGAAGCCATAGCCATTAGCTTTCTTCCAGATATACAAAGTGAATTTATGTTATTTTCAAAAGGGAAATTTGACTTCTTAAATTCCCTCGATCCTTCCTATAAAGATGAACTCTTAACACCATCAGGGAAATTACAAGAAAAATACTCCGAACAAATACGCATACAAAAAGGCCCTTACCTCAACACAGAATACATTGGCTTTTACCTAGATAGTGAAAATACAGCACTACAATCTACAGCAATTAGAAAGGCCATCAATATTGGATTTGATCGTGAAAAGATGATTACTTATCTCCGAAACACCATTGGGTTTCCAGCATTGAATGGATTTATCCCTGTGGGGCTTGCGGGTAGGAACACCAAATTACTCAACAAGTATAACCCTCAATTAGCTAGGGATTTAGTAGGCGAATTCACAACCACAACAGGTCAAACGCCCAGCATTCGCTTGGCAACTGACATTAACTACCTGGATATTTGCGAATACCTACAACGCGAGATGCAAAAAATTGGAATCGAACTGAAAATCGACTTAATGCCTACGCCAACCCTACGCCAAGCCAAATCGGCAGGCAAGCTTGAAGCTTTTCGCGCCAGTTGGATAGCAGACTATCCCGATGCGGAAAATTATCTGTCACTATTTTACGTACAAAACTTCTCTCCTAATGGTCCTAATTATACCCATTACAAAAACGATGAATACGATCGTTTATATGTCAAAGCAATGACCATTTCTTCTCTAGAAGAACGCGCTTTGCTTTACCAAGAAATGGATAAAATGATTATGGAATATTATCCGATTGTTCCTTTGTATTATGATCAAGCAATACGCTTTGTTCAAAAAGGAATAAGTGGTTTTGAAATGAATCCATTGAATTTACTTCAACTCAAAAAAGTACGTAAAAACTAATCTTTACGCCATTTGGCAGTCAGTTGGAAAACCTGCTCAAAAATAGTGCGATCTGTCACAGTTAACGAAATTTTTCTTCGCTCCATCATTGCTTCATTGGCCTCCATTGCCTTTTCGAAAGTATAGGTTTTTAATCCCTGTGCGCCTCCATAACTAAAACTGGGAAGAAATGTTCTTGGAAACCCAGCACCAAAAATATTGGCACAAACCCCCACTAAAGTCGCCGAATTAAAGGTTGTATGAATACTACATCGACTAAAATCACCCATTAGTAATCCACAAAACTGTAAGTCAGTTGTAGCAAAGTTCTCTGTTTCATAATTCCAAACCCTCAACTTACTGTAGCTGTTTTTAAGGTTAGAAGCATCGGTTGCAGCGCCAATATTACACCACTCTCCAATAACTGCATTACCTAAAAAACCATCGTGTCCTTTATTGGAGTAGCCCAAGATGAGAACATTACTGAGTTCGCCTCCAACTTTTGAAAAAGGACCAATGGTCGTTCCACCGTATATTTTTGCTCCCATTTTAACAACAGCTCCTTGGCAAAATGCACTACTACCTCGCAACATACTTCCTTCCATTATCTCCACATTTTTACCGATATAAATGGGGCCCTTTGATGCGTTTAGAAAGGCATGTTCTACAGTTGCACCTTCATCAATAAAAATATTTTCAGGAGAAATTACTTGATTAGTTGTAGCTATTTTGGCACTTGAACGGCCATGAGTAAGACGCATAAAATCTTGCTGTAAAACAAATTCGTTTAAGTTGAAAAGGTCTGTTGCATTTTTCAAATGCAAGAGTTCCTCTTCCCATTCCATCAAATCAAAACCGGTCAAATTACTTGGTGGTTGATTATCTGAACAGACACATGCAATGAGTTGCCCCTGAATATGTATCGCTTGATTTTTATTCAATTTCAGTATTGCTGCTGCCAGTGGAGCTGTGGGGATAAAACTTGGGTTGACAAATGTGTTCAAGGTTTCGAAAGTAGCTGGAAACTTATTCCCCAAATAGGTTTGGGTATACACACTGCATGAAGAATTTAAAAAAGCCTGCCATTTATCAATCAGCAAGTCAATTCCAATTCGAAGATGGGCAACTGGACGAACAAAAGTAAAGGGCAATAAATGGTTCCGTTCTGGACCGTCAAAAAGAAGAATGTTCATGCGCGATTAAAGATTTAATATCTGCATATAAAAATAAGGATAAAATCGGGAAGCAGAACAACGGCAAAAAAAAACTGCCTCGAAAGGCAGTTTTCAGAAAGGTTAAGCTCAAATTATTTTTTAAACTTGGCGTATTTGTTTTTGAACTTATCAATTCGACCAGCTGTATCAACCAATTTGGTTTTACCAGTGTAGAATGGATGAGAAGTTCTAGAAATCTCAAGTTTCACAAGTGGATACTCACTTCCATCAATGTCAATTGTTTCTTTTGCATTAACGGTAGACTTTGTTAAAAAGACATCCTCATTGGACATATCTTTAAAGGCAACTAGTCTGTAATTATCTGGATGAACATCTGCTTTCATAATTATATTGTTTTCAAATCGTGTGCAAATGTAATTGTTTTTTCTAAATTTATAAAATAGAAATCAACTTAAATCTTAAACATCATGAAAAATTCAGCTTCATCTTTAAAATCACACATTTTACAATACGGAATACTGTTGGGAGGAATCTCAGTTGTCTTCGCTCTAATGCTCTTTTTCTTAGACATGCACTACACGCAAGAAAGTGCCGTTGGAATTGTAAGTATCGTCATTACCGCAGGAGTCATCATCATAGGTCATTATAATTTCAGAAAAGAAAACGACGGCTTCCTTTCTTTTGTAGAAGCGCTTAAACTAGGCATGGGAATTGCCCTTATCAGCAGTATAATTAGTGTTACCTATCAAGTACTCCTTGTAACCGTGATTGACCCAGACACCATTCCAAAAATGATTGAAGTTGCCAAAAATCAACTTTTTGATACAAACCCTGAAATGTCGCAAGAACAATTGGATCAAATCCTTGAAATGCAAAGCAAGTTTATTTCACCAAAAATGATGGTTGCATTTGGGTTGATCGGCGGCTTATTGATTGGTTTTATCATCTCAATGATTAGCGGACTAATCCTGAAGCGCAATCGTCCAGAATAGCGGGTATTTTTGTAAGTTTGTAGTCGCAAGACGACTATGGACTTAACAATCATTATTCCTTTACTCAACGAAGAAGAGTCCCTTCCGGAACTACACAGCTGGATCCTTAAAACGGTTGAACCCCTTCAACTTACTTTTGAGATTCTATTTGTAGACGATGGAAGTACAGACAATTCTTGGGAATGTATTCGTACTTTATGTAAGAAACACTCTACAACACAGGGGATTCGTTTTGCGCGAAATTTCGGAAAATCGCAAGCTTTGCATGCAGGTTTTGCTCAGGCAAAAGGAAATGTTGTTATGACCATGGATGCCGACTTACAGGACTCTCCAGAGGAGATTCCGGTGCTTTACAAACGCTTGTTAGACGAGAAGCTCGATATTTTATCGGGTTGGAAAAAGAAGCGTTATGACTCAGTGCTTTTTAAAAATATTCCTTCCAAATTATTCAACTGGGCAGCGCGTAGAAGTTCCGGAATATATTTACATGACTTTAATTGTGGCTTAAAAGCCTACCGCAAAGAGGTCATCAAAACAGTTGAGGTGTACGGTGAAATGCATCGCTATATTCCCGTTTTGGCAGCACATGAGGGTTTTAATCGCATTGAAGAACAAATTGTACAGCATCAAGCACGAAAATACGGCGTGACCAAATTTGGATTAAATCGCTTTATAAATGGATTTTTAGACCTTATTACACTTAGTTTTCTTCATCGCTTCGGTAAGCGGCCCATGCACTTTTTTGGCCTTTGGGGAACCATTTTATTTTTGATTGGTTTTTCTTTTGCTGTTTACCTGGGGGTTGACAAATTGTATTTCACTCCAGATGGACGCTTGATTGCACAACGCCCAGAGTTTTATATTGCTTTGACTACCATGATCATAGGAAGTCAGTTTTTTTTAGCAGGTTTCCTAGGAGAACTGCTGGTTGGTCAACAAAAAAACAGCACTCGCTACAGTATTTCAGAATACCTAACTACATCTAATGACACTTAACGAACGAATTGAACAGTGGGAGAAATCGCCCTTTGACGAAAGTACAATTGCAGAAGTCGATACACTCCGACAAAACCCAACTGAATTAGAAGACGCCTTTTACACCGATGTCGCTTTTGGAACCGGTGGCATGCGTGGAATTATGGGAGCAGGTACCAATCGTATCAATCGCTATACACTTGGGAAAGCAAGCCAAGGTTTGGCCAATTACCTCAATGCTAGTTTTAAAAATATTGCACCAAAAATCGTCATTGCATACGATTGCCGGAACAACAGTCACACTTTTGCGAAAGCTGTCGCCAAAGTATTTTCAGCCAATAATATTGATACCTATCTTTTTTCCTCCCTACGCTCTACCCCTGTTCTCTCCTATGCCGTACGTCAGCTAGAAGCACAGGCAGGGATTGTTTTAACGGCATCTCACAATCCACCAGAATACAACGGATACAAAGTGTATAACCAACACGGTGGACAAATCGTTCCACCAGAAGACAAGCAAATTGTTCAATATATCGAAGCGCTTAACTTTTCAGACATTCGCTGGGAAGAAAACGCAGCGTTGATCCACAACATCGACAAAGAAGTAGATGAAGTCTATGCAGACACTGTTGTTAGCAAAAGCCTTCTTACTGAAGCGGAGCGTCAAAAAACATCGGTAGTGTTTACATCACTTCACGGAACCGCTATTGCTACTATGCCAACGGTTTTCGAAAAAGCAGGCTACACCAGCACTTACTGGGTAGACGAACAAAGTGAGCCCAATGGGAATTTTCCCACGGTAGTTTCTCCAAATCCAGAAGAAAAAGAAGCTTTTACACTCGCCCTTAAAAAAGCAAAAGAAGTGAATGCTGATATTATTTTGGGCACAGATCCTGATGCAGATCGTCTAGGTATTGGTGTTAAAAATCTCAACGGAGAATGGACTCTTTTAAACGGGAATCAGCTGATGGTTGTCTTGACTCGCTTTGTGCTTGAAAACAGCTCAATATCCTCCAAAAACTTTATTGCCTCAACAATTGTTTCTACACCCATGATGATTAAAATGGCAGAAGCATTTAACGTAGAATGCAAATTGGGACTGACCGGATTTAAATGGATTGCCAAAATGATTCAAGATTTCCCAGAACAAACTTTCTTGTGTGGCGGCGAAGAAAGTTATGGTTACTTATTTGGCCATGATGTTCGAGACAAAGACGCTATTAGTGCTGCTTTGTTGGCTTGCGATCTGCAAGCTCATTTGGCCACAAAAGGAAGCTCAATCTATGCTTACCTCATAGACAGTTATCAACGCTATGGCTGCTTCCACGAAGATCTTGTCTCTGTGACAAAAAAAGGTAAAAAAGGAGCAGAAGAGATTGATGCATTAATGCACGATTTCCGCAACAATACGCCAACAAAAATTGCTGGAATAGCCGTGATTACATTCGATGATTTTCTTGCTGGCACCTCCACATCCGTAACTGGTAAAAAACAAGCCATTGATTTACCCCCTGCGAATGTACTGCGCTTTCATTTAGAAGATGGATCTACCATCGCTGTTCGACCCAGTGGGACAGAACCAAAAATTAAATATTACTTTAGTGTCAACACCCCCCTTGACAAAGCATCAATTATGCTGCAGTACAAGAGCAATTAAAACAAAAGTGCCAACTACTCATTAATGTTTTTACCTTCTAGATGACCTATTTCAAGAAAATATTTGCCTATGCAGGACCCTATAAAATATTTATTGGGCTCAATGTCTTTTTCAATATTTTCTACGCTTTATTTAGTGCAATCTCCTTTATAGCAATGGTTCCTATGCTAAATGTATTGTTTGGAGAAACACCAAAAGTGATACGCTCCCAATCTACACTGGTCTTTCTGGACTGAAAGATTATTTGACGAACAGAATAAATTATGAGATTTCACAAACAGTAAACGATGATCCATTGTTTGCCCTAATGCTATCCATTGGATTGATACTTATCTTATTTTTTTTAAAGAATTTATTCAATTATTTTGCGCTGTTCTTCATTACATTTTTGCGAAACGGAATTTTAGAAGACCTCCGCAATGATCTTTTTCAAAAAATTATTGATCTGCCCATTGCATTTTTTAGTGAAAAGAAAAAAGGAGATACCATTGCCCGAATGACAGCGGATGTGTTGGAAATTCAGCACTCCTTTCTATCCATACTAGAAGTTTTTATTCGCGAACCCCTCACGATTGTATTTACCCTCATTTTAATGTTCAACATAGATGTTAACCTGAGTTTATTTGTACTCTTATTCATTCCTATTTCTGGATTAATCATTTCCACTATTGGAAAAGCATTGAAGCGAAAATCGGATCGTGTACAAAAAGAACAAGGAGAGTTTTTATCCATTATTGAGGAAACCTTGGGTGGACTCACCATTGTCAAAGCCTTTTTTGCAGAAAACCAATTCTATCAAAAATTTGCTGCTTCAACCAACCGATTTTATCATTTCAACAACACCCTCATCAACCGACAAAATCTAGCCTCTCCCATGAGCGAGTTTCTAGGGATTGGCGTTATCGGTGGACTTCTTTGGTTTGGCGGAAAAATGGTGCTTGTTGATCAAAGTTTATCCGGAACTGTTTTCCTTTCCTTCATGCTTTTGGCATACAATATTCTTACGCCAGCCAAAGCGATCAGTAAAGCAACCTATACCATCAAAAAAGGTGATGCAGCAGCAGAACGTGTAATCGAACTATTGGAAACAGAGAACAGCATTAAAGAAAGTAGTTCCCCTCAACAATTAGATGAATTAACCCAGTCGGTAAATTTCACCAAAGTAGGCTTCTCTTATGGAGATCATGCCTTATTAGAAAATTTCAACCTCAGTCTTAAAAAAGGAAAAACCATAGCGTTGGTCGGTGAATCGGGGAGCGGAAAAACTACCCTAGCTAAACTCTTGAACCGATTCTATGATGTGACGAGTGGAGAAATTACCATTGACGGAATTAACATAAAAAATATTGCTAAAGAAAACCTACGTCAACTTATTGGCGTGGTTACGCAAGAAGCTATTTTATTTAATGATACTGTAGCCAACAATCTTTGCTTGGGGAAACCAAATGCCTCCAAAGAAGAAATGATAAGCGCAGCAAAAATTGCCAATGCTCACGATTTTATCATGGAGCTTCCCAACGGATACCAAACCAACATTGGTGACGGAGGAGGTAAACTTTCTGGAGGGCAAAAACAACGTCTTTCCATTGCTCGCGCCATATTAAAGAACCCTACTATTCTTATTTTAGATGAAGCAACCTCAGCCCTAGATTCTGGTTCAGAAAATCTAGTCCAACAAGCCCTAGAAAAACTGATGCAAGACCGCACATCTTTGGTCATTGCGCATCGTTTGTCAACCATCCAAAGAGCCGACTCTATTGTAGTAATGGACAAAGGAAAAATTGTCGAACAAGGAAACCATCAACAACTCATGCAAGCCGAAGGAGCCTATGCTTCTCTGGTAAAACTGCAACGTTTATAAATTCATGCGAAAAATACATCCCAATCAAGCAGAGGCCATTGCAAATGCACTATCAACTATACTTGAGGAAAACAAACGCGCCTCCCGTGTATTAGAAAACTGTCTCGAAGAACACCCAAAGTGGGGTGCAAGAGATCGTAACCTATTGTATGGCGCTGTATATGAAATACTGCGTTGGAACAGACTTTATAGCTTCTACGCAGAACTAAAGGATACTGATGTACCCTATTGGTCTTGGTTGAAAACCTGGTGCATTTTAAACGACTATAGCATTCCTGACTGGAATGAAATGGACTGTACTCCCCACCTATCCAAAGCGAAACTTCTTGCCCTTACACCCCCGCAAGAGGCCGTTGAACATTCGTTTCCTGACTGGTTATTTGGTCTTGGGGAAAAAGAATTGGGCGGAGTATGGAAAAAGCAATGCATCGCACTAAATAAACAAGCTGGTATCTCCCTTCGTGTAAACCGCTTAAAGGCGAGTCCAAAAAAAGTACAGACAGAATTGCAAGAAAAATATCAAGTAGAAAGTGTTATTTCAAAAAAATACCCTGATGCACTCCTACTTCCGAAAGGACGAAAACTAAGTAAAAACCCGCTTTTTACCCATGGATATTTCGAAATACAAGACGCTAATTCTCAACAAATCGCTCCTTTTTGTCAGGTAGAACCTGGCATGAATGTTATTGACTTGTGTGCAGGTGCAGGAGGGAAAACCTTACATTTTGCCTCCCTCATGCACAACAAAGGAGTTATAAAAGCCTATGATGTTGAACCCAATAAATTAAAAGAACTCAACCGACGCGCAAAACGAGCTAAACTCACTCTTCTCGAAGCTGCTGTTTTGGAAGACAAAACAAGCCTTCAAGAAAACACCAACTGGGCAGATGTACTTTTAATCGATGCTCCCTGTAGTGGCCTTGGCACACTAAAGAGAAGTCCTGAAATTAAATGGAACCTCCAGCCAGAGACACTCGAAAGTTTACAAGCAACACAACGAGAACTGCTTAATAAAGGAGCCAATTGGGTGAAAAAAGGAGGCAGCATGGTATATGCTACCTGCTCTATTCTACCCTCAGAAAACGAAGAACAAATAGTTTCATTCCTTGAAAGTAATGCTGACTTTAGTCTTGTTGAAGAAAAAACCATTTTACCAACTAAAAGCGCTTTTGACGGTTTCTACATGGCTCGCCTACAAAAATTATAGCTTAAAAATCAACGAAGGTGATTAGGTTAAACTGGTCTCGGCTACTCGTTTCAAAAAACTGATTCATGTAACCAGCTTCAATACGAATATTAACATTGAGTTTATAACCAATCCCTCCATAGACGCGATTTCGGTCAAAAATGGAAGATTTTGTATTCAAAAATATCTCATTATAAGCCGACAAGTAATATTTTGGGTTCTCTGTTTCTTTTTTAGCCAAAGGAATGTTTAGGGATATGAAGTAACGAAAACGCATTTTGAAATCATCTTCAACAAAACGTTGCTCAAACCGGTACCGTTGACTTAAGCCAATTCTTCCCAACTTTTGTTTGTTAGTAAATTGTTGGAAAATGCGGTGCTCATTCACATCAAATTTATCGCGCCCATTCTGGACGTAATTTTCGGATAAAATATACCCGTATCCCAAGAGTAAATTATTGTTATTTTCTGTCAAGTTATAACCAATACCGGTTCGCAACAACAGTTGTTCCAAGTCACCTATGGCGTTATAATTTCGGTATTGCACTTCGTTGTGAATATTCCATTTTTCATTCACCTTCTTGCTTCCAATATAGATTAACCAGTTCCCGAGATTACTCTCTTGTGCAAAAGATAAAGAAGGTAGCATTAACAGTAATGTTAATGCTACCAACGTCAGTTTAACGTGCTTAAGCATAAAAGGAAACTTTTCCTGTAGCAATATCATACATACCGCCAACAATTTGAATTTCTCCATTGGCTTCCATCTCCTTCAAGATTGGGCTTTTCTCACGTATATCTGCCATGGTCATTTCAACATTCTTTGCTGCTACAGCATTGACAAAATCGATATTAGCAGAGGTTCGCTCACTTTCATTTGCTGGAGAAGAAACAGCGTCAACAGCAGGCTCTAATTTATTAATAAGGGAGGTTAAATTCCCCATTCTTGCATGATCACATGCGCCTTTTACAGCTCCACACGCCGTGTGTCCAAGAACAACGAGAACTTTGGTTCCGGCAAGCTTACAGGCAAATTCCATGCTCCCAAGAATATCTTGATTCACAAAGTTTCCGGCAATACGGATACTAAACAAATCACCAATTCCTTGGTCGAAAATATGCTCTGCAGAAACCCTAGAGTCGATACAGTGTAATACTGTTGCAAAAGGATATTGTCCCGAACTGGTATCTTCTACTTGTGCATTTAAGTTACGGGTAACTTGATTTCCATTGATGAACCGTTCATTTCCTTCTTTTAAAGCCGTTAATGAAGTTTGTAGTGTCATTAAAGCTTGGGTGTCTTTTGTGTGTGCTTTCATATGTATCTTTTTTATTTAACTATTTTAATTGTAATTGAAAAAACTGAATAAAACTTTCAGGGTTTTCTTGTATTCCTCTTTCAGAAATTAAATTGATATGTATATTTCTGTTACGTGCCTTTTCAGAGAAATCTTCTAAAATCTCAATGATATCGTTATCCAGATAGCGTGTTTTTCGCACATCCAAATCTAAGAAACTATCAGGTGGTAAACTAGCTAGTTCTTTTAAGATCGCACCTTTATTGAAGAACGTAACTTCTTCAGCTAATGTCATTTTAATTTTGTGTTTCCCATTACTCACATCTTCAATGTGCAAGAAATGTGAATTCTGGAAACTCTTGATTAAGATAACAACAATTCCAACCATTAACCCCAAGGCTATTCCAATCAATAAATCAGTGAAAATTATCCCTAAAACAGTAACAATAAAGGGAGTGAATTGTTTCCAACCCAGAAGGTACATTTCTTTGAACAAGCTTGGTTTTGCCAATTTATACCCTACAATAAATAGGATTGAAGCCAATACAGACAAAGGAATTTTATTCAATAAATTTGGAATTAATATCACAGAAATAAGCAATAGTAATCCGTGAATAATGGCGGCCATTTTCGTTCTTCCTCCCGACTGAATATTTGCCGAACTACGCACAATAACTTGTGTAACAGGAAGACCTCCAATGAGCCCCGAAAAGATATTTCCAATTCCTTGAGCCAACAGTTCTCTATTGGTTGGCGTAACTCTTTTCAACGGATCGATTTTATTTGTCGCTTCAACGCACAACAAAGTTTCCAAACTAGCTACCAATGCAATGGTGAAAGCGGTAACCCAAATTTGAGGGTTTCCAATAACGCCAAAATTCGGGAAACGAAACTGCGCCAAGAATGAAGCTGCATCATCTGGTACAGGAACACTTACAAGAAGATTATTTGAAATTCCCCAAAAGGAATTTTCGTCGATCACAAAAAAGTATACTATTCCTGCAACAACAGCCACCAAGGGACCCTGGATCAATTGAAATATTTTCCCTTTGGATGACAATACATTGCTCCATAATAACAAAATAAAGAGTCCAATAAAAGCAATCAAAGTTGCTCCAGGGCTTATAAAGTTTATGGAATTAATTATCTCCGAGAAGGTATTTCCACCGTCTACTTGGAAGAAGGCAAAACTTCCCTCTGTGGCAGCATTGTAGCCAAAGAAATGTGGTATTTGTTTTAGGATAATAATAATCCCAATCCCGGTTAGCATTCCTTTAATCACGGAAGAGGGGAAATAATAACCAATTACCCCGGCTTTGAGAACACCAAAAAGAAACTGAATAACCCCTCCCAACACAACGGCCAAAAGAAAGTTTTCAAAACCGCCAAGGGTTCCAATCGAGGTAAGGACAATAGCCGCTAATCCTGCAGCGGGACCACTTACACCAACTTGGGAACCACTAATGGCTCCGACAACAACTCCTCCAATAATTCCGGCAATAAGCCCAGAAAAAAGTGGAGCGCCACTGGCCAATGCTATTCCTAAACATAAGGGAATGGCAACAAAGAAGACAAGGATACTGGCTGGAATATCTGTCTTTAAATTTTTAAGTGGATTTGAAGTGTTCATTGTAAATTAATTAAAATAGTTTGTGTCAACAATTGAGGTCTGTCAATGGTCGAATAGGAATAAAATGAATATGGTGTTAGGGTAGTCTGAAAAGGAATTTAAATTCGGTTATAATGAAAATTACATTTTACCTAATCATAAATTCTAACTGTGTTCAGGAGGTGGAATATGAATCTCTAAGGTGTAATCTTGCGACAAATATTGTTTTGCGAAAATCGCATGTTTTTTGGCAAAATTCCCCCCTTTTTGGTCTTTAAAATCAACTAAAGGCTCCATCTTTTGATCCTTCGCTTCATCTTCTTCAGGGCTTTCATTTTCGCCCGTATCAGTGTCCAATGTAAAATCTATTGCGGTAATTTCGTGATCATTTAAGAGAGTCATCGATTGCATTATGGGCTGAAGTATCACTGAGCCAAGAACAAAAACAAAGGCAAACAAGCGTAAAATCGCTAAAGCTGTATACTTTTCTTTCATTACTTCTTCTCTATTGTTTTGAACACTAAATCCTTGTAAAAACGAACAATATTATCTTTCCCTTTTGCAACATCTGTTAACGAAGGTAGGTGTTCCGAAAAATACCGTTGCTGATGTGCTCCCTCTATTGCAGTAGAAATAAGCATATGGGGAAATTCATAGGAAGGATTGATTTCTAAAACAAAATCACTAACGCGTTGCACCACCCTTTTGTAGGTAGTATAGTAACCTTTTTCGTTTTCTTTGTCAATTGCTTTGGTATGGTAGGCCTTAGACGATTCCGAAACAATGATCTTATTTAAAAGCACTTCGTTGATAAAGGAAAATGAATTGTCCTCAATAATTTCTTGAGTCAAGATTGTGATTGCTTTCTCCAATTTCTCTGAGGAGGAACTGATATTTAGGGTTGAAAAAACCAATTTATATTCTATCCAACTCCAATACCAATCGGTCAAATATACCAACAGGGTATGTTTGCTTTCAAAATAGCGATAAACTGAACTTTCGTTTGAACCTATAGACGCGCCTAATTTTTTAAACGTAAAATCTTCGAAACCAAGTTCATTAATCATTTCAATACTTTTTGAAACAATTTTATGCCCAAGAGCTGATGATTCTGGATTCTTTGAATATAGCTCAGGACTAATGACAATATTTACTTGAAGATTTTTCATTCTTTGCAAATATAATAGTAATACTATTAACTAAAAAGTGTTTTACCTCTTTTTTAATGTTAAAAATTAATACTTTACTTCAGAGAAGCAATTCATGGGAACTAAAATAATTTTCATGGGCTTAGAAAATAAACGCATGGTTTTAGCTTGAAAAAAGTTAAGGGAAATCCTTTCATGGAATTTACTCTTGATGTGAATAACTCCTCAACAACTTGCATTTTTTTCTTGACAGTAAAGGCTTTATTTTATTTTCGAAAAGCGTATTTTTGTGCTTTAAATAATCTCGCATGATTCAGTTTTTTGGCGATGCCGCCACCAAGGTTTTTGTAGTTCAATGTTCCCAAACTTTATCCCCAGAAAATCGCGAAAAACTTAGCTGGCTCTTTGGTGAAGCTCCTTTACTTGAACAAAAGCAGATTGAAGGTTTTTTTTATGGACCGCGCGCAACCATGATTACCCCTTGGAGTACCAATGCAGTTGAAATTGCCCAAAATATGGGAATCAATGAGGTGACACGTATTGAAGAATACCTATCCAAAAATACAGTTGGCACAATCGACCCTATGCTGGTTGTCGAGTTTAATACCTTAAATCAATCTATTTTTTCTGTTGCAATTGCACCAGAAAAAGTCCTCCCTATACACGACATTGCTACCTACAATCAACAAGAAGGTCTGGCGCTTAACCAAGAAGAAATTGATTACCTCAATAACTTATCTACTCAATTGGAGCGACCACTTACAGACTCAGAGGTGTTTGGTTTCTCTCAGGTAAATTCAGAGCACTGCCGACATAAAATTTTCAACGGTCAATTCGTTATTGATGGAAAAGAAAAAGAGAATAGTCTTTTTCAACTCATCAAAAAAACAGCTAAAGAAAACCCTAACAGCATAGTGTCTGCTTACAAAGACAATGTGGCATTTATTGAAGGACCAAGCATAGAACAATTTGCTCCAACAGCAGCAGATCGTCCCAGCACATATAAAAAAGAAACGATTGAAAGTGTTATTTCAATCAAAGCAGAAACCCATAATTTCCCGACAACTGTTGAGCCTTTTAATGGCGCAGCAACAGGATCAGGAGGGGAAATACGCGATCGTTTAGCAGGCGGACAAGGATCATTACCCCTTGCAGGTACAGCCGTCTACATGACCCCTTACTCTCGTGTACAAGAGGATCAAAAAAACAGCACTTTTCCAGAACGCAAATGGCTCTACCAAACCCCCATTGACATTCTCATTAAAGCATCAAACGGAGCATCAGATTTTGGGAATAAGTTTGGGCAACCACTCATCACAGGATCTGTTCTCACCTTCGAACATCAAGAAGGAGATCGTCGTCTTGGCTATGATAAAGTCATCATGCAAGCAGGAGGAATTGGTTTTGGAAAAAAAGAGCAGGCCAAAAAGGGAATGCCCAAAAAAGGAGATAAAATCATTATTGTGGGCGGTGATAATTACCGCATTGGTATGGGAGGAGCAGCCGTTTCTTCAGCCAACACAGGAGCGTTTGGAAGCGCCATTGAACTCAATGCCGTTCAACGTTCCAATCCAGAAATGCAAAAACGTGTTGCCAACGTCATTCGTGCCTTGACTGAAAGCAGCCATAACCCAATCGTTTCCATCCACGATCATGGGGCTGGTGGACACTTAAATTGCCTCTCTGAATTGGTAGAAGATACAGGAGGTGCCATACAAATTGATGCGCTACCCCTTGGAGACCCCACGCTTTCTGCTAAAGAAATTGTAGGTAACGAATCGCAAGAACGAATGGGTCTTATTCTATCGCCAAAAGACGCCAATCATCTAGAAAAAATTGCTGCACGTGAACGCGCACCATTTTATGTTGTTGGTGAAGTTACAGAAGATCACCATTTCTCTTTCCACTCTGAAAAAAACAATGAAACTCCGATTGATTTATCGCTTTCAGCCCTATTTGGCAGTTCGCCGAAAACAATCATGAACGACCAAAGTGTTGTCGCGGCATTTGCCCCCATTGAATACAGTGCAGATCAATTGGAAAACTACATTTCTTCGGTTTTACAACTGGAAGCAGTTGCTTGCAAAGATTGGCTCACCAATAAGGTTGACCGCTGTGTTACCGGTCGTGTGGCCCAACAACAATGTGTAGGTGAACTGCAACTACCTTTAAGTAATTGTGGTGTGATGGCCCTAGATTACACAGGCAATAAGGGAATTGCAACCTCTGTTGGACATGCGCCTGTTAGTGCACTTATTGATCCAAAAAAAGGAAGTAATACTGCCATTGCAGAAGCCTTAACCAACATTGTTTGGGCACCATTAGAACAAGGACTGCACAGCGTTTCCCTTTCTGCCAATTGGATGTGGCCATGTAATAATCCCGGAGAAGATGCACGCCTATACGAAGCAGTAGAAGAATGCTCTTCTTTCGCTATTGCTCTTGGTATTAATATTCCTACTGGAAAGGACTCTCTTTCCATGAAACAAAAATACCCAGAGGGTGACGTACTTGCTCCTGGAACTGTTATCATTTCTGCTGCCGGACAATGTAGCGATGTTACCAACGTCATTACTCCCGTTGCCACAGTGAATGGAGGTGACCTGTATTATATTGATTTTGCCCAAGACGCGTTTCATTTAGGAGGTTCTTCTTTTGCGCAAAGCCAAGGGGAAATAGGGACCTCTACACCAAGTGTTCAGGATGCTGCATATTTTAAAACAGCTTTCAATTGTTTACAAACCCTCATCAAAGAAGGAAAAATTAACGCCGGTCATGACATTGGCTCTGGTGGCTTAATTACTACTCTTTTGGAATTGTGCTTCCCATCTATTTCAGTTGGAATGAAGTTAGATTTTTCTGTTTTCACTGAAACGGATTTAGTCAAAATTTTATTCTCCGAGAAAGTTGGGGTTGTACTTCTATCCAACGAAGATTTAACCGCACTGTTTAATGAAAGTGGTATAAAGGCTGTCCGTATCGGAACTGCAAACAACACCAATAAACTTGTCATAAACGAGATACAACTCTCCATACCCGAGTTCAGAAGTACTTGGACGGCAACGTCCACAAAACTAGAAGCAGAACAAACACAGGTAGATTTAGCGGCAATTCGTGCAGAAAACGTTGTTAAGCAGCCATTACAATTTAACTTCCCTTCACAATTTGACGGGCAACTCCCTTCCGCTAAAAAAGGAGTCATAAAGGCAGCAGTTATCCGTGAAAAAGGAAGTAATTCTGAACGCGAAATGGCTTATGCGATGGATTTGAGTGGTTTTGAAGTGCGGGATGTACACATGACCGATTTAATTGAAGGTAGAGAAACGCTAGAAGATATTCAGTTTTTGGTAGCTGTTGGAGGTTTCTCTAATTCAGACGTTTTGGGATCGGCAAAAGGATGGGCAGGTGCATTTAAATACAATGCTAAGGCGAAAGCTGCCATTACCAATTTCTTTGCACGACCCGACACCCTCTCGCTTGGTGTCTGTAATGGGTGCCAGTTGTTTGTAGAATTAGGTCTTTTAACGCCAGAACACAAGAGTAAACCCAAAATGCTGCATAACGCTTCTGGAAAATTTGAATGCCATTTCACCTCGGTCAAAATTACTCCAAGTAATAGCATCATGCTAAAAGGGCTTGAAGATAGCACATTAGGTATTTGGGCGGCACACGGAGAAGGGAAATTCTCTTTTCCACTGGCAGAAAATCAATATCAAATACCCGGGAAATATGCTTACAGCGATTATCCTGCAAATCCAAACGGGTCCGACTATAATGCAGCCATGTTATCCAGTGCAGATGGCCGTCATTTGGTCATGATGCCGCATTTAGAACGCTCTACTTTTCCATGGAATTGGGGACACTACCCAGCAGATCGCTCTGATAAGGTAAGTCCTTGGATAATAGCTTTTGAAAATGCCTTTAATTGGTTGGCTAAAAAAAAGTAGCCTTCATTCCTAAGTTTTGAGTATCTTGAGCATTCCGAAAAAAAAGAACGCATCAATGAAACCAACTAGATTATTTGATTTTCTAAGCATACAGTTAGAAAACCCTTTAGAGAAAAGTCTCAACACTAAATACAACGGAAGCTGGGAGGCCACTTCTACGAAAACATTTTACGATAAAGTACAACAAGCATCGCGTAAGCTCCACCAAATGGGCGTTAAACACGGTGATAAGATAGCACTCATCTCGACCAACAACAGAACAGAATGGTGCATAATGGACCAGGCAATCTTACAATTAGGGGCAACCACTGTGCCTATTTATCCTACCATTTCTGCTTCAGAATATGAATATGTTTTGAACCATTCAGAAAGCAAAATGTGCTTTATCTCTGACGTAGAAATTTTTGAAAAACTAAAAACCATACAAGGAAACACTTCGCTCGAAGGTGTCTATTCTTTTGAAGATGTGACCGATTGTGCTTCATGGAATATGCTTTTCGAAGAGGACGATAGCGATCTTCAAACTGCAGTTGAAGCTGCAAAAAAAGAAGTTAAATCATCAGATTTAGCCACCATAATTTATACTTCAGGAACTACAGGTCGTCCAAAAGGAGTAATGCTAAGTCACGACAATGTAGTTTCTAATGTCCTGGCAGCTGCAAAAAAACTTCCATTAACCAGTAAGAAAAACATTGCCCTGAGTTTTCTTCCTGTTTGTCATATTTTTGAACGCGTTATTCTTTACATCTATTATTACAAAGGAATAGAAATTCATTTTGCAGAATCGTTGGAAAAAATATCTGACAACCTGAATGAAGTTCATCCCTATGTAATGACTGCTGTTCCTCGCTTGTTGGAAAAAGTCTACGACAAAATCTATTCCCGCGGTGCTGATTTAGACGGCATCAAACAGAAATTATTCTATTGGGCTGTTGACCTTGGATTAAGATATGAACCCTATGGCAAAAATGGTTTTTGGTATGAATTCAAACTAGGGATTGCTCGAAAATTAATTTTCTCTAAATGGCAACAAGCCTTGGGTGGAAATCTAGAATTGATTTGTTCTGGAAGTGCCGCCTTACAACCCCGTTTAGCCCGTGTCTTTAGCGCTGCAGGAATGACAGTTACAGAAGGATATGGCTTGACAGAAACTTCGCCAGTGATCTCTGTTAGTGAAGAAGCCAATGGAGGACTTAAATTTGGTTCTGTCGGCCGCGTTATCGATGGTTTAGAAGTGAAAATTGCCGAAGATGGCGAAATCCTTTGTAAAGGGCCTAATGTAATGCAAGGCTATTACAAAGATCCCGAAAAAACAGCTGAAGTAATCAAAGATGGTTATTTCCACACCGGCGACATTGGTGTACTCGATGCAGATGGGCAGCTAAAAATTACCGACCGTAAAAAGCAGCTCTTCAAAACATCTGGTGGAAAGTATATTGCACCGCAATTACTCGAAAATCAAATGAAGCAATCCTTATTCATTGAACAAATTATGGTTATTGGAGAGGGACAAAAAATGCCTGGTGCGCTAATTCAACCAGCATTTGAATACATTGAAACTTGGGCAAAAGACAATGCAATTGACATGGGTACTTCTTTGGAAAGCATTTGCGAGAATCAAAAATTGCTCGATGCCATTCAGGAAGACATCACTAACCACAACCAACATTTTGGCAAGTGGGAACAAATTAAAAAGTTTGAACTCATTCCAGAAGTATGGAGTATCGATGCTGGTCATTTAACTCCCACCATGAAAGTAAAACGAAAGGTGGTAAAAGAGAAATACCAAGCACTCTGCGATAAGATTTACGCATAACAGTCACATCCACTCATCAATTGAGGGGATTTTTTAATGTTATTACTATGCAAGCATAATAATGCATAAATAATTATGCTTGCATACTATTTTTAATTATATTTGAATTCAATAAAATAGTATGATGGCAAAAACCATTGAATACGCATTGCGTTCTACCTGGCAACTCATTACTAACATGTACAATGAGGAGGCAACTAAATATGATGCAACTATGACAATGGCATTTACGCTTCTCTGTATTGATGCAGACGGGACGCCCTCAACTACCCTAGGACCAAAAATGGGTATGGAAAGCACCAGTTTATCACGTCTATTGAATACCATGGAAGAAAGAGGCTATATCGTGCGTAAACCAAATCCAGAAGATGGACGGGGTATCCTAATTTTCTTAACCGAAAAAGGAACAGAAAAAAGAGCTTTATCCAAGAAAACAGTATTGGACTTTAATAACGGCTTATTAGAGAGTATTGAAGTTGAGAAAATAGAGCACTTTTATGAAGTCATCGACGCTATAAAAGTACAAGTAGAGAAAAAACAATTGATAAAAATTTAACGGTAAATCAACCACTATGAAAATAACACAAGAGAATGTATCGATCAAAGGCGCTGGTTTTGTTGTGCAAGAAACTGCTGCAGAAAACATCTTTACCCCAGAAGATTTTAGCGAGGAACAAATCATGATGAAAGAATCGGTACAAGAATTTGTTAGCCGTGAAATCATCCCACACAGAGAGCGCTTTGAAAACAAAGATTACGCCTTTAACCACGAAGTAATGCAAAAAGCTGGAGAACTCGGTTTTCTTGGTGTGGCTGTACCCGAAGCCTACAATGGTCTGGGAATGCCTTTTACCTCAACCATGTTGGTATGTGATTACATTTCTGGAGCAAATGGTTCTTTTTCTACTGCCTTTGGAGCTCATACGGGAATTGGCACAATGCCCATTACACTCTATGGCAATGAAGAACAAAAGCAAAAATACGTTACTAAGCTCGCAACAGGCGAATGGTTTGGTGCCTACTGTTTAACAGAACCTGGTGCTGGATCGGATGCAAATTCAGGAAAAACAAAAGCAGTTCTCTCCGAAGATGAAAGTCACTATCTTATTACTGGACAAAAAATGTGGATCTCAAATGCAGGCTTCGCAGATGTATTTATCGTGTTTGCACGTATTGAAGATGACAAGAATATTACTGGGTTTATAGTTGAAGTAGACTTAGAAAATGGAATCACTTTAGGTGATGAAGAAAATAAATTAGGAATCAAAGCGTCTTCAACGCGTCAGGTATTCTTCAACGACACCAAAGTACCCGTAGAAAATATGTTGGCTGGTCGTGGCGAAGGATTTAAAATAGCCATGAACGCATTGAATGTTGGACGAATTAAACTGGCCGCTGCTTGTATAGAAGGACAACGACATGTTACCTCATTGGCGGTACAATATGCTAACGGACGTATTCAATTTAAAACCCCGATTGCAAAATTTGGTGCCATTCAAAGCAAATTAGCCACCATGGCAACCAATTGTTTTGCTACCGAATCGGCCTCTTATCGAGCTGCCTATGATATAGAACAACGCATCGATGCATTATTAGCAGAGGGTATGCCGCATCAAGAAGCAGAATTGAAAGGGGTTGAAGAATTTGCCGTTGAATGTTCCATTCTAAAAGTAGCAGGATCTGAAAATGCGCAAGACTGTACCGATCAAGGCATACAAATCTTTGGTGGTATGGGATTCTCTGCAGATGCCCCCATGGAAATGGCTTGGCGTGATTCACGTATTGCACGTATCTATGAAGGAACAAACGAAATCAACCGCATGTTATGTGTAGGCATGACCCTCAAAAAAGCTTTGAAAGGGGAAATTGACTTGATGAATCCAGCAACCGCCATTGGCCAAGAACTAATGACTGAAAGCATTCCAAAAGTGACCGCTTCTGATCGTTTGTTTGGACAAGAAAAACAATTGATTGCTAACATGAAAAAAGTTTTCATGATGATTGTTGGATCTGCCGTGCAAAAGTTTGGTCCAAATTTAGATGCAGAACAGCAAATTTTATTAGCCGTATCAGACATTCTAATCGAAACCTATGTGGCAGAATCGATCCTTTTGCGTGTTGAGAAAAATGCAGAGCGATATGGTGTTGCCACACAAGAAAAACAAATTGAGATGACACAATTATACCTTTTCCAAGCCATTGAACGCATAAATGCAAAAGGGAAAGAAGCAATCGTTTCTTTTGCCGAAGGTGGGCAACAAGCTGGAATGATTGCAGGCTTAAAGCAATACACCAAATACGCAGAATATCCGAATGTATCTGAGTTGCGTAAAAGCATTGCAGCTAAGGTAATCGATGAAAATAAATATCCATTTTAATACGTTAATTATGAGGTTTTGTTCGAAACTCCTAAAGAGCTTTTCTTCAGGAGTTTTTTTTATCTTCACATTCTAAACAAAAATGAAAATGAAAATCACTTATTCACTACTTATAGTTATTGGATTTATGAGCTTTCAAGCACAGGGACAACAAGTGCAAGATTTCTATTATATTATTGACAAAGTCTCTGAAGAGCGCATTGAAAAAGACATTCGTATTCTAGCCAATTTTGGCACGCGACACACCTTGAGTGATACACTATCAGAAAGAAGGGGAATTGGCGCGGCACGTCGTTGGATTTTTAACGAATTTCAGTCCATCGCGAAAGAATGCGATGGCTGTATTGAGGTTTCGTACCAAAAAAACTACCAAGAGCCAGATGGTCGACGCATTGTAAAACCCGTTTGGATCAATAATGTTGTTGCGGTACAAAAAGGAACAAAATACCCAAATCGATACATCATCATGAGTGGAGATATTGATTCGCGTATTTCAGATCCAACAAATTACACAGACGACTCACCTGGGGCTAATGACAATGCAAGCGGTATGGCGGGTACCATTGAAGTGGCACGAGTCTTATCGAAGTATCGGTTTGAAAACAGCATTATCTATACAGGACTCGCTGGAGAAGAACAAGGTTTGTTTGGCGGCGCAGGACTTGCTAAACATGCACAAGAACAGGGGTGGGAAATCATTGGAATCCTCAACAACGATATGATTGGAAATATCACAGGTGTAGATGGGGTAATCGACAACCGTAGTTTTCGTATTTTCTCTGAACCAACGCCAGCCAATGAATCGGAACTTGCGCGTAAAAGTAGACGCTTTTATGGAGGTGAAGTTGATGGAATCTCTCGACAACTCGCTCGCTATATTCACAAAACTGTGCAAACCTATATGCCGGAGATGAACCCAATGATGATTTATCGTTTAGATCGTTTTGGTCGAGGTGGACACCACCGACCATTTAACGATATTGGCTTTGCTGGAATTCGCATCATGGAAGCGCATGAAAACTACACCCAACAACATCAAGACATTCGCACCGAAGATGGCATAGCCTTTGGCGATGTGATTGAAGCTGTAAACTTTGGTTATGCTAAAAAACTGACTGCCGTAAATGCCATTAATTTAGCTGCATTGGCTTGGGCCCCACCAGGAGTTGAAGAGCTTGCCATTGGGGGAATTGTGGAGGCCTTCGCTAAATTTAAATGGAAACAAGCTCCGGGTGATGCAATTGCCGGCTATAAGATTTATTGGAGAGACACTACCTCTCCTACTTGGGATCAAAGTCGCTTTGTTGGCAATGTTACAGAAGCTACTCTAAAAGGAATAGTGATTGACAACTTCTTTTTTGGGCTATCAACTGTAGGAAAAAATGGAGTGGAAAGCCCAATTGTTTTTCCTAACAAGATTTTACGTGATTAATAATTGTCGGTCTGAAAGTGTCTGAACAAAACTCTATTGTCTCATCTATACGGGCTAAAGTCAAAGGTGAGATGTAATTCAAATACACTTGGGGAATAGATATGATTCAATCGTTGTAAAAGAAAATATTAAATCAGGGTGTTGACTAATTGTAGTTATCTGTTTGTAGACGATTGTATTGACCTCTCCGGTTTCTTCTGTAAATACTAAAATCGAAGGTTACAAATAATTCAAAAATACTAGGGGAAAAGACGGCACCTGGGGATTGAAATGGAAAATTATATAAAATTCCAAAATCAAAGTTTTCCACTGCTAAACCGATGGATACTCCTACATTATTTAGGCTAAACTTACTTAAGGAAGGATCCTGATGACTTAAAGAAGAAGCCTGTTGACTTAAACCTATGGAGAATTCTCCCAGTTGAAAATCTTGTGATAAATAAATTAATACGGAGTCGCCAAACTTAGTGAATGATCCATATGAATATAGATAAGAATAGCGTGGTAAAAAGCGTCTCTCATAGGGATTTAAATCAAACTCATAGGCACCTTGAACCGAAATTTGAATGGGTTTCTCAAACGGAACTTCACTATTGAATGAAGTGTTAGGCTTATTCAAGTGCTTGAAGGTTAATCCAGCCATAAATTGATCTGAGTGCAGCAGGAATGAAGCTCCTAGATCCAAATAATTCGAATTGAAATTCACTCTTGCGAGATCATCTAGTGACTCTGGGTTTATTAAGCCTGTGGCGGTATTCAATTGATCTTCAAAGATTAAATTCGCTGGGTTAACCGACGTACTTCCAAAACCTAATGTAACAGCCGGTAAAAAGAAAAGGTCATTGTCAAATTGCAATTTATAAACATAGGATAAGTTAGCGAGGTTGGTCGATAGACCTGTATTTTGAATTTTAAACGAATTCACATCTAAACCTAAACTAAAATCTAAGTTGTCAAATGACAATGCACCGAATACATATTTATTATCCATTTTATCAAACTCATTCAACTTCATTTGGTTGAATAAAACTCCTGTTCTATTTAGACTGTTGAACCCAAAATAACTTGGATTTGTTTTCTGCATGAACTTAGAATGATTGACAATGTATTCATCTTGTGAGTACAACATTCCCCCCATCAAAAAAATGATTATTGATATTATCTGAAATGTCCTTTTTTTATAATGCATTATTTAATCACAATAAAGGTTCCACTTTTCTCAACTTCTGTAACACCATCCAATAATAATCCCTTTGCCGAATAGATAAAGTAAGGAGAATAAGGTGTTGGTAAGCCATCCCATCCTTCAATAGAAATTCCTTTGATGTTATTTAGATCCTTCTCTTCAACATATTCGTTGTAAAGCACATTTCCACGGTAATCATAGACCGAAAAGATCATATTACTAAAGCCACTGAACAATGGCCTAAAATATTCATTCATGCGGTCCCCGTTAGGCGTAAACACGTTTGGCACCATCATATTAAATCCTTTTCCAACTGTAATTGGAATAGTTACTTCTTCAGTACATTCAATGTTGTTTTTTATTCGAAGGGTAGCAAAATAAGTTCCAGAAACACCATAAGTGTGTCGTACGGGAATAATAGTAGTACTCGACCTTGTCACAACTTGTGGAGTTGTATTGTCTCCAAATATCCACTCAGAAGACACATATGGATCGGTAGAAGTATTTTGAAACGTTATTTCATCACGAGCGCGTATAACCTCAGAAGCAGCTCTGGTTGATGTATACCTGAAGCCAGGCTCTCCAATTCCACGGCTAATTATCGTTTTTATCTTACATCCTTCTTCATTCACAATTTCAAGGTCGGCTGATTCTTTGGCATCGGTAATCGTAACCATCCAACCACGATCATCAGTAGAAATAGCATTTACTATCTGTCCGTCGTAATAGAAGGTTAGGTTCCCGTTGTAATTGTCAAAAACATCAACAATTATTTTTCCCCTTTGTCCAGTACACAGATCTTCATCTACAAATGGACCATTCATGATATACAATTCACGGTTAGGCGTTACTTGAATAATTTCCTCATAATAGGTGTACTGATTTTGTCCTGTTCCACAAGGATTGTTGTCAGAGGTAATCACGATTTTATAGTTCCCTGGTAATAAATTTTCTAAGTATATACTATTCTCATATCCTGGAAGCTCGCGGTATCCGTTACCTGTAGCAAATAAAGTTAGATCTTCAGCATACCATTTAATTGTGTATGGTAACTGACCGGGAGTAAGCTCTATAGCAATTTTTCCATTGAAGCCTCCACTATCACATTTTGGGGGTAATGACTTGACCTTCAAGCCCGTAATAGGGTCAATAAGACCCCCTTCTATACTAAATGGCTGAACAACATCTTGAACCTCAATGGTTATTGGGGAGGTTTCATTCGCATCGCAGGAGCAATAGGAATGTCCATTCTTGTCTAGGATACGTAAACAATAGCTCCCTGGTAAGGCTCTTTCAAGAAAATCATCATAGTAGACCTGAGACGATAGGTTTGGATCGTTTGGTGTATAAGTCCACTCATATTGATAAGTTTGTATTCCATCTATAATAAACGGATTTCCTCCTGTGGCAGCGGCACGTATTCCTCCTTGTGCATAGCCTGTACATAGATCGGTTTTAAATATTGTATCTCCAATATATTGGATAGGTAAGTATTCGCGAAGTGTAAAGAAAAACACTTCTGTACATGGGATCAAATTTGTGCCATCCACATTTTCTTCTACTGTGAGGATATAATTTCCAGAAGGTAAGTTTTTAAAGCGATAGGTAAAACTGGGTTGTTCAAGAGATAAAAATCGTCCACTACTATTTGTGACAATTCGTCCACCAAAAATTGATGGTTTATTTAATGGGACTGTTGCTCCATCTGGGCCAATCAATGACATATATATTCCTGTATTCCCAGTTTGAGTTACATTACCAGATCGGTTTGAATTAAGATTTACATTGAAGAACACATCATTTGTGTAAGAATCTCTTGCTGTATCCCAATTAATTAGTCCTGTAGAAGGGTCTGGATAATTCTTACACTCTCCAGCGCCTATAGCAGGAATATTTTCAGTAGTTCTATAGCTACTTATAGAAATATTTGCTTCAGAGATAAGGATATTAGGGGTAACAAACCCCCCACCGGAACAAGAATTAATTCTATCGTCTGTTATGATCGCACGATAGATTCCCTTTGGAACGTTATTCAAAATTGAAAAACCTCGATAGCTTTCTATAGGACTATAAGCTGTGGTTGTCGTTGAATTGTCGGTATTTCCAGTAAGTGAATTTATAGTTGATGTAGTTGTAGAAATTAACTCATACCACTCAATGTTCAATGGCGGAACAAAATTTGAAATAGTCAACTTGATTTGGCTCTGGGCTATACCACAACCCGGCAAGGTTACTTCTGGTTTTTTTACTAACAGTTGATCATTATTTGCTTCATTCATGGTAAATGTTCCAGTTGCTACAGCACATGTAGTTGTTCCATTTAGGGTTACAGAATAGACATAATCATCTCCTTGTAAAAAGTTATCGACCATTACATTAGGTGTTGTAATCGTCTCATAGTATTCATAGTTCCCACCTTCTCCTCGAATGTATAACAGAGCTGGATTTGATGTAGAAATCTGAGGAGCATTGGTATTGATTGCCGATGGATAAATTCCAAAGCTAAATTCTCCAGAAGAAGCTAGACTACAATCAATGTTCGATACTGAAAAATTAATTATGTCATACTGAAATACATCATCAAAGGTAAAAATAACATCATTGATAATACCTGAACTGCAGCCGTTGAAATCGATAATTTCAATCAAATTAATTGTTTTCGTCAATGGATTGGTTACATCAATATTATTGAATTCAACAATATTGTTAGTAGTAGAAGCCGTTAATAGTCCTCCATTCAAGTTAACGGTATAAGGCGCTGCAATTGGATCATATCCTGTAATTGTATATCTCAGCTGACCCCCTAAGGCAAGATCTTCTGGACATTGAGGCACATCAGTACTAAATACCTCAACATCATAGGGTTTATTGCTCCCTGCAATGATGATGTCTGGTGTAATGAATACTCCTCCCGAACAAGCAGAATCTCGAGAATCTGATATAATCGCTCGATATTTACCGGCGGGGACATCATCAAGTACTAAGTAACCTTGATAAGCAGGTAATGCTGCCCACGCTCGTGTAGTTGTAGCATTGGTTGTAACACCGGTAATGGGATCTTGAGTCGAGCTGGTTGTAGTGGTAAAGACTTGCCAATCGATACTCATTGGGGTAATTTCATTTGTTATAGTCAAACTAATTTGACTAGTAACACCACAATCTGGTTGAAGCACACCCGGAGGGGATACAAATAACTGTGAATTATTTACACTGGTTATGGTAAAAGTATCACTAGCTATGGCACAGGTAGTGCTTCCATTCATTGTTATTGTATAGTCATAAATACCTTGCTGTAAGAAAAGATTTTTAATTAATAAATCTCCTGTAGCAGTTATATTTCCATCATTAATGGTTAAGTAATAGTCATAGGCAATCGATCTTCCCTCTATGTGCATTTCAGCAGGGTTCAGGTTACTAATTCGAGGTGCTGTAGGATTGATGGCAGCGGGTGCAATAGTGAAACTTAAATCCCCGGAAGTATCCGTGGTACAGTCAATATCCGCAGCAGAAAAATTAGTTACTTCATAGAGATACAACTCATCGAAAATAAATGTAGTGGAAAGAACGCCCGAACTACACCCAAAACTATCAATGATTTCAATGGAATTAATTGTTCTAAACAACGGATTAGTTACATCAATGCCATTGAATTCTACTGTATTTGCAAGGTTAGTTTGCGCTGAGAGTAAACCTCCATTTAAATTTACTATATAAGGTGCTGCAATTGTATTTCCACCGGATATCGTATAAATTAATTGACCACCCAGAGCAAGATCTTCTGGACAAGTGGGCATAGTGTTGCTGGTAAGTTCAAATTCATATTGAGTAGGCTCCTCGATCCGAACCGTTATTTGAGCAGTACATGCAGCCTGTCCTGCTGGGGGATTAGTATCTGTTGCCTGGAAGATATATAAACCTGCTGGCAAGTTCACAATTGAAACAACTGGACCACTAATTGGAATTATAGCCGGTGGAAAAATAGCTTCAATCTGCAAAATACTATTTGGATATCCACCTTCGGCACGTAATTCAAATGATGCATCTGTATCTCCATTACATGTCAGGGTATAGACATAATCTACAGTTGCTGTTGTTGTTCCACCGATTCCTCTTTGAGGAATGAATTGTGCAGTTTCTACCCCATTTAATACTACCGGTGGAGGTCCAGTGATTGTTAGATCAGTAAATACTTTAGGCACACAGTTTGGAGAAAGCGGATCGGTAACGGTCAATATATAGTTTCCTGGTGCAGCATTAAGTAAATCTTTTTGAACACTATAAACAACAGCTGATCCAGTATCTGAACGCGTCCAAACATAGTTATAGAAGCCTGAGCCACCACTCAAGGCATTGGTAAGCGTTAATCCAATAATACGTGAGGTAACAATACTACCTGCTTGGGCTGTTCCTGTAGAACAATAGCTAGGTGTAATGACAATAATATCCCTATCTAGTAGTATTTCACCAGTCATTTGAAATGGTGTTGGCGTCATGGTACAAGTCGCTGTTGAAAGCTGAATTGTGTAAAGCCCTTCTATGGCTAGGCCGCTGTATTGAACAGGGTTATTTCCTGGTCTTGCACCTCCATCAGGTGGGACTATTCTTCCAAACCTATCTTGTAGTTCAAATACATAATCGGGAGAATCAAAAGGATCAATTATACTTCCTGAGGCGGTAAGAGTCAGTACATTATTACATACTTCTGAAGTAAAACTTAGTTCAGTCGGTTCTTTTATTTCAAAAGATGCCGTCGATAAACAACTATCTACACTTACGTTAAGCTCATAGATTCCTGGAGTTAAATTATAAATATTTAATCCGGTTATAGTAGAGACACCGTCTGGTAATAACCATTGAACTTGTGGTGCATAAAATTCAGCAATGGTCGAAGTGGTTACCGTATTCGTTACAAAGGAAGTATCACCTGTATTAGCAGAAATCGTAAATGCAAGTCCTTCTGTTAATCCATTAACATTCAAATTAAATCCATTTTGCGTTGCAAATAAATTGTTCTGAGATGGATTATTATTGATTCTGGTAGCTAGACCGTTAACTACTTGTGCTTGTGAATAGGTTATTGTTACTCCCGCACTAATTTCCCCCCCGCGGGTTGTATATTCTGTCCCATCAATTGTCACCCTGAAGATATCGTCATAGGTAATGGTACCTGTAAAGCTCACACTTGAATCTTGAACTGTTCCTAAATTAACATTTTGAATAGCATTCAAGAAATCTAAACCTGTTGGATCACCCAAAACTATCGATCCATCATCGGCACCAAAGCAAGAAATGTTAGTAACTAAATTATTTTCAATATATGTACTCATGATTTGGGGACCCGGATCTATGGTGACTGCTCCGATTAGAACAACATCGGGATTACAAGTTGTGGAAAGAGTAATCGTATAGTTATAAGTAGTAGTCGATGAAATATTAACAGAAGGGGCTCCGGATAAACGGTATAAGGTTGGATCGCCTGAAACTGAGTTAAAATTAAATCCAGGATAGACATCCCAAGTAATGATTGGGAATCCACCTGATTCTGGATTAAATACATAATCAACATCGGTAATGTCGGCATCTACATCAGATTTACATACAGTAAAATTAGGGGCTCCACTTGCAAGTTCCATCACTGGAGTAGGAATAATTGTAATTGTTCCTCCATCTTGATTATTTCCTAATACATTGCCACAACCTGTGGTTTGAATTGTATATAAATAGTTAGTTATTGTTTTGGAAGCTTGGGCTGCTGCTGCTGCAACACCACTAATTATTACTTGCGTACCAGAAACAGTAAAACCAACTCCTGGTAGAGGTGGTGTAAAGGTCACAATTGCATTGGTTGCTTCTTGCCCAAGGGTATATATAATTGGATCTAAGGTATTGGATCCTGTACCTGCACAAATGGTTTGGTTTTCTGTAGCTGGCAGAGAAGCTAGTGTTAAAATTTCTTGGGGTTTCACTTCGATTACACCGGTATATACAACCTCAGAAACACAGGCACTTCCTGCAGTAGTTACTTGATACGGATATTGTGTTGTAGCAACAATATTTACAACAGGTGTTCCTGAAATAACCATATTGTTTGTTCCAGGAGTAATACTCGGATTTACTCCAGTTAACGTTGGTCCTGTCCAACTAAAGTTAGCAGTGGTTGCTCCCCCTCCAAAAGTATAAACTATGTCTGCAATTGGTTCTATATTATCACAAACACTAAAGAAACCACTCTGATTTGTTGTGGTTACTCCGCTAGTCAACACCATAACTGGAGGAGAGTACACAGTAATATTTCCACTTATAGTGTCAGTCACACAAGAGCCACTGGTGGTAATGGTGTAATTGTAGTTCAAAGTTGGGGAGGAAGTGAACGTAGTTGACACCACAACTGTTCCGCTAATTATAATCGTATTGGACGGGGTTAAAGTCGCATTTAATCCTGTTGGAAGACCAGGCAAAGCTGGACCTCCATCTGATTGGTAAGTTATTACGTAGGGAGCTCCAATTGCCCCACCTTCTAATTGGTATTCAATTGGAATAAAGGTGTTGGCAATTGCATTTCCAGCATTATCATTATCAAATAAACAAATACTTTGATTATCCGTATTAGCAGCAGAAACTAAGGAAAGTCCATCGGTTGGATCAATCTGGATACTACCCGTCATTACCACCTCAGAAACACATGCGCTTCCAACTGTAATAAGTTCATATGTATAGATTGTTGATTGAGTTACATTAACCGTTGGTGTGCCAGAGATTCTAAATTGGTTAATGCCAAAATTCGTAGTAGTAATTCCACTTCCCAACAAGGTGTTTGATCCCGTCCAGTTGAAGGTCATCATTGTTGCACCACCACTAATTTCATAGATAATGTTGTCGATAGGTGTCACATCACAAATGACTTGATTTGCTGTTGTAGCTGAAGAAACTAAACTCAGAATCGGCGGAGATAGAACTGTAATATCGCCCGTAACAGTTACTGCTGGTGAGCAATCTCCTCCTGTAGTAATGGAATAGGTGTAGACCACTGTTGGAGAAGACGTAAAAGTCGATGAGGCACTAATACTACCCGTTATTAAAATGGTGTTAGACAGTGTGTTTGTAATCCCTAATCCAGGTGGGGGACCAGCAATCGAAGGTCCTCCATCTAGGGTATAAGTAACAGTATATGCTTCTCCAACAGCTCCACCAATCAACTGGTATTCTATTGGGGCAAAAAGCTCAGCAGTCAAGTCTCCCGTATTATCACGATCCATGAAACAAACAGTTTGATTTTCTGTTGTAGGTGAAGATATCAAGCTAATATCATCCACTGGATCGATTTGTATACTTCCTGTCAAGATTACTGGTGTGGCGCAGTTACTTCCAACAGTCTGGATTTGATAGGTATAAATGGTCGACTCAGTAACATTAGTCGTTGGTGTACCTGAAATGACATAGTGGGTTGTTCCAGAAGTAGCGCCTGTAATACCAGGTGTACCTAATCCCATTAAGGTATTAGAACCTGTATAACTAAACATTACCATTGTTGTACCACCTCCAAACTCATACACAATATCATTAATGGCTGTATTATCACAAATGACTTGATTGTTGGTGATTATCGGAGAAGACAAAACAAGTGTAGGTTCCGAATGCACCTCGATTGTACCGGTTATAACATCTGTTCCACAAACACCTGGCCCCGTTTCTATTCTGTATTCATATAATGTTGATAGCTGTGTTGGTGATGCAGCAGCTGCAGTGGCAATTCCAGTAATACTTACTGTACTTCCTATAACAGTTAAGGTGAACCCCGGAGGTAAGCCACTTTGTGAAACACCACCATCTTGAGTATAGCTAATTGTACTAACGGCTGTTGCTCCTCCTGCCAATTCATAAACGATTGGAGTAAAAGAAGGTAAAAAAGGATCGTTATTAACACAAATACTTTGTGCGTCCTCCCCAACTGAACCAGAAAAGGAGATAATATCTTGCGGGCTAATAGATACAATACCCGTAATCGGTGTAGGTGTAGCTGTACAACCAAAGACATTTCCAATCAACGTAAATTCGTAGGTAAACGATACAGTAGTCGTCACGTTTTGTATTGGTGGGTTATAGAAAACGGTGATTTCTTGTGTAATCGGATTTGTAATTGATGCAGTTATCCAAGCTGGAGTAGCTGGTGTTCTTGAGACCGTAAGCGGATTTCCGACTGCTTGAAAAAGCGAAGTTTCACTTACACCTGTATCACAAAAGATAGGATTTTGAACATTTGGACTAAGTGGGTGAATAACTGCTGAAGTGGTTGGGTTCACCGTGATTGTTCCTGATGCGACAAACGAACCTGAACAAGCTCCCCCTGCTCCAACAGATTGGAGGTTAAAATCATAATTGGTTGTAGTTGAAATATTTACCGATGGAGTACCACTAATTTCATAGTAGGCTGGAGGTTGAGTAATTACTGGATTTTGAAATACTAAATTAGAACTTACTACTCCGGATACAACAGAAAAGGCGACACCTGGATTAACCGCTTCAAATTCAATGAACGGATTATCATTGGTTACTAATATCGTGGGGGAAAGTTGTACGCTAAGCTCGCTTACTAACCTTGCTGTTAAATCTGTAATATTGTCTGTACCTGTCGAATTAGAAGTATATGGAGTTCCATTAATATTCAGCGTATGGGTATCACTTATGACAGTTGTTGCTGGTGCTGGTGGGGTGGGGTCTGCCAGGATAATTTCAACACGAGTAATTTGATTTTGTGCGAAGCTTTGGCCTGTAATTCCAGTTGGGAAAGGAACAGTTCCTGTTGGCGTCACGGTTAAAGTAAAGGCAGGATTTAGAATTTCAAAACGAATGGGAACTATTGTTTCAGAAACACATACTGTTCTGAGTGTGCCTAAAGATGCAGTCGTTGTAATACTTGCTGCTGGTGTTGGTAAAATATTGAAAGTAATACGCTGGGTTGCCTCTGCACAATTTGCGCCTGTAGTAACAAAGTCAACATTCCATTGTGTAGGAACAAGAACAGCCTGATTCAATGTACCAGATATCTCAAAACGATTAAAAAAACCTCCTAAACGAGTTAAGGTTAATCCATTTGGAAGAAGATCGGGTGATGTGAGAGGGATTTGAATATCAAATGCATCTTCATACTCTAAAATAATTGAATTAACTCCATTAAAATCACTTATACCGCAAAGATCATTATAGATTGGTGATCCTTGTAAAATTGCAATACTAGCGTCAGGAATTACTTGGATTGTTCCAGTAGCAATCTTTGTTTCGCATCCAGCTTGTGGGGCTTGTGTTTCTAAATTATAAACAAATAATCCTGTTCCCGTTATAGACGGAGCACCAAAAATAGTAAATATTTTACTTAATGGTACAGCTATTGGAGCACCAAAGGTAACAGAGCTATCCAGGGGTTGAGAAGTCGAAATAATAAACGACTGTGCCGGTGCACCAGTAGGACCTACCTCTATAGATATGTTACCTACAGCATAGGTCGCTACGAAATCGTTTGTACCTAAATTTATTGCTGCTGCTAATCCAAGGCCAATGTGATCATTTGCTGCTGCTACGCCAGCAGTAGTGGTAAAGAGGTATGGGATATTATTGATTGAAATTGAATAATCTCTACCGATAGTTGTAGGAGATACAGTTACAACCGATATGCTCACTTGTTGCGAGGTTATGTCTAGACTAGTTTGTAATCCTGCAGGTAAGCCTCTTGATAAAACAGAATTGGCAGCACCTTCAATCTCGTAGGTAATGGTTGTAATAGCTGTATTATTACATACAATTTTGTTGTTAGAGTTAAACCCAGATGTTAAATCAATTTGAGGTGGTTCAGGGATAGAAATTACATAATTAACACGATCTCCTGGACATGGAATAGGTTCAACAGAAATAATAATATTTCCAGAGAAGCCTGGACGGAAATCCAACACAACGCTATCACTAGAAGTACCACTTGCTGGCAGTTCAAAGAAAGTATTTGAAGCAAGATATGTGGTGTTGGTGGTTAAGCCTGCTGGACTATTCACAAACCAACGAACAGCTTGTCCAAAAGTAGTTAAGGTTGTTGAATAACCCGCAGCTGGAATTGGACATAATGGTAAGGGATCTACACCAACAGTTGTAATGGTGGTTATTGGCCCATCTTGAGCACCGATAACAATTGTGCGTGTTTTCCAATCACCAACAATTCCTGAACAACTTTCAGGACGAACTTGTAGATCAAAACTACCATACCAGCCAACACTCCATTGCATGATTCCTGTTGCTTGATCAATGGTACCAGGAGTGTTGATTAATGAGCCTGAACCTGCAGTAATATTATTAATTCTCCATTCTAATGAAGCAAAATCATTTGGATCTGCACCGTTATCGCTTGCAGTAAAAAACTGCGTGTCTGGAGTTGTAGCAATGATTTGACATTCTGGTATAGTTCCCGTAAAGTCACCGCCGCATACTTGGAAGTTGTAAGCTTCAGGCTCGAGTAAATCCGAAGAGGTTGGAGTCGCAACGAGCGCTTCTGGAACCACATCTACTTCAATTTCTAACCAACCAGAATCTCCATCACATCCTGAAGAACGAACACGGATTGTTGCTGTTCCACTAAACGATGGCGCCCAATTCATAGTTGCGCTTCGACCAATTCCACGTTCTACCGGAGGTAGTAAACTTAATCTTTGACCTACAGCTGTTGGTGATGATTGTATTGTAAAGGTAGGATCGATTGCGAATAAATTTTCGATAATAATTTCATCACTTACATTATTATAAATCGAACGTATGTTCGTATTTGCATCTATAAGGTTACTTAATTCTAATCCAACTATATCTGCAGACTGAGAGGCTACTGTTGTTGTGAATGAATATGTATTAGTGATACTAAGTGCTGTAATAATTACGTCATAACGAATACCTAAACCTACTCCAGCAAAATTATCAAAAACACCAATTGATGTTTCTGTGACATTATTTGTAGTAATAAGACCAGCGTTGGTTGGTGTCCAGTTCCATTCATATACATTAGACTGTCGATTCAATGCATCATTGAGGTAACACGCATAAAATTCGTTTTGTAATGTTGTAGGCGCACCATTTGTGTCTTGACATACGGTATTATTAAACCATACACCTGGGATATCTGGATTTTCCAATACCTCATAACCGAGGGCGTCTACATCCATTCGGATAAAGTCAGGTGTTATTGCAACGGGTTGGATTCTGAATTGATATAATTCATTTATTGCTGAACATGCACCTCCATCGGTTACAAACTCAACAGTGTTTGGTCCTGAAATAGTTCCAGATACAGTAAATGTGTTTGTTCCTGAAACCTGCCACCAATTTGCTAGGCCACCAAATGGATTCGTGATTACTGCGCCAGGTGTAGATGTTACTATTAGACCCGGATCTAAATCTCTTATTTCTACACTAGTCGCACCATAAAAACTAAATGTTATCGGATCAATAAGATCTCCAACACATAAATCATCTTGTGGAGAAAAAGCTCCGTCGGTTTGTTGAAGAGTGGGTCCAGGTATTACTTCGATCGTGGTTACTTCTGTGTATGCTTGACAACTTTCTTGATTTATATTTGGTAAGCGACCACCTGAATTCCCCGATACCATGATACGCATGTTAAATTCACGACCAATGGAAGGGACAACTATAGCGATTGTAGGACTAGTTAATCCAGTTGATGCTGCAACATTGAATGAACCAGGTATTATGGGTTGTATGGTTAGTATATTAGCTAAAGAATTGTAAGTTGCATTGGTATTAAAATCAGCACCTGTAATTAAAGTTGCCAGCTCTTCTCCTATTGAATCTATAGTACTTGTGTTACTTGAAAGAACGCTATATGCGGCACCGTTAATTGCAATGGTGTACGTTACATTTCCTGTAAAGATTACAGATTCATCAATAAATCGAACTTTAGTCTGCTCGATTGCTGAAGGTATTGGATTCCCTACATATGTAATTACATTACGGTAGTAAGTTGCTGGGTCAGTAGGTAACCAGCTATCACCTAGATTAAAGGTTAAAAAACGCCCTTGCTGCCCAACTATATCTGTCCAACTGTATTGATCCGCAGATTGTTGCCATTGGTAAGTAACTGAACTTGATAATGTTTCGGCCCCACGTAATTCTAAACTATTTGGGAGATCAGCAGCAGTTATAACTTGACAAACCAATTGGTCATCTAAAACAAATCCAGTGTTTAAGTCAGGAAGGATTCCAATACGTATTGGATCAGTTGCGGCTTCACAAGTGTCTGTGGCATTGACTGTGCTTGTTGCAACTCTTCGGAACCAAGTCGTTTCGATTAAAGAAGGTGGATTGTAAAAGTTATTTGTAGCAGAAATAATAGTTGTCCAAATCGCTAGATTAGTAGACTTTTCCCATTGATAGGTAATCGTTCCCATTAAACTTGTTGCATTATCTGGAATCCCACCTGTTGTTGAACTAATTATCGTTGGTGGCATAACACCATAACAATAGTCTAAATTTTGAGCAGGATCTAAAGCACCTGGATCAATATCAATTACTTCAATTTGTGTTATAGAACTGACCACACTACACGAGGCTGCACCTCCTGGTGCCATAGTCATTCTTTGAAAATAGTGTGTTTCCGTTAAAGGACCAGATGTATAATTCGAGGAAGTTGCTGTCGTAATATCTGTGAATGTTATTCCATCAGTTGAAACTTGCCACATATAGCTTATTCCTATACCTGTACTTCCTCCCAAAACACTCAAGGTTATTGGTGTATTACCTGGGCAAATTGTTTGATTATCGGGAATTATCGATCCTCCCACTAAAGGTGGAATAACCTTAATCTCAATTACATTACTTAAGTCATTACATGTGGTGGTTCCAGTATCGCTTATCGTTATTCGCTGGAAGAAAGTATCAGTTGTTAATCGGGATGTTGGCGTGTAGTTCTGTGAATTGGCACCCAAAATAGGCCCAAAAACGCTCATGGTCTGATCACGGCTCGTCCACTGGTAACTTACCGTTCCTGAGGCTA
Source organism: uncultured Flavobacteriaceae bacterium (assembly GCA_943788165.1). Lineage (GTDB taxonomy): Bacteria > Bacteroidota > Bacteroidia > Flavobacteriales > Flavobacteriaceae > Arcticimaribacter. The sequence goes on along the minus strand of CALSPF010000001.1, from coordinate 464,465 downwards.
CACCTGCAGTACCCGTTAAGGCGGGTATTAATGCATTATAACAGACCCTTAAACTTGCAGTAGTAATTGTTCCTACTGTGCTGATCATATTGGTTTGAACCGTGATACTTGCTCCAGCAGTACTACAACTAGCCACTGATGTACTTGCTATTACATCGATAGTATTTACTCCCGTGAATAATAGAGCATAATCCGCTGTATCAAAACTTTGTGTAGTACTACTCTGGATACTAATACTGTTAACAAAGAACTCGTAATTCGCACCGCCTACACTTCCATTGGCAAAGATTGTGATCGCATCACCTGTACAAATCTCATTGCCAAAAAGGCCAATGGCCGTAGAGGTTACTGTTACCGTTGGTACTGGCGTAACGGCTATAGTAATACTCGCTGAATCTGCACTACAACCCGCTGGGGCTAACGCTACCAATTGATCAAACACACGTACAGCTACTTGCTGGCCTGCAATCAATGCAGTGGTCGTATATACATTACTATCTGCTCTAGCCCGTACAATTGCACCATCTATCAAAAAGGCATAGGATGCTCCTGCTACTGGTGCGGCGATAAAGGTCACTGTCTCTGAAGAACAAGTCGTCGCTGTGGATCCTCCTCCCAAAACAACTCCGTTGATATTGGTGGTGATACTCGCTGCTGGAAGCGAAATAACCTTAATCTCAATTACATTACTTAAGTCATTACATGTGGTGGTTCCAGTATCGCTTATCGTTATTCGCTGGAAGAAGGTATCGGTCCCTAATAATGACGTTGGCGTGTAGTTCTGTAGCGTGGCACCCAAAATAGGCCCAAAAACGCTCGTGGTCTGATCACGACTCGTCCACTGGTAACTTACCGTTCCTGAGGCTACACCTGCAGTACCCGTTAAGGCGGGTATTAAGTCACTCAAACAGGCCGTTATACTTGCAGCACTAATTGTTCCTACTGTACTTATCGCGTTGGTTTGAACCGTGATACTTGCTCCAGCAGTACTACAGCTAGCCACTGATGTACTTGCTATTACATCGATAGTATTTACTCCCGTGAGTAATATAGCATAATCCGCTGGATCAAAACTTTGGGTCGAGCTATTCTGGATACTAATACTGTTAACAAAGAACTCGTAATTCGCACCGCCTACACTTCCATTGGCAAAGAAGGTAACCGCATCACCTGCACAAATCTCATTGCCAAAGACCGTAGAGGTTACTGTTACCGTTGGTACTGGCGTAACGGCTATAGTAATACTCGCTGAATCTGCACTACAACCCGCTGGGGCTAACGCTACCAATTGATCAAACACACGTACAGCTACTTGCTGGCCTGCAATCAATGCAGTGGTCGTATATACATTACTATCTGCTCTAGCCCGTACAATTGCACCATCTATCAAAAAGGCATAGGATGCTCCTGCTACTGGTGCGGCGATAAAGGTCACTGTCTCTGAAGAACAAATGGTCGCTGTGGATCCTCCTCCCAAAACAACTCCGTTGATATTGGTGGTGATAATCGCTGCTGGAAGCGGAATAACCTTAATCTCAATTACATTACTTAAGTCATTACATGTGGTGGTTCCAGTATCGCTTATCGTTATTCGCTGGAAGAAGGTATCGGTCCCTAATAATGACGTTGGCGTGTAGTTCTGTAGCGTGGCACCCAAAATAGGCCCAAAAACGCTCGTGGTCTGATCACGACTCGTCCACTGGTAACTTACCGTTCCTGAGGCTACACCTGCAGTACCCGTTAAGGCGGGTATTAAGTCACTCAAACAGGCCGTTATACTTGCAGCACTAATTGTTCCTACTGTACTTATCGCGTTGGTTTGAACCGTGATACTTGCTCCAGCAGTACTACAGCTAGCCACTGATGTACTTGCTATTACATCGATAGTATTTACTCCCGTGAGTAATATAGCATAATCCGCTGGATCAAAACTTTGGGTCGAGCTATTCTGGATACTAATACTGTTAACAAAGAACTCGTAATTCGCACCGCCTACACTTCCATTGGCAAAGAAGGTAACCGCATCACCTGCACAAATCTCATTGCCAAAGACCGTAGAGGTTACTGTTACCGTTGGTACTGGCGTAACGGCTATAGTAATACTCGCTGAATCTGCACTACAACCCGCTGGGGCTAACGCTACCAATTGATCAAACACACGTACAGCTACTTGCTGGCCTGCAATCAATGCAGTGGTCGTATATACATTACTATCTGCTCTAGCCCGTACAATTGCACCATCTATCAAAAAGGCATAGGATGCTCCTGCTACTGGTGCGGCGATAAAGGTCACTGTCTCTGAAGAACAAATGGTCGCTGTGGATCCTCCTCCCAAAACAACTCCGTTGATATTGGTGGTGATAATCGCTGCTGGAAGCGGAATAACCTTAATCTCAATTACATTACTTAAGTCATTACATGTGGTGGTTCCAGTATCGCTTATCGTTATTCGCTGGAAGAAGGTATCGGTCCCTAATAATGACGTTGGCGTGTAGTTCTGTAGCGTGGCACCCAAAATAGGCCCAAAAACGCTCGTGGTCTGATCACGACTCGTCCACTGGTAACTTACCGTTCCTGAGGCTACACCTGCAGTACCCGTTAAGGCGGGTATTAAGTCACTCAAACAGGCCGTTATACTTGCAGCACTAATTGTTCCTACTGTACTTATCGCGTTGGTTTGAACCGTGATACTTGCTCCAGCAGTACTACAGCTAGCCACTGATGTACTTGCTATTACATCGATAGTATTTACTCCCGTGAGTAATATAGCATAATCCGCTGGATCAAAACTTTGGGTCGAGCTATTCTGGATACTAATACTGTTAATAAAGAACTCGTAATTCGCACCGCCTACACTTCCATTGGCAAAGAAGGTAACCGCATCACCTGCACAAATCTCATTGCCAAAGACCGTAGAGGTTACTGTTACCGTTGGTACTGGCGTAACGGCTATAGTAATACTCGCTGAATCTGCACTACAACCCGCTGGGGCTAACGCTACCAATTGATCAAACACACGTACAGCTACTTGCTGGCCTGCAATCAATGCAGTGGTCGTATATACATTGCTATCTGCTCTAGCCCGTACAATTGCACCATCTATCAAAAAGGCATAGGATGCTCCTGCTACTGGTGCGGCGATAAAAGTCACTGTCTCTGAAGAACAAATGGTCGCTGTGGATCCTCCTCCCAAAACAACTCCGTTGATATTGGTGGTGATAATCGCTGCTGGAAGCGGAATAACCTTAATCTCAATTACATTACTTAAGTCATTACATGTGGTGGTTCCAGTATCGCTTATCGTTATTCGCTGGAAGAAGGTATCGGTCCCTAATAATGACGTTGGAGTGTAGTTCTGTAGCGTGGCACCCAAAATAGGCCCAAAAACGCTCGTGGTCTGATTACGGCTCGTCCACTGGTAACTTACCGTTCCTGAGGCTACACCTGCAGTACCCGTTAAGGCGGGTATTAAGTCACTCAAACAGGCCGTTATACTTGCAGCACTAATTGTTCCTACTGTACTTATCGCGTTGGTTTGAACCGTGATACTTGCTCCAGCAGTACTACAACTAGCCACTAATGTACTTGCTATTACATCAATAATATCTCCATTAGCAATAACTAAACTATAATCCGCTGGATCAAAACTCTGGGTCGAGCTACTCTGGATACTAATACTGTTAATAAAGAACTCGTAATTCGCACCGCCTACACTTCCATTGGCAAAGAAGGTAACCGCATCACCTGCACAAATCTCATTGCCAAAGACCGTAGAGGTTACTGTTACCGTTGGTACTGGCGTAACGGCTATAGTAATACTCGCTGAATCTGCACTACAACCCGCTGGGGCTAACGCTACCAATTGATCAAACACACGTACAGCTACTTGCTGGCCTGCAATCAATGCAGTGGTCGTATATACATTGCTATCTGCTCTAGCCCGTACAATTGCACCATCTATCAAAAAGGCATAGGATGCTCCTGCTACTGGTGCGGCGATAAAAGTCACTGTCTCTGAAGAACAAATGGTCGCTGTGGATCCTCCTCCCAAAATAACTCCGTTGATATTGGTGGTGATAATCGCTGCTGGAAGCGGAATAACCTTAATCTCAATTACATTACTTAAGTCATTACATGTGGTGGTTCCAGTATCGCTTATCGTTATTCGCTGGAAGAAGGTATCGGTCCCTAATAATGACGTTGGCGTGTAGTTCTGTAGCGTGGCACCCAAAATAGGCCCAAAAACGCTCGTGGTCTGATCACGGCTCGTCCACTGGTAACTTACCGTTCCTGAGGCTACACCTGCAGTACCCGTTAAGGCGGGTATTAAGTCACTCAAACAGGCCGTTATACTTGCAGCACTAATTGTTCCTACTGTACTTATCGCGTTGGTTTGAACCGTGATACTTGCTCCAGCAGTACTACAACTAGCCACTAATGTACTTGCTATTACATCAATAATATCTCCATTAGCAATAACTAAACTATAATCCGCTGGATCAAAACTCTGGGTCGAGCTACTCTGGATACTAATACTGTTAATAAAGAACTCGTAATTCGCACCGCCTACACTTCCATTGGCAAAGAAGGTAACCGCATCACCTGCACAAATCTCATTGCCAAAGACCGTAGAGGTTACTGTTACCGTTGGTACTGGCGTAACGGCTATAGTAATACTCGCTGAATCTGCACTACAACCCGCTGGGGCTAACGCTACCAATTGATCAAACACACGTACAGCTACTTGCTGGCCTGCAATCAATGCAGTGGTCGTATATACATTGCTATCTGCTCTAGCCCGTACAATTGCACCATCTATCAAAAAGGCATAGGATGCTCCTGCTACTGGTGCGGCGATAAAAGTCACTGTCTCTGAAGAACAAATGGTCGCTGTGGATCCTCCTCCCAAAATAACTCCGTTGATATTGGTGGTGATACTCGCTGCTGGAAGCGGAATAACCTTAATCTCAATTACATTACTTAAGTCATTACATGTGGTGGTTCCAGTATCGCTTATCGTTATTCGCTGGAAGAAGGTATCGGTCCCTAATAATGATGTTGGCGTGTAGTTCTGTAGCGTGGCACCCAAAATAGGCCCAAAAACGCTCGTGGTCTGATCACGGCTCGTCCACTGGTAACTTACCGTTCCTGAGGCTACACCTGCAGTACCCGTTAAGGCGGGTATTAAGTCACTCGAACAGGCCGTTATACTTGCAGCACTAATTGTTCCTACTGTACTTATCGCGTTGGTTTGAACCGTGATACTTGCTCCAGCAGTACTACAACTAGCCACTAATGTACTTGCTATTACATCAATAATATCTCCATTAGCAATAACTAAACTATAATCCGCTGGATCAAAACTCTGGGTCGAGCTACTCTGGATACTAATACTGTTAATAAAGAACTCGTAATTCGCACCGCCTACACTTCCATTGGCAAAGAAGGTAACCGCATCACCTGCACAAATCTCATTGCCAAAGACCGTAGAGGTTACTGTTACCGTTGGTACTGGCGTAACGGCTATAGTAATACTCGCTGAATCTGCACTACAACCCGCTGGGGCTAACGCTACCAATTGATCAAACACACGTACAGCTACTTGCTGGCCTGCAATCAATGCAGTGGTCGTATATACATTGCTATCTGCTCTAGCCCGTACAATTGCACCATCTATCAAAAAGGCATAGGATGCTCCTGCTACTGGTGCGGCGATAAAAGTCACTGTCTCTGAAGAACAAATGGTCGCTGTGGATCCTCCTCCCAAAATAACTCCGTTGATATTGGTGGTGATACTCGCTGCTGGAAGCGGAATAACCTTAATCTCAATTACATTACTTAAGTCATTACATGTGGTGGTTCCAGTATCGCTTATCGTTATTCGCTGGAAGAAGGTATCGGTCCCTAATAATGATGTTGGCGTGTAGTTCTGTAGCGTGGCACCCAAAATAGGCCCAAAAACGCTCGTGGTCTGATCACGGCTCGTCCACTGGTAACTTACCGTTCCTGAGGCTACACCTGCAGTACCCGTTAAGGCGGGTATTAAGTCACTCAAACAGGCCGTTATACTTGCAGCACTAATTGTTCCTACTGTACTTATCGCGTTGGTTTGAACCGTGATACTTGCTCCAGCAGTACTACAACTAGCCACTGATGTACTTGCTATTACATCAATAATATCTCCATTAGCAATAACTAAACTATAATCCGCTGGATCAAAACTCTGGGTCGAGCTACTCTGGATACTAATACTGTTAATAAAGAACTCGTAATTCGCACCGCCTACACTTCCATTGGCAAAGAAGGTAACCGCATCACCTGTACAAATCTCATTGCCAAAAAGGCCAATGGCCGTAGAGGTTACTGTTACCGTTGGTACTGGCGTAACGGCTATAGTAATACTCGCTGAATCTGCACTACAACCCGCTGGGGCTAACGCTACCAATTGATCAAACACACGTACAGCTACTTGCTGGCCTGCAATCAATGCAGTGGTCGTATATACATTACTATCTGCTCTAGCCCGTACAATTGCACCATCTATCAAAAAGGCATAGGATGCTCCTGCTACTGGTGCGGCGATAAAGGTCACTGTCTCTGAAGAACAAGTCGTCGCTGTGGATCCTCCTCCCAAAATAACTCCGTTGATATTGGTGGTGATAATCGCTGCTGGAAGCGGAATAACCTTAATCTCAATTACATTACTTAAGTCATTACATGTGGTGGTTCCAGTATCGCTTATCGTTATTCGCTGGAAGAAGGTATCGGTCCCTAATAATGACGTTGGAGTGTAGTTCTGTAGCGTGGCACCCAAAATAGGCCCAAAAACGCTCGTGGTCTGATTACGGCTCGTCCACTGGTAACTTACCGTTCCTGAGGCTACACCTGCAGTACCCGTTAAGGCGGGTATTAAGTCACTCAAACAGGCCGTTATACTTGCAGCACTAATTGTTCCTACTGTACTTATCGCGTTGGTTTGAACCGTGATACTTGCTCCAGCAGTACTACAACTAGCCACTGATGTACTTGCTATTACATCAATAATATCTCCATTAGCAATAACTAAACTATAATCCGCTGGATCAAAACTCTGGGTCGAGCTACTCTGGATACTAATACTGTTAATAAAGAACTCGTAATTCGCACCGCCTACACTTCCATTGGCAAAGAAGGTAACCGCATCACCTGTACAAATCTCATTGCCAAAAAGGCCAATGGCCGTAGAGGTTACTGTTACCGTTGGTACTGGCGTAACGGCTATAGTAATACTCGCTGAATCTGCACTACAACCCGCTGGGGCTAACGCTACCAATTGATCAAACACACGTACAGCTACTTGCTGGCCTGCAATCAATGCAGTGGTCGTATATACATTACTATCTGCTCTAGCCCGTACAATTGCACCATCTATCAAAAAGGCATAGGATGCTCCTGCTACTGGTGCGGCGATAAAGGTCACTGTCTCTGAAGAACAAGTCGTCGCTGTGGATCCTCCTCCCAAAACAACTCCGTTGATATTGGTGGTGATACTCGCTGCTGGAAGCGGAATAACCTTAATCTCAATTACATTACTTAAGTCATTACATGTGGTGGTTCCAGTATCGCTTATCGTTATTCGCTGGAAGAAGGTATCGGTCCCTAATAATGACGTTGGCGTGTAGTTCTGTAGCGTGGCACCCAAAATAGGCCCAAAAACGCTCGTGGTCTGATCACGGCTCGTCCACTGGTAACTTACCGTTCCTGAGGCTACACCTGCAGTACCCGTTAAGGCGGGTATTAAGTCACTCGAACAGGCCGTTATACTTGCAGCACTAATTGTTCCTACTGTACTTATCGCGTTGGTTTGAATCGTGATACTTGCTCCAGCAGTACTACAACTAGCCACTGATGTACTTGCTATTACATCAATAATATCTCCATTAGCAATAACTAAACTATAATCCGCTGGATCAAAACTCTGGGTCGAGCTACTCTGGATACTAATACTGTTAACAAAGAACTCGTAATTCGCACCGCCTACACTTCCATTGGCAAAGAAGGTAACCGCATCACCTGTACAAATCTCATTGCCAAAAAGGCCAATGGCCGTAGAGGTTACTGTTACCGTTGGTACTGGCGTAACGGCTATAGTAATACTCGCTGAATCTGCACTACAACCCGCTGGGGCTAACGCTACCAATTGATCAAACACACGTACAGCTACTTGCTGGCCTGCAATCAATGCAGTGGTCGTATATACATTGCTATCTGCTCTAGCCCGTACAATTGCACCATCTATCAAAAAGGCATAGGATGCTCCTGCTACTGGTGCGGCGATAAAGGTCACTGTCTCTGAAGAACAAGTCGTCGCTGTGGATCCTCCTCCCAAAACAACTCCGTTGATATTGGTGGTGATACTCGCTGCTGGAAGCGGAATAACCTTAATCTCAATTACATTACTTAAGTCATTACATGTGCTGGTTCCAGTATCGCTTATCGTTATTCGCTGGAAGAAGGTATCGGTCCCTAATAATGACGTTGGCGTGTAGTTCTGTAGCGTGGCACCCAAAATAGGCCCAAAAACGCTCGTGGTCTGATTACGGCTCGTCCACTGGTAACTTACCGTTCCTGAGGCTACACCTGCAGTACCCGTTAAGGCGGGTATTAAGTCACTCGAACAGGCCGTTATACTTGCAGCACTAATTGTTCCTACTGTACTTATCGCGTTGGTTTGAATCGTGATACTTGCTCCAGCAGTACTACAACTAGCCACTGATGTACTTGCTATTACATCAATAATATCTCCATTAGCAATAACTAAACTATAATCCGCTGGATCAAAACTCTGGGTCGAGCTACTCTGGATACTAATACTGTTAATAAAGAACTCGTAATTCGCACCGCCTACACTTCCATTGGCAAAGAAGGTAACCGCATCACCTGTACAAATCTCATTGCCAAAAAGGCCAATGGCCGTAGAGGTTACTGTTACCGTTGGTACTGGCGTAACGGCTATAGTAATACTCGCTGAATCTGCACTACAACCCGCTGGGGCTAACGCTACCAATTGATCAAACACACGTACAGCTACTTGCTGGCCTGCAATCAATGCAGTGGTCGTATATACATTACTATCTGCTCTAGCCCGTACAATTGCACCATCTATCAAAAAGGCATAGGATGCTCCTGCTACTGGTGCGGCGATAAAGGTCACTGTCTCTGAAGAACAAGTCGTCGCTGTGGATCCTCCTCCCAAAACAACTCCGTTGATATTGGTGGTGATACTCGCTGCTGGAAGCGGAATAACCTTAATCTCAATTACATTACTTAAGTCATTACATGTGGTGGTTCCAGTATCGCTTATCGTTATTCGCTGGAAGAAGGTATCGGTCCCTAATAATGACGTTGGCGTGTAGTTCTGTAGCGTGGCACCCAAAATAGGCCCAAAAACGCTCGTGGTCTGATTACGGCTCGTCCACTGGTAACTTACCGTTCCTGAGGCTACACCTGCAGTACCCGTTAAGGCGGGTATTAAGTCACTCGAACAGGCCGTTATACTTGCAGCACTAATTGTTCCTACTGTACTTATCGCGTTGGTTTGAATCGTGATACTTGCTCCAGCAGTACTACAACTAGCCACTGATGTACTTGCTATTACATCAATAATATCTCCATTAGCAATAACTAAACTATAATCCGCTGGATCAAAACTCTGGGTCGAGCTACTCTGGATACTAATACTGTTAATAAAGAACTCGTAATTCGCACCGCCTACACTTCCATTGGCAAAGAAGGTAACCGCATCACCTGTACAAATCTCATTGCCAAAAAGGCCAATGGCCGTAGAGGTTACTGTTACCGTTGGTACTGGCGTAACGGCTATAGTAATACTCGCTGAATCTGCACTACAACCCGCTGGGGCTAACGCTACCAATTGATCAAACACACGTACAGCTACTTGCTGGCCTGCAATCAATGCAGTGGTCGTATATACATTACTATCTGCTCTAGCCCGTACAATTGCACCATCTATCAAAAAGGCATAGGATGCTCCTGCTACTGGTGCGGCGATAAAGGTCACTGTCTCTGAAGAACAAGTCGTCGCTGTGGATCCTCCTCCCAAAACAACTCCGTTGATATTGGTGGTGATACTCGCTGCTGGAAGCGGAATAACCTTAATCTCAATTACATTACTTAAGTCATTACATGTGGTGGTTCCAGTATCGCTTATCGTTATTCGCTGGAAGAAGGTATCGGTCCCTAATAATGATGTTGGCGTGTAGTTCTGTAGCGTGGCACCCAAAATAGGCCCAAAAACGCTCGTGGTCTGATTACGGCTCGTCCACTGGTAACTTACCGTTCCTGAGGCTACACCTGCAGTACCCGTTAAGGCGGGTATTAAGTCACTCGAACAGGCCGTTATACTTGCAGCACTAATTGTTCCTACTGTACTTATCGCGTTGGTTTGAACCGTGATACTTGCTCCAGCAGTACTACAACTAGCCACTAATGTACTTGCTATTACATCGATAGTATTTACTCCCGTGAGTAATATAGCATAATCCGCTGGATCAAAACTTTGGGTCGAGCTATTCTGGATACTAATACTGTTAACAAAGAACTCGTAATTCGCACCGCCTACACTTCCATTGGCAAAGAAGGTAACCGCATCACCTGCACAAATCTCATTGCCAAAGACCGTAGAGGTTACTGTTACCGTTGGTACTGGCGTAACGGCTATAGTAATACTCGCTGAATCTGCACTACAACCCGCTGGGGCTAACGCTACCAATTGATCAAACACACGTACAGCTACTTGCTGGCCTGCAATCAATGCAGTGGTCGTATATACATTGCTATCTGCTCTAGCCCGTACAATTGCACCATCTATCAAAAAGGCATAGGATGCTCCTGCTACTGGTGCGGCGATAAAGGTCACTGTCTCTGAAGAACAAGTCGTCGCTGTGGATCCTCCTCCCAAAACAACTCCGTTGATATTGGTGGTGATACTCGCTGCTGGAAGCGGAATAACCTTAATCTCAATTACATTACTTAAGTCATTACATGTGGTGGTTCCAGTATCGCTTATCGTTATTCGCTGGAAGAAGGTATCGGTCCCTAATAATGACGTTGGCGTGTAGTTCTGTAGCGTGGCACCCAAAATAGGCCCAAAAACGCTCGTGGTCTGATTACGGCTCGTCCACTGGTAACTTACCGTTCCTGAGGCTACACCTGCAGTACCCGTTAAGGCGGGTATTAAGTCACTCGAACAGGCCGTTATACTTGCAGCACTAATTGTTCCTACTGTACTTATCGCGTTGGTTTGAATCGTGATACTTGCCCCGCGAGTACTACAACTAGCCACTGATGTACTTGCTATTACATCGATAATATCTCCATTAGCAATAACTAAACTATAATCCGCTGGATCAAAACTCTGGGTCGAGCTATTCTGGATACTGATACTATTAATGAAAAACTCGTGAGTAGACGAGGCTACTGTTCCATTGGCAAAGAAGGTAATCGCATCACCTGTACAAATCTCAACTGTGCTCGTAGAACCATAATTTGTACTCAGAACAGGAGTATTGGGATTGGCCAATATACCTAATTCATAAGTAACTGAATTGTTGGTCGAATCAGGATCATTATTTCCATTGGCGGCAATCTCAATGTCTATGGTTGTTGTACCAGTCTCATTAAATAATAGTGTGGTTGGCCAATTAAAAGAGGCGACACCTCCTGGAATAATATAACGTGTAGCTGTTGCATTAGATGTGGCTGCAGAGGTAAAAGTAGCTACTGCAGTGGAGGTTCCGGTTAAAGCAAAAGTATTACTTGATATCGTTAGGGTTACTACAAGAGTATTAACTCCGATATCAAGGATATTTCCAGAACCTATTGATTCGTTATTGACTTGAAAAGTTAAATTAGAACCAACCTCAACACAATATTGCCTATTGCTAGGAATAGGAGTCAGTATTTGATTAATATTGTTTGTTCGAAGATCTACAGCCTTCTGCCCCCAACCAATGGCTGAGCACATAAAAAACCCGAGCAATACAAGGTAATGCTTAGTATAAAAACCTACTATCTTTTTCAATCTACGTTACTTATCAAACTCTGAACGTCTAAATTATACAAATATTGTGAATAAATCATGTTTAACCTTAATGAAATTAAGGGGTTTCAAATAAACTTCTGCGCTTTCATCCAGTCATCATTGTACATTTTTCCAATATAGCGAGAACCAGAATCATGCAATAAAACAACAATAACATCCTCATTATCAAAGTTATGTTTCAGCTGCAACAAACCTTTAATGGCGGCTCCACAAGAATTTCCCGCAAAGATTCCTTCTTCTTTAGCCAATCTACGCGTGTAAACAGCCGCATCTTTATCTGTTACTTTTTCAAAATGATCAATTAGCGAGAAATCAACATTCTCGGGTAAAATATCTTCTCCAATTCCCTCAGTGATGTAAGGGTAAATTTCATTCTCATCAAAGATTCCAGTTTCATGGTATTTTTTAAATACGGACCCATAGGTGTCAATTCCCCAAATTTTTATGTTTGGGTTTTTTTCTTTTAAAAATTTAGCCACACCAGAAATCGTTCCTCCCGTTCCTACACCCACCAAAAAATGGGTGATTTTTCCATCGGTTTGTTCCCAGATTTCTGGACCGGTTTGCTCATAGTGCGCTTGGGCATTGGAAGGATTATCATATTGATTGACATACCATGCATTGGGCGTCTCCGCACCTATTCGCTTTGAGGTTGAATAGTAAGATCGTGGGTCATCTGGCGCAACATCTGTTGGACAAACAATAACCTCAGCTCCTACTGCTCTTAAAACATCAAATTTTTCTTTGGATTGTTTGTCGGTCGAAACACAAATGAGTTTGTATCCTTTTACAATTGCTGCCAAAGCCAACCCCATTCCTGTGTTACCAGAGGTTCCTTCAACAATAGTTCCCCCCGGTTTTAACCTACCGTCTTTTTCTGCATCTTCAACCATTTTCAAGGCCATGCGATCTTTGACAGAATTCCCTGGGTTAAAACTCTCCAATTTGGCCAATACCAAACCGTTAACTTCTACAGTAATTTTATTCAAACGGACAAGGGGTGTATCCCCTATTGTACCCAAAATATTGTTGGCGTAATGCATAAATACGAATATGATTACAAAGTTACAATTTGAAATCTACAAAAGACAGGAAACACTTGGGAAAATCTACCGGAAACGCAGTACACGTGACGGCTCAATTCCTCCAACAATTCTTGAGGGAATCCACAATAAGCCAACACAGATGGTTAGCACTAAAACATTCAATCCCAAAATGTAATGCAGGGGTAAGTATACAGGTACGCTAGAGACAAAATAAGTCGCTGGATCCAACTGCATCCACTGCCATTTAACTTGGCTAAACAAAAGAAGTAAGCCTAAGCCATTTCCCCATAGCAACCCTTTTGCTATGATATAGGCAGCATTGAATAAAAATATTTTTTGCACCTGCGCAGTTGTTGCTCCCAAGGCTTTGAGCACTCCAATCATACGGGAACGTTCGATAATCAAAACCAACAATGCTGTTGCCATATTGAGTGTTCCCACCAAGATCATGACCATTAAAATGATCAAAACATTAAAATCAAACAAAGCAATCCAATCAAAAATACCCTGATACAACTGATCTACCGTCTGAACATCAATATGCGGAGGCAAGGCAGCATAGACGTTCTCAGCAAAAACTGAAGTGTCGCTGTCATCATTTAAAAAAACTTCATAACCGCCCATTTGATCTTCATCCCATCCATTCAGTTTTTGCAAATGGCGCATATCGACAAAAGCGTAATTATCATCAAAATCAGGAAAACCCGTCTGAAAGGTAGCCGATAGAATAAAATAACGAATCCTTGGTAAACGACCTTCTTCTTGACTTTGAAAATAAGCAGAAACACGGTCCCCTATGTTTAAATTCAATTTCCGAGCAAGGGAAACCGAAAGCAGCATTTCTTTTGAAATAGCTCCCTCAAACGAAGGAAAAGCGCCTTTCTTCAAGTAGGAAGATAATTCTTCCCAGGGAAAATGCTGAGAAACTCCCTTTAAAATTGCTCCCTCAAATTCATTCTTGGTCTTTAACAACACCCCTTTAGTAACAAACGGATAAGCGTGTTTTATGGTTTGAATATTCGATTCAATCGTTGGTGTAACTTCATCCGAATGGATAGGGCGTACTGATAATGAAGAATTATTGTTTTCAAAAGGAGCGATACGTAAATCTCCACTCAAAGCAATGGTTTTGGCTTTTATTTCACGCTGTAAACCCAAGCTGGTTCCTATGGCGACCAACATCATGACTAAACCAATTGCAATGGCAAGTACAGCGATTTTTATAATTCGTCCTGAAACCGTACTTTCGTTAATAGACGAAGTTCGCATTCTGCGCGCTAAGAAAAATTCAAAATTCAAGAGATGCTTCCTTTCAGTTTCCTCAAAAATACATTTTTATTAGGGTTTTTAACAGCCATATGCACTATAATGCCTTTGCAAGCCCAGGTTATGCCTGGCGCACAAGATATCGGAAGCTATATACCTTTGCTGAAAGGAAAAAAAGTTGGCGTAGTAGCCCATGCGGCAAGCCAAATCTACACCCAAAAAAACGCGGTACATTTAATCGATTCCTTGAAAGCCCATGGAATCAACATTGTCTCAATTTTCGCACCAGAACACGGTTTCCGTAGCCGTGAAGACAATGGCGCACTTATTCGGGATGAAGTAGATTCATTAACGCAAATCCCCATTGTTTCCTTACATGGAAAAAACAGAAAGCCTCGTCCAGAATACCTCAAAGAAATTGACCTAATTCTCTTTGATTTACAAGATGTTGGCGCCCGCTTTTACACCTACCTTTCTACACTTCATTTGGTCATGGAGGCCTGTGGAGAAAACAACACACCAATGATTCTTTTGGATCGACCAAACCCCAATGGACACTATGTCGACGGACCTGTCATGGAAGATGCTTTTAAAGGTTATTTGGGAAAACACAACATTCCCATTGTCCACGGCTTAACCCTTGGTGAATTTGCCAAAATGATCAATGGAGAAAAATGGTTAAACAATCAAGTTCAGTGTCAATTAACGGTCGTGAAAAACCAAGGATACACCCATCAAACCCCCTATGATTTACCCCTACGTCCCTCCCCCAATTTACCTAATGCGCAAGCAATAAACCTATACCCAAGTCTTTGTCTATTTGAGCAAACTCCTGTGAGTATTGGACGGGGTACAGAAAAGCAATTTCAAGGATATGGACACCCATCATTCAAGGGTGATTATTCGTTTATCCCACAACCAAATTTTGGCGCAAAAAAACCCAAACTAGCGGGAGATAAGTGCTTTGGGGTAGACTTGTCCAGCCATCCAAAATTAAATCGACTGGAATTGAAATGGCTAATGAAAGCTTATGCAGATTATCCCGATAAAGAAAACTTCTTCAGCGCAAGGTTCGTTAAACTAGCTGGAACAAAATCTCTGGAAGAACAAATTCAAAATGGCTGGTCAGAAAAAGCTATACGAGAAAGCTGGGAACCTCAACTTTCAAACTTTAAAAAAACCCGATCCAACTACTTTCTTTACCCCAATTAAGACAGCCGCTCTTTCATTTTTTCAACAATGCTAAAAGCTGCAGGGCAAACAGCAATATTTTTCTGCGTAAGAGAAGCAATTTGATGAATTTTTGGTCGATCTGTATGGGGAAATTCTCGACAAGCTTTCGGGCGAACATCATAAATGGAACAGGCGTTGTCTTCGGCCAAAAATGGGCAGGGAACGATTTGCAAAACCCAATCATTGTCTTCGTCTACACGTAAATAATTTGCTTCAAATTGCGCTGACTTCATGCGCAAATACTTTGCGATTCGACCAATATCTTTTCGTTCAAACAAGGGACCTGTGGTCTTGCAACAATTTGCACAGTCCATGCAATTGGTTGTAGCAAAAACTTCTTCGTGTATCTCAAGGGTAACTTCATCCAATTTTTTGGGTGGACGTTTTTTTAGCTTTTGAAAAAACTTTTTGGTTTGGCTTGCCGTATCTTTGACCTGTTGCGGCAGTTGCTCTAATCGATCGCGCATGCAAATTAATTTTACACAAAACTACAGTATTTTGAATGACCTCTTTGGAAAAGCTTTAGCAGATTATTACCATAATCCAGAAAAACAAGAAATCATTACTTGGACCAACCTAACTGAGGAAGATCCTGTACCCCTTTCCTATTTTTTTAGAGACTATGCGGGTATGCCAAAGCTTGAACAAAAAGCCATTGAATTGAGTCGAGGAAAAACATTGGACATTGGCTGTGGTAGTGGAAGCCACAGTTTATACATTCAAAACAAACGCAATATAGATGTCACCGGACTAGATGTTTCGAGTGGGGCAATCTCAGTGGCCAAATCAAGAGGAGTAGACAAAACTGTTTGCACCTCCATCATGGATTATTCAGCCGAAAAATTTGATACTTTATTATTGCTAATGAATGGACTTGGTATAGCCATGACACTCAAAGGCGTTTACCCTTTATTGATTCATCTAAAAAGTTTGATGAACCCCAAAGCACAGATTCTTTTAGATTCTTCTAACCTGATTTATTTATTTGATGAAGAGGATCAAGAAAATTGGCTAAATGACGAACGCTATTATGGTGAAGTAGATTATGGCATTAGCTATAAAGGAAGCACTGAAGAATTCCCATGGTTATACCTTGACTACGAAAACCTCAACGAGTTAGCTCCATTGGCCGGTTTTGACTGTAAAAAAATAATGGACGGAGAAAACGAAGATTATCTTGCGTGCCTAACCTCTATGGAATCTTGAGGTATTTATGTGTTTGTAAAGACACTTTCCATTGCGGATTTTCTAGAACATAATCTACCATCAACGGCATCATTTGTTTGCGCTTACTCCACTCGGGCTGAAGGTACAAGACACAATTCTCGCTGACAGTTTCGGCCTGTTCTTCTGCAAAACGGAAATCATCTTTATTGTATACAATCACCTTTAATTCATCTGCTCTAGCAGCAGCTTCTGGCGTGGGCAGTTTGTTCTTTTTAGGCGAAAGACAAAACCAGTCCCAATGTCCGGTCAAGGCATAAGCTCCCGAAGTTTCAATATGAACATTCATTCCCTTTGCTTTCAATACATTGGTCAAGGGATTCATGTCCCACATCAATGGTTCTCCACCCGTAACAACGATGGTCTTAGAATAGCGATGTGCTTCTTCTACAATGGCATTTATGGCCGTTGGCGGATGCTTGTCGGCATCCCAACTTTCTTTTACATCACACCAATGACATCCCACATCACATCCACCAATGCGAATGAAATAGGCTGCACTACCTTTGTGAAATCCTTCTCCTTGGAGGGTATAAAAAGCTTCCATTAAAGGTAAAGCGGTTCCTGCGGCTACATCTAGAGCGTTAATTTTATCCATAGAACGGCAAAGATAAGACTTTCTAAATGCCCTCCATTAAAAATTGTTTACCTTTACGTATGGCAGAATTAACTCCTTTTCATTTAGCTATTCCTGTGAATGACTTAAAAGCTTGTCAACGTTTCTATGAAAACGTTTTGGGGTGTATTCCCGGACGCTCGAGCAATGAATGGGCGGACTATAATTTTTTTGGACATCAGCTTGTCTTGCATGAGGACAAAACGCACAAAGGCCTAAAACACTTCAATGAAGTGGATGGTAAAACCGTACCTATTTCCCACTTTGGGGTTGTTTTAGACTGGGAAGTGTTCCAAACTTTTAGTCAAAAATTGATGGACCTAAACATTGAATTTCAAATTGCCCCCTACCTTCGTTTCGAAGGCCTCCCTGGAGAACAACTAACGATGTTTTTCTATGACCCCTCGGGCAATGCGTTAGAGTTCAAAAGCTTTAAACACATTAATCAATTGTTTGCCACCTAAATGAATACAATCCGCGCTCGTTTCAACACTCTTTTTGCTACTGTTTTTGCACCTAAAGTCCGCAAAGGATTTGAGAACATCATTCTGCTACTAGCCGGAATTGGTTTTTTAATTCACTTAGGGTTGATTGGTTTAAAATTGCAAGGAATAGTACTTTTTTCTGCTTTCAATCAAGATTTACTTTCTGATCCAATTTCTGCCATCTACACCCCTTTTTCGTTGATCTTGGTGTACGAGGTTTACTTACTTCTATTTTATTTACCCCGTTCATTCACCTCCTGTGTTTCCAAACAATTTGAAATAATATCACTAATTGTAATTCGGAAAATCTTCAAAGATATCCCGCAAATGGATCTTGCAGGCGAATGGATGACCAGCAATCATAATTTAGAATTGATGGTAGATTTATTTGGCTTTTTACTCCTGTTTTTATTGATCTTCCTTTTCAACAAGAATAAAATGCGTTTACCCGAACGCCCCTCAGAAGACCCAAATCTAATGCGATTTATATCCTCCAAAAAAATTGTGAGTGTTTGTATGTTTTTGGTGCTAGGAATAATGTCACTATCTACTTTTGGTAAATGGATGATAGACACCATCAATCAACAAGCCGTAGGAAAAATCGACAGCCTCTTTTTCAATCAATTCTTTACCTTGTTGATTTTAGCCGATGTAGTTATTCTACTGATTTCGTTTCGCTACACCGAGCAGTATTCAAAACTCATTCGAAACACCGGCTTCATCATCGCCACCATTCTCATCCGACTTTCTTTCTCGGCAGACGGTTTTTTGAGCATGATTCTGATTCTTACTGGCGTTAGCTTTGCCTTGTTAATCTTGAAAATCTACAACGCCATGGAAAACCCTACGCTAGATTCCACTGTCTAGCCAAAAGGGTGTTTTTTAAGAGCATGGCGATGGTCATGGGTCCGACACCTCCGGGTACAGGGGTAATGTAACTTGCTTTGGCCGCTACCTCATCAAAGGCAACATCGCCTTTAATCACATAGCCTTTCGGATGCGATTCATCGGTAACACGGGTAATCCCAACATCTATGATGGCGGCACCTTCTTTGACCATGTCTGCCGTCAAGTATTCGGGTATTCCTAAGGCCATTACAATAATATCCGCCTGTTTGGTTAGTTCGGCTAGGTTCTTTGTTCTACTGTGCGCAACGGTTACTGTAGCATCTCCTGCTGGGCCTTTTTGGCTCATCAAGATACTGATTGGTCGACCAACAATATGGCTACGGCCAACCACAACACAATGCTTGCCTGATGTTGGAACTTTATAACGCTCCAACAACTGCATAATTCCAAAGGGGGTTGCAGGAATAAAGGCGTCTAAATCTAGCGCCATTCGTCCAAAATTTGCCGGGTGAAAACCATCCACGTCTTTTTTCGGATCAATGGCCAAAAGAATTTTCTCTTCGTTGATATGCTTTGGGAGGGGCAACTGTACAATATAGCCATCCAAACGCTCGTCTTTATTTAAGGTGTCAATTTGCGCCAACAAAGCTTCTTCGGTTATGGTCTCTTCCAATTGAATCAAGGTGGATTCAAAACCAACGTATTCACAAGAACGCACTTTGCTCCCCACATAGGTGAGACTGGCTCCATCGGTCCCCACTAAAACGGCAGCTAAGTGAGGAACGCGCTCCCCTTTGGCTTTCATTTCGGTTACCTGATCTTTGATTTCTTCTTTAATAGTATTGGAGGTTTCTTTCCCGTCTAAGCGTATCATATTCTTCTTTTTAGCGCATATTTTGCATCATCTGCATCATTTGGCGGCCTTTTCCGCCCTGCATCATTTTCATCATTTTACTCATCTGGTGAAACTGCTTGATCATTTGATTGACCTCGTTTATGTCTCGACCAGCACCTTTCGCAATACGCTTTTTACGGCTAACATTAATCAAATCGGGCTGACTGCGCTCTTTAGGCGTCATGGAACCTATGATGGCTTCTATGTACTTAAAGGCATCGTCGTCAATGTCTACCCCTTTCATGGCTTTCCCCATTCCAGGGATCATTCCCATGAGGTCTTTCATGTTCCCCATTTTCTTGACTTGTTGGATTTGCGACAAGAAATCATCGAACCCAAATTGGTTCTTGGCAATTTTCTTATTGATTTTGCGGGCTTCTTCTTCATCAAACTGCTGTTGTGCACGTTCAACCAAAGAAACCACATCCCCCATTCCAAGAATACGGTCGGCCATTCGTTCTGGATAGAAAATATCGAGGGCTTCCATTTTCTCTCCTGTACCAATAAACTTTATGGGCTTATTGACCACTGTCTTAATGGAAAGCGCTGCCCCCCCACGGGTATCCCCGTCGAGTTTGGTTAGCACCACTCCATCAAAGTTCAAGACATCATGAAAGGCTTTTGCCGTATTCACGGCGTCTTGTCCTGTCATTGCATCGACTACAAAAAGGGTTTCGTTTGGCGTTATGGCTTTGTGTATTTTAGAAATCTCTTTCATGAGCACCTCATCGACCGCTAAACGTCCAGCAGTATCGACAATGACCGTATCACAGTTTTGTGCTTTAGCGGCAGCTATTCCTGCCAAGGCGATTTTAACCGGATTTTTTTCCTCTCTGTCTTCATATATAGGTACTCCCACTTGCTCAGCAACAATACCCAATTGATCAATGGCAGCAGGACGATAAACATCACAGGCCACCAATAAAGGTGTTTTCCCTTTTTTACTTTTTAAATGTAGCGCAAGCTTACCAGTCAAGGTTGTTTTTCCCGATCCTTGTAAACCCGACATTAATATTATTGAAGGCTTCGACGATAAATTTAAACCTACAGCCTCTGCGCCCATTAATTCCGTCAATTCATCTTTGACGATTTTCACCATCAATTGACTTGGATTAAGGGTAGTCAGTACATCTTGTCCTAGAGCTTTTTCTTTTACTATAGTCGTAAAATCTTTGGCGATTTTAAAGTTAACATCCGCATCCAGTAATGCACGACGCACTTCTTTAAGGGTTTCGGCTACGTTAATTTCGGTAATCTTACCGTGACCTTTAAGGACCTGAAAGGCCTTATCTAATTTGGAACTTAAGCTATCAAACATATCGCGTTATTGAAAAAACAAAGGTACTTTATTTTGTGGAAATTTTTAGGATTGTTCGGCCAGCCCATTGGATTTTTGTTCACTTAGTTTCAACCACCCCATTACAACCGTATGAGGAAATGTGATCGCAGCCAAAAAAGAAAAGAACAAAGGCAAAAAGGAAGCAGATTGAATATCGAAAAAGAAATAGACCCCCACAAGACCAATAAGCGACATAATCCAATAGGGTAAAGAGGACTTTATATATTTCCATGCACCCATGGAATCTGACGGATAAAGGAAGTTCAATTGATCCTTAACCGATGGTATACTGTGCCAAACAACAAAATAAAATCCAAATCCGAATATCAATGTGGTACGAGCAAAAAGCAAACCCAATAGAAGGAGTAACATAGTTTCAAAGAACAACAACTTACGCAGGGCGGGAGAAAACAAACCAACCAGGAGAAAACCAATAAGTCCAGCAAAGAACAGTAGCTTTGTTGATTGCTTTGAAATGTATTGTCCAGAGATTTGACCAATCACTGCGTGTACTGTTTCCCATTGTAAGGTAAATAGTAGTCCAAACAGGGCACAACCATAACTTATGTAAAGTAGCCATTTGAAGATGGAAGACCTTCCCGTTTCAACTTTACTTTCTAAATGCTGCTCTCCAAAATGGAAGGCACTGAAGACAATGAAGAAGAATAAACCAAAGCTTGGAAGGAAATAAAAGAGAAAAACACCTACTAAAACTACTAAAATGTATAATAAAAGTGATTGATGGAAAATTTTTTTTGATTTTTTTTGTGTTTTTTTTTGGATCAATTGAAGGTCGTTTGCACCGTGAATTAAACCCACACTAGAGATCATAAAACCTGCTATAATGGCTTGTACAAAAGAGTTTAATATATGTGAAAAAACAATAAACGCAATTGTTGTGTAAATGTGATATTGATATTTTTGAGCAGCTCTATTCACTAAGTTTTCAATTTTAAACATAAAATTTTACATTTAATATAGTGGGTAAGTTTAATTTTTTTTAAATTTACCTAAACAAAAACAAATAATTATATCTATTATGGAAAAATTTTTAAGCTTATTATCCTCTGTTCCCGCGATGGCAGCAGATGATTATGTAGGGTTCACCTTTTTCGTAGGTTGTATGGCAATGATGGCAGCATCAGCGTTCTTCTTCCTTTCACTAAGTTCATTTGACAATAAGTGGAGAACATCAATCTTGATTTCAGGTTTGATTACGTTCATCGCTGCTGTACACTATTGGTACATGCGTGACTACTGGGCAACAAATGCAACTTCACCAACATTCTTCCGCTATGTGGACTGGATTTTAACAGTGCCGTTAATGTGTGTTGAATTTTATTTAATTCTTAGAGCCGCCGGTGCAACAAGAAAATTGATGTGGCGAATGATTGGCCTTTCAGTTATCATGTTGGTTACTGGATACTTAGGAGAAGCTGTTTACACTTCAGGAGCACAACCTGCTATCTGGGGATTAATTTCAGGTCTTGCTTACTTCGCTATCGTATATGATATCGCAGCAGGTGAAGCTAAAAAATTAGCAGTAGCTTCAGGAGGTGCTGTAGAAGCTGCTCACAATACACTTGTTAAGTTTGTTGTGATCGGTTGGGCAATCTATCCTATTGGTTACATGGCTGGTACTGCTGGTTGGTACGGAGGCGAAGGCGTTGTCTTCGGTATTCCATTACAACTAGATGTTATTTATAACATTGGTGATGCCATCAACAAAATCGGATTTGGATTAGTTGTATACAACCTAGCTGTATCGTCTAAATAAAAATCTTTCAAGCTGTAATAAAAATAGCTTGTGAAAAAGAAATTAAAAACCGTTCTCTGAACGGTTTTTTTTGTGAGTTACATTCTCTCGGGAACAACAATACCAAGAAGACCTGTGCTCTGCTTAAGCACTTTTAACACTTGCTGTGCTAGCACTACCCTAAAACTTCTTCGCTCCAGATCTTCTTCACCTAGTATACTGATGTTTTGATAAAAAGAATTAAATAACTTCACTAAATCATAACTGTAATTTGCAATCAAAGCAGGACTGTATTGAGCAGCAGCTTGTTGAATTAAGTTAGGGTACTCCATCAAGTGCTTTATGATCTCTTTTTCTTTCTCTGCAATCTTGCATAATGCAATGAATGAATTTTGAGCTGAATCGGCTTTACGGAGTATTGACTGAATGCGTGCATACGTATATTGGATAAAAGGGCCCGTATTTCCTGCAAAATCAACTGAACTTTCAGGATCAAATAAGATTCTCTTTTTGGGATCCACTTTTAAAATAAAGTACTTTAAAGCTCCAAGACCAATGGTATGATACAAACTGGTTTTATCTTCTTGTGACATACCTTCTAATTTCCCCAGCTCCTCCGCAATTGAAGCGGCTGTTTGGCTCATTTCTACCATCAAGTCATCGGCGTCAACTACTGTACCTTCACGGCTTTTCATTTTACCTTGCGGCAGGTCGACCATTCCATAACTCAAATGGTGAAGCGAATTGGCCCAAGAATAACCCAATTTTTGGAGAATTAAAAACAGCACCTTGAAATGATAGTCCTGTTCATTTCCAACGGTATAAACCATTCCTTGCATCGATGGATTATCGCGAAAACGCTGAAGGGCCGTTCCCAAATCTTGCGTCATATAAACCGCCGTTCCGTCTGAACGTAACAAAAGTTTCTCATCCAACCCATCTTCGGTTAAATCAATCCAAACCGAGCCATCTTCTTTGGTGAAAAATATTTTTTGCTGAAGACCTTCTTCGATCAGTGTTTTACCTAAGAGATAGGTTTCACTTTCATAATACAAGGAGTCAAATGCAACACCAAGATTGGCATAGGTTACATCAAAACCTTTATAAACCCATGCATTCATTGTCTTCCACAGGTCAACCACAGTTGGCTCCCCTGCTTCCCAATCACGCAACATAGCTTGGGCTTCTAGGAATAACGGAGCATTGGCCTTGGCCTCATCCTCGCTACTTCCACGATCTATTAATACTTGAATTTCTTTCTTGTATTCTTGGTCGAAACGAACATAGTAGTTACCCACAAATTTATCGCCTTTGATACCCTCAGTTGCAGGAGTTGTTCCTTTACCAAACTTTTGCCAAGCCACCATGGACTTACAAATATGGATTCCCCGATCGTTAATGATTTGGGTCTTAACTACCGCTTGCCCACTGGCTTCAATAATTTTAGCCACCGAATAGCCCAAGAGATTATTTCGTATATGTCCTAAATGGAGTGGCTTGTTTGTGTTGGGGGAAGAATATTCTACCAAGGCAACACCTTTTTCAGGAGTAGCGTCTAAATGACCAAAACTGGGCGTTGCCGCAATTTGATTCAATTGATCTACATAAAATTCATCGGCAATCGATAAATTCAAAAAACCTTTGACTACATTAAAATCGGTAACCCAGTTAATCTCGCTTACTAAATACGCACCTATTTCATTGCCTAGGCTAACTGGATTAGCTTTAATGGAACGCAATAAAGAAAAAACAACTAGGGTAATGTCTCCCGCAAACTCTTTCCGGGTTTGCTGGAATTCAAGGTCGGTAATGTCGACTGTATAGGAAGCGGCTAAAAAAGTAGCTATGGCCGGCGATAGTTGATCAGAAAGTGCTTTCATAAACGAATTTCGCCAAAGATAATTATAATGGGCAAAATATCCCTTGTTGGAGAAGATGCATTATCTTTAAAATAAAAAATGCTGGTGAACATTTCGTATAACGAACCAAAGATTCGCAATACAATTGATGAACTAATTGGAAAACCGTTTACACTAAGAGAGCGCTGGTCAATGGGCGGCATTGGCTCTGGTAAATTGATGATTACGCATACCTCTATTGACATTCACAACCTGCTGATTTTAGACCAAAACATTAATCAATGCAATGTTGAATTACGTCCCAAGGGTATTATCGTCCATTTTAGGAGTTTATTGGAAACCTATGGTCTGGTTATTCCCTATTATAAATTGAAGCTCTACAAAGGGAAGGCGGAAGAATATTCCATTTACAAAGATCAGTACACCATAAAAGTATTGGCAAATACTAAAAGTATTCATTCCTTTTTTAAAAAACTGAGTGAACAAAAAGTAAAAAACGCCCCTCCATCTGTTGATGAATTATAAACAATGATCCAATGAAAATACTTCTTACAGGGGCAAATGGATATATTGGCATGCGGCTACTCCCTCAGTTGGTTGCTGCCGGACACGATGTGTATTGTGCAGTTCGCGATCCAAAACGATTGTCCATTACAAGTATTTTGGCAGAAAAAGTAACTATTTTAACTGTAGATTTTTTATCCCCTAGGAACAACAGCCCTCTTCCTCTAGATATCGATGTGGCCTACTATTTAATTCATTCCATGTCTTCTGACGATGGTGATTTCTTAGCTATGGAAGCAAAATGTGCGCATAACTTCTGCTCTCTACTCGAGAAAACTAACGCCAAGCAAATCATTTATTTAAGCGGCATTGTGAATGACAAAGCTCTTTCAAAACACCTGTCCTCGCGGAAAAACGTGGAAGACATTTTGAAAAAATCTCGTATACCTTCCACTGTTTTACGTGCCGGGATTATTGTAGGTTCGGGAAGTGCATCTTTTGAAATCATTCGGGATTTATGTGAAAAACTGCCCTTAATGATTACCCCAAAATGGGTCAAAACAAAATCACAGCCCATTGCTATTCGAAATGTAATGGAATATTTAACAGGGGTCTTATTACACCCTAAATGCATGAATGATAGTTATGACATTGGCGGATCAAGCGTTTTGACCTACAAAGAAATGCTGCATCGCTATACTAAAAACAGAGGGTTTAGGAATTGGATCGTCATTGTTCCCATCATGACACCCCGACTGTCCTCCTACTGGTTAAACTTTGTCACCTCCACAACCTATACCCTTGCCGTTAGTTTAGTAGACAGCATGAAAATGGAAGTGGTTGCGGCAGACCAACGTTTGCAAGATATCCTTTCCATTAAACCTTACAGCTATGATGAAGCTATCCAAATGGCTTTTAAACGGATTGAACAAAACTCTGTAGTGAGTAGTTGGAAAGACAGTATGGTTAGTGGACGCCTTAATAAAGACATCAATGACTACATTCAAGTTCCCAAATATGGGGTGCTAAAAGATGCGCAAAGACTCGAAAATATCGATCCAGAACAAACCTTTAAAGCGCTTTGGAAAATTGGTGGAAATCAGGGATGGTATTACGCTAACTTCTTGTGGAAATTACGCGGCTATTTAGATAAACTCTATGGTGGTGTTGGACTACGACGTGGTCGAACACATCCAGATAAAATATATAACGGTGATTCCTTGGACTTTTGGCGCGTACTTCTTGCTGATAAAAAAGAAAAAAGACTGCTTCTTTTTGCTGAGATGAAACTGCCTGGAGAGGCCTGGCTTGAATTTAAGATTGTTGGAACAACCATCTACCAAACGGCAACTTTTCGTCCCCGTGGACTTTGGGGTAGATTGTACTGGTACAGTCTAGTGCCCTTCCACTATTTTATTTTCAACGGAATGATTCGCAATTTAGCGAAAGCAAAAGAGCTTTAGCGCTTATCTAACGGCACAAACGTCAGATCAACTTCGCCTGTGTAGATTTGTCTTGGACGACCAATTGGCTCGTTATTCTTTCTCATCTCACGCCATTGAGCAATCCAACCGGGCAAACGTCCTAAAGCGAACATTACCGTAAACATTTCTGTCGGGATACCCATTGCTCTGTAAATGATTCCTGAATAAAAATCAACATTAGGATACAGCTTGCGGTCCACAAAATACGGATCGTTCAAGGCTTCTTGTTCCAAGCCTTTGGCAATATCTAGGATAGGGTCTTCAATTCCCATTTCATTCAATACTTCGTCTGCAGCAACTTTGATGATGCGTGCTCTTGGATCAAAGTTTTTATACACACGGTGTCCAAAGCCCATTAAACGGAACGGATCATTTTTATCCTTGGCCTTGGCCATGTATTTTTTTGTGTCTCCACCATCGGCTTTAATGGCCTCCAACATTTCAATAACTGCTTGATTTGCTCCTCCATGCAAAGGTCCCCATAGAGCAGAAATACCTGCAGAAACAGAAGCAAATAAGCCTGCGTGAGATGAACCAACAATTCGTACTGTTGATGTTGAGCAATTTTGCTCATGATCTGCATGAAGAATGAGTAATTTATTCAACGCACTATTTACAGTTGTGCTTGGAGTGTAAGTGCCATTAGGCATGCGGAACATCATTTGAGCAATGTTGTCTACATAATTTAAATCGTTGCTGCTGTAATTCAACGGTAATCCCTTTACCTTTCTATGTGTCCAAGCACACAAGACTGGAAACTTAGCCATGATGGTTACAATGGCATGGTACATATCTTCTTCAGAGTCTACATCAACAGATTCTGGATTAAATGCTGTTAAAGCTGAGGTCAATGAAGCTAAGGCTCCCATGGGGTGTGCTTTACGTGGGAAACTCTTTAAAATTGCCTTTAAATCTTCGTCAACCAGTGACTCTTGATGAATATCACTCTGAAACTTGTTCAGTTGGTCAGATGTCGGAAGTTTTCCGAAAATCAACAAATAAGCTACTTCAAGAAAGCTAGCACCATCTGCAAGGTCATCAATTGAATAGCCACGGTATTTTAATTCACCCTTTTCTCCATCAAGGAAAGTGATTTCACTTTTACAGGAACCCGAGTTTTTAAAACCAGGATCAAGGGTAACAAGACCAGTTTGGGCTCGCAACGCTTTTATATCAATCCCCACTTCATTTTCTGTTCCTTCTACAAGGGGAAATTCATAGATTTTATCGTTGTAAGTAAGCTTTACTGTCTGGTCCATAGTTCAATTCTTTAAGATTGCTAATTTACTCAAAAAAGCAGGATTTTGGAAATGAAATAAGGTGGAACCCCCCCTTTTTTTTGTTATTATGAAGTTAAAATATTTATATTTTGAATGCATTGCGCTGCGGAAAGTAGGCCGTATCTCCCAATTCTTCCTCAATACGAAGTAATTGATTGTACTTTGCCATACGATCAGAACGCGATGCAGAGCCCGTTTTAATTTGGCCAGTATTTAACGCTACAGCTAAATCTGCAATTGTGTTATCTTCTGTTTCTCCAGAGCGGTGCGACATTACAGCAGTATAACCTGCATTTTGTGCCATGTTAACTGCAGCAATGGTTTCGGTTAAACTACCAATCTGATTTACTTTGATCAATATAGAATTAGCAATAGACTCTTTGATACCGCGAGATAATCGTTCAACATTGGTCACAAATAAATCATCTCCAACCAATTGTACTTTATCCCCAACTTTGTCCGTCAATGACTTCCATCCTACCCAATCGTTTTCGTCCATACCGTCTTCAATAGAGATAATAGGGTATTTTGCAGAAAGGTCCGCCAAATATTGCGCTTGTTCTTCAGAACTTCTCTTCACACCAGTTTCACCTTCAAAAAGGGTGTAATCGTAAACACCGTCTTTGTAGAATTCTGCTGCGGCACAGTCTAAGGCAATCATAACCTCTTCTCCTGCTTTGTAACCAGCATTTCCAATAGCTTTGATGATGGTATCAAGCGCATCCTCGGTTCCGTCTAGTGTTGGTGCAAATCCACCTTCATCTCCTACTGCGGTACTCAAATTGCGGTCGTGTAAGACTTTCTTTAGGTGGTGAAAAATCTCTGTTCCCATCTGCATTGCCTTGGAGAAAGTAGGAGCCGTTACGGGCATTACCATAAATTCTTGAAAAGCGATAGGGGCATCAGAATGTGATCCACCATTAATAATATTCATCATTGGGACAGGAAGTGTATTTGCACTAACCCCACCAACATAGCGATACAATGGCATGCCGAGTTCGTTTGCAGCTGCTTTTGCAACCGCAAGGGAAACGCCTAAAATGGCATTGGCGCCTAGTTTTGATTTGTTTGGTGTGCCGTCCAAATCGATCATCATCTGGTCAATTTCGTTTTGTTCGAAAACAGAGACACCAACAATGAGTTCTGTTAAATCTTCATTAACATTTTTAATTGCTTTTAAAACACCTTTTCCCATGAAGTCGCTTCCTCCGTCACGAAGTTCAACTGCTTCGTGTTCTCCAGTAGATGCACCAGAAGGGACAGCTGCACGGCCTAAAATTCCATTTTCTGTGATTACGTCAACCTCTACTGTAGGATTTCCACGTGAATCAAGGATTTGTCTTGCATGAACGTTAATGATAATACTCATTTGTTTGTTGTTTAATTATTGGTTACTAATTTTCGATTAAGGCTTTGAATTGTGTAAATAAATACTTGGCATCATTTGGACCAGGAGCTGCTTCTGGATGATACTGAACTGAAAAACATTTCTTGGATTTCATTTTCATGCCTGCTACAGTTTGGTCGTTTAGATGCGTGTGGGTAATTTCTAAATCGGCATGTGCCTCGGCTTCCTCCCGATTTACAGCAAATCCATGGTTTTGCGAGGTAATCTCACCTTTACCCGAAGAATGGTTCAATACTGGGTGATTAATCCCTCTGTGCCCATTAAACATTTTAAAGGTCGAGACGCCATTGGCTAAAGCAATTACTTGATGTCCTAAACAAATACCAAATAAGGGCAGATTACGGGAAATAATTTCTTTAGCCACTTGCTGTGCTTGATTCAATGGTTCTGGGTCTCCAGGCCCATTGGACAAGAAATAGCCATCAGGATTCCATGCTTCAAGGCTTGCAAAGTCAGTATCATATGGAAAGACTTTGATGTACACTCCTTGTGCTGAGATATTATCTAGAATACTTTTCTTGATACCAAGATCGAGTGCAGCCACTTTTAGAGGTGCATTCTCATCCCCATAGAAATAGGGTTCTTTGGTTGAAACTTCTGAGGCAAGCTCCCGGCCCACCATTGAGGGATAGGCTTTCAGTTTTGCTTTCAGTTCGTCAATTTTATCTATCTCTGTTGTGATTACTGCATTTTGAGCTCCGTGTTCACGAATGTAGATTACCAAGGCGCGAGTATCTACGTCAGAAATGGCCACCTTATTTTGTTGCGCAAAAAAGTCATACAAATTACTTGTTCCACTTGGACGCGTGTGTTCGTAACTAAAGTTTTTACAAATTAATCCTGCGATCTTAATATTGTCGGATTGATTCTCATCATCCTGTGTACCATAGTTTCCAATATGTGCATTGGTAGTCACCATCAATTGTCCAAAGTAGGAAGGGTCGGTAAATATTTCCTGGTAGCCCGTCATCCCAGTGTTGAAACATATTTCTCCAAATGCGGTACCCTCGATACCAATGGATTTTCCATAAAAAATAGTGCCGTCGGCTAGTAAAACAATTGCTTCTGATCTGTTTTTGTACTTCATCTATCTAAATTTTCATAAAGAAACATAAAAAAAGGATAAACTCGAAAAGCTTATCCTTTGTAATATGTTGTAATTATTAACATCCTTATTCTTGAGCTGAATCATCTTTTTCAGGAGCATCCACTGCTGGTGCTTCTTCTGTTGCTTCAACTGCAGGGGCATCAGCTGGTTTCTTAGCTCTACTCCTACGGGTTGTCTTCTTAGTCTCTTCATCTTTGTTTGTATAAACATCGTTGAAGTCTACCAATTCGATCATCGCCATATCTGCATTATCTCCAAGACGATTTCCCAATTTGATGATACGTGTGTATCCTCCTGGACGATCGCCAACTTTTGCAGCTACATCTCTAAACAAAAAAGCAACGGCTTCTTTGTTACGTAAATAACGAAAAGCGGTACGTCGGTTGTGCGTTGTATCGTCTTTTGATTTTGTGATCAATGGCTCCACAAATTGTTTCAAAGCTTTCGCTTTGGTTACAGTGGTATTGATTCTTTTATGCTCGATTAATGAACAGGCCATATTGGCAAGCATCGATTTACGATGAGCCGTCTTACGACCAAGGTGCATTACTTTTTTTCCGTGTCTCATTTTCTAGTGTATAAAAATGTCGGTTAGTCTTTATCTAATTTATATTTCGCAAGGTTCATACCAAAGGATAATCCTTTAAGAACAACCAATTCTTCCAGTTCAGTCAATGATTTTTTTCCAAAGTTTCTAAACTTCATCAAATCATTTTTGTTGTAAGAAACTAAATCACCTAAGGTTTCCACTTCGGCTGCTTTCAAACAATTCAATGCGCGAACAGAAAGATCCATATCTATGAGTTTTGTCTTCAATAGCTGGCGCATGTGAAGGGACTCCTCATCATAGGTTTCAGTTTGTGCAATCTCATCAGCTTCTAGCGTAATGCGCTCATCGGAGAACAACAAGAAATGGTGAATGAGTGTTTTTGCTGCTTCGGTTAAAGCATCTTTAGGATGGATTGATCCGTCTGTAATGATTTCAAAAACAAGTTTTTCGTAATCAGTCTTTTGCTCTACACGGAAGTTCTCAATGCTAAATTTAACATTTTTAACAGGGGTGTAAATAGAGTCAATTGCGATGGTACCCAATTGAGCATCCATTTTCTTATTCTCTTCAGCAGGAACATATCCACGTCCTTTTTCAATAGTCAATTCCATGTTGAGTTGAACGCTCTTTTCGAGGTTACAAATCACCAAGTCGGTATTGAGTACTTGAAAACCAGAAATGAATTTCTGGAAATCAGACGCTTTTAGCTGATCTTGACCACCAATAGTGATGGTTACTTTTTCGTTTTCAATGTCTTCTATTTGACGTTTGAAACGAACTTGTTTTAGGTTCAAGATGATTTCAGTCACATCTTCTACAATTCCAGGAATGGTAGAAAACTCGTGATCAATATTTTCGATCTTTACTGAAGTAATTGCAAATCCTTCTAAAGAAGAAAGCAATACTCTTCTCAATGCGTTCCCAACAGTGAGTCCATAACCAGGTTCTAAAGGGCGAAATTCGAATTTGCCTTCGAATTTCGAAGAATCGATCATGATAACTTTATCGGGTTTTTGAAAATTTAATATAGCCATAAGGTAAACTTCAGTTAATTATTTAGAATATAATTCTACGATTAGTTGCTCTTTGATGTTCTCAGGGATTTGTAAACGCTGAGGAGTTGAAACAAACGTACCCTCAAGGGTAGAAGAATTCCAAGTTAACCACTCATAAACAGCTGAGTTGCGATCTAAAGAATGTGTAATAGCTGTTAAAGACTTTGATTTTTCACGAACACCAATAACATCACCTGGCTTAACGTGACAAGAAGCAATGTTTACCAAAGCGCCATTCAAAGTAATGTGGCGGTGAGATACCAATTGACGTGCTGCTGAACGTGTAGGAGCAATTCCTAAACGGTAGACAACATTGTCTAGACGTGATTCACATAATTCTAGTAAAACTTCACCAGTAACACCTTTACTCTGCGAAGCGCGAGCGAAGATAATTCTAAATTGCTTTTCTAAAATACCATAGGTGTATTTTGCTTTTTGCTTCTCCATTAATTGGATAGCATACTCGGATTTTTTACCACGTCTTCTTGTGTTTCCGTGTTGTCCGGGAGGATAATTTCTTTTTTCGAAAGATTTATCTGCACCAAAGATGGGTTCGCCAAACTTTCGTGAAATTTTTGTTTTTGGACCGGTATATCTTGCCATTGTTATTTTGGTTAATGTTAAAGGAGTTATGAATTAAGGTCGATTCCTTCGATAACTAGTTTCCTTCGACAGGTTAATATGAATTATACTCTACGTCTTTTTGGAGGACGACATCCGTTGTGTGGAAGTGGTGTAACGTCGATGATCTCAGTTACTTCGATTCCGTTATTGTGAAGTGTTCTGATCGCAGACTCACGTCCGTTTCCAGGTCCTTTAACAAATACTTTCACTTGACGCAAACCTGCCTCTTGTGCAACTTTAGCACAATCTTCTGCAGCAGTTTGGGCAGCATAAGGAGTATTCTTTTTTGATCCTCTAAAGCCCATTTTACCGGCAGATGACCAAGAGATAACTTCTCCTTTTACGTTAGTAAGCGAAATAATGATGTTATTGAAAGATGCATTGATATGCGCTTCTCCAGTCGATTCAACAATAACTTTTCTTTTTTTGCTAGTTGTTTTAGCCATAATCTAGAATTATTTCGTTGCCTTTTTCTTGTTTGCAACCGTTTTACGTTTTCCTTTACGTGTACGTGAATTGTTCTTGGTGCGTTGACCTCTTAAAGGTAAACCTGAACGGTGACGAATTCCACGGTAACATCCAATATCCATCAATCGTTTGATGTTCAATTGAACTTCTGATCGCAATTCACCTTCAATTTTGAACGTTGATACTGCTTCACGAATGGCAGCAATTTCGCTGTCTGTCCAATCAGATACTTTTTTGCTTTCGTCAACCTTAGCTTCTGCTAAAATGTTTTGGGCACGACTACGACCAATACCAAAGATATAAGTCAATGCGATTACGCCACGCTTTTGTTTTGGAATGTCTACTCCTGATATTCTTGCCATAATTATCCTTGTCTTTGTTTAAATCTAGGATTCTTTTTGTTAATTACATAAAGGCGTCCTTTTCTGCGAACTATTTTGCAGTCTGCGCTTCTTTTCTTTAATGATGCTCTTACTTTCATCGTTTCTGTTTTAAAATCTATAAGTGATCCTTGCTTTGGTTAAATCGTAAGGACTCATTTCTAATTTAACTTTATCTCCAGGTAATAACTTGATATAATGCAATCGCATTTTACCGGAAATGTGTGCGGTCACAACATGACCATTTTCTAACTCTACGCGGAACATTGCATTGGATAATGCTTCAATGATTGAACCTTCTTGCTCTATAGCTGCTTGTTTTGCCATCTTAAACTGCTGCTGATTTACGGTTCGTTCCTGCTTTCATTAAACCGTCATAGTGACGATTCAATAAGTATGAATTTACCTGTTGAATGGTGTCAATTGCGACTCCTACCATAATCAATAGAGATGTACCTCCATAGAACAATGCCCATCCTTGTTGCATCCCTATTAACTTCACTACAACAGCTGGAAAAACAGCTAGTGCAGCTAGGAAAAGAGAACCTGGAAAGGTAATGTGTGACATAACTGTATCTAGGAAGTCGCTTGTTTCATTCCCTGGTCGAACACCTGGAACAAATCCGCCACTACGCTTTAGATCGTCTGACATTTTATTGGTTGGAACTGTAATTGCTGTGTAGAAGTAGGTGAAAATGATAATCAATAACGCAAACACAATATTGTACCATAGGCCAAATATGTCTGAGAAATTAACTTGTAACCACTGTCCTACGTCGCTATCACCGATCAGTCTTCCTACATAAGCAGGAGCAAACATGATGGCTTGCGCAAAGATAATTGGCATTACACCAGAAGCATTTAACTTTAATGGAATGTACTGGCGTGAGCCAAAAACATTCGTTTCGTTTGTTGTTCCTTGTGTGCGTCTTGCATATTGCACAGGGATTTGGCGAACAGCCAGTACCAGTAGAATAGACAATACAATAATGATGATCCAAAGAATCAATTCGATTAAAATTAGGATTAAACCACCATTGTTCTCCGATACTCTTGAAACAACTTCTTGCGCAAAAGAGAGCGGAAGGGTTGCAATAATACCGACCATAATTAAAAGGGAGATACCATTACCAATACCTTTGTCTGTAATCTTTTCTCCTAACCACATGGCGAAGATTGTTCCAGTAACTAAAATAATTACTGAAGGCACCATAAAGCTCAATCCTTTTCCAAGGACAAAGGCTGAATCTGGCACACCTAAAGCACCAAGGCCATAGAGGTAAGCAGGAGCTTGAACAACACAAATTGCAATGGTCAGCCATCGTGTAATTTGATTCAATGTTTTACGTCCACTTTCTCCTTCTTTCTGCAATTTTTGAAGATAGGGAATAGCAATTCCCATCAACTGAACTACAATTGAAGCAGAGATATAAGGCATAATACCAAGAGCAAATACAGAAGCATTTGCAAAGGCACCTCCTGTGAACATATTTAAAACACCTAGAAGTCCTCCTCCACCAGTACGATTTCCGAGCTCAGCAAGCTGAACAGCGTCAATACCTGGTAAAGTAATTTGTGCACCAAAGCGATATATAAGTAAAATAACTAACGTCAACCCAATACGGTTACGCAATTCTTCTATTTTATAAATGTTGGCTAAGGTTTCTAAAAAATTCTTCATCGATAATTATAATTCAATCGCCTCTCCACCAGCTGCTTCGATAGCGGCTTTTGCAGATGCAGTAAATTTATGTGCACTAACTTTGATAGCAGCTTTTAATTCGCCACGTCCTAGAATCTTTACCAACTCGTTTTTACGTGCAAGACGCAATTCAACAATAGCGTCAAACGCTAAAGTGTCTTTAATTCTTTTCTCATCTACCAAACCTTGAAGCGTATCCAAGTTTATTCCTTGGTAGTCTTTGCGGTTAATGTTTGTAAATCCGAATTTAGGTACACGACGTTGTAAAGGCATTTGACCTCCTTCAAATCCTAATTTCTTAGAATAACCTGAGCGTGATTTTGCTCCTTTGTGACCACGAGCAGCAGTACCACCTTTACCAGAACCTTGACCACGGCCAAGACGTTTTGAGTTTTTGTGTGTGGATCCCTCTGCGGGTTGTATATTACTTAAGTTCATATCTGCGATTTATGCTTCTGAAACAGAAACTAAGTGAGAAACTTTTTTTATCATTCCAAGGATGTTTGGTGTAGCGTCATGAATGACTTCTTTCCCAATTCCTCTTAAACCCAATGCTTCAAGTGTAAGCTTTTGCTTTTTGATACGCTTGATGCTACTTTTTACTTGTTTTACTTTAACTTTTTGCATGGCTAACTGAATTATCCGTTAAATACTTTATCCAAAGACACACCGCGTTGACGAGCAACAGTGGCTGCACTTCTCAATTGAAGTAATGCGTCGAAGGTTGCTTTTACAACGTTGTGTGGGTTAGAAGAGCCTTGCGACTTAGATAGTACATTGTGTACACCCACTGCTTCTAATACGGCACGTACAGCACCACCTGCAATTACCCCTGTACCGGCAGATGCTGGCTTCAGAAATACGCGGGCTCCGCCATATTTACCTTTTTGTTCGTGTGGAACAGTTCCATTAGTAATTGGAATACGAACGAGATTCTTTTTGGCATCTTCTACAGCTTTAGAAATTGCTTCAGCAACTTCTTTAGATTTTCCTAAACCTTGGCCAACTACACCGTTTTCATCTCCAACAACTACGATGGCTGAAAATCCGAATGCACGTCCACCTTTGGTTACTTTGGTCACACGCTGTACACCTACTAAACGATCTTTTAATTCGAGACCTCCAGGTTTTACCAATTCAACGTTTTTATAATCTTGATACATATTCGCTTATTAAAATTTTAATCCACCTTCACGCGCACCATCAGCAAGAGATTTCACTCTCCCGTGATATAGGTATCCGCCACGGTCAAAACTCACTACAGAGATTCCAGCTGAAATAGCCTTTTCTGCGATGTTTTTACCAACAGCAGTCGCAGTTGATTGTTTGTTTTTATCTTCTACACTCTTGTCTCTTGAAGAAGCTGCAACTAGTGTTTTTCCAGTTGAGTCATCAATTACCTGTGCGTAAATTTCTTTGTTACTTCTAAAGACGGATAGGCGTGGTGCATCTGCAGTTCCCGATACGGTTTTGCGAATGCGACGACGTATTCTTAGTCTTCTTTCTTCTTTACTTAGTCCCATATTAAACTACTTATGCAGATTTACCTGCTTTTCTTCTGATTATTTCCCCAACGAATTTAACACCTTTTCCTTTGTACGGTTCAGGTCTACGGAAAGAACGAATCTTTGCCGCTACAAAACCAACCAATTGCTTGTCGTGAGAACTAAGTTTGATGATTGGGTTTTTTCCTTTATCAGAAATCGTTTCCACTTTAACTTCTGGCGCAATGTCCAACAAGATGTTGTGTGAAAAACCTAAAGCTAAATCTAACTTCTGGCCTTGATTCGACGCACGGTATCCAACTCCAACTAACTCTAATTCTTTGGTAAAGCCTTTGCTTACACCTTCGATCATGTTAGCCAATAAGGCACGGTACAAACCATGCTTCGACTTGTGGTCTTTTGATTCTGAATTTCTTTTAACGGTGATGATACCTTCGCTTTGTTCGAAAGTTACCCCATCGTATGGTTGTTCTAGTTCACCTAGTTTTCCTTTTACGACAAGCTTGTCAGCTAAGATCTCAACCGAGACGCCATCAGCTATCGCTACAGGATTATTACCAACTCTAGACATTTCTTTTTTGTTTTATTATTTAATAAACGTAACACAATAATTCACCACCTACGTTTTCTTTCTTGGCTTGTTTACCCGTCATTACTCCTTTCGAAGTAGACACGATAGAAACACCTAAACCATTCAAAATACGTGGTAATTCAGTAGAACCGGCATACTTACGTAAACCAGGCGTAGAAATACGTTGGATTTTGTTGATTACGGGCGCTTTAGAGGCGGCGTCATATTTCAATGCGATCTTGATGCTTCCTTGTTTGTTATCTGTTTCTTCAAACTTATAACTAAGAATAAACCCTTGATCGAATAATATTTTTGTGATTTCTTTTTTTACATTGGAGGCCGGGATACTAACAACGCGGTGACCTGCTGCGTTTGCATTTCGGATTCTTGTAAGATAATCTGCTAATGGATCTGTGTACATAATTCTATTTTTTAGATTACCAACTGGCTTTTGTTACACCGGGAATTAACCCTTTGTTGGCCATTTCTCTAAAGGTTACCCTTGATAGACCAAATTGACGCATGTATCCTTTTGGGCGACCGGTAAGTTTACAACGGTTGTGCATACGGATAGGCGAAGCGTTTTTTGGAAGCTTTTGTAATGCTTCATAATCGCCTGCTTCTTTTAATGCTTTGCGTTTTTCAGCATACTTGGCGACTGTTTTTGCACGTTTTACTTCGCGTGCTTTCATTGATTCTTTAGCCATCTTAGTTCTTTTTAAAGGGTAATCCTAGTTCTGTTAATAACGACTTAGCTTCTTTGTCCGTTAGCGCAGATGTCACAAAGGTGATGTCCATACCTGCGATCTTGTTCACTTTATCGATGTCAATTTCTGGGAAGATAATTTGTTCTGTAATACCAAGCGTATAGTTTCCACGTCCGTCAAAACCATTGGCTTTAACACCTTGGAAATCACGTACACGTGGTAAGGCTACAGTAACTAAACGATCAAGGAACTCATACATGCGTTCTCCACGTAGGGTAACTTTTGCACCAATGGGCATTCCTTTTCTTAATTTAAAAGCTGCAACGTCTTTCTTCGAATTAGTTGCAATTGCTTTTTGACCAGTTATGGCTGTTAATTCATCAACAGCATGGTCAATTAGTTTCTTGTCTGCAACGGCAGCACCAACTCCACGGCTGAGAACAATTTTCTCAAGGGTAGGAACTTGCATAACGTTAGAGTAGCTAAACTCTTCTTTGAGTGCGCTAACGATTCTGTCGTTGAATTCTTGTTTTAGTCTAGGTGTATAACTCATCACTAAATTACTTCATTAGATTTTTTCGCAAACCTTACTTTCTGATCTCCTTCCATACGGTAACCTACTCGGGTCGTTTGACCATCTGCAGTTAACAATGAAAGGTTAGAAATTTGGATAGGCGCTTCTTTTTCTTGGATACCTCCTTGCGGATTCTGCGCGCTTGGTTTAGCGTGCTTCTTAACAAGGTTCACGCCTTCAACAAAAGCTTTGTTGTCTTCGCGAAGAACAAGCGTAACTGTACCTTCTGCACCTTTATGTGCACCAGCAATTACGCGAACCTTATCTCCTTTTTTAATTTTTAATTTTCCCATGTGAATGGCTTAAAGCACCTCTGGTGCTAATGATACAATTTTCATGAATTGTTTATCTCTCAATTCACGTGCTACTGGGCCAAAAACACGTGTTCCACGCATTTCACCAGTTGGATTTAGCAACACACAAGCATTGTCATCGAAACGGATATATGTTCCGTCTGGGCGACGTACTTCTTTTGTTGTTCTAACCACTACTGCGGTAGATACTTCTCCTTTCTTGATTGTTCCAGAAGGGGAAGCGTCTTTTACCGTAACGACAATTTTGTCGCCTAGGGAAGCATAGCGTCTTTTAGTACCACCCAAAACACGGATAGTTAAGACTTCTTTGGCACCGGTATTATCGGCTACTTTTAATCTTGATTCTTGTTGTAACATGATTATTTAGCTCTTTCAATAATTTCTACTAGTCTCCAGCACTTTGACTTACTCAAAGGACGGGTTTCCATGATCTTTACAGTATCACCAATATTACAGTCATTGGTATCATCATGGGCAACATACTTTTTGGTCTTCAAAACGAATTTCCCATACATTGGGTGCTTCACACGTTTTACCTCTGAGACAACAATGGATTTTTCCATTTTGTTACTGGTAACAACGCCAATTCGTTCTTTTCTTAGATTTCTACTTTCCATATACTAAGCTTCTTGTTGTCTTTGCGTGATTGCGGTATGCAAACGTGCAACGGTTTTGCGTGCACTTCTAATTTGCAATGGATTTTCTAGCGGGGTAATTGCATGGGCCAAGTTCAACTCATTTAGTTGCTTTGTATGCTCTGTCAATTTGTCCTGAAGATCTGCTATCGAAAGATTGTTAATTTCTGATTGTTTCATAGTGTTTGCTCAATTATGCTTGAAAATCTCTCGCAGTAATGAATTTCGTTTTTACGGGTAGTTTCTGTGCGGCCAAGCGTAAGGCTTCTTTTGCTACATCTGCAGCTACACCAGATACTTCAAAAAGTATGCGCCCTGGTTTAACAACGGCAACAAAATATTCTGGTGCTCCTTTTCCTTTACCCATACGAACCTCAAGAGGCTTCTTAGTGATGGGCTTATCTGGAAATATTTTGATCCACAACTGACCTTCTCTTTTCATGTGACGTGTTGCAGCAATACGTGCAGCTTCAATTTGACGAGAGGTGATAAATTTTGTATCAATGGATTTAATTCCAAACATTCCATTGGAAAGTTGGTGTCCACGCTGAGAAATACCTTTCATTCGGCCTTTCTGCGCTTTACGGAATTTAGTTCTTTTAGGTTGTAACATGATTTCCTACCTATTTATTTTCTACGTCTTTGTGGACGCTGATTGTTATTCTTTCCTCCGTTGTTGGTCTTTTTGGTCATACCTACCAAAGGAGATAATTCGCGTTTACCATAAACCTCACCTTTCATGATCCAAACTTTGATTCCCAAACGACCATAAGTGGTATGAGCTTCAACCAATGCATAATCAATATCAGCACGGAATGTAGATAAAGGAATACGTCCTTCTTTGTACGATTCTGCACGCGCCATTTCAGCACCGTTTAGACGTCCAGAGATTTGGATTTTAATTCCTTCAGCATTCATACGAATAGCTGCAGCGATGGCCATCTTAATGGCTCTACGGTACGAAATACGTCCTTCAATTTGACGAGCGATAGATGCTCCTACCAACTGTGCATCTAATTCTGGGCGCTTGATTTCAAAAATGTTAATCTGTACTTCTTTCGCAGTAATCTTCTTTAACTCTTCTTTCAATTTATCCACTTCTTGGCCAGCTTTCCCGATAATGATACCTGGACGTGCAGTAGTAATGGTAATTGTGATGAGTTTAAGGGTACGCTCGATAATTACATTCGATACGCTAGCTTTTGCCAAACGTGCGTGAATGTATTTTCTAATCTTGTCGTCTTCGGCAAGTTTGTCACCATAGTCGTTTCCTCCATACCAGTTGGAGTCCCATCCTCTAATGATGCCTAAGCGATTTCCGATTGGATTCGTTTTCTGTCCCATATTAACTTTCTGTATTGTTAGATCCTAAAACTAGAGTCACATGATTTGAACGTTTGCGAATGCGATGTGCACGACCCTGCGGTGCTGGGCGTAAACGTTTTAACATACTTCCTCCGTCAACACGGATTTCTTTCACGTATAATGCTGCATTTTCGATGTCAGCATCTTCATTTTTTGCTTCCCAATTGGCTAAAGCTGATAACAGCAATGTCTCCAAACGTCTTGATGCTTCCTTAGAGTTAAACTTTAAGATTGCTAACGCTTGGTTGACACCCTCACCACGAACTAAATCTGCGACTAAACGCATTTTACGTGGAGAAGTAGGGCAATTGTTTAACTTAGCAAAAGCAAGCGATTTTTTCGCTTCTTTGTTTGCCTGTGCAGTTTGTCTTTTACGATTTCCCATGTCTGTTATTTTTTGCCTTTATTCTTTGCACCACCATGACCGCGGTACGATCGAGTTGGTGAAAATTCGCCTAATTTGTGTCCTACCATGTTCTCGGTTACATATACAGGGATAAATTGTCTCCCGTTGTGCACTCCAAACGTTTGCCCAACAAAGTCGGGGGTAATTAACGAGGCGCGTGACCAAGTTTTGATAACTGTTTTCTTTCCGGACTCTAGATTGGAATCTACCTTCTTAACGAGGCTGTGATGTACAAAAGGTCCTTTTTTTAATGAACGTGCCATAGTTGTTTATTTTTTTCTCCGTTCTATAATGAATTTACTACTCGCTTTGGTCTTAGAACGTGTTCTATATCCTTTCGCAGGTACACCGTTACGGTTACGTGGGTGACCTCCAGAAGCACGACCTTCTCCTCCACCCATGGGGTGATCGACAGGGTTCATGGCAACCGGTCTAGTTCTAGGACGACGACCTAACCAGCGTGAGCGACCTGCTTTTCCAGATACCAGTAGTTGGTGATCTGAATTGGATATCGCTCCGATTGTTGCTAAACATGTAACAAGAATCATACGCGTTTCACCAGAAGGCATTTTCACTGTGGCATACTTCCCGTCTCGTGCCATCAACTGAGCAAATGCTCCTGCACTACGTGCAATGTTGGCACCACGACCAGGGTGTAGTTCAATACATGAAATGATCGTTCCAAGTGGAATAGCCGATAGTGGAAGTGTGTTTCCAACTTCGGGTGCAGCTGTTGCTCCTGAAACTACGGTTTGTCCAACTTGCAATCCATTTTGAGCGATAATGTATCGCTTTTCACCATCGGTATATTCTACCAAAGCAATGAATGCAGTTCTGTTTGGATCGTATTCAATTGATTTAATTTCCGCTGCAACATCAAACTTATTACGTTTGAAATCGACAATACGGTACCGTTTCTTGTGCCCTCCACCAACGTGGCGAATGGTCATTTTCCCGGTATTGTTTCTTCCTCCTCTACGCTTTTTCGGAACCAAAAGGCTTTTTTCCGGCTTGTCAGTAGTAAGGGCGTCAAATCCATTTACTACTCTAAATCGCTGCGCTGGAGATATCGGTTTTAGTTTTCTAACTGACATGTGACGCTATTATAAATTATTATAAAAATCGATTGTATCTCCTTCGGCTACATCTACGATGGCCTTTTTGATACGGTTTGTTTGTCCTCTCTGCAGTCCAGTTTTTGTATAACGTGTTTTACGTTCTGGACCATAGTTTTGCGTTCTTACTTTGTTAACAGAAACCCCGTAAGCTGTTTCAACAGCTTTCTTGATTTCTACTTTGTTCGCAGTAGTGTCGACCAAAAAAGTATAACGATTATTCATCTCGCTATCTGCAGTGGCTTTTTCCGTAATGATTGGTTTTATCAAAATATTCATAACACTATGCTTTATTCAAAATAGTTACTATCTCGCCTACTGACGACTCGCTTATAACAAGACTATTTGCATTAACAATCTTGTAAGTGCTTAATTCTGAAGAAGTTATTGCTTCTGACTTACTTAAATTGCGCGACGACAAATATACGTTATTATTTGGCTCAGCCAAGACGACTAAAGACTTTTTACTATCAATCCCTAAAGACTTCAAAATAGAGATGTATGCTGAAGTTTTTGGCGAGTCCATTTTTAAGTCCTCTAAAACGATGATTGACTTCTCCTGCGCTTTTAATGTCAAAGCAGATTTACGT
The DNA here is from genome assembly GCA_943788165.1 of uncultured Flavobacteriaceae bacterium. Lineage (GTDB taxonomy): Bacteria > Bacteroidota > Bacteroidia > Flavobacteriales > Flavobacteriaceae > Arcticimaribacter. The sequence continues at coordinate 421,449 of CALSPF010000001.1, read as the reverse complement.
GCTAATCGTTTTACTTTCTTATTTACTTTTTGGCTATAATCACGTACACGTGGTCCAAAAACACGTCCTCCACCTCGAAAGAGTGGATTCTTGATCGAACCTGCACGAGCTGTACCAGTTCCTTTTTGTTTCTTTATTTTACGTGTACTACCTTTAATCTCACCACGTTCTTTGGCTTTATGTGTTCCTTGGCGTTTGTTTGCCAAGTGCGACTTTACATCCAAATAAATAGCGTGATTGTTTGGCTCAATACCGAATACGTCTGGAGAAAGTTCAACTTTCCTTCCCGTATCTTTTCCCTGAATGTCAACTACTGCTACTTTCATTATTTCTGAACGATTACATAAGCGTTAGTGTGTCCAGGTACACATCCTTTGACGACCAAAAGATTTTTATCTGTAACAACTTTCAACACTTTTAAGTTTTGTACTTTAATTGTATCGCCTCCCATTCTTCCGGCCATGCGCATTCCTTTAAACACACGAGCAGGGTAAGAAGCTGCACCAATAGATCCTGGCGCACGTAAACGGTTGTGTTGACCGTGAGTGGCTTGACCAACTCCGGCAAAACCGTGACGTTTAACAACCCCTTGGAAACCCTTCCCTTTGGAAGTTCCAGAGATGTCAACAAATTCTCCCTCTGTAAAGAGGTCTACTGTAATTGTGTCTCCCAACTGATACTCTTGATCAAAATTTTGGAATTCGACGACTTTCTTTTTAGGAGAGGTGTTCGCCTTTTTAAAGTGACCACCGGCCGCTTTATCTGTGCGTTTCTCTGCCTTGTCATCGAAACCTAATTGAAGAGCATCATAGCCATCAACCGCTGCGGTTCTGACTTGGGTTACCACGCATGGTCCAACTTCGATAACGGTACAAGGGATGTTTTTCCCTTTCTCGTCAAAGAGGCTAGTCATACCGACTTTTTTTCCTATTAACCCAGACATTTTATATAATTAATTGTTTATAATTCGTTTTGCTAAAACCTTACTTACACCTTGATCTCTACTTCTACTCCACTTGGTAATTCAAGTTTCATCAACGCATCAATCGTTTTTGAAGATGAACTGTATATATCTAACAAGCGCTTGTATGAACACAATTGAAATTGCTCACGCGACTTCTTGTTAACGTGGGGAGAACGTAGTACAGTGAAAATCTTCTTGTGTGTTGGTAATGGAATTGGACCCGTTACCACCGCACCGGTAGTTTTTACTGTTTTAACGATTTTATCAGCAGACTTATCTACTAAGTTGTAATCGTATGATTTTAATTTTATTCTAATTTTTTGACTCATCGTAAATGATTTAAGCTTTATGACCTCTTACTTCTGCAACAACACTTTCTGAAATGTTAGAAGGTGTTTCTGCATAGTGTGAAAATTCCATGGTAGATGTAGCACGACCAGATGAAAGTGTACGTAACGAAGTTACATAACCAAACATTTCTGATAAGGGCACTTCTGCCTTAACTACTTTGGCTCCAGCACGGTCGTCCATGTTGTTCACTTGACCACGACGGCGGTTCAAATCTCCAACAATGTCTCCCATGTTTTCTTCTGGGGTCAATACTTCCAATTTCATGATTGGCTCCATGATAACTGCACGTGCTGCTTTTGCTGATGCTTTAAAGCCCATCTTAGCGGCAAGTTCGAACGACAGGGAATCTGAATCCACAGGGTGGAAAGAACCGTCCTTCAACGTAATCTTCATTGCATCTACTTCAAAACCAGCCAAAGGACCGTTCTTCATAGAATCTTTGAAACCTTTTTCAATCGCAGGAACGTATTCTTTCGGTACGTTTCCTCCTTTAATTTTGTTGATGAATTCAAGACCAGTCTTTCCTTCTTCAGCAGGCTCAATGGTAAAGACGATATCGGCAAACTTACCACGTCCACCCGATTGCTTCTTGTAAACCTCACGGTGATCCGCTAAAGCAGTCAAGGCCTCTTTGTATTCTACTTGAGGTTGTCCTTGGTTTACTTCAACTTTAAATTCGCGACGTAAACGGTCAACAATAATATCTAAGTGTAATTCTCCCATTCCAGAGATAATCGTTTGGCCAGAGGCCTCGTCAGTTTTCACTTGGAAAGTTGGATCTTCTTCAGCCAGTTTAGCCAATGCCATCCCTAGTTTATCAACATCAGCTTTGGTTTTAGGCTCAACCGCGATTCCAATAACGGGATCAGGGAAGTCCATGCTTTCCAAGATGATTGGATGCTTCTCTGCAGAAAGTGTATCACCCGTTTTGATGTCTTTAAATCCAACAGCTGCTCCAATATCTCCTGCTTCGATATAATCGATGGAGTTTTGGGTATTGGAGTGCATTTGATAAATTCGTGAAATACGTTCTTTTTTCCCTGAACGATTGTTCAATACATAAGAACCAGCGTCTAAACGACCAGAATAAGCACGGAAAAAGGCTAAACGCCCAACGAATGGGTCAGTAGCAATCTTAAATGCTAAGGCAGCAAAAGGAGCGTCCACAGATGGCTTACGAGAAATCTCATCTCCTGAATCAGGATCAGTTCCCATAATCGCTTCTTTATCTTCTGGTGAAGGTAAGTAACGACAAACCGCGTCTAATAAAAATTGAACTCCTTTGTTTTTGAAAGATGAACCACAGATCATAGGAATGATACTCATGTCCTGCGTAGCTGCACGAAGTGCATTGTGTACTTCATCTTCTGAAATAGAATCTGGATCTTCAAAATATTTCTCCAATAAACCTTCATCGTATTCAGCAACTGCTTCGATCAATTGACCACGCAATTCTTCTGCTTCATCTTTAAGGTCTGCTGGAATATCAACAATGTCGAAAGTGGAACCAAACTTTTCATCGTGCCATACAATTGCACGATTCTTTATAAGGTCAACAATTCCTTTGAAATCTTCTTCATCTCCAATGTTCAATACAATTGGCACTGCATTGGATTTCAACATATCACGTACTTGTTGGCAAACGCCCATGAAGTTAGAGCCTTGACGGTCCATCTTGTTCACAAATCCAATACGTGGCACTTTATAGTTATCGGCCAAACGCCAGTTGGTTTCTGATTGCGGCTCTACGCCATCAACAGCAGAAAACAAGAAAACCAATCCATCGAGTACACGAAGTGATCGGTTAACCTCCACGGTAAAATCTACGTGGCCGGGGGTGTCAATAATATTAAAGTGATATCCTTTACTATCTGGTAATGGCTCTCCTTGTTCAGTAGGAAATTGCCATGTACAGGTAGTCGCTGCAGAAGTAATTGTAATTCCACGCTCTTGTTCTTGCTCCATCCAGTCCATGGTTGCTGCACCATCGTGCACTTCACCAATTTTGTGGCTCACACCTGTGTAAAATAAAATACGTTCAGTGGTGGTGGTTTTACCTGCATCAATGTGCGCAGCAATCCCAATGTTTCTAGTTAGTTTTAAATTTCTTGCCATGATAATGTCAGTAGACTGTTATTAAAATCTAAAGTGTGAGAATGCTTTGTTAGCTTCAGCCATCTTGTGCGTATCTACACGTTTCTTCACTGCTGCTCCTTCTTCTTTTGCTGCCGCGACTACTTCATTGGCTAAGCGAAGGGCCATGGACTTCTCATTACGCTTGCGCGCAAAACTGATCATCCATTTCATGGCTAGTGATACTTTTCTGTCTGGACGAATTTGCATCGGAATCTGGAAGGTAGCTCCTCCTACTCTACGACTACGCACCTCAACATGGGGCATAACGTTCGAAAGGGCATCTTTCCAAATTTCGACGGGTGTTTTTTCTTCGTCTTGGTTGCGTTCCTCTACAATCGCCATGGCGTCGTAGAAAATTTGAAAGGCAACTGATTTTTTTCCGTCCCACATCAACATGTTTACAAAGCGAGTAACGAGCTGGTCGTTAAACTTTGGATCTGGGAGTAATGGACGTTTTTTTGCTTGTCTTTTTCTCATTGTTTAATTTTTGCGAGAGGATTTACTTTTTTGGTCGTTTTGCGCCGTACTTCGATCGACGTTGTAAGCGGCCTTCTACACCTGCGGTGTCTAGGGCTCCCCTTACGATGTGGTAACGAACTCCTGGTAAATCTTTAACTCTTCCGCCACGTACCAATACTATCGAGTGTTCTTGGAGGTTGTGTCCTTCTCCGGGGATATACGCGTTGACCTCTTTACCATTGGTCAATCGAACACGCGCTACTTTTCGCATCGCGGAGTTCGGTTTTTTAGGCGTAGTGGTATATACTCGCGTACATACACCTCGTCGTTGTGGACACGAATCCAAAGCAGCCGATTTACTCTTCTTGGCGAGTGTGACTCTTCCTTTTCGTACTAATTGTGCAATAGTTGGCATACAAATTGTTTAAATTCCCATTTTTAAGGGCTGCAAATGTAGCAACTTTATTCTTCTTTTCCAATCGAATTTCTACAAAAAAATCGATGAAATCACTTTTTTTTTAAACCCTATTGCGCTAAGGCTTCGATGCTTTTCAATTTCCATCAAAAAACCTCTCTATTTTGGCCAAATTAATACAGTTAGTAAAATTGCATTGCAAAAACACATTTTACTCTCTTTTTTGTGAAGATTCCTCAAATTCATTTTATGCCACAACTTTCTTTTAACAAATAATTAAGAAATTCCCGGCGGCTAACATTGTTCTGCTGTAACTCACTATGAAGCGGGAATTACGGCATCATTTGATGATTGGGTATTGCTGGTGCTGCCGATTACATTGCTAAACCAGAAGTTGCCTTTTCGCAAGATAATTTAGGAAAACAATTTTGGATTGCTATGTACAACCGTGGATTTGAAGGTTGGTCAGTTTACAGAATGTTTGATGGTGCTATCACTTTCAACTTACCTGCAGATACAGGAAACCCTATTCCTACTCGTTTCACTTACCCAGTAAATGAACAAACACTAAACGAAACCAACTACGATGCTGCAAGTGCTGCTATTGGAGGAGATACTCAAACAACAAGAATTTTCTAGGATGTAAATTAAATTCTTAATAATTTAAAGTGTATTACACCCGCCTTTGTGGCGGGTGTTTTTATTGTATTAATCTTGCATGAAATACTACTTTTTCTTTAAAAACCAACATAGCATTCACAAGCCTAAAAGATTCATAGTTATTTAAATCCCTTTTATGTATCTCGCCAAGCTTAATCACCTTTTGATCCAGTAAAAATTCTCTTTGCACCCCTTCAAACAAGAGCTTTTCTGGGGTAACCCAATTGGTTCCATCAAATAAAACAATATTAGCATAAGAAGCATCGGTCAAAAAACCGTTTTTGGTCATCAAAACATCATCACAATTTCCTCTTTGGGCAAAGGCTGCGTTAATTGTGGACCGATCGGTCCATTTGTGCGGGTAAGTATAGTCCCCTATTTCGATTAACTTCAAGGTTTTAATTATTTTGGGCACATAGGGCTGCACTTCAATGGAAAAGTCAGTAGCATTATACAAAAGACGCACTTTAAACAAGCCTTGAGAAGGTGCTTGCGGGAGGATAGTAGCCAATTGCCAAGGGCAGGAACTTTTATAGACGGCATGAAAAGTGCGCTCCAAACGATCTTGATGATAGTCGAGGAGAAAAAACTGTCCGTTTTCGGCTTTAATCGATTCAACCAGTGGGTACATATATCTTGTCCTTTAGTTCTTGGTATTCATCCTCAAAGGAGCTGTAGGCGGTAATACCTCCCCCACTCCAGTAATAAAAATCATTGTCCTGCTGTTCAATGTATCGAATGGCCACGGCCGAATCTAGGTTTTCACCATCGAAATAACCATAAACCCCAGTATAATAGCCACGTTCACGCGCTTCTACCGACTGAATAATTTCGATTGTTTTGGTTTTTGGCGCACCAGAAATGGAACCGGTAGGCAATAAATCTCAAATAATTTCACCCAATTGATTTTTCCAGTTGGCGGGTAGACGCCCTTCAATCTCAGAGCTTACTTGGAGTAAATCCTTTACTTTGTTTTGAATTTTGTCGATGTAGCGAAACTTATTTACTTTAACGTCTCTTGCGAATTGAGAAATATCATTTCGAATTAAATCCACAATGGTGCTGTGCTCCCACAACTCTTTTGGATTTCCCAACAAAACTTTCTCCGCATTTGGAGAATTGGCATCGATCGTTCCCTTCATAGGATAGGAAAACAATTGTCCATTTCTAATCTTGATAAAACACTCGGGAGAATAGCTCAAAAGCGCATTCTTAATCAACAAACGATAGGGTGCTTTAGCGGCATGAAAGAAGCTTTCTAGATCCCTGTCAAGTTCAATCTTAGAAGGAAAGGTTAGGTTAACCAAATAACTATCACCTTGGCTTAGGTGGCATTGCACCTTGTCAAAAGCAGTTTTATACCGCTCAAAGTTCACGAGCTGAATCTTTACTTTACTCGCTAAATTGGGTTGCGTTGCTGCAGCATAATTTGTTTGCCCATTGACAGCAAAATAGATCCCCTTCTCATTTGCCTCTTGGGGAGAAAACACCATTGGCTTTTTCTTTTCGAAATCAATAAGAAAGAAAAAAGCTTCTTTCCGAGAAGCAAGCTGGTTTACCTTATCAATAAAAGACAATAAAGACATTTTTTTTACATCAATGATTTAGCAAAGATAAAGTAAGTAACGTTTGAGCTACTTCATAAACGATAAAAAATTGACTATGTTATTTTTGTTTTTCATGCGCAATATCTTCACACATTTTATTTATTCTTAAAAAATTCAAAGTGCTTAGAACAATGATTCTCAGGGATTCGAATAATGGTTTTATAAAAAAAAATTAATGTTTCTTTAACATTTAATTGAAAAGGTTTACTTTGCGGTATTATTAACTATATATATAAATTATGAAAAAAATGTTCTTAATGACTTTGTCGTTAATGCTATTCGCATTTTCGGGATGGTCACAAAAAACAGTAACAGGAGTTGTACTCGATGAAAACGGATCACCGTTGCCAGGAGCTACAATTGTTGAAAAAAACACTTCAAACGGAGTGAGTACTGATTTTGATGGTAATTATTCAATTGAAGTGGCTGAAGGAGCAACTCTTGAGTTTAGCTTTGTTGGTTACGAAAACATGTCAGTACTCGTTGAAGCTTCTGATTCCTACAACGTAACCCTTTCTGCTTCTAACGAATTAGAAGAGATTGTTGTAACGGCTTTAGGATTCAAGCGAAAGAAGGATGAGGACATCAGTTCAGGAACTCTCGTGAAAAGCGAGCAAATTGTTCGTTCTGGAGAAACTGGCCTTTTACAAGGTATTGCTGGTAAAACATCTGGACTTTTGATAACACAGTCTTCTGGAGATCCAGGAGCTGGTGCATTTATCCAAATACGTGGACAAAACACTGTATTAGGAAATAGCTCTCCCTTAGTAATTGTTGATGGTGTGCCAATTTCTAACAGTAGCTTTGGTTCATCAACCGCTGGTGTGGTTCAACAGTCTCGTTTAAATGATATTCCTGCTTCAGACATTGAAAGCATGACTGTTCTTAAAGGTGCGGCAGCAGCTGCAGTTTGGGGATCTGGTGCTGCAAACGGAGCAATCATCATCCAAACCAAAAGAGGTAACGCAACGGGAGGAAGTAACCTCAATGTAAACTTCTCTAGTTCTGTTAGTTTTGACGAAGTAAACCGTGAGCACGCCAAACAAGGTGTCTTTGGACAAGGTCGTGGTGGAGTATGGGATTCAAATGCTTCTGGCCTTTCTTGGGGAGATAAAATTGCTGATCGTTCTGGTGCAGCAAACGCTGTTGATCAATCTGGCGCATACTTCGTTGGAGACATTACCGGGCAATCGTACTACCCTATTACTTCAAAAAACTCTAGAAATATATACAACGGTGCTAACCGTGATATGATCTTTAGAACTGGAGTTACACAAAACTATGGTTTAAGTGTAAACTATTCAGGAGAAAATAGTGATACCTTTATTAGTTATTCAAGACTGGACCAAAAAGGGGTAATCAATGGTTTATCTGATTATGTAAGAAACACTTTCCGTGTTAATAACACGAACAAATTGACTTCACGTATCACTACGCGTATCAATACATCTTTCATTGACATTAAATCAAACCGTATTCAGACTGGATCGAACCTTAATGGTTTATACCTTGGTTACTTGAGAACGGCACCTGACTTTAGCAATGAAGATTACAAAGGAACATACTACACTAGTCCTACAGACGCAGTTGGTGTTCCAAACAGTCACAGATCATACAGAGCTAGACAAATTGGTCAAGGTTCAGGTATCTATAATAACCCAGGATGGACAATCAACGAAATCAATAACCCTAATGAGGTGATGCGATTTACGATTTCTCCTAAAGTAGAGGTTGAACTTCAAGATAATTTGAAATTCACTGCTCGCTATGGTTTAGATTTTTACACAGACCGACGTGAAAACTATTACCCAGTAAGATCTGCTGGTGACTGGAATGGTGGTGGATTCTACAAGGACGACTACAGCGAAAAGATTCAAAATTTGAACTTATTCTTCAACGGTCAAAATACAATAGGATCTAACATCGATCTATCATGGGTTGTTGGTTATGTAGTTGAAGACAATGAATACTACAGATTTAGTTCTTCTACAAATAACTTCCTTAACCCAGACCCTTCAAAGCAATTAGTAGGAAATGCGGTAAACGGAGACATTTTAGCTGAAGAATACAGAAGTAGAGACAAGAAAAATTCTGGTTACTACTCACTATCTTTTGGGATATTCGACAATCTTTTGGTTGACTTAACTGGTCGTTTAGAGAGAAACACTACACTTAGTGATTTGAACTTCTATCCATCGGCTAGTGCTGGATATGTATTGAAAGAAGCCACAAATGTTGGGGTATTATCTTTCTTGAAATTAAGAGCCTCTTACGGTCAAGTAGGTATTTCACCACAATTGTATATAAATGAAAGTAACTTTGTCTCATCTACTGCAGGTTCTGAAGGTTGGGGAGATTATATTGATGGTGCTAACTACGGTGGTACTGTACGTAGAAGTGCTACACAAGGTAATCCTGACCTTAAGGTTGAGCGTGTAACGGAAACTGAATTTGGTGTTGATGCACGTTTCTTCGACAACAAATTATCTGTTGGAGCAACTTACTACAATCGTTTAACCACAGATGGAATTCTTCAATTGGAAACTCCTCCATCTACAGGTTTTACAGAGCGTTATGCTAATGCTGCAGAAATCTCTAACAAAGGGATTGAATTAGACTTTAACTACAAGCTTATTTCTAACACTGACTTATCAGTAAACCTATTTGGTAACTTTACAGCATACAAAAACATTGTTGAAAGTCTTCCAGATGTAAGTCGTGTTCTTTTGAATGGATTTACAAGTACTGGTTCTGTTGTTAAAGAAGGTGAATCTTTTGCTGCTATCTTCGGTGGTGCATACGAAAGAAACGCAAATGGTTCTATTGCTACAGACAGTAGTGGTTTCCCATTAATTGATGATGAGCAAAAAGTAATTGGAGATCCAAATCCAGACTACAGAGCTGGTTTAGGTGCTAACATCGATTACAAAAACTTCAACTTGTCTTTCTTGTTTGAAACATCTCAAGGAAACGACATGTGGGGAGGTACTCAAGGAGTATTATACTACTTCGGTATTCACCCAGACACAGCTAACGAAAGTGTAGCTCCTGTTGATCTACCAATCTACAATAGCTCAGATGTAATTCCTGCCGGAACTACCTTTAGAGGAAATATTGAAGACTTTGGTGGTGGACAAGTAGCGCTTCAAGAAAGCTGGTACCGAACTAACGGTGGTGGATTTGGTGATTTAGATGAGCAATTTGTGAAGGATGCATCTTGGATCAAACTACGTGAGATTTCTTTAAACTACACCTTACCTCAAACAATTCTTGGTGCAATCAAAGCTAAGTCTGGACAAGTTGGTGTATCTGGAAGAAACCTATTTTTGATTACAGACTTCGCTGGTGTTGATCCAGAAGTTAACTTATCTGGTGCATCAAAAGGTAGAGGATTAGATTACTTTACTAACCCAGGGACAAAGAGTGTTTTACTTAACGTAAAACTTAATTTCTAATCCTAAAAATGAAAAAAATGAAAAAAATAACATTATTTATTGCAACAAGTCTGCTTTTACTCTCTTGTGAAAGTGCTGTTGAAGGGTTAAATGACAACCCTAATGCATATACTGATGCACCCATCAGTTTAGTATTGAACCACTCCTTGTTGAACCTAGCTTCTATTGCTGAAGCTGAGCCAGCGCGTATCAGTGGAATCTTTACAGATCAGTTTACTGGAGTTGACCGTCAGTACGGTACACTGAATGGTTACTCTACGCTATCTACTACTTATGAATCTTTTTGGGAAGACATTTACCAAAGAGGTATTTCACAAATTCAAATTACTAAAGCTAAAGCAATTGAAGGTGGAAATACTGTAGCTGAAGGACAAGCGTTGATTTTAGAAGGATACCATTTTGCAGAAGCTGCTTTGGTTTTTGGAGATATTCCTTTTAGTGAAGTAAACAATCCTGAATTCTCTAGTCCATCATACGAAGGGCAAAGAGCTGTTTTAACAGGTGCAATTGCCATGATTACTGATGGTATTGCTAAGGCCGGAAGCACAAGTGCTGAAAACAATGTTTTAGAAACTTCTTCAACATGGGCACAAATTGGAAATTCATTAAAAGCGAGATACTATCTTGCACTTGGTGACATGACCAATGCGAATTCTTCTGCTGTGGCCGCTAACTTTACTAGTGCAGCAAATGACTGGAATATTACTCATTCAACAGCAAACTACGGTGAGAACTTATTCTGGCAGTTTGAAGTTGAGCAGCGTGCTGATTACCTGAAAATGGAAAACAGCTACATGGCTCAGCTATTGAATTCTACTGATGCTTCTTACAAAGGAAACGCGAAGACAGTTGAAACCGCTCGTTACAACTACTACGTTGCAGCAAACGGTTTAAGCTTAAACACTTCTACAGGTGGATTTGCTGCACAAACGGCTTCTTTCCCAGTGATTTCTTTTGTTGAAGTTCAATTGATTATCGCAGAGACAGCTACCTCAAATTCAGCTAAATTAGCTGCTTTGAATAGTGTCCGTGCACACAACGCCTCGAAATTTAACTCTACCTATGATGCTTATGTTGAGGCTGATTTTCAAACTGGCGGAATAGCTAACGATGGCCACACAGTTGCTGATGCAATGAAAATGGAAATCTTATTGGAGAAGTTTTGTTCTGTAATTGGATTACCAACTTACCAGGATGTTTTACGTACTGATAACTTTATTGGTGTGCCAATCAAAAGTAGTAACACTACAATGATTCCACAGCGATTTATTTACCCTTCTTCTGAAGAAGCGTCAAACGCTAATTTTCCAGGTTATGTTGATCAGTTTGTAGCTACACCGATACACAACTAAAACATACTTTAGTTTATACATTAAAAGCCACCTCTTTGAGGTGGCTTTTTTTATTACATGATCGTTCCAACAGACAGAAATCGATTTTCCAAAAAGGAATTCATCGCATTGATCAATTGAAAGCTTTGGTAGTTAGAAAGAGCTGTTGTCGCAATGGATGCTGTTTTGATTTTAGTATGGTCCAAGAGATAACTGCGCTGCACCCCTTCAAACAAGGGCTTTTCTGGGGTAACCCAATTGGTTCCATCAAATAAAACAATATTAGCATAAGAAGCATCGGTCAAAAAACCGTTTTTGGTCATCAAAACATCATCACAATTTCCTCTTTGGGCAAAGGCTGCGTTAATTGTGGACCGATCGGTCCATTTGTGCGGGTAAGTATAGTCCCCTATTTCGATTAACTTCAAGGTTTTAATTATTTTGGGCACATAGGGCTGCACTTCAATGGAAAAGTCAGTAGCATTATACAAAAGACGCACTTTAAACAAGCCTTGAGAAGGTGCTTGCGGGAGGATAGTAGCCAATTGCCAAGGGCAGGAACTTTTATAGACGGCATGAAAAGTGCGCTCCAAACGATCTTGATGATAGTCGAGGAGAAAAAACTGTCCGTTTTCGGCTTTAATCGATTCAACCAGTGGGTACATATATCTTGTCCTTTAGTTCTTGGTATTCATCCTCAAAGGAGCTGTAGGCGGTAATACCTCCCCCACTCCAGTAATAAAAATCATTGTCCTGCTGTTCAATGTATCGAATGGCCACGGCCGAATCTAGGTTTTCACCATCGAAATAACCATAAACCCCAGTATAATAGCCACGTTCACGCGCTTCTACCGACTGAATAATTTCGATTGTTTTGGTTTTTGGCGCACCAGAAATGGAACCGGTAGGCAATAAATCTCAAATAATTTCACCCAATTGATTTTTCCAGTTGGCGGGTAGACGCCCTTCAATCTCAGAGCTTACTTGGAGTAAATCCTTTACTTTGTTTTGAATTTTGTCGATGTAGCGAAACTTATTTACTTTAACGTCTCTTGCGAATTGAGAAATATCATTTCGAATTAAATCCACAATGGTGCTGTGCTCCCACAACTCTTTTGGATTTCCCAACAAAACTTTCTCCGCATTTGGAGAATTGGCATCGATCGTTCCCTTCATAGGATAGGAAAACAATTGTCCATTTCTAATCTTGATAAAACACTCGGGAGAATAGCTCAAAAGCGCATTCTTAATCAACAAACGATAGGGTGCTTTAGCGGCATGAAAGAAGCTTTCTAGATCCCTGTCAAGTTCAATCTTAGAAGGAAAGGTTAGGTTAACCAAATAACTATCACCTTGGCTTAGGTGGCATTGCACCTTGTCAAAAGCAGTTTTATACCGCTCAAAGTTCACGAGCTGAATCTTTACTTTACTCGCTAAATTGGGTTGCGTTGCTGCAGCATAATTTGTTTGCCCATTGACAGCAAAATAGATCCCCTTCTCATTTGCCTCTTGGGGAGAAAACACCATTGGCTTTTTCTTTTCGAAATCAATAAGAAAGAAAAAAGCTTCTTTCCGAGAAGCAAGCTGGTTTACCTTATCAATAAAAGACAATAAAGACATTTTTTTTACATCAATGATTTAGCAAAGATAAATTAAGTAACGTTTGAGCTACTTCATAAATGATAAAAAATTGATTAACGTGATTTTTGTTTTTCATGCGCAATATCTTCACCCATTTAATTTATTCTCAAAAAAATATAAAGGGCATAAAAAAACGATTCTAGTAAAACTCGAATACTGTTTTTAAAAAAATTAATATTTATTTAACATTTAAAAAAGAAAACGTTAAATTAGCACCACTAATAATTATACTTATACATGAAAATTATGAAAAAAATGTTCTTAATGACATTGTCTCTAATGCTTTTCGCATTTTCCGGATGGTCACAAAAAACAGTAACAGGTGTAATCACCGACGAGAGTGGTCTTCCTCTACCTGGTGCTTCAGTAATTGAAAAAGGAACCAGTAATGGTGTAATAACTGATTTTGATGGTAATTATTCAATTGAAGCGGTTGAAGGAGCAATCTTATCAATAAGCTTTATCGGATATCAAGATGTAGACGTTACCGTTTTAGGTGACGTTTTAAATATATCATTAGAACCTGGTGTTGCACTTGAAGAAGTTATTGTAACAACCGGTTACAGTTCGATTCGTGGAAAGTCTTTTACAGGAAGTGCGAAAATTGTGGGTTCTGAAAACATTTCTTCGAAGAATGTCACTAACATTACTCAAGCATTGGCCGGAGAGGTTGCAGGTGTTCAAGTTGTGAACGACTCAGGACAACCGGGTACCAATTCAACAATTTCTATACGCGGAACAGGATCTGTTAATGGAAATACATCTCCACTAATTGTATTAGACGGTGTTCCCTTTAGTGGAAGTTTAAATTCAATTAATCCACAAGATATAGAATCCACAGTTGCTTTAAAAGATGCTTCTGCGACAGCTATTTATGGATCACGTGGTGCTAATGGAGTGATTGTTATTAATACCAGAAAAGGTAGTGCTCAAAAAAGCAGAATGAGCATCCAAGTAAGATCTGGTAGTAATATGGATTTACTCCCACGTTATGACTACATCCAATCTCCGGAAGAATATATTGGGTATTTATGGGAAGGTCAATACAACAAAGCTGTATTGGGTGGATCAGCAGATCCAACAGCAGATGCCAATGCTAACTTATATGGAAACAATGGTATTGATCCAAATTACAATATTTGGAACGAAAATGGTGCATCATTAATTGATCCTGTTACACGTAAAACTCTACCAGGAGTAACCAGACGTTATAACCCTGAAAATTGGTCAGATTATGCTTTCCAGGATGCACAAAGACAAGAGGTGAATTTAAACATCTCTGGAGGTTCCGATACAACAACCTATTACACTTCTCTTGGATTTGTTGACGATGTTGGATACTCTATCAATTCTGACTTCAAACGTTATTCAGCACGATTAAACTTAAGCAGTCGTCCAAAAGAATGGCTGTCAACTAACACGCGTCTAGGTTATTCATATCAGGAAACCAATAATGGAGGGCAGTCCTCGGATTCAGGAAGTGTTTTCTGGGTAACAACAAACGTACCATCAATTTATCCGTTGTTTATGCGTGACAGTGCTGGGAATAAAATTGACGACCCTTATTATGGTGGATATAGATATGACTATGCTGATGAAGGTCAAGCGCGTGGATTTGCTCCATTAACAAACGCTATTGGAGATGCTAATCTTGGTATTCGAGAAACAATCGGTCACAATTTCAATGGTAATTTTGAAATAAACCTAGATCTTGCTGAGGGACTAACCTTTGAAAATCGATTTGGTTTACAATACACACTTAACAACAGAGATTATGTGAATGAACCTTTTTACAGCTCTTCAAAAGGTCAAGGTGGTTATGTTTTTAAGTCAAAAGATCAGTACTTTAATTTTACTCTTTTTAATGGATTGAAATATATTAAAAACTTCGATGATTCAAACTTAGAGATTCTTGTTGCACATGAATCAACGCGATGGGAACGTAATTATATGAGCTCATCTATGTACAAACTTGTAGAGCCTATGGGACGTGAATTTAGCAATGCAGTTATTTCGAATCCACCAACCTCATATACAGAGGATTATTCTCTTGAAAGTTATTTCGGAAGAGCAGCATATTCAATTAGTGATAAATATTTTGTTGATTTCACAGTTCGTAGAGATGGAACCTCTCGATTTGTGAACAATAAATGGGGTACATTTGGCTCTGTTGGATTAAGCTGGGCTATCAGTGATGAAGACTTTTTCCAAAGCCAGAATATTTTTAGCACAATGAAAGTTCGTACCAGTTATGGTGTGTTAGGTGAACAACGTGTTGGATATTATACTGGATACAATTTATTTGATGTTTCCAACTTAAATGATAATATATCCCTAGCATTTGCTTCAAAAGGGAATCCTGACTTAACGTGGGAGAAATCTAATCAATTTGGAATTGGATTAGACTTTTCTGTGGGATCTTTTGTGCAAGCCAGTATCGATTATTTTAACAAAGATGTTGAAGATCTTCTTTTTTCTAGAAGAGTTGGACCATCTGTAGGTTATGCCTCAATCCAAGTTAATGATGGAGCACTTGTAAACAAAGGGATAGAATTAGATGTTAATTTCCATGTTATTGATACAGATGACTTCAAATTAGATATTCGCGTTCTTGCAGCTTCTATACAAAACGAATTAACACAAATGCCTTTGGATCCAGCGACAGGAGAAGAAAAACTTCTGAATGTAGATGGTTATTTTGCACAAGCTAAAGGAAGATCTTTGTATGATTTCTATATCAGAGAAAGTGCTGGTGTAAATCCAGATAATGGAGCAGCAATGTGGAATGTTAGTTATGTTGATGCAGATAACAATGGCGCTTTTGATAGCGGAGAAGAAATTCTTTCTTTATACGATCATAAAATACTAAACCCAGATGATGTTATTTTAACGTCGACCACCGAAGTTTACACAGAGGCCACTAAAAAATTCAATGATAAGTCATCTTATCCTGACTTAGCGGGATCATTTAGTTTAAATGCAGAATATAAAGGATTTGACTTTACAGCATTATTCTTATACAGTTTGGGTGGTTATGGATATGACTCTGCTTATGCTAATTTAATGAGAAACGTAAGACAAAATGCTGACTACAACCTTCACACAGATATATCTGGTAGATGGCAACAAGCCGGAGATGTTACTGATGTACCGAGATTGGATCTTAACACACAGATAAATCAAGGGTCAACTTCAACTCGTTTTCTCACAAGCTCAGATTACTTGAGTCTAAGTAGTTTACGTGTAGGTTATTCAATTAACGACTCAGCACTTGAAGAAATAGGTGTTTCCTCTTTACGTTTATTTTTTACAGGTGATAATTTGATGATGCTTTCAAAAAGAAAAGGTTACAATCCTACAACTGCAGCAAGCGGAAATACAAGTTGGTATAACTATAACCCGTTATCCACTGTTACATTTGGAGCTAATATTAACTTTTAAATTGTACGAAAAATGAAAAACACAATAAAAATTACAATCCTATTTTTACTTATAACAATAGGTGGATGTGAAAAAGAGTTTTTAATCACATTCCCAACTGAACAAATTTCAGGAGAGCAAATTACTGCTGCTTCTCAATTAAACCCTAACTTACAATCTGCAAACGTTGCTGGTATTTATGCAACAATGTACGATTCAAATGCAGGTGGTGTTAACAACCATGAGGATTTTGGTCAAAAGAGTACTGACATAAAATTAGATTTATTATCCGGAGATATGGCCCTTGCCAGAAAAGGGTATAGTAGGTGGGCTGCAATTACAGAATTCCAGACCACAGAGGACTTTACGCATTTCCATAATTATGCAAATTGGCGCTTTTACTACAAAATAATTTTTGCTGCTAATATTGTGATTGATGGGTTAGGTGGTAATGATTTTGTTCCAGAGACTGATGATGCAAAATCATTTTTTGGTCAAGCACTTGCAGCTAGAGCATATGGTTACTTATATTTAAGCCAATTATATGTCAACGATCCTAGTAATTTATCGAAAGAGGTACTACCAATTTACACGGACACTAAAACACCTAATGTAGCAAAATCTACTTTATCAGATGTTTACACGTTAATTGAGAGTGATTTGACTAAAGCAATTGATTATCTTGATGGCTTCAGTAGAGGCGATAAATCACAAATCAACCAATGGGTTGCGCGTGGATTGCTTGCCTATGCTTATGGTGCTAAGGGTGATTTCGCAAATATGGCTCTAAATGCTGCTGCTGTTGTAAATAGTGGTGCGTTTTCATTAATGA
The DNA here is from genome assembly GCA_943788165.1 of uncultured Flavobacteriaceae bacterium. Classification (GTDB taxonomy): domain Bacteria; phylum Bacteroidota; class Bacteroidia; order Flavobacteriales; family Flavobacteriaceae; genus Arcticimaribacter. The sequence continues at coordinate 404,178 of CALSPF010000001.1, read as the reverse complement.
CACCAAGTCAAATTGTTTTTCAAGGTGATAACAATGCTGGTGGTTTCAACGATGTAAATGCTGCAACTGGAGCAATGTGGGGTGTTGATATAACAGCCGATCAAGGACTTGGACTTGTTTCTTTTTGGGGACAAATGGATATTTATTCTTACAGCTATCAGTGGGCTGGAAATTATAAGACAATGGATGATGGTTTATTCGCCATGATTGATGATGATGATTACAGAAAGGATCAATTTGTTGATTACAATGGATTTCCCTATTTCCCTTCAAATAAATTTTATCATGAAGGTAGAACAATCGGTGGTCAGCGTCAGGTTACTGCGGACCTTATCTATATGAGAGTTGCTGAAATGTATTTACTTGCTGCTGAAGGTTTTGCTGATTCGGGTGATTTAGTTAATGCAAAAATACACCTCAAAACACTAGTTGATCTTCGTCTAAAAACAGGTACTTCTGCATATATTGATGGTATGAACAAAGCTGATTTGCTTGATGAAATCAAATTACAATCTAGAATTGAACTTTGGGGAGAAGGTAAAAGTTATTTTCGCGTAAAACGTCGAAAAGAAACAATTACACGTGGTACGAATTGGTTGGATTTTCCAGGCACATCCTACGCATTTGACAACGAAAAAATGACTTTTGAAATTCCAGAAGAGGAAATTAGAGATAATCCTTTATTAGCCGATCAGAACTAATTAGTAAGCAATTTCGTTTTTAAAAAAACCACCTCAATTGAGGTGGTTTTTTTTTAACTTACAGCCAAAAAAAATGGATAAACAAGAAATTTATGGTGTAAGAGCCATAATAGAATGCATAGAAGCAAAACAATCAATTGAGAAGGTATGGCTACTAAAAGGGCAGAGTGGACCGCTCTTTAAGCAATTAGAATTCTTGCTACGCGAACAAAGTATATCACACAGTTATGTACCAAAAGAACGTTTGGATCGGTTTAATGCCAAAAACCACCAGGGCGCCATTGCGGCCATTTCTCCAATCGAGTTTGTATCCATTAAGGAAATGATTGAAAAGGCCTTAGTTGCCACTAAAACACCTTTATTCCTTTTGCTCGACCATATTACCGACACGAGAAATTTAGGCGCAATAATTCGTACTGCATCTGCAACAGGTGTGGCGGGAATCATTTTGCCACAAACGGGCAGTGCACGAATCACATCAGACACAATTAAAACATCTGCAGGAGCTATATTCTCGGTCCCTTTGGCTAAAGTTGAACACCTAAAAGACGCCATTTACCAATTGCAAGCAAATGAGATTAAAACCGTTGGAATAACGGAAAAAGCAATCGATACAATTTTTGCAAAAAAATTGAATAGTCCATTAGCCCTTGTTATGGGTTCTGAAGAAAAGGGAATTGCACGGGGAACACTGGCGGTACTTGATGAGACTGCTAAACTACCTATGGTAGGAGCGATTGAATCGCTAAACGTATCTGTTGCATGTGGGAGTGTTCTTTACGAAATTGTCCGCCAACGTAATTTTAGCTAAATGATGCATGCACCCCTTGCAGAACGGATGCGCCCAAAAAAATTGACTGACTATGTTGGTCAAGACCATTTGATTGGTGAAAAAGGAGCTCTTTCCCTGATGATTGAAACGGGAAACATTCCCTCACTTCTATTCTGGGGGCCACCAGGAACAGGAAAAACAACCCTTGCAACCTTGATCGCCAAGGCACATGAGCGCCCTTTTTACAGTCTCTCTGCCATCCACTCTGGGGTAAAAGAAGTGAGAGAAGTAATTGAACAAGCAAAACAGTCTGGGGGGCTATTTACCCAAAAAGGGGCTTTGTTATTTATTGATGAAATACATCGGTTCAGTAAATCGCAGCAAGATTCTTTGCTGGGTGCGGTGGAGAAAGGATATGTGACCTTAATTGGAGCCACCACAGAGAATCCCGGTTTTGAAGTCATCAATGCACTTTTGTCACGTTGCCAAACCTTCACGCTTCAGCCACTAGAAATAGATGATTTAAGGAATTTATTAAACCGGGCCATCACAACTGATAGCGAACTAAAAAAGTATGACATAACGCTAAAAGAAGACGAAGCGTTATTAAATCTTTCTGGTGGGGATGCACGTAAACTACTCTCCCTGTTGGAACTAGTTGTAATTTCTTCTAGTACCAAGGAGATTGTCCTCACCAATGACCTAGTCCTCAACCAAGCGCAAACTTCAACAGTACTTTTTGATAAAAATGGAGACTTACATTATGATATTGCCTCTGCATTGATAAAATCGATTCGTGGAAGTGACCCCAATGCTGCTGTCTATTGGTTAGCTCGTTTAATTGGTGGTGGTGAAGATGTTAAATTCATTGCGCGTAGGCTATTAATTTCTGCCTCAGAAGATATAGGAAATGCCAATCCCAATGCATTGGTTTTGGCCAACACCACCTTTCAAGCTGTTCAAGCAATTGGCTACCCAGAAGCGCGAATTATCTTGAGCCAATGCGCTACCTATTTGGCCACAAGTCCAAAAAGCAATGCGTCTTACATGGCCATCAACAAAAGCATACAGTTCATAAAAGAAACCGGAAACCTAGCTGTGCCCTTGCATTTAAGGAATGCTCCAACCCAGCTTATGAAAGAGTTGAATTATGGCAAAGGATACAAATACGCCCATGATTACCCCAATAATTTTGTAGAGCAGGCCTATTTACCTGAACAAATAGAAAATACACGGTTTTATGAACCTGGTGGTAATCCAAAAGAAAATCAAATCAGGCAATTTTTGAAAGAACGCTGGAAAAAGAAGTACGGCTATTAGATTTTTTTCCAGAAAAACGGTGTAAACAAAATCAAGACCGTAAAAAGTTCTAATCGTCCTAGGAGCATCAAGAAAGATGCCCACCACTTGCTCCCCATCGACATTTCGTAGAAAGAGAAAGCTGGACCAAAATCACCTAGAGCAGGACCCACATTCCCAAGGCTAGAAGCCGCTACCCCAATGGAGGTGACAAAATCGAGTCCTAAAAACGAAAAACCAAGGGCGCCAATAATGAATGAAATCATGTATAAAATGAAAAAACCATAAATGGTGTGGATGACATTTTCTTGGACAATCCCCTTGTTGTAACGTATCGGCAAAACGGCATTTGGATGCAAGGCACGGTTAAACTCCAACAAACCACTCTTGATCATTAAGTAATGGCGCACAACTTTAACCCCTCCAGAGGTAGACCCTGCCGATCCACCCATAAACATTAAACCGAAAAACAGCAATGTTAAAAAAGGTGTCCAAGCCGTAAAATCGGCAGTGACAAAACCTGTTGTAGTCACCACAGCAATTACTTGAAACAAGGCATGTCGAATAGAACTTTCAATTTTCCCAAATACTTGGGGATGATTAAATGTACTGTTAAGCATATCAACATTGACAATCAAAACAAGAGCCACAACAGTGGAACATATTAAGATCATACGGCTGTAAAAACGAAATTCCTCATCCCGAAACAAACGTTTTATTTGACCTGTAAAAGCAAAGTAACTCAACACAAAGTTCACTCCAGCAAGAAACATAAAAACGAGAATGATGTATTGAATCAATGGTTGATCATTCCAAAAAGAAACACTTGTGTTTTTTGTTGAAAAACCACCCGTTGACACTGAGCTCATGGCATGATTGATTGCATCAAACAAACTCATACCGGCTGCCCAAAGCATTAGGGTTTCGAGCACTGTAAATCCAACATAGATGAACCACAGACGCTTGGCTGTGTCGGTAATTCGCGGGTGTAATTTATCGGAACTTGGCCCTGGGGCTTCGGCCGTAAACAACTGCATTCCTCCAATTCCCAACAATGGAAGTATCGCAATGGCCAAAACAATAATTCCCATTCCACCAATCCAGTGGGTAGTACTGCGCCAAAATAAAACGCCCTTGGGCACTACTTCAATATCGGCTAATGCAGAGGAGCCAGTTGTGGTATAACCAGACATGGTTTCAAAGAAAGCACCAGAAACATCAGAAAAAACGTCGGTCAATAAATAGGGCAACATACCCGAAAAAGTCATTAAAATCCAACCAATGGTAACAACAAGATAACCCTCCCTTTTACTCAATTGTTTGGTGTGATTACGGGTAATGAGCATTAAAATTATCCCTACCATGAGGGTGAGCAAAGCTGCCAGCGACAATTCGACGGTCACACCGTCTTTTGTAAGGATACTCACCAAGGTCGACAACAACATAAAACCACCATTGAACAGGAGCAGAACTCCCATTAAATAACAAATGATTTCGCTATTGAGTTTATGCATTTTATAAAAATAAACTTTCCACCTTATCTAGGGCACGAGGGAGACAACAAACAACAACACGGTCGCCCGCTTCGATCTTATATCCTCCTAGGGCAATGACTCCTTCACCTTCTTTTATCACACCGCCAATGGTTGCAGATCGAGGAAAATCAATGTCCCTAATTTGCATCCCATTTACTTTTGACTCTGGCTTGACGATAAATTCTAATATTTCGGCGTTTAAACTATTGAGTTTAGTTAAATCAACCACTTCTCCTCTACGTATGTAACGGAAAATTGTATTTGCTGTAAGTAATTTTTTATTAATCAATGTATCTATTCCAATGGAGTGCGACAGTTGGAAATAATCCATATTCTCAACCAAAGCAATGGCCTTTTTAACGTTTTTGGACTTGGCCATTAAACAGGACATGATATTGGTTTCAGAATTTTCTGTCACACAAATAAATGCATCCATGGCTTCTAAACCTTCTTCTTCCAAAAGCTCCACATTCCTTCCATCGCCATTAATTACCATTACGTCGGGCAATTGGTCGGCCAATTCAAAGGCCTTGTTCTTATTTTGCTCTACCAAAATGACATTGAATTTTTTCTCCGCCAATGTTTTGGCTGTACTATATCCAATCTTACCGCCTCCCAGAATCATAACATTCTTGATAACTTCTTTATTTCTTCCTGTCAATTTGTACAGTTCTTCTACCCCTTCTTTAAGGGTAATGAAGTAAACCAAATCGTTTGCCTCAAGTTGGGTATCACCTCTAGGAATGATTGTGTATTGCGTTCCCTTGCGCTGGAGAGCAATGGGCATAAAATGAATGTCTGGAAAAATCTGTGCGGCTTCTTTAACCGTTTTGCCCACAAAAGGAACTGACTCTTCTAGAGTGGTTCCCAAGAGGGTAAGGGCACCGTTTTCAAACTCATAACTATCGCTAAAAGCTGACTGATCAAGTAGTTGCTGAATTTCAATGGAAGCTAGTTCTTCAGGAGAAATTAACTCATCAACCCCCAATTTTTCAAAACTCACCTCGTCATTATGATTAATGAACTCTGAACTCGAAATACGTGCAATGGTTTTCTTACAACCCATTTGTTTGGCCAAGGCGCAAATTGTAATGTTGGTTGTTTCTTGTTCGGTAACGGCAATAAAAAGATCAGATGTGTCTATTTTAGCCTCTTTCATTATGCGCAAAGAAGTTGCATCTCCTTTAATCGCTTTGATATCGAGATGATTCTCTGCGTAATTTAATCGCTCTTTATGGGTGTCAATTAAAGTGATGTCCTGTGATTCAAAAGAAAGTAATTTTGCTAAGTGAAAGCCTACTTCCCCTGCTCCGGCGATAATTATCTTCATTGGTTTGTATTCGAAAGCATGAACAAATATAGTAAAGTTTCTACCGAAACTCCTGAATAGATCTACCATAAATTATTCGAAAGAAAGTATCTTTGCGCATATGAAAAAGACGGTTACTCCTTATAAAGATCCCTCTAGCAGCAAAAAAGAACAGGTTACACAAATGTTCGATGAAATTTCCAACCAATATGATGTTTTGAATCGCGTCATCTCTTTAGGAATTGACCAAAGCTGGCGAAGAAAAGTTGTGAAAATTGCTTCAGATTGCGCCCCTCAGCGCGTTTTAGACATTGCAACGGGCACAGGAGACTTGGCCATTGCCTTAAAAAAAACCAATGCAACCGAAATTATTGGGCTCGATATTTCACCCGGTATGTTGGCTGTCGGTAAAGACAAGGTAAAAGCGCTTTCGCTAGACAAAACCATAGCAATGGTTCTTGGAGATAGTGAAGACCTCAACTATGAAGACAACTATTTTGACGTTGTTACCGTTGCCTTTGGTGTGCGTAATTTTGAAAATCTCGAAAAAGGGCTAAGCGAACTTTTTCGCGTGCTTCGTCCACAAGGACAATTAATCATCCTAGAGACCTCAGTGCCCACTAAATTCCCTTTTAAGCAGGGCTATCATCTCTACAGTGGATTTATCGTTCCTTTGGTAGGAAGGATTTTTAGTCGAGACCAACTGGCCTATCAATATTTGTCTGATTCTGCTGCCGCTTTCCCCTATGGTGATGTCTTCAACAATATTTTACGAAAAATTGGGTTTATAGAGGTGAAGGATAACCCACAAACCTTAGGGGTTGCCTCAATTTACTGTGCTACAAAGCCCTAAAAAAACAATATTTCTATACCTTACACTGTTCCTTTTTGGGATACAGTCTACCAATGCACAATATTATAGAATCAAAGAGCGGGTGAAACACCTCCAAAACTTTGACCAAAAAACATTACATTACGGCTATTATTTCGGGTTCAACAATTCTGGATTTGATATAAAATATGTCGACAATTACAGTGTGCCACGGTCACGCTATTTCCCTTTAAATAGGCGCGGACAAGGATTACCTGATATTGAATTAGTGAAAAACACAGGCTTTAACGTAGGTCTTGTGGGTGACCTTCGGGTGAACAAATACTTTAATCTACGCATCGAACCTGGATTGTATTACACCCAGCGAGATTTGATTTATCCCGCTGAAACACCCCGTTTATTATCGGACAATGATTTTATTCGCGAGGTGAAATCAACCTACATACATGTTCCTTTACTAGTTAAATTTTCTGGAGAACGCATTAACAACTGGAAACCCTATTTGGTTGGAGGAGTATCTACCTCATTCAACCTTTCAAGCAACAGTAAAAACAACGATGACAATTTCAACAATGTCTTTCGTGTAGAATCGCAAACATTTAATTATGAAGTTGGTTTAGGGATTGATTTTTACTTAGTTTACTTCAAATTCTCCCCTTCTATTCGAGGGATTTTCTCCTTTCAAAATGAATTGATTTCTGACAATCCTGCTAACGGAGTCAGTCCATGGACATCAAACATCACTAACCTGTCTAGTCAGGCAATTGTGATCAATCTAACCTTTGAGTAGTTATTGACAAAATTCTCCAAGAGTTAATGCGCCCGCAATGGCAACATTTAAGCTCTCTGGCCCCTGTTTAACTTTTCGAGGAATGGTCACTCTACAGGTCACCAAAGCTTCTATCGCTGGAGAAATTCCGTGGGATTCACTCCCCAATACCAACATTGCATTTTCAGGAAAAGATGTTTCATAGATTGATTCTCCTTCCAAAAATGTACCATAAATAGGTAAATCACTTTGTGACAAAAAAATATTCAAGTCGGTATAATGGCAATAAACTCTTGCCAAAGATCCCATGGTTGCCTGAACAACTTTGGGGTTGTAACAATCTACCGTGTCTTCTGAACAAAGTATATGTTCAATACCAAACCAATCACACAAACGAATGATAGTTCCAAAATTTCCAGGGTCTGCGATAGCATCTAACACCAAAACCCTTCCCTTAGTGGGAAGGCTTGGTTCAGAGGGAATGGAAAAAAGGCCAAGCATTGGAGAGGCATTTTTCAATAAAGTCATACGTTCCATATCTTTCTGCCCGACCAAAGTGACCTGATCAAGGTCTGACTCCTGTGTGGCGTATAATGCACTTGGCGCTAGGCCAGATTCAATAAGCGCTTCCACTGTTTTTGTTCCTTCAGCAACAAATTGACCCAATTCTTTCCGGTTTTTTTTCAATCTTAAAGAACTGATTGACTTAAGCTCCTTTTTCGTAATCATAAATGATGTATTTTTGCTCAAAAGCGTTCCTACCTTGAATTTGGCACACACAAAAATAGCGATTCTTCTTTTGATCTGCATAATCTTGCAAGGGTGTAATAGCGTAAAACAATTGCCAAGTGATCAGCTACTTATCACCAAAGAAATCATTGAGAAGAATGGAAAGACAATTTCTAAGGACCCGGTCAGTCTACTTTCTTTAACTCCCGTCAATAAAAAAATTCTAGGGATTCCCCTTCGACTCCACCTTTACAATCTTAGTAAAGACAATCCAGCGGAGCCCTTTGATCTATGGTTAAACAAAAGACCTAAGCGCAGAGAGCGTCTACCTAACTGGCTTTCAACAAAACAAGTGAATCAACTGCGGAATTACAAACTGAATTTAAACACTTGGTTACGCAAAACTGGGGAAGCACCTTCAACCATTGATTCAACAAAAATTGCTTTAACCAATTCGCTATTTGAGCAATACTACAACAACCTTGGTTACTTCAACGCACAATCTACAGCAAAAACTGATTCGCTTGGGGGTAAAAAAGCCTCCATTCATTATACCATAGAAACTGGAGAAGCCTTTATCCTTGATTCTATTTCGCATGTTGCTGGATCAAAAGACATCGACTCACTATACAAGGCTCATTTAAACAATAGCTTTCTCAAGCAAGGAAACCCTTTTGTGGTCGAGAAATTTGACGATGAACGGAGTCGACTAATTGATCTCTTCAAAAACAACGGAATCTACAACTTCCAGCAACGATCGATTCGATTTAAAGCCTTTAAAGACAGCCTCGGGATTGACACCAAAATATCTGTAACTGTTGAAATTAAGAATGCACAAAAAAGAGTTCAAGACACTCTTCAAGAAGTTCCCTATCGCATTCAAAAAATAAATTCAATTGCTGTTTATGTTGAAAACCCCGAACAATCTGTTTCAGTTTATACAGATTCTATTCGAGCAGGAAATATTCAATTATTTTCTGTTGGTAAGCTAAAATACAAACCTAGAGTTTTAACAGACGGCGTTAAAATACAACAAAACGCTCCGTATAGTTACCAAGACAGAACAGCTACTTACCGCTATTTCAACGAATTGCAAAACTTCAAATACCCTTCGATTGTCTACACGCCCTCTCAAAAAGATTCTACCCTTCTTAATGCGGCGGTTTACCTAAGCCCCAAAGAGCGTTTCTCTGTTGGGGCAGATTTCGATGTATCACATTCAAACATTCAAGATGTTGGAATATCGCTTGGTACTTCTCTAATTAGTAGAAATATTTTTAGAGGAGGAGAAATCTTAGAGGTTGGTATAAAAGGTACATTAGGTGCTTCTCGCGATGTATCTGAAGAAAAAAACAGTTTTTTCAATCTTTTTGAAATAGGTGGAAATATTCGTCTACGGGTTCCCAGGGTTCTTGCGCCTAAATGGTTCGAAAACTTCTTTTTCTCTGACAAAGAAGTAAAAACATCCTTAGCACTTGGGGTTTCATTACAAGAAAACATTGGATTGGATCGTCAAAACTTTACAGGAAATTTCGAGTTCAACTGGAAATCTTCTTCAATCTATTCGTTTAATTTTAAGCTTGCCGATATTGAATTTGTTGAAAACAAGGCAATTGAAAATTACTTTAACGTCTACCGAAATTCATATGATCGTCTCAACAGCATTGTAAAAACATTGCCCATTAACTCAATCTATTTGAATAAAGATGGAAACCTTGGGGTTCCCCTGAAAGCCAATGCATTTATTCGTGATGTGATTAACCAAGAAACCACGCTCGACCCATCTAATGAAAATTACACAAGAGTTTCAAATATAAATGAACGGAAAAATCGTTTGACAGCAAACAACTTTATTGTTGGATCTTCTTTTACTTTTTTAAAAAACAACCAGGAAAGTATTCTTGATGAAAACTTTTCTCAACTGCGCCTAAAAGTTGAAGTCGTTGGAAATGTATTTAATTCTATTCTTAGTATTACTGGAGCAGAAGTTGACAATGACGGAAACAGAATTATATTCAACTTAGCGCCTTCACAATATTTCAAATCTGAAGTTAATTACATTAAGCACTGGCAAGTGGGGCGAGAGCGCATTTTTGCTTTTCGAGCATTTACAGGAATCGCATTGCCCTATGGGAATTCAAATAGTATTCCGTTTACACGATCATACTACGGGGGTGGATCGAATGACAACAGAGCTTGGCAAGCCTATAAACTTGGTCCTGGGTCAAGCAGTGGTGTGAACGAATTTAACGAAGCAAACTTTAAAATCGCATTAAACCTCGAATATCGATACCCCATAATTGGTGCAATTAAAGGAGCCTTCTTTATCGATGCAGGAAACATTTGGAACATCAACAACAATGTGCCAGAAATAGACCAATCGCTAAAATCCATTAACGATTTAAATCAATTGGCCGTGGGAACAGGGTTTGGAATTCGCTATGATTTTGATTATTTCGTCTTTCGTTTAGACACCGCTTTTAAAACATTTGACCCCTCTCTTCCAAAGAGTGAACGCTGGGGTTCTCAAGTTGCATTTAAAAAAGCTGTCTTTAATGTGGGTATTAACTATCCCTTTTAACGTTTTTTCCTATTTTTGCCACGAACAAAATAAAATCATGAACACATCATTCCCTAAAGGTGTTGCCACTGGCCGCCAAGTACAAGAAATTTTTCAATTTGCTAAAGCAAATCAATTTGCTTTACCTGCAGTAAATGTTATTGGAAACAACACTGTTAACGCGGTTTTAGAAACAGCTGCTGAACTTAACAGCCCCGTAATTATTCAATTTTCAAATGGAGGCGCACAATTTAATGGCGGCAAAGGATTAAGCAATGAAAACCAGCAATCAGCAATCGCTGGAGCCGTTGCTGGAGCAAAACATATTCATGAATTGGCCGAACTCTACGGTGCGACTGTTATATTAAACACAGACCATTGTGCGAAAAACCTACTTCCATGGATTAATGGACTATTGGATGCAGGTGAAAAATTCTTTAAAGAAACAGGTAAGTCTCTTTATAGCTCGCACATGATTGATTTATCGGAAGAGCCCATTGAGGAAAACATTGCCCTTTGCAAAGAATACCTTACAAGAATGGCCAAAATGGAAATGACGCTAGAAATAGAATTGGGGATTACAGGTGGCGAAGAAGACGGTGTTGATAATAGCGATGTAGATGTCTCAAAACTATATACCCAACCAGAAGAAGTTGCTTTTGCCTACGAAGAATTGATGAAAGTAAGTGATCAATTTACCGTTGCTGCAGCCTTTGGAAACGTACATGGCGTATACAAGCCAGGAAATGTAAAGCTAACGCCAAAAATTCTTAAAAATTCTCAAGAATATATCTCTAAAAAATACAATGTACCTGTAAATACAGTAGACTTTGTTTTTCATGGAGGATCTGGATCAACAGTAGAAGAAATTCGTGAAGCCATTGGATATGGAGTTATTAAAATGAATATTGACACCGACCTTCAGTACGCTTTCACCGAAGGAATTCGTGACTATATGAACGATAAAATCGACTACCTGAAAACACAAATTGGAAACCCAGATGGTGCCGACCAACCCAACAAAAAGCATTATGATCCGCGCAAGTGGTTACGTATGGGTGAGGAAACTTTCAAACAAAGATTGGTCAAAGCATTTGAAGATTTGAACAATATAGATACATTAGCCTAAGTAAATAGCTAAATATGAGTTGGTTTAAACGAAGTGAAAAGGGTATTCAAACCCGAACGGAAGAGAAAAAGGATATTCCAAAAGGGCTCTGGTACAAGACCCCCACAGGCAAAATTGTAGAAACCCAAGAGCTCGCCGAAAATTTCTATGTCAGCCCAGAAGATGAATACCATGTTCGTATTGGCAGTAAAGAATATTTTGAAATCATCTTTGATGACAATCACTTTAAAGAAATCAATAGCGGCGTAGAGTCCAAAGATTTTTTAAAGTTTACTGATTCCAAGAAATACAGTGACCGTTTAAAAGAAGTCACCAAAAAAACTGGGCTTAAAGATGCTGTTAGAACAGCAGTAGGAAAGTCCAAAGGAAAAGAAATTGTGGTTGCCTGCATGGACTTTGGCTTTATTGGAGGATCAATGGGATCGGTAGTGGGTGAAAAAATTGCACGATCAATAGATTACGCAATCGAGAAAAACCTACCCGTGGTCATTATCTCAAAATCGGGAGGAGCTAGAATGATGGAGGGCGCATTTTCATTAATGCAGTTAGCCAAAACAAGCGCTAAACTAGCCAAGTTAGCAGAATCTAAACTTCCTTATATTTCTTTGTGTACTGACCCAACAACAGGGGGAACCACAGCCTCTTTTGCCATGTTGGGAGACATCAACATTGCAGAACCCGGAGCATTAATCGCTTTTGCCGGTCCGCGTGTGGTAAAAGACACTACAGGTAAAGATTTACCAGAAGGATTCCAAACAAGTGAATTTTTACTCGAAAAAGGCTTCTTAGACTTTATTACGCATCGTAAAAACCTGAAAGACAGAATTAACCTCTATGTAGATCTAATTCTCAATCATCCCATAAGAAAGTAAAGCCAAGCCTTTTTACTTAGATAAATTGGTGTATCTTTGCCATCGCTTTGATTAGCGAATACATAACAATCATTGAAATAATATTAGCATGTACTTAACTAAAGAAAAAAAAGAAGAGATTTTTGCTGAACACGGTTCTTCAAAAACCAACACAGGCTCTGCCGAAGGACAAATTGCTTTGTTCTCTCACCGCATTAACCACCTATCTGACCACTTGAAAAGTAACCGTAAAGATTACAACACGGAACGCTCTCTTGTTAAATTGGTAGGTAAGCGCAGAAGCTTATTGGATTATTTAAAAGCCAAAGACATTGCTCGTTACCGTGCAATTGTTGCTAAACTTGGTTTACGTAAATAAACTCTCTTTAATTTTATCGCACTATTAAAAAAGCTGAATCAACGCTTTTCATTGGGACCTACAAACGCAACACAACAACAATTAGGTTTTAATTAAAATGAAAAAAAATGATTCCAAAAGTTTTTAAAGAGGTTATAGACCTCGGCGATGGAAGAGAAATCTCTATTGAAACGGGCAAGCTAGCTAAGCAAGCTCACGGATCAGTTGTCGTGCAAATGGGTAAAGCCATGTTGCTTTGTACAGTTGTTTCAAACTACAAACAATCGGACGTAGACTTTTTACCATTGACGGTAGATTACCGCGAAAAATTTGCTGCAGCAGGACGCTATCCAGGTGGATTCTTCAAAAGAGAAGCGCGCCCAAGTGATGGTGAAGTATTAACGATGCGTTTAGTCGATCGAGTATTACGTCCATTATTCCCAAAAGATTATCACGCCGAAACACAAGTGATGATTCAATTGATGTCGCATGACGAAGATGTTATGCCTGATGCTTTAGCTGGATCTAGCCGCTTCAGCAGCCATTCAATTGAGTGACTTTCCTTTTGAATGTGCTATTTCAGAAGCTCGTGTAGCTCGTGTAAATGGTGAATTCGTCATCAACCCTAGCCGTGCGAAATTAGCAGAATCTGACATCGACATGATGATTGGTGCTTCTGCCGATTCAGTCATGATGGTAGAAGGTGAAATGGATGAGATTTCTGAAGAAGAAATGGCCGATGCAATCAAATTTGCACACGAAGCCATTAAAGTTCAGGTAGCTGCTCAATTGCGTTTGGCCGAAGCATTCGGAAAGAAGCAAGTACGTGAGTACGAAACTGCCGAAGCGAACGAAGAATTAGAAAAACGCATTCATGACATGGCCTATTACAAATGTTATGCCATTGCGAAAAAAGGAACCTCAAAAGCAGAACGTGGAGCTGCCTTTGCTGAAGTAAAAGAAGAAGTGAAAGCTTCTTTCACTGAAGAAGAAATGGCTGAATTTGGTCATCTTGTTGGTGGATACTACAGAAAAGCAGAAAAAGAAGCGGTTCGTGAATTGACACTTGCAGAAGGCATTCGATTGGATGGACGAAAAACAGATGAAATTAGACCAATTTGGTGTGAGGTAGACTACCTACCTTCAACCCACGGATCTTCCATATTTACGCGTGGAGAAACACAAGCATTGGCTACAGTAACTTTAGGAACTTCTCGTGATTCAAACAAAATTGACATGCCTTCTTATGAAGGTGAAGAGAATTTTTACTTGCACTACAACTTCCCTCCTTTCTGTACAGGAGAAGCGCGCCCATTGAGAGGTACGTCTCGTCGTGAAGTTGGACATGGTAACCTTGCCCAACGTGGTTTAAAAGGTATGATCCCAGCAGACAACCCCTACACTGTTCGTGTAGTGTCTGAAGTTTTAGAATCTAATGGTTCTTCTTCAATGGCAACTGTATGTGCGGGAACAATGGCATTGATGGATGCAGGAGTTCAAATTACACGCCCAGTTTCTGGTATTGCCATGGGACTTATTTCTGACGGAAGCCGTTATGCTGTATTGTCTGACATCTTAGGAGATGAAGATCACTTAGGGGATATGGACTTTAAAGTAACCGGTACTTCTGAGGGTATTACAGCCTGTCAAATGGACATCAAAATCAAAGGATTATCCTATGAGATTCTTGTAAACGCCCTACAACAAGCCCGCGCAGGACGTTTGCATATTCTTGATAAGATCACAGAAACAATTGCCACTCCAGCAGAAGATGTGAAGCCACACTCCCCAAAAATGATTACTCGTGTAATTCCGAACGAATTTATAGGTGCATTGATAGGGCCAGGTGGAAAAGTGATTCAAGAACTTCAAAAAGAAACAGGTTGTACCATTGTTATCAATGAAGATCCTGAGACTGAAGAAGGAATTGTTGAAATTCTAGGAACTTCACCAGAAGGAATTGCTATGGTAGAAGCCAAAATTGATTCTATCACATTTAAGCCAATTGTTGGAAACAGCTATGAGGTTAAAGTGATTAAAATGCTTGACTTTGGTGCAGTGGTAGAATATCTTGATGCACCTGGAAACGAAGTCCTACTTCACGTTAGTGAATTGGCATGGGAACGCACAGAAAATGTTACTGATGTAGTAAACATGGGAGATGTTTTCGATGTAAAGTACTTTGGTCTAGACGCTAGAACGCGTAAAGAAAAAGTATCGCGTAAAGCATTATTGGAAAAACCGGAAGGCTATGTAGCTCGCCCACCAAGAGATGATAGTCGTGGTCGTGACAACAAGCGTCGTGACGACAGAAAACCAAGAAGTAGAGATTAATTTCTATTGCTTTTTGTAAGCGCAAAAACCTCTCCTCAAAAAGGAGAGGTTTTTTTATTATTTTAAATGTAACATTTTTACTTTTTGAACGTATAAAAAGGTACAATAAACGATTAGATGAGACAACTAAAAATTACCAAGCAGGTAACCAATCGCGAAACAGCTTCTTTAGACAAGTATTTACAAGAAATTGGAAAGGTAGATTTAATTACTGCCGAAGAAGAAGTTGAATTAGCTCAACGCATAAAAGCTGGAGACCAAATTGCCTTGGAAAAATTAACCAAAGCAAATTTACGATTTGTGGTTTCTGTGGCAAAACAATATCAAAACCAAGGATTAACCCTCCCCGATTTAATCAACGAAGGTAATTTAGGACTTATCAAAGCCGCAAAACGTTTTGACGAAACACGTGGATTTAAATTCATATCCTACGCAGTTTGGTGGATTCGCCAATCGATTTTACAAGCTTTGGCTGAACAATCTCGTATTGTTCGTTTACCACTAAACAAGATTGGTTCCATCAACAAGATCAATAAAACTTATGCTTTTCTTGAGCAAGCACATGAACGTGCTCCTTCAGCAGAAGAAATTGCAAAGGAATTGGATATGACAGTGAACGACGTAAAAGAATCCTTGAAGAATTCTGGACGTCACGTATCTATGGATGCTCCATTGGTAGAAGGAGAAGATTCTAACCTCTATGATGTATTGAATAGTGGAGAATCGCCAAATCCAGACCGTACACTTTTACATGAATCTTTAAAGACAGAAATTGAGCGTGCTTTAGAAACACTTACGCCTAGAGAAGCAGACGTTGTACGCCTGTATTTTG
Organism: uncultured Flavobacteriaceae bacterium; assembly: GCA_943788165.1. GTDB lineage: Bacteria > Bacteroidota > Bacteroidia > Flavobacteriales > Flavobacteriaceae > Arcticimaribacter. The sequence continues at coordinate 388,168 of CALSPF010000001.1, read as the reverse complement.
GTCTTGGCGATCAACACGCAATGACCCTAGAAGAGATTGGAGAAACCTTTGACTTAACTAGAGAACGTGTTCGTCAAATCAAAGAGAAAGCGATCCGAAGATTGAAACACACCTCGAGAAGTAAAATACTTAAAACTTATCTGGGATAAACCTTAAAGCAACCCTCTGGGTTGCTTTTTTTTTACAAACATATGAAACAACTTATTGCACCCTCTTTATTGGCCGCAGATTTTGGCAACTTACAACGTGATAGCGAAATGCTTAACAACAGTGAAGCCGATTGGTTTCACATCGATATTATGGACGGGGTTTTTGTTCCGAACATCTCTTACGGTATGCCTGTTCTAAAAGCCATTGGCGAACACGCACAGAAGCCGCTTGATGTTCATTTAATGATCGTTGAACCTGATCGTTATATCGAAGAATTTGCAGCCCTTAATGCAGCTGTACTTACTGTGCACTATGAGGCATGTAACCATTTACACAGAAGTTTACAGAAAATAAAATCTTGTGGTATGAATGCTGGAGTTGCTCTAAATCCACATACTCCTGTACATCTATTAACAGACATTATTCAAGACATTGATGTTGTTTGCTTGATGAGCGTTAACCCTGGATTTGGTGGGCAGTCGTTTATTAAAAACACTTATAACAAGGTAAAAGCATTAAAAGATTTGATTACAGCGCAGGGATCAACAACCCTAATTGAAATTGATGGCGGGGTTACCGATAAAAATGCAAAAGCATTGATCGATGCTGGAGCTGACGTTTTGGTGGCTGGTAGCTTTGTTTTTAAAGCCGAAAACCCAACCCAAACTATTGCCAATCTGAAAGCACTTTAATAAACTTGAGATTACTCAATAAAAAAGGCTGAGCAATATGCTCAGCCTTTTTGTTAGTACTCAATGGAGGTTTATATCTCCTTATTGTTTTTTACTTTTAAATTCAACTCGTCTGCTTTTGGCACGACCCTCAGCAGTAGAATTGTCTCCTAATAAAAGAGTCTCTCCAAAAGCTTGCACTTCTAAACGAGCAGTATCTATGCCTAATTCGATTAAACGAGCACGAACTGCTTCAGCACGTTTCTGCGATAACTTTAAGTTATATTCTTCGCTTCCTTCTTCGGAGGAATAACCTTGAATAAGAACAACCCCGAATGGATTTTCATCTAAAATAACTTTTAATGAATCAAACGCTTTCAATGTTTTAGCTCCCATAATACGGTAACTATCAGCAACAAATAAAACATTTAATCCAGCATCATTCAATGCTTCTATCACTTCTTTACTTACTTCTTGACAACCATTTGCTCCTGTACCAGCTTCTTCTGGACATTCATCATCTTTATCCAACACACCATCTCCGTCAGTATCGGGCCAAGGGCATCCATTATTTTCAGTATCACCAGCTTCATCTGGGCATTCATCATCTTGATCAGCAATTCCATCTTCATCTGCATCAGGACATCCATTCAATTCCTCTAGTCCAGCTACTTCCGGACAAGTGTCATCTTTATCTAAAACGCCATCACCATCTGTATCAGGACATCCTTTATTTTCAATAGGGCCAGCTTCTTCTGGACAATCGTCTTCGTTATCTGGAAGACCATCTTCATCAGTGTCAGGACATCCTTCAAATTCTTTAAGACCAGGAACATCTGGACATTTATCTTTCTTATCAGAAACTCCATCTTTATCCCTGTCACCAGAGCCAAAGCCGTATGAAACTCCAACAGACATTAATCCATATGTAGCTTCAGGGCCACTTGCAATTGCGCCCATTGAATATTCTGCATAAACTCCAAATTTGTTTCCAATAGAATAATCAAATCCAATGGATCCAAAATTAGACCAATCTGTATTTTCAGAATATGCATCCGCTCCAGTGTCTAGAGAAGATTCCCCCCAAACACCTGCTTTTAAGTAAGGACTAAATTTATTGTTAGTGTTAAATCCATATTTAAGGGCAGTATGCCAGCTAAAGAAATCCCAATCTTCTGAAGTAAGTGTTTGCTTACCCATTGAAACTTGACCTCCTAATGACAACCCTCCAAATACTTTTCGGTATAATGAAACCTGAGGGAATCCTATTGATCCTGAAAAATCGTTAGACGACAAAACATTTCCGCTAGGGTAAGTTATATCTCCATTCATAGAAACGGATGTAAGACCAACAGACACTAACCAAGGATTGTTAGAGTTTTGTGCTACAACTAAAGTAGTCACAAAAATAGATAATAATAAACTGAGTATTTTTTTTTTCATTTTACGTGTGTTAAATTTATTTTTACTAAATGTATCTGAGTTTGCATTTTGAAATCTACATAAAACCAGATAATTAGCTAAATTACAAAAAAAATAACCAATCGGCAAATTTCGAAAACCAACAAAAAATCTATACACAAAAAAGTAGGTTTCCACCTCAAGCACCCATAATATTTGTAATTTTGTGACTACCTTAGTACATGCAATTTATTGATGATGAAAAGTGTAATTGACCGTTTTAAAATAACTCCTGTACCTACTCATAAAGTGAAAAATATAAATTTCGCTTTAGAAATTAAACGCTTAAAAAAAGAGAAAAACGCAGTCATCTTAGCCCATTACTACCAAGAAGAAGCAATTCAATCAATTGCTGATTACCTTGGCGATAGCCTTTATTTGGCAAAGCAAGCTGAAAAAGTAGACGCAGATATTATTGTTTTTGCTGGAGTTCATTTTATGGCAGAAACGGCTAAAATTGTCAACCCATCGAAGAAAGTACTTTTACCTGACCTAAATGCTGGCTGCTCTTTGGCCGACTCTTGCCCACCAGTAGACTTTGCAGCATTCAAAGCGAAGTACCCCGAAGCAGTGGTGATTACTTACATTAACTGCTCAGCAGAAATCAAAGCACTCAGTGATATCGTATGTACCTCAAGTAATGCCGTAGAAGTCATCAACAGCATTCATGAAGACAAACAGCTAATTTTCGCACCCGACAAAAACTTAGGTCGTTACCTAATCAAAGAAACTGGTCGAGACATGATACTGTGGGATGGAGCTTGTATTGTTCACGAAGCTTTTTCATTTGAAAAAATTGTACAACTTGCCAAAGAACACCCCAAAGCAAAATTTATCGCGCATCCTGAGAGCGAAAGTCAAGTTTTGGACATCGCTCATTATATTGGCAGCACCTCTGGCTTGTTACAATTCGTTCAAGAAGATCCAAGCGAGACTTTTATTGTAGCCACAGAAGCTGGTATTTTACATGAAATGCAAAAAAAATGTCCTTCAAAACACTTTATTCCCGCTCCTGTAGAAGATGATACTTGTGCATGTAGCGAATGTGCTTTCATGAAATTAAATACCATGGAAAAACTCTATCGTTGTTTAAAAAACGAAACACCCGAAATTCGTTTAGATGATGTTTTAATGGAAAAAGCGCGCTTACCCATTGAACGCATGTTAGCTATAAAATAGATGCACACAGACGTACTTGTTATTGGCACTGGAATATCTGGATTGACCTATGCGATCAAATTAGCTGAGGAATCACCGTCCACAAAAATAACTCTGATTTGTAAAGACAAATTGAAAGAAGGTAACACCCGCTATGCACAGGGAGGAATTGCTGTTGTTTCAAACTTCAAGAAAGACACTTTCGAAAAACACATTGAAGACACCTATGTTGCCGGAGACAAAGAAGGAGACTTAAAAGTAATTGAATTTGTCATAAGAGAAGGGAACGAACGTCTGCAAGAATTAATCGACTGGGGAACTCAGTTCGATCTTAACAACAAACAGAAACTTGACCTCACAAAAGAGGGAGGGCATTCTGAAAAAAGAATCGTTCACTACAAAGATCACTCTGGTGCTGAAATTCAACGTGCCCTAATTGAAAAAGTGAAAGACTTCGAGAACATTCAGTACTTCGAAAACCATATCTTAGTCGACCTAATCACAGATCACCATACGGACACAAACAACCAACGCTGTTATGGTGCTTATATCATCTCAACACTGGATGAAGAAATCATAAAAATTACAGCTAAAATCACTGTGCTTTCAACCGGTGGGGTTGGGCAGATTTACGCCTTTACCACCAACCCATTCGGCGCAACTGGAGATGGTTTAGGCGCAGCATATCGCGCCAAAGTTAAGTTGGAAAAACTTCCCTACATTCAATTTCATCCAACAGCTCTTTTTCCAAAAGTAGACGGAGAAACCTTTTTGATAACAGAGGCGTTAAGGGGTGAAGGAGCTCTTTTACAAAACTTATCAGGTGAACAATTTATGGGAAAATACCACCCCCTAAAAGAATTGGCACCAAGAGATATTGTAGCTCGATCTATTATTCGAGAAATGCTCGTTCAAAAAGAAACCAACGTTAACTTAGATGCAACAGCAATCAATAAGGATATTCTTCTGAACCACTTCCCCAATATTGTAGAAACTTGCCGTTCAATCGGGATAGACCCATGTTCAACACCCATTCCTGTTGTACCCGCTGCCCACTACAGTTGCGGAGGGATAGGGGTGGATGAGCATTCAAAAACCACACTAGAGGGCTTATATGCCATTGGAGAATGTAGTCATACAGGTTTGCATGGTGCAAATAGATTAGCCTCAAACTCACTCTTGGAATCCATTGTTTTTTCTCATCGCGCTGCACTTAATAGTGTTAAAAATCTCAAAGAAATTACTCTTTCTTCTTCTTTTTATGAAGCTATTCCGGATTGGAAAGGACAACATTTCAGTAAAGACAATCAACAAGAAGTCACCCACACCTTGAGTGAACAACTTCGAAAAATAATGAGCGAACAGGTGGGGATTTTCAAAACCACCGAAGGCCTGATAACCGCGCAAACCAACATCAAAAAACTCTATTTTGCTGTTGTCGATTTGTACAACTCCAACAAATTATCACCACAAATTTGTGAACTAAGGAATATGGTCAGCGTTGCCTATGTATTGGTGAATCAATCCTTGGAGCTAACAAAAAATAAAGGTGTTTTTTACAACCACAACTATGGAAAAGAACCTGTTCTATAATCGCTATTCAACACAAATTGATGCATTTATTTCTGCAGCACTAAGCGAAGACATTGGTGAAGCAGACCATACCAGCATGTCTTGTTTAGACAATACCAAAAACAACGCGGCAAAACTTATCGTAAAAGAAAAAGGGGTGATTGCAGGTGTAAAATTAGCGGAGATAATATTCAAAAAAGTTAATCCATCCATTCAATTTACTTGTCTCATCAAAGATTGTACTCCTGTAGAGGTTGGAGATATCGTCTTTACCGTAGAGGGTCCACAATACGACCTACTTACAACCGAACGACTTGTTTTGAATTGCATGCAGCGCATGAGTGGCATTGCCACCCTAACTAAACGACTTACAGGAAAGATAAAACATACCCAATGCCGATTGCTAGACACACGAAAAACTACACCAAATTTTCGTTATCCAGAAAAATGGGCAGTGGCCATAGGAGGGGGAGAAAACCACCGCTTTGGTTTATTTGACATGCTCATGATAAAAGATAATCATGTTGATTTTAATGGTTCAATAAGTAAAACACTTGAAAAAACCCAAGCCTATCTAAAGGGAATTAACCGTAATCTAAAGACTATTGTAGAAGTTCGTAACATCGTTGAAATTGAAGAATGTTTGGCATTCCCCTGGATTCACCGACTACTCTTAGACAACATGAATCCAACTGAACTCAAGGCAGCTATTGAAAAAATTGCAGGGCAATTTCCCACAGAAGCTTCGGGTAATATTACTGAGGAAACACTGGTCGCTGTAGCAGAAACTGGAGTTGACTTTGCTTCATTGGGCGCCCTGACTCATTCGGCTAAAAACATAGATCTAAGTCTAAAATCGATTGACTAGAGCTCAGGCGTAAAACCAGTGAAATCAAAATAAAACCATTCAAACGTAGTGTTTTGATTGTTACGAGACACGGCAATACGCATACGAATTTTTTGTTGCTTCTTGGCTAAATCTGCGAGTACCAAATCTTCCAGTTCCATTTTAAACACATTGGGTCTACCGTACATAGTTTTGATTGTTTCCGTCGTCCCATCTGCATTGATCGCCTCAATGGTAATTGGGCAAACACTCAAACACCTCGGAAACTTAAAAAGAGATTCGTCAGTAGCTGTAGACTCTAAATAAGCCGAAATAATCTCATTTTTATTGCCTCCTTTTTTGTCCAAACTAAAGTAAAGGGTGATTCCCATTTCCGATGGCGGGTTGGTAAAGGAATTGTTCAACACATTGCTCGATAATTTTCCAATGGTATAAAAAGGAATGACATTTTTCCCAGAGGGCAACTCTTTCATATCATAGATAAAGCCGTTTTTTTGAAAAACACCTTCAGCTAGTTTCTCGACATTTCCCTTCGAATTATCACCAGCACAAGAAGCCAGAAGCATTAGAATCGATAACAACACAAGAGGGAGTACTTTTTTCATGGAAAAATATTAAAGCACAAAAATACAACAACTCATTCAAAACAAAAAGGAATGAATACTTTTGTAAGAAAAAAACTTGATGAACAATGGTGCAATTGCCTGTCAATTACTTGCGGAAAAAGAGTTCCTTTAATGCAATTTTCATTTCTCGGACTAAACCAAGTGGGTTGCTATTTGTAGATGAAATTTCCGCTCTAGTTTTTATCAAAAGTGCTTGGACCGATGGCTGCGTATGAATAAAATCAAAAAGGCAGTTGTTTTGTAAATCTACAAACCAAGCATCGGTTTGTTGCTTGCGCTGAACTTCAAATTTTCCACTAGATTTTAAGTACTGCTGATGCTCCTCTATGGCATTCCAAATATCCGTAATTCCTTTTTTCTCTATAGAGGAACAGGTTTTAACCTGTCTCGACCAGCCCGAGTGTTTTTGCGGAAATAAATGCAAGGCATTTTTTAGGTTAGCTGCTTCCAACTGTGCCTTTTGTTTCAGCTCTCCATCTGCCTTGTTAATGACCAGTAGGTCGACACATTCCAATATTCCTCGCTTCATACCCTGTAGGTCATCTCCAGCCCCCACAATTTGGAGTAACAGGAAAACATCCACCATTTTATTCACGCTTATTTCTGACTGGCCTACCCCTACCGTTTCTACAATTACAACATCAAAACCGGCTGCTTCGCAAAGAATAATGGCCGCTTGGGTGTACTGCCCTACCCCGCCTAACTGAGTACTAGTGGCTGTGGGGCGAATAAAGGCATTGTGATTTCGACTCAAGTCATCCATACGGGTCTTATCGCCCAAGATACTTCCACCGCTTTGTTCGCTGGTCGGATCAATGGCCAAGACAGCTACTTTCTTTTGGTGTTTTTCAATAAGCTCCATTCCCAACGCTTCTATAAAAGTACTTTTCCCTGCTCCAGGAATACCACTCACCCCTATCCGAATAGATTTCCCCCCATGAGGTAGCAATTCTTCTAACATATTTAGACTCAGTTCCTGATGAAGTCTCAGGCTACTCTCACAAAGGGTGATTGCTTGACTCAAACTAGCGCGATTGCCAGCAAGGAGTCCTGCTTTTAGTGCATTGATATCTGGAGGAGATAAATGGGCCATGACTTAACGAATTTCTTGACATATTTCAACCAAAACACCATGGGTAGTTTTGGGGTGAAAAAAGGCCACTAATTTGTTGTCTGCTCCACGAAAAGGCTTTTCCTGTAAAGGCGTAAACCCATCTGAAGCCAAGCGATCCACTTCAGCAGCAATATCGTCTACCTCAAAAGCAAGATGGTGAATCCCTTCGCCATTACGATCCAAAAATTTCGCGATGGGACTAGTGGGCGAAGTGGCTGCTAGCAATTCAATTTTTTGGTCCTTAAGTTTAAAAAAAGCAGTGGCAACCTCTTGACTTTTAACCTCTTCTTGTTTATAGCAGGGGGTATTCAAAAGAGTAGAATATTGCGCAATAGCTGCTTCCAAATCTTTGACAGCAATACCTACATGTTCTAGTTGCTTCATTTTACGTATTTACCACAACAAGATACAATAAGGAAGTTATTTTCTCTCCAAAGTTTAAAAATAACAGATTACACATTCTTATTTTGAAGAAGTAAACACATGGATCACACATTCTTACATACTCAAGTAGATGCAAATAGAACAATAAACATAACAACCATCATTGTGATTTTCAAATAATGATTATAAATAAATAATCCGGTTAAAATAAGTGCCTCATCTTTTACGGTGGACTCAATTGATCCCCTACTAGTTTTGCTTTTATAGCGGCAAACAACTATCCCATTTCTAGCGATTTGCCACTTGCTAGCCCAGAATTTTTCATACTCCCATTGGAACTTCGCACCATTGAGGGATATAACAGCTTTGTTGCCCCATGCATTGAATTTAATTTTTCCAATTTCTTGATTTAATGTCCTGTCAATGATTTTTACTTCTGAACTAAAAAAATCACTCTTGCTAAATTTTATTTTGACCCCAAATAACTCAGCCTTGGTGGAGTTACTAAAAACCTTTTCCTTCAACTCACCTACACTTTCGTGATTAGAGGATAACTGATAGGTTGATGAGAATAGGTCTTTTTTCCAATTAATTTTCATGAATATATTTTAGAACAGTAAAAAGGTTAAGTTATTAGAAGACCTTGAGGATATACAATATAAGATATATTATAGTAAAGAGAATTGACTCCACAAAAAAAGACCTCCATGCAATGGAGGTCTTTTAAACTTATCGTGACCCAGAAGGGATTCGAACCCCTAACCGTCAGAGCCGAAATCTGATATTCTATCCAGTTGAACTACTGAGCCAATGATTGAGACAAATGTAAAACTATCTTAAAGCATAAGCAAGGGATTTCAACAAACTAAAAACTGATGGAAAGATGTCTACTTTTTACAAAGCAATTCCTTAGCTTAGTAAATCAATCAGCACATAATTCTGTTTTACGAGCATGAGTAAACTATATTTTTTTCGCCACGGACAGGCTTCTTTAGGCGCCGATAATTACGATGTACTTTCCCCCAAAGGCAGAGAACAAGCCAGTCTTTTGGGTGACTATTTGGTAAGAGAAAAACTCAACTTTGACCAAGTGTTTGTAGGCCCCCTAGAGAGGCAAAAAGACACCTACAAAGGAGTCAAAGAATGTTATGAAGACAACGAGTTTGCCTTTCCAGCCGCAGTAGAAATAAAAGGGCTGAAAGAACATCAAGGAATTAAGGCAATGAAAATTGCACTACCGGCTTTGATGGAAACAGACGAATACTTAAAAAAGCTAAGCCTTTCCTCTAAGCAAAATCCATCACTGGCTATGCGTAATGGAATGCTGGGTTTCCAATACTTTTTAGGAAATTGGGCAGAAGGTCATTTTTCGGTGGATGGCATTCCCAGCTGGAAATCCTTTAGGGAAGAGGTCCGTGAAGGACTGGAAGAAATACTGGCTGCAACACAAAAAGGGGAAAATGTTGCGCTGTTTACCTCTGGGGGAACCATTAGTGCTATTACAGCAGAATGTCTCGGACTTCCGACAGAAAAAGCTGTAGCTGAATTAAACTTCTCCATCAGAAACACCTCTTTTACAACCTTTTTACTCACCGGAGAAAAATTCAATCTACTTTCTTTCAATGAATTACCCCACCTAAAAAAAGACATGATCACTTTTGTGTAACTTTATCCTATGGCAAAAAAAAGCATCCCGCAAGAGCGAAAAGACATACAAGAATTAAAACAACGCCAAGCTTTTCTAACTGACGCTAACCGATCTACTGCCGTTAAGAAAAGACATGCCTCGGGCAAACGAACTGCACGCGAAAACATTGACGATCTTTGTGATGCGGACTCCTTCGACGAAATTGGTTCTTTGATTGTAGCTGGCCAAAAAGGACGTAAATCAATTCAAGAATTAAGAGAGCACACACCAGCAGACGGCTTAATCACTGGAATCGGCAAAATCAATGCAACGGCCTTTGATAAAAACACCAACTGTTATATTTTAAGTTACGATTACACCGTACTTGCCGGTACACAAGGTGCCTTTGGGCACAAGAAAACAGATCGATTAATGGCTTTAGCCGAAAAGGCAAACTGCCCAATTCTCTTTTTTGTTGAAGGAGGCGGTGGCCGCCCGGGGGATGTAGATTTTGCGCCAGTCAGTACTGGCGGACTAGATCTGATGACCTGGCGCTCGTTTGCACGTCTTAGCGGGAAAATTCCACGTATTGCAATTGTTGGCGGATATTGTTTTGCGGGTAATGCGGCCATCGCGGGCTGCGCAGACATTATTATTGCTACCAAGGAAGCCTCAATGGGCATGGGAGGTCCAGCCATGATCGAAGGAGGAGGATTGGGCAGCTTTCATCCGAAAGAAATTGGGCCAGCCACAACACTTACCAAAAACGGTGTGATCGATGTATTGGTAGAAAACGAGGAGGAAGCCGTAAAAATAGCCAAAAAGTACCTCAGTTATTTTCAGGGAAGAACACCAAAATGGGAAGAACACCAACAAAGGAAACTGTATTCCATTTTACCAGAAGACAGGCGATATGCCTATGATGTAACCAAAATTATCGAAGTAATTGCCGATAAAGACTCGGTCTTAGAGCTCCGTAAAGAGTTTGCGCAAAATATGATTACTTCCCTCATTCGTATAGAAGGTAAACCCATGGGCCTTATTGCCAACAGTACACGCACCTTGGGCGGAGCTATTGATAGCAATGCAGCAGACAAAGCGGCCCGTTTCTTACAATTATGCAATGCCTTTGGACTAGCTGTCATTTCCTTATGCGATACCCCTGGTTTCATGGTGGGGCCAGATCATGAGCAACAAGGATTAATTCGACATTCGTCTCGTTTATTCATTGCGGCAGCTTCTCTAGAAGTGCCTATGATAACCATTGTTCTGCGGAAGGCCTATGGCTTGGGAGCTATGGCCATGGCTGGCGGTAGTTTTCACGCTTCCTTTTTAACCCTTTCATGGCAGAGTGGAGAGTTTGGCGCCATGGGATTGGAAGGAGCTGTTAAGCTTGGATTTAAAAAAGAACTAGAAGCCACAAAGAACAAACAAGAATACGAGATTTTATACGAACAATTGGTCGCTCAAGAATATGAAAAAGGCAAAGCAATTAATGCTGCGGAAACCCTAGAGTTCGATGAGGTCATTGATCCTGTAGAAACCCGAAAAAGAATTGCGACAGCCTTGGACTGTCACCCACAAAATAACACCCCCAGCCGTTCTCGTTTTATTGACAGCTGGTAACCCTAAAAATAAAAATATGAAAGCAATTGTATGTGAAAAATATGGCCCTCCATCTGACCTGGTTTTGAAAGAGCTCCCCAACTTACGTCCAGGAGAAAAAGAAGTGGTAGTTCGGGTAAAAGCCTGTAGTTTAAACTTCCCAGATACTTTAATCATTCAAGGGAAATACCAATACAAGCCAGAACTTCCGTTTACCCCGGGAAGCGACATTGCAGGAGTTGTTTCCTCGATTGGCAGTGCGGTAAAACACTTAAAGGTTGGCGATGAAGTATTTGGTTTTGTCACCAATGGTGGTTTTGCAGAAGAAGTTGTTGCGCCTGCACGAAATGTTTTTCCTAAACCTCCACAAATGGACAATGCAGTAGGGGCTTCTTTTTTGATGGCCTATGGTACTTCCTTTCATGCATTAAAAAACAGGGCTCGATTAAAAGAAGGTGAAACCCTTGTGGTACTTGGTGCCTCTGGCGGGGTTGGGCTAGCGGCAGTAGAATTAGGAAAACTGATGGGTGCAAGAGTAATTGCCTGTGCTTCTACTGAAGATAAATTGACCTTGTGCAAAACATATGGCGCAGATGAGGGAATTAATTACACCACAGAAGACCTAAAGAAAAGAATCAAGGAATTGACTGATGGCAAAGGAGCCGATGTGATTTACGATCCAGTCGGTGATAAATTCTCTGAGCCTGCCCTTCGCGCAATTGGCTGGGAGGGACGTTTTTTAGTCGTTGGATTTGCGGCTGGAGAAATCCCTAAAATACCTTTAAATCTGGCTTTATTGAAAGGCTGTCAAATTGTAGGCGTTTTTTGGGGTTCCTGGGCCATGCAGTTTCCCAATGACAATATGCAAAACACCATGGAGTTAATGCAATGGCATGCAGAAGGAAAGTTAAAACCACATATTCATGCTCAATATCCCTTGGCACAAGCCCACAAAGCCATGGAAGAAATGATGGACCGCAAGGTCCGTGGAAAAATTGTAATTGATTGTAGCTAGGAAAATTAACTTAAGACGAAAGTTTTTGCTTCACAATGGTCGAAATGGTCTTTCCATCGGCTTTTCCGGCCATTTGAGTTGAGGCCATTCCCATAACTTTACCCATATCTTTCATTCCCTCTGCACCGGTTTTGACAATGATATCCTGGATGATTGCCGCTACTTCATCTTCCGACAATTGCTCAGGTAGAAAGGCCGATATGACTTCTGCTTGCGCCTCTTCAGGTTCAGCCAAATCAATACGGTTTTGGTCACGGAAAATTGTTGCACTGTCTTTACGTTGCTTTACTAATTTCTGTACCAATTTGATTTCTTGTTCTTCCGATAAATCGCCACCCCCACCGCTAGCAGTTTGTTCAAGTATTACAGCTGATTTTATGGCACGTAAGGCCTCTAATTTCAAACTGTCTTTCGCTCGCATAGCGTCTTTAATTTCTTCTGTAAGATTGGATAATATTCCCATGGTTAGTCTACGTTATCGTGTAAAAATGAATTATTTGAGCGTAATTGAATGTCGTCATTACTATCTGCATCAAGACTAAAGGTGGAAGGCGGTTGCTCTTCAACAGCCTCGTCTGGTTCAAAGCCCAAGCGTTTGTAGGCGGGCTGGCGTTCCATTTCCTCAATGTGATTTAATTTGTTCTTGAAAGTATAATTGAATTGCTTCAGTTGTTCTTTCCGTTTTTCGTTTTCTTGGCTGATGCTTTCCTCTATGGATTTATCAAAAGGACTCGTTTCTGCAGCTGAAGGCGATTGAGTGGTTGCGATGGGAAGTTCGGTTTTTTCAACTACTTTAAAATTGATTCCTTCCTCAATTGCTTCATCGATTGCTTCCTCCTTTTCGCTGACGGCAGTTGTGACTGAAAAATGATCGTCTAATTGAAAGACAGTTTCTGTCTCGGCTTCGGCTTCAATTTTTGTTTCTGTAATAACCGCTGCAGGCATTTCTTCTTGCTTGGCTGAAGCTGCCAAGGGCAATTCAAACTCAAACTCAATTTGTTGTTTCTCCTCTTCATCAAGCAATTCTGGATCAACAACTTCAATACTATTTAATACGGCAGATATGTCGTTGAATACAAATTCATCTTCCTCAACTAAAGGAACTGAATTATTTTGTACTGGTTTTGCTAATGTAACAAACTCAGGTGCATTTACTTCTAGAGAAGCGATTGATACTGTAGTTGGAATCAATTGATGCTCTGACGTAACGACTTCGGTAACAACTTCTATTTCAGCAATGGGTGTCACCGCTTCAAAAGCGTGAACTTCAATTTGATTGATGATTTCTTGTGAAACTTCTTTTTCTTTTTCTTCGAATGGAGCTTCAAAATCTTGACTATTGGTCACTTTCTGAACAACAGTTTCTTCCACCTCTTCTTCTAAACTATATTTCACAACCGGCTCTTCGATTGTTTTTTCGATGGGGGTATCAAAAATGGTCTCAAGACTTGCAGGAGCTTGGGTTAAGTCGTGTACCAAAGGCTGCTCTTCTTCGAGCGCGTGGATGATTTTCTTCGCTTCAGTATTGACAATTTCATATTGTTGTTCGGAATCAAAACCTGTTGCAATAATCGTAACCGAGATACTATTTCCTAAAGAAGGATCTTCTCCCACTCCCATAATAATGTTCGTACTATTACCAGCTTCGGCTTGAATATAGTCATTAATCTCACCTATCTCATCAATGGTTATTTCTTCTTCTCCAGAGACAATTAGAAGCAATACGTTTTTACACCCATTGATTTTATTGTCATTCAACAAAGGAGAGTCTAGGGCTTTTACAATAGATTCTTGTGCACGATTTTCTCCCTCGGCAAAAGCAGAACCCATAATGGCTGAGCCACTATCACTCAATACTGTTTTCGCGTCTTTAAGGTCAATGTTTTGCGTGTAGTGATGAGTGATTACTTCTGCAATCCCTTTGGCTGCTGTCGCTAAAACTTCGTCGGCTTTTGCGAAACCAGCTTTAAAGCCAAGGTTACCATAAACTTCACGTAGTTTGTTGTTGTTAATTACAATAAGTGAATCGACATTGGATTTCATCTCTTCCATCCCACGTTGCGCTTGTTCCAAGCGTATTTTTCCTTCAAACTGAAAGGGCATCGTAACAATTCCAACGGTTAAGATTCCCATTTCTTTGGCCATTTTGGCAATGATTGGCGCTGCACCTGTACCGGTTCCTCCACCCATACCGGCAGTAATGAACACCATTTTTGTTTGGGTAGAAAGCAAATCGTGAAGTGCGTCAACACTTTCTTGGGCAGACTGACGTCCAATCTCTGGGTTGGCTCCAGCCCCAAGGCCTTCGGTTAAAGAAGCCCCCAATTGAATCTTGATTGGAACACTGCTTTTTTCCAATGCCTGAGCATCGGTATTACATACGACAAAATCAACGCCCACAATTCCTTGCTGGAACATATAATTGATCGCATTGCTTCCTCCTCCACCGACACCGATGACCTTTATTACATTGGATCGGTTTTTTGGTAAATCAAAATTAAAGTTGCCAGATATGGTATCCATGGTTTCTTCGCTCATGCTGTTAAATTTAGGCTTTGTCTAAAAATTCTTTAAACTTATCTGTCCATCGTTCGAGGACAGAGTTTCTGTTTTTTGTGAGTACTGCTTGTGGCAAGATTTCTGTTTCTTGCACTTCAGCTCCTTCTTCTCCTTCTGCGTTCGCTCCTGTAGAAAGTATTTCAACAGGTGCTTTTTCAAGGGCAGCCATCAATAATCCAACGGCTGTTGAATACATTGGGCTGGTGGTTTGCTCATCAGTATCACCCGCTAAGTGCTCATTAGGATAGCCAACACGTGTATCCATACCAGTAATGTATTCTACCAGTTGTTTCAAGTGCTTTAATTGGCTTCCACCTCCAGTTAAAACGATACCGGCTATGAGTTTTTTCTTTTGGTCTTCGTGACCGTAGTTTTTTATTTCTAAGTACGCCTGCTCTATAATTTCAATTACACGAGCGTTAATTATTTTTGATAACGTTTTTAATGAAATCTCTTTAGGATCTCTTCCGCGTAAACCAGGAATGGAAACAATTTCAGTTTCTTTATTCTCTCCAGGCCAAGCGGAACCAAATTTCACTTTCAATAACTCTGCTTGTTTTTGAATGATCGAACATCCTTCTTTGACATCCTCAGTAATGACATTTCCTCCAAAAGGAATCACTGCAGTGTGTCGAATAATCCCGTCTTTAAAAATAGCTAAGTCGGTTGTTCCACCTCCTATGTCAATCAAAGCAACACCAGCCTCTTTTTCTTCTTGGCTTAAAACAGCATCAGAAGAAGCGATGGGCTCTAGCGTGATGTTCCCCATTTCAAGGCCAGCGCTCTTGATGCATCTACCAATGTTTCTGATAGAGGAAACTTGGCCAACCACAACATGAAAATTGGCTTCCAAACGTCCGCCATACATACCAATGGGTTCCTTGATTTCTGCTTGTCCATCTACCTTGTATTCTTGCGGAAGCACATGAATAATTTCTTCTCCGGGCAGCATGACAAGTTTGTAAACCTGATTGATTAGCGTTTCAATATCTTGTTCATCAATTACTTCATCCGCATTATCGCGAGTGATGTAGTCGCTGTGTTGTAAACTACGGATATGCTGTCCCGCAATCCCAACAACCACTTCATTGATCGTTAAGCCAGATTTGGAATTGGCTTCAAGAGTAGCTTGCTGAATGGACTGTATTGTTTGGGTAATATTGTTCACCACACCGCGATGGACACCCAAACTTTTTGATTTTCCAATCCCGAGAATTTCGACTTTATCGAATTCGTTTTTTTGACCAACCATGACAACTATTTTGGTAGTTCCAATGTCTAAGCCAACGGCAATTTTCTTATTTTCCATGTCCTAATCAATAGCTCGCAACAACTTGTTGCGAATAGGTTAAATTTAATTTCACTGGTGGCGCAGCTTTTGTATTAACGTAATATGCGCACACACGTTTCAGTTTATTTATTTTAACTACAAAATCATCTGGCTTTCCCCAAATAACTTCAAAAGGATGGGATCGTAATCCCAATACCAATTGATTGTTTTGTAACTTCAAATGAATCAATTCTTGTGCAAGAAAAGAATCACCACTAGCAGATTCAACTAGTCGAAGGACCTGTTTTAAATCAGCCGTTTCAATAGCACCATAAAACAAAGGAACAGTTGCCCTATGTCGACTCGATAAAGGCATTTTAGCGCCTGTATTGTCAATGTAAAATGACGTTTCACCGATGACACGAAGAACGGGGGTTCTCTCTTCGATTTCTACAAATAACTCACCTTGCGGAATAGTGTATAATTGAACATTCTTAATCATTGGGTGTGCCAACAATTTTTGCTCCATTAACTTCAAAGCTACTACATCTTTCTGCTGAAAAAACAAACTGTCTTCGGTTTGTATCAACATCTTATTAACGATTTCTGGCGATAAAAAAAGACCGCTATTTTCGCTAAACAAAACTTCTAATGAGCTGATTTTACTATCATTACTTTTAAATAAAGCGAATCCACTCATTCCAAAAAGAAACAAGGAAACAAAGACAAGAAATAGAATATTTGTTGTTTTCATCTTAGATTAATTTTTGCTTTATTTTCTCCACTTCTAGCCCAATATCACCAGCACCTAAAACCACTTTCACACGGGCAGAAATAAGTGCAACTTGTGCCAATAACTGGTGCTTTTCTACCACAGAAACATTCACTTTAGTGCTGATTTTCTCAGCCAAAGCTTCTGCATTTATTCCAACAATTGGCAATTCGCGTGCTGGATAAATAGACAATAAAATGACCTCATCAAATTGAGATAAAGCCGTGGCAAAATCATCCATAAAATCGCGCGTACGACTGAATAGATGTGGCTGAAAAATGGCGCATTTCCGCTCTTCAGGATAGGCATTTTCCAGGGTCTCAAAGACGGAATTGATTTCTGTTGGGTGGTGCGCATAATCATCGATCAATACATGACGACTGTTTTCAACGATCAACTGCAATCGACGATCTACTCCTTCAAATGTACTAAATGCAGAGGAGAGTTGCTGATCGTTCAACCCAAATTCACTTGCCATAGCAAAAGCTGCCAATGCATTGGATAGGTTATGCAAGCCCAATTGACTAAAATACAATCGCTGATAACTTCCTTTTGGAGAAGTAAGATCAAAGCGATAACCAAAACCCTCAGGCGCAATTGCTGTTATGCTATAATCAGCTTTTTCATAAATACTATAGGTCACACCTTCTAAAGGGACCCTTTTTTCGAGTACAAGTACATCACTCACCTTATTTGCAAATGCGCGGTAGGAATCAAACACTTCGTCTGCTGTTCCGTAGATATCTAGATGATCTGCATCGGTAGATGTAATGCAGGCAATATTGGGTGAAAGCTGTAAAAAAGAACGGTCAAATTCATCCGCTTCAACCAAGGCAACATTTCTTCCTGTCGATATTAGATTGGATTTATGCGCATTCATCATACCACCAACAAATGCAGTGAAGGGAGATTGCAAGCTTAAAAAGAAATGGGCCAAAATTGAGGTAGTCGTCGTTTTACCATGGGTTCCAGCAATAGCCAAAGTAGACATGCTATTGGTGATTTCACCTAAAAAAGCAGCCCGCTTCACAAGCTCATTTCCTTGCTTTTCAAAAAACTGTAGCTGTGGGTGTGAACTCGGTACAGCAGGAGTAAAAATCACACGTACATCACTCTGCTTGAATGCATCTGGCAAAATTTCAACTTCCTCTTGAAAGGTGACGAAGGCACCACATTCCTCCAACGAAGATGTGATAGCCGAAGGGGTTTTGTCGTATCCACCCACTTGAGCTCCTAAGTCCTTGAGATAGCGTGCAATGGAAGACATACCAATTCCACCAATTCCAATAAAATAAAAAACTTTATTTTGCATGGGAAGGGATTAATTTTTTAATGTGTTGAACAATTGTTTCTGTCGCTTTTGGCAATGCCATTTGAGCTAGTGATTCAGCCATTGCTAACTGTTTCTTTTCTGACAAAACAATTGTTTTAAGTGTTGCTTCAAATGTTTTTTTTGCTGAGGACTCGGGCATTAGAATCGCCGCCCCTTTTTCTGCCAAAACTGCTGCATTTTTGTACTGATGATTCTCAGCTACATTGGGAGAAGGAATCAAAATTAAGGGTTTAGCCACAATAGATAATTCTGAAATAGTTGAGGCACCCGCCCTAGAAATAATAAAATCTGCCGCAGCATAGAGGCAATCCATTTTCTGAATAAAGGAATGAACGTTTATACTTCTTGAACTAAAAGAAGCATAATCCTCATAATACATTTTACCGCATTGCCAGATCAACTGAAGATTCAATTGATCAAATAATTCGATATGATCTGCAATTAAATCGTTTATTGCCCTCGCACCAAGGCTTCCGCCGAGAACAGCCAATGTCTTTTTTGTTGGATCCAAGTTAAAATGCGCTAAGCCTTGTTCACGTAGGCTACTGATTTTTAGCAATGAATCCCGTACAGGATTCCCCGTATAATGTATTTTTCCCTTTGGAAAATAACGCTCCATACCGGGATAAGCTACCGCTATTCCAGCCGCTCTTTTGGCGAGCAATTTGTTCGTTATTCCTGGATACGAATTTTGTTCTTGTAAATACGTTTTACTTCCCATAGCCCCTCCAACATATAACATGGGACCGCTTGCAAATCCCCCTGTTCCAATCAAAACATCTGGTCGATAGCGCAACCAGATAAAAAAAGAATGAATCAAACTGATCATTAATTTTAATGGGAAAAAAAAATTCTTCCACAGCTTTGCTCGTTGTATTCCAGCAATCCATATTCCATGAATTTTATAGCCTGCCTGTGGAACTTTTTCCATTTCCATTTTACCCAATGCACCTACAAAGATAATCGAAGCCGTTGGATCCTCTGCCTTAATCTGATTTGCAATGGCTAGAGCAGGATAAATGTGTCCGCCTGTACCTCCGCCCGAAATGATGTAGTTAAATTGCTTCACTTAATACAGCTAATGGATTATCTTCATTTACCTCTTCTTCTTTTTCTTGCGAAGATTTTTCTTGAGCAACACTAATGCTTAAGATGATCCCAAATGCAATACAAGTCATCCAGGCTGCAGTTCCACCACTACTAACCATGGGGAGTGTTTGTCCAGTAACCGGAAAAACATTTAGGGCAACTCCCATATTGATAAATGCTTGTACAATGACAGGTAAACCCACTGCCATAACCAATAATTTACCGTAAACCGATGTCGTTCGATGGGCAATAACAATAATTCGAAAGAGAATCAACAGATATAGCAGGATGATTGTTACCCCCCCCACTAGTCCGAACTCTTCAACAATAATGGCATAAATAAAATCTGAGCTACTCTGCGGTAAAAAGTTTTTCATAACACTCTTACCAACCCCAAGGCCGGTAATACCGCCAGTAGCAATCGCTATTTTTGCACGCTCAACCTGGTAATTACCGTCTGCACCAGAGGTTGGTTCGCGGAAATTATCAATTCTACTCATCCAAGTATCAACTCGATTGGGCATACTATCTGGAAAAGCTTTTGCTGCCAAGACAAAAAGGCATAGCCCCAGAAAACCTGCACCAAAAATGACCAATAAATACTTAATAGGGTAACCGCCAAAGAACATCAGCATTGAAACCATTGCAAACACAATTACTGCCGTTGATAAATTTGCTGGCAACACCAAAGCAAGAATTATTCCTACAGGCAACCAAAGCGGTACAAGGGTTTGGCTAAACCGGAGTTTCTTTTCTTTATTTTTATCTAAATAGTGTGCGACATACATCATCAAAACCAAGGAGGCTAATGTAGAGGTCTGAAAACTGATCCCTACAAAAGGAAGTCGAATCCATCTACTTGCATTTGCACCACCTATCATGGTTCCTTGTGAGACGGTGTAGATCAATAAAACAACCACAACAGGCAACAATAAAATTGATATTCCTTTAAAATAATGAAAAGGTATTTTATGTATCCCAATCATAAAAATAAATCCCATAACCAAAATAAACATATGCTTAAACAAGTGCTGCCATGGCGTTCCATTTCCGACCACATAGCTTAAATTGGAACTTGCGCTAAACACTGGGAAAAAAGAAAATAATGCCAGAAGAGCTAGAATCCCCCAGAGCACTAAATCACCTTGAATAAGCTTTGCTTTCTGTTCCATTACAATTCGCGAATAGCGGTTTTAAATTGATTTCCACGATCTTCATAATTATCAAAAAGATCAAAACTTGCACAGGCTGGAGACAATAAAACATATTCTTTTTTGTCTGCAAGCTTATGTGCCATTTTCACTGCTTCCGTCATGGATTGCGTCTCAACCATAAGGTCGACAACGGGCGAAAATGCATCAATTATTTTCTCGTTATCCACCCCTAAGCATATGATCGCTTTTACTTTTTCACGTACCAAGGGCAAAAGAGCAGAGTAGTCATTGCCTTTATCTATACCCCCAACAATCCAAACTGTTTGTCCTTCCATGCTCTCCAAGGCATAAAAAGTTGCATTGACATTGGTCGCTTTAGAATCATTAATATAGGTTCGGTTTTGTATTTTTAAGACATTCTCCAAACGGTGCTCAACCTTTGTGAAGCTGAGTAAACTTTCACGAATAGAATCTTTACTAATGTCTAATAGGCGAGCAACAGAGACTGCTGCCATTGCGTTGAGCAAATTGTGTCTTCCCTGCAATGGGAATTGTGTGGTTGATATCATAGTGGTAGATTTTTGTTCAATTATTTTAATTTCTTCATTTGCATAGGACGCTCCTAGAGGCGAAGTGTTGGTGTATCCAAAAGGGATTTTTTGTGCTGCAGTCGAAGAGGCCTGTAAAGCCTCGATCAACACTGGGTCATCTGCATTAAAAAGCAGAAACTGATTATACCTCTGATTACTCGCTATACGTAACTTCGACTTGACATAAAGCGAGAAATCGTCATTGTAGCGATCTAAATGATCGGGTGTGATGTTGGTGATTACTGCAATTTCTGGAGCGAAATTTTGAATATCATCTAACTGAAAACTACTGATTTCAAGCACATAATAAGCATGATTTTTTTCCGCTACTTTTTGCGCAAAACTTTCTCCAATATTGCCAGCAATACCCACATTGAGGCCGGCTTCTTTCAACAAATGATGGACCAATAAGGTTGTTGTGGTTTTACCATTACTTCCCGTTATCCCAATTAATTTTGCTTTGCTGTGCTGTGCCGCAAATTCAATTTCGGATTGAATACTAACTCCAGCAGCACGCAATTGTTTAACAACCGCAACATGCTCTGGTATACCTGGACTTTTCATAACAATATCTGCTGCTAAAATCCGGTCTATGGAATGCAGCTTCTCTTCCCAAGAAACACCCAAGGCATCAAGCTTAGATTTCACTTCAGACGAAATTGTTCCAGCATCAGAAAGAAACACGTCATAGCCCATTTTATGACCTAAAATAGCTGTCCCTTTTCCGCTTTCACCTCCCCCTAAAATGACTAGTTTTTTCATTAACGCAGTTTTAAGGTTACAATGGTGAGTATGCTCAATAAAATACCGACAATCCAAAAACGAGCAACAATTTTACTTTCGTGGTAGCCTTTCTTTTGGTAGTGATGATGAATGGGAGACATGAGAAAAATACGCTTCCCAACCCCTGTTTTTTTTCTCGTATATTTAAAATAGCTGACTTGCAACACTACAGACAGATTCTCTATTAAGAACACTCCACACAAAAGAGGAAGAAGTAGTTCTTTTCGAATCATTATTGCAATTACTGCAATGATTGCTCCAATGGTCAAACTTCCTGTATCGCCCATAAAAACCTGAGCTGGGAAAGTGTTGTACCACAAGAAACCAATCAATGCACCTAGAAATGCTGCGACAAAAACAGAAATTTCTCCAGCATTGGGGATATACATTATGTTGAGGTAATCGGAAAAAATAACATTTCCAGAAACCCAAGCGAAAATGCCCAAGGTAAATACCATAATAGCCGAACTACCCGCTGCAAGTCCGTCAATCCCATCGGTGAGATTGGCCCCATTTGATATGGCAGTAACAATAAATATTACAATTGGAATAAAAATCAGCCATGCCCATGATTTTGCACCTGGAATCCAAGCAATCATTTCAGCATAATCAAACTCGTTGTTTTTAAACATCGGAATAGTCGTTATGGTAGACTTTTCTTCTGCCTTAAAAGACGACACCTCTTCAACTACCTTGATTTTATTGGCAGCCGCTTCTTGTCGCACGGTAACTTCTGGATGAAAATAGAGTGTTGCCCCCACGACTATCCCCAACAGAACTTGCCCCAAGATCTTGAATGTTCCCTTGAGGCCGGCTTTATCTTTTTTGAAAATCTTGATATAATCGTCTAAAAACCCAATGGCTCCCATCCAAACTGTGGTAAAGAGCAATAACTGAATATAAATATTGTCTAAACGAGCCAACATTAAGACAGGGACGAGGGTACTCAAGATTATCATAATCCCTCCCATGGTCGGGGTTCCAGCTTTCTCGGATTGACCCACAAGACCTAGGTCACGAATACTCTCTCCAATTTGTTTCTTGGCTAAAAAGTCAATTATTTTCTTACCATACAAAGTTGAAAAAATCAATGAAAACATAGCGGCGATAGCAGCTCTAAATGACAAAAACTGAAACAAGCTCGCTCCGGGAAACTGATATTGTGCTTCTAAAAAATCGAATAAATAGTACAGCATATTAAAAGAGTTGTTTACATATTTTTTGGGCAACTAAATAGTCATCAAATGGCGATCTAATTCCGTTAATTTCTTGGTAATCTTCGTGTCCTTTTCCAGCAATCAATAAGACGTCTCCAGGCATCAAGGACATACATGCAGCCTTTATTGCTTGCTCCCTACTGGTTATGCGGAGTGATTTCTTAAAGTCTTCTGGACTCACGCCAGCTTCCATCGCATCGATGATTAACTCTGGATCCTCATCGCGGGGGTTATCTGCCGTAAAGATTACCTTATCACTTAGCTGGGCAACCACCTTCCCCATCAAAGGGCGCTTACCCTTATCACGGTTACCTCCACAGCCCACCACCGTTGTGAGCGTTTCATTTTTGGTGCGTATTTGCTGAATGGTCAGTAAAACATTCTCCAATGCATCAGGGGTGTGAGCAAAGTCTACAATTATAGTAGCCTTATTGGGTGTTGCAAAAGTTTGAAAACGTCCTTTCACATTTTTCAATTCACTAATCATTGCAAGGGTCTCTAATGCTGTAATTCCTAATTCTTGAGCAACTGCAAAAGCCGCAATAAGGTTGGAGGCATTGAATCGACCAACCAGTGATGTCCATACCTCTTGTTGATTTATTTTCAACAGCATCCCTGAAAATTGTGTTTCTAAAACCTTCGCTTGATAGTCGGCAAAATTCTGCAAGCCGAATGATTTCTTTTTTGCTTTAGAATTCTGAAGCATATAGGCTCCGTTCTTATCGTCTGCGTTTGTTAATGCAAAAGCCGTTTTGGGCAATTGGTCAAAGAATTGTTTTTTTACGTCACGGTAATCTGCAAAGGTTTTGTGATAATCTAAATGATCGTGCGAAAGGTTGGTGAAGACTCCTCCGGCAAAAACCAACCCCTTGATTCGATCTTGATCTATTCCGTGCGAAGACACCTCCATAAAACAGAAGTCAACTCCCGCCTCAACCATAGTGCTTAGATAAGCATTGATTTGCAATGGATCTGGAGTAGTGTGCTTTGCGGGTATTTCTTCTGAGTTGTATTTGATTGCTATGGTTGACAACAAACCAGTAGCATATCCAGCTTTTTCAAACAAACGATGGAGCAAGGTTGTAACAGTAGTTTTTCCATTGGTTCCGGTTACGCCTATCAGTTTTAATTTGGCCGATGGGTTGTTATAGAAATTAGAACCCAAAATAGCCAAAGCTTTGCGACTGTTGGTGGTTGTAATCCATACCACATTGACTGAAGCATTGATGGGTTTATTTTCACAAACAACTGCAACTGCACCCAATGTTATGGCTTTCTGAATATAATCATGTCCATCTACCACATCTCCTTTTATTGCCACAAAAAGACTTCCTTCTTTTACTTTTCGCGAATCGAAAGCAACAAAAGAAATTGGCATATCCGTTTTACCTTGAATTGCTTCAAGACCAACACCAAACAGAATGTCTTTTAACTGTTTCATGATAATTCGAGTAATATGCTTGAGTTTGGCTTAACCTTCTCTCCTGACTTGATGGATTGTCGGATGACTTTACCACTTCCCTTCAAGGTTACTTTTATTCCCATTTGCTCTAAAAGGGATAGCGCCTCCATGGCTGGCATTCCCTTTAAATTTGGGATGGTTTTTGTGAGCAACAATTCCTCTATCGAAGGCTGTTTTTTATTGGATTGCTGTAAAGAATCTAATCCAACAATCATTTCCACTGGTGTTGAATAATACATTTTTTTAGCAATTTCTTTAAAGACTGGCGCCGCTACCGTCGCACCGTAATAACCCTTTCTCTTATTAGGCTTATAGATCAAAACGATGCAGGAATACTCTGGATTATCAGCAGGAAAATATCCCACGAAACTAGAGATATACTGCACATCATCTGTGGCGTAGCCCACCTGGCATGTTCCTGTTTTTCCGGCCATAGTGAAGGTCTTGTCTTTTATAGCAAATCCTGTCCCCCATTTTTTATCGACTACATTGAACATCATTTTCTGCACCTTTTCTATGGTCTCTTGAGAGCATATTGATGGATTCAACACCTCTTTCTCAAAATGCTTAATGGTTTCGTTTCCTAGGGAATTGATACGATCAATAAAACGCGGCTTAACCATTTCGCCATTGTTAGCAACCGCATTGTAAAAAGTGAGTGTTTGAAGTGGTGTCAATTCAACCCCATAACCATAGGCCATCCAGGGTAATGTGATACCATTCCAGTTTTGATCGGAAGGATATGGAATTTTCGGCTGTCCTTCGCCAGTTATAGCAATTCCAAGCTTTTCGTTAAGCCCCATATTGTACAAACGATCGATGAACTTTCGTGGTTGATTTTTATAATTGGAGTGAATCATCTGAACAATTCCAGTATTAGACGAAACCTCAAATGCTTTAGAAAGCGGAATCAAACCATACCCGCCTTTTTTTGAATCCCTTACTTTGTATTTCCCATAAAAGGTAAGTATCCCTTTCTTGGTGTCAATTAAATCGTGTGGTTCAGCCACCTTGTCTTCCAATGCCGCAATCATGGCCATCAACTTAAATGTCGATCCCGGCTCATAGGTTGTTCCCACTGCATAGTTCAATTTCTCGAAGTACTTGCCCTTCGCTGTGCGCCCTAAATTAGCTATTGCTTTAACGGCACCCGTCTTTGTTTCCATAACGACCACGGTTCCGTGTTCTGCCTCATATTTCTCTAACTGACCAAGCAATGCGTGATGCGCGATATCCTGAAAGTTGACATTGATTGTGGTATACACATCATAGCCCTCCGTGGGTTCTTTCTCATTGTTATCATTGATGGGCTTCCACTGTCCATTAGCAATTTTCTGTTTTAAACGTCGGCCATTCTCCCCTTTTAAATATTGACTAAATGCCCCTTCTAGTCCAACACGTAAATAATCTCCAGCAAAATCTCTCTTTTCGTACCCAATGGTGCGTTCTCCAATTTTACCCAATGGATGTTCACGAATTAATTTGGACTCGACAATCAAACCTCCTCTTAGTGAGGACAGTGAAAACAGGGGAAGTGTTTTGATTTGCTTGTACTCTGAATAGGTTAGATTACGTCCAATGAGGGTGTAGCGATTTTCTTTTCTTTTCGCTCTTTCAAGATTCAAAAGATGGTGTTCCTGGGTTTCACCAAGAAGATCTGACAGACCTTTGGCAAGCGCTTTTTTATTCCGTTGAAAAAGATCGTTACTGGGAACTTTAGCATCCCAACGTATTTCATAGCGGGGTACTGTTGTGGCTAAAAGGCTTTCATCATCGGAGTAGATATTCCCGCGACTAGGCTGCAAAATCACGTTTTTAACTGTGCGCTTTTGTGCGAGTTCACGATAATAGACCCCCTCTTGGGTTTGTATGTATAGTAACTTCCCAACCAAAACAAAGGCAAACAAAAAAAGCCCCAACACAAAGAGGTAAAATCGATTCATTATTTGCTTTTGCTGTTCCATTATTCTTTTAGCATTAATTTAATGGGAGGAGTATTGGCAGGTCCAACACCCTTTTCGGCTAATTTTTGCATAATACGGGTTTCCATTTTCAAGAGCATCAACGTCGCTCTTGTTTCTACGAACTCACTTTTTATTCCTTTGATATCATTGTTCAATTGAGCAATCTCAAATATCTTCCTGTCTGCACTATGCCCACTTGCAATAATCACCAACGCCAGAAAAGAGATAAACAAAAGGATGCGCCAATTTCGCAAAGCATCATCTTTGATCAGAAATTCAATATTTAAAAGGGCCAACAATTGCTTCATTGCTTTTCTGCTATTCTTAGTTTTGCGCTACGCGCACGATTGTTCCGTTTTGTTTCATTGGCTTCTGGCACAATGAGCTTACCCACTTTCTTCAATGGGCAGTTTCGATTACCAAAAAAATCCTCCTCAGCTTTCCCTTCAACAACGCCTTCACGAATTATATTTTTCACTAAACGATCTTCGAGTGAATGATAGGAAATACACACCAATCTTCCGTTTTGATGAAGTACTTCAACGCTTTGTTCAAGAAAGCTTTTAATAACCGCTAGTTCTTGATTAACTTCTATGCGTATGGCCTGAAACAACTGCGCTAGGGTTTTGTTCAAATAACGTTCTGGTACCAATGGCTTAACGACAGCAATCAATGTCTGTGTCGTTATAATTGGCGCCTCTTCACGCGAGGCAACAATATGCTCAGCTACTCTGTAGGCACCTCTTAGCTCACCATATAATTTAAATAGGTCGGCCAATGCCTGCACGCTATATTCGTTGACAATTTTCTTTGCATCCAACACAGCTTCTTGATCCATTCGCATGTCCAAAGGCCCATCAAAACGAATAGAAAATCCACGCCCCTCAGCATCAAACTGATGGGAAGAAACACCAAAGTCTGCCAAAATTCCCGTTACTTCTTTGACCCCATATAACTTCAAGTAGCGCTTCAGGTCCCTAAAATTCGCCTCGATTAAAGTGAAACGATCATCGCTCAATGCGTTTTCAAGCGCATCTTGATCTTGGTCAAAAGCATACAGTCTCCCCTTAGAAGATAATTGATTTAAAATTTCTTGCGAATGTCCTCCTCCGCCAAATGTAGCGTCAACATACACACCATCGGGGTCGGTAATTAGGGCCGCAACAGACGGCTGAAGTAAAACCGGATCATGGTAGTTACTCTTGTTCATTTTTGTCGCCCATTACTTCTTCTGCTAACGCACCAAAATCGAGGGTTGCCTCATTGATCGCTTCTTCATACCGCCCTTTGTCCCATATTTCGAGAATATTAACAGCAGAAGAAATCACTGTTTCACTGTCAATACCAGCATGCTGAATTAAATCCTTTGGGATCAATAATCGGCCAGTAGAATCGATTTCAATCAAGCGTACACCAGCCGTAAATCGTCGAATAAAATCATTGTTCTTCTTATTGAAGCGATTCAACTGATTTACTTTTTCCATCATTGCCTCCCATTGTTTCAATTGATACAACTCAAGACAGCTATTAAATACGGCACGTTTGAGCACAAAACCATCGTGGAGGTTCTCCGACAACTGTTTTTTCAATGCCACAGGAAGCATTATCCTTCCTTTGGCATCGGCCTTACACTCATATGTTCCAATAAAATGCTGCATTCTAATGTCTTGCAATTGATTTGATCAAATATAATTGATATTTACCACTTTTTTCCACTAAATGCCACTTTGTTGATAACTTTAACTGCTAGCAATGTATCCCATTGACTATCAATTCAAAAAAAATGTGTAGAGTTAGTCCTTTTTAATGCCTATATTTATCGGCTAATGTGAACGAGCCAAAAGGCATGGAAAATATATTAACTCAAGAATCTGACTATATCTATTTAGAGAAAGGCGAAGGACAACCCATAGTCATTCTTCATGGTCTTATGGGAGGGCTAAGTAACTTTGCCGGAGTACATGAATATTTTCCTGCAAACGGGTACCAAGTAATTACCCCTGAATTACCGATTTACGATTTACCCCTCAAAAAAACGAATGTAAAAGCATTTGCCGAATACCTGCATGGCTTTCTCACCTTCAAGGGCCTTACAGACGTTATCCTACTTGGAAATTCACTAGGCGGACACATTGGTTTAGTTTTCGCTAACACTTATCCCGAATTATTGAAAGGACTGGTTCTAACGGGCAGTTCTGGCTTGTATGAAAACGCCATGGGCGAAAGTTATCCGAAACGCGGTAACTACGATTACATCAAAAACAAAAGCGAAGAAGTTTTTTACGACCCAACCGTTGCCACTAAAGAAATTGTTGACGAAGTCTTCGAAACCGTTAACGACCGTAATAAATTAATCAAAACACTGGCCATTGCAAAAAGTGCTATTCGTCACAATATGTCGAAAGACCTTCCATCAATGCTCACACCAACTTGTTTAATTTGGGGTAAAAACGACGGAGTAACCCCTCCTGCTGTTGCCGATGAATTCAACACTCTCTTGCCTAATTCTGATTTGTTTTGGATTGACAAATGTGGACATGCACCCATGATGGAGCATCCAGATGAATTCAACCAAATACTTCATCAGTGGCTTAAAAACAAGCACTACTAAATACTCGCCATGCGCGTTACCCATTCCGAATTCATTATCAGTAACACCGATGTGGCTAAATGCCCCAATGAACCCCTACCTGAGTATGCCTTTATTGGACGTTCGAATGTGGGAAAATCTTCTTTAATTAACACACTTTGCTCTCGAAAAAACTTAGCAAAAACCTCAGGAAGACCCGGAAAGACTCAGTTAATCAATCATTTTAAAATAAATAAACAGTGGTTTCTGGTAGACTTACCTGGTTATGGTTACGCCAAAACATCTAAGACAACCAAGAAAGCGTTTCAACAACTCATTACCCGTTATTTCGATAAAAGACAGCAGTTGATTTCCGCTTTTGTTTTGATAGACGTGCGTCACAATCCGCAACCGGTAGATTTAGAATTCATGGAATGGCTGGGAACAAATCTCATTCCTTTTGCAATTGTCTTCACCAAAGCAGACAAGCTAAAACCACTTGCTATTAAACGCAATGTGACAGCTTATCTAAACAAGATGAAGGAAGACATGTGGGAAGAAACTCCTCCACATTTCATTACCTCTTCATTGCACAAGTCTGGTGTGAACGACGTATTGAATTATATTGATGGAATGAACCAAGATTTTAATGCAGTGCGTTAGGATTTTCCGTTGCGGTCAATTTTTAAGTTGGTAGCGAAGTACTCACAAAAATCGTTCATGGTTGCTGTCATTTTCTCATTTTGCGTTGCACGAAAAAAAGTTTGCGCCATGGTCACCAACGATTGATGAAAGAAAACATTCATTTGATCTACGGGCATTTCTTTCACCCATAAATCCATGCGTAAAGTCTCCTGATTTTTCCCATCCCAAAGCGACATCAACAATGCCTGTGCTTCTTCTTCATTCACACCTCCATCGGGTGCAGACCAAATAATTTTTTCGGGTATTTTATTTTCATCCAATTGCACATCAATCTTGATATGGGTGTTTTTTCCTTCACTCATCATTTTACGGGTTTGTAGTTAGAAGCTGTAAACAGCTCCATTGCTGGGATTTTAATAATTTCTTGTGGGCTTTTTTCGGGGTGTTTTTTGGTGTAAGCACGAACAATTTGCCAGCCCAACCATTGGCCAATTTTCCCTGGGCTTTCATTGTCAATTTCCAAATAGAACTTAGAAAAAGGAGAAGGCTCCATGAAGCGTTGAAAATAGGTTGCCTGTGTCTTGTATAACAATTCGTTCTCAATAAAATATTGCCAAATAAATCGTTCATTATCGGCTACCCATTGCATTTCGCGTGCGTTGTAACTAATCTTGATCCCATCGGTCTCGTTTGGCAACAAAACATCTTTTAAATAAAGTTTCTTTCCATAATAAACCATTTGCCCCAAAAGTGTTCTATCGGTTGGAACAGGGACAACGGTTAAAGCAAATTCATCGGCCAAGTGAGCCCCAAAATAGGCTATATCCATATCACGAACAATGTACTGAGGAATACCCTCATAGAGTTTGTTTTTCTCTCCCAAAAAGGTATCTAAAGAGATTAAAACCAACGAATCAGTATGGATCGTCTTATTCTGGTAATCCACGTTGTTTGTAAGAAAAACAACTCTGGGATCATTCTCACGTGGAAAATAATATTTTATATGCTGAAATAGGGGGCGAATTTGACTTTCAAACGGGGCTAAAGTTGGAAAAACTTGGCTAATCTCATTTTGCAAAAGTACTTGCAAACTGTCGCATTGACGTTTCAACCAAATACTATCAGAAAACTGTGTTGGAAATAGATAGGGATATTCTTTCTTCAGGGAATAAAAATCAGCTGGAGTAGCATTAAAAAACTTGACGTCAAAACGTTCGAATTTTACATCAACAGGGATTTTAGCAATTTTTTCTTCAATGGGATTGGTCGAGGTGCATGCAAAAAATGCAATGAAGCATCCAAATAAGATAAGAATTGATAAAAATGATCGTTTTTGTACCTTCATTGTTGTGCTTTATTTCTTGTCCAGAGAGAAGTTTCTTATTTTTATGCAAAGTTACATGCAAAAAATAGAGTAGCGATGAAAAGTCCAGAAAAAGTAATTACACATATTGTATCCTGGTTAAAAGAATACGCAGAGAACACGCAAATGAAAGGCTTCGTTATTGGCGTTTCGGGAGGTATTGATTCTGCTGTAACCTCTACCTTATGCGCAAAAACGGGCTATCCAGTGATTTGTTTAGAAATGAATATTCACCAAGAAGAAAATCAGGTGTCACGTGCCAAAAATCACATTAACTGGCTAGAGAATCAATTCCCTAACGTAACCCACCATTGCCTATCGTTAACAGTAGTATTCGAGTCATTCAGGGCCATGCTTCCCCCAACCGATAAACACAAAGTGGAATTCTTAAGTCTAGCCAATACAAGAGCACGCCTGCGCATGTCAACACTTTACTACTTTGCAGCACTTGAACGCTATTTGGTGGCGGGCACAGGAAATAAAGTAGAAGATTTTGGAGTAGGTTTTTACACCAAATATGGTGACGGAGGGGTTGATCTTAGCCCCATTGCAGACTTAATGAAGTCGGACGTATTTGCCATAGCAAAAACCCTCGGCATCAATAATGACATACAAACAGCAGCGCCAACCGATGGCTTGTGGGGAGACGACCGAACAGACGAAGATCAGCTGGGAGCTACCTATGATGAATTGGAATGGGCCATGCGAAATGTATCCACCGCTGCGTCACAGTTTTCAGCAAGACAAAAAGAAGTAATGAAGATTTACCTGGCTTTTAACCAACAAAACAAACATAAGATGGATCCAATTCCAGTATGTGAAATTCCTTCCGCTCTTTTATAAAACTCGATTAAGTTTGGTTGAAACAAGTCGTCTTAATTGATAGTAACTCATCACGTCTTCTAACAATCCTTGGTGTTCTTCTTCAGGGTTATTCATTTCCTCCTGTAAGGATTCAATTTTCATGTTGACCAAATGTTTTCGCAAACTCAAGATTGTTTCGGTAACCATTAGCCCAACTTGTTCATCGCGTTGTTTAACGAAAATATTTTTCTTGTCCCATTGGTGTAATAAATACTTCTCTTCATTCATTAGGATGGTACTCACCAAACTACTCAATTC
Source organism: uncultured Flavobacteriaceae bacterium (assembly GCA_943788165.1). GTDB lineage: Bacteria > Bacteroidota > Bacteroidia > Flavobacteriales > Flavobacteriaceae > Arcticimaribacter. The sequence goes on along the minus strand of CALSPF010000001.1, from coordinate 356,046 downwards.
TGGCGAGAGACTGGGCATCAATTTATCCATCTTCAATTCACCTTGGGTATGAAACTGCTCCAATAAAACATAAAATAACACTTTGAAATCTTGATTGGCAAGCTCTACTTCGTCTTGCTGTAAATCGAGGAAGATTTTTTCATACACTTTGGCCTTGACCTCTGTAATTTCTTCTTCAACTTCTTGAGATTCCTTCGAAAACTGCAGAATAGACTCCTGAAATACTTCTTCTCTGTTCCCATAGAGCATCAGTAAGGTGATGATTTGCTTTTCCAACTCATACAATGCATCTACCGTTAAAGAAGGTGTTGCTTGCTGAACCACCTGCATTGTTTGCGGATGAGACTGTTGTGTTTTTCGTTGTGTCGCCTCTCCTTTAGCACGTTTTTGTGCCAAAGCACTGAAGAGAACATCTTCAGATATTTGCATGATCGATGCACAACTTTGAACGTAAACTTCTCGCTGAATCGCATCAGGAATTTTTGCAATACTCTCCACCATATCTTTTATGGTAGTCGCTTTTTTAACGGGATCGTCTTTGGCTTCTTCCATGAGAAGAGAAGCCTTGAACTGTATAAAATCTTTTGCATTGTCTGCAAAAAACTGATGCACTTCATCAAGACTATGGGCTTTGGCAAAACTATCTGGGTCTTCACCTTCAGGGAAGGAACACACCTTAACATTCATCCCTTGTGCAAGAATCATATCGATTCCTCGGAGGGCTGCACGGAGACCAGCTGCGTCGCCATCAAACAAAACAACAATGTTTTGCGTCAAACGTTGAATTAGACGAATTTGATCTTGTGTAAGCGCTGTACCAGAAGAAGAAACAATGTTTTTTACCCCGCGCTGATGCATTTGAATTACATCGGTATAACCTTCTACCAAATAACAACAATCTTCTCTAGCAATCGCCTGTTTGGACTCATAGAGACCATACAAGACTTTGCTTTTATGATAGATTTCACTTTCAGGTGAATTGAGGTACTTGGCTGTTTTTTTATTATCTACTAGAATACGCCCCCCAAAACCAACCACACGTCCAGCCATACTCTTTATGGGAAACAAAACGCGCCCACGAAAACGATCAATTTGTCGATCTTCGTTCACAATTGTGAGGCCTGTTTGCGATAAAAATTCTAGGGTATATCCTTGCTTAAGCGCTTCATTAGTGAAGGCATTTTTATCTTCTAAGGCATAGCCCAAGTCAAATTCTTTTATGGTTTCATCGGTAAATCCACGTTCCGAAAAGTAGGTTTTACCTATGGCTTTACCAGCCTGGGTTTCCCATAAGTTATTTGAAAAATATTTTTGTGCATATTCAGAAACAAGAAGCATGCTTTCGCGCGCATCGCGCTTCGCCTTCTCCTCATCTGTTTGCTGCGTTTCTTCAATTTCAATGTTATATTTTTTGGCTAGATACCGAATAGCCTCAGGATACGAAAATCGTTCATGCTCCATCAAAAAAGCAACAACATTCCCTCCTTTTCCGCTACTAAAATCCTTCCAAATTTGCTTCACCGGAGAAACCATAAAACTAGGAGAGCGCTCTTGCGAAAATGGGCTCAGGCCCTTGAAGTTAGACCCTGCTTTTTTAAGTGACACAAAATCACCAATAACCTCTTCCACACGAGCGGTTTCATAGACTTGATCAATGGTTGATTTTGTAATCAATGGTAGTATAATTTAATGGTAGTATAAACTTAGTAAAAAAGAGCTTACTGCTTACGTGAAATTACGTAATTCACCATTTTCTCCAATGCATTTCGGCATTCATCTTCAGGAAAAGTAATCAATATATCCATGGCTTTTTGGCGGTATTCCTCCATCTTTTCTTCGGCGTAAACAAGTCCTCCAGCGGCTTTGACTTTAGCAATAACTTCTTTTACACGTTTTTTATCACGATTGTATTTACGTATGGATTGTTTAAGCCAATTTTTTTCCTGCACAGAAACAGTATTCAACGTATAAATCAAGGGCAAGGTCATTTTTTGCTCCTTAATATCTATACCTGTTGGTTTCCCAATGGCTGTGTCTCCGTAATCAAACAGGTCATCTTTGATCTGAAAAGCCATGCCAATATACTCACCAAACAAGCGCATTTTCTCAACAATAGCATCGTCATTTTGAACCGTTCGTGCGCCCATAGCGCAACAAGCTGCAAGCAAGGTGGCCGTTTTTTGACGAATGATGTTATAATAGACCTCCTCAGTAATGTCTAATTTTCTAGCTTTTTCAATTTGCAGAAGTTCACCCTCGCTAATTTCTTTTACAGCTACCGAAATGATCTTTAATAAATCAAAGTCTTCATTTTCGATGCAAAGTAACATTCCTTTTGAAAGCATAAAATCGCCTACAAGGACGGCTATCTTATTTTTCCACAGTGCATTGACTGAGAAAAAACCACGTCGCATATTAGAATCGTCGACTACATCATCGTGAACCAAAGAAGCCGTGTGAATTAACTCAATGACTGATGCTCCTCGAAAAGTGCGCTCATTCACTTTTCCTTTGTTCAACATTTTTGCCGTTAGAAAAACAAACATAGGGCGCATTTGCTTCCCTTTTCTATTGACAATAAAATGTGTGATACGGTTTAGTAGGGCAACTTTTGAAGACATCGAAGCAGTAAACTTCTCTTCAAAGAGTTCCATCTCTTCGTAAATTGGTTCCTTAATTTGCTCGACAATTTTCATCTGTTAAATATACACTTTCATCAAGTGTTTTGTTTGTTTTTATTGGCCAATTGCCCACAGGCAGCATCGATGTCTTTCCCGCGCGAACGACGAACCGTAGCAGTGATATGTGATGCTGCTAAAAATTCCATGTATTGGTTGATTATTTCTGGGCTGGCCTGCTTGAAGGCATCTTCTCCTATGGCGTTGTATTCGATCAAATTAACCTTAGAAGGCACTTGCTTGCAGAAGTCTACCAAGGCACGTATGTGCTCCATATTATCGTTGATTCCTTTCCAGACTACATATTCATAGGTAACAATTTTACCAGTCTTCTCGTGCCAGTACTTGAGAGAATCCATCAAATCTGAGAGAGGAAAGTTTTTGGCAAAAGGCATGATCTGCTCTCTCGTTTCCTGAATTGCAGTATGCAGTGAAACAGCGAGATTGAACTGAACTTTATCGTCTGCCATTTTCTTAATCAACTTGGGCAAGCCAGAAGTTGATAGAGTAATTCGCTTTGGCGACATTCCCAATCCAGAAGGAGAAGTAATTTTTTCAATGGCGCCAATCACATTATTGTAATTCATCAAGGGTTCACCCATTCCCATAAAAACAATGTTAGACAATGACCGATGAAAATAGGCTTTACTCTGGTGATCTATGGCAACAACTTGGTCGAAAATTTCATCAATTTTGAGATTACGCATTCGATCTAATTTTGCGGTTGCACAAAACTTGCAATCCAAACTACAACCCACTTGAGATGAAACGCAAGCAGTGGTGCGATCTTTTACTGGAATTAAAACAGATTCCACTACCCGGCCATCAAAAAGCTGAATCGCGTTTTTAATGGTTCCATCTTTGCTTCGCTGTTGCTGATCCACAGCAATATGATTGATGGTAAAATGTTCGTCCAAAAAAGCACGGGTCTCCTTAGAAAGGTTGGTCATTTTATCGAACTGATGAATGCCTTTATTCCACAACCATTGATAGACTTGTTTTCCTCGAAAAGCTTTATCGCCTTGCTCCTTGAAAAATTCTTGTAGTTCCTCTGAGGAATAAGCACGGATATCTTTTTTGGTTGCCGTCATCTGTTTATTTAGATAACAAGCATTGCATCACCATAGGAATAGAAGTTATATTTCTCTTTCACAGCCACCGCATAAGCTTCCTTAATAAAGTCTGGATCTGCAAAAGCAGAAGCCATCATCAATAACGTTGATTTTGGTGTATGGAAATTTGTGATCATACAGTTTGCTATGGAAAAATCAAAAGGTGGAAAAATAAATTTATGGGTCCAACCTCGGTAGGTGTTCAATTTGTTATGTGAAGAAACTGAACTTTCTAACCCGCGCATTACGGTTGTACCAACGGCACAAATTCTTCGCTTACTCTTTAGCGCATTATTGACGATATCTACCGCTTCTTGTTCAATAATCAATTCTTCTGAATCCATCTTGTGCTTAGACAAATCTTCAACCTCAACAGGATTAAATGTACCTAAACCAACATGGAGTGTAAGTTCTGCCAAGTCGACACCTTTGATCTCAAGACGCTTCAATAAATGTTTAGAAAAGTGCATCCCAGCTGTAGGGGCTGCTACTGCTCCTTCATTTTTTGCGTAAATAGTCTGATACCGTGTTTTGTCTTCTGGTACAGGATCACGTTTTATGTATTTGGGAAGAGGTGTCTCGCCCAATTGTTTTAGTTTTTTTCTAAACTCCTCATAGGAACCGTCAAAAAGAAAACGCAGGGTTCTTCCGCGAGAAGTTGTGTTGTCAATTACCTCTGCTACTAAACTATCGTCGTCGCCGAAATAGAGTTTATTTCCAATACGAATTTTTCGTGCTGGATCAACCAACACATCCCAAAGGCGTTGTTCTTCATTTAGTTCGCGCAATAAAAACACTTCAATGCGTGCTCCTGTTTTCTCTTTATTCCCAAACAAACGTGCTGGAAAAACCTTGGTGTTGTTCAACACCATTACGTCACCTTCATCAAAATAATTTATGATGTCTTTGAACTGGTGGTGTTCGATGGTTCTTTTTTCACGGTTCAAAACCATTAAACGAGATTCGTCACGGTTTTCTGCTGGAAATTCTGCCAATAATTCTTCTGGCAATTCAAAATTGAAATCAGATAGTTTCATATGGAGTGATTATGCTGCATTCGGTTTTATCGAATGCCAGCGGCAAATATACGTTCTGGAGATAGGCCTTGTCAAGTAAATGAAGGTATTTCCTTTGACTATTTTTCAACTATCTGAAAGCCAGCGCACTGCATGTCTTCCCAAAAACCTGGATAGGACTTTGTCACTACCTCAGCTTCATTAATCTCAAGTGGAACCTTTAATCCAAGAGGAGCAAAAGCCATGGCCATTCGATGATCGTGATAGGTGTCGATCGCTTGTCCTTTTTGAAAATTCTGTATGGAGGAAAGATGAAGACTGTCGTTGGTTACTGTAATGTTGGCCCCCAACTTACTCAACTCTTTTTCCAAGGCCAATAGGCGATCCGTTTCTTTAATCTTTAGGGTATGCAAGCCTGTTAGCACACATTCGACCCCTAAACCATAACAACTTACAGCTATTGTTTGCGCAATATCTGGCGCTTCAACCAAATCCATTTCAAGGCGTGCAGGTAAAACAAACCCCTTTTCTTTTTTTAGACTTAACCCCTCCTTTCCAAAATGATGTGTAACGCCAAGTTTTTGATAAATATCGAGTAAAACTCTATCTCCCTGCAGGCTGTCTTCTCGATAACTTGATAAGTTAATCTCTCCTTCCTCACAAAGTGCAAGGCAGCTGAACCAATAAGAGGCAGAACTCCAATCAGATTCTACGATTTGTTCCTGAGGAACAATGACTGCCTGATGAGGAACTCGAATTGTTGTTCCGTCAAAGCTAGTTGACACCCCAATTTGCTCTAAAAGAGCAAGTGTCATTTTTATGTAAGGCAAAGAAGTAATCTCTCCTTCAAGGTGTAACACTAGACCCTTGGTCAACTTGGGCGCAACCAACAACAAGGCCGAAATATACTGGCTGCTTATATTGGCCGGCAAGCTAACTTCTCCACCTTCCAATTGTTTCCCCAGTATGCGCAATGGAGGATACCCCTGCTTTTGGTCATATGTGACGGAAGCTCCCAATGAATTCAAAGCATCAACCAATAAACCTATAGGGCGTTCTTGCATGCGTTTTGAACCCGTCAAAACAATTGAACTATCTGTTTTTGTGGCAAAATATGCCGTTAAAAAGCGCATGGCAGTTCCGGCGTGGTGAATATCTTTCAATTCGTCATTGGATCCTAAGGCCTTGGCCATAGCGACAGAATCATCAGAATTTGAGGCATTTTCAATGCTTAGTTGTGGGTACAAAGCTTGCAATAATAACAAGCGGTTTGTTTCACTTTTTGAACCGGTAATGACGAGTTTGGTCGCAATGTTTTTAGTTCTATGATCTACGGCTAATTGCATGGACAGCGATCTATTTTAATTTTTGATTATTGTGATGTCGGTCGTGATCACGTTCGGTTTTTATATTGAGTTTTTTATCAAAAGATGCCTGTAAATCAACACCCGTTTGATTGGCTAAACACAGAACTACAAACAAAACATCGGCCAATTCTTCACCAAGGTCCTTGTCTTTATCGCTTTCTTTTTCGCTTTGCTCTCCATACCTACGTGCAATGATGCGAGCTACTTCTCCCACCTCTTCGGTCAATTGCGCCATATTGGTTAGCTCGTTAAAATATCGAACACCGTGGGTTTTAATCCAATTGTCGACGACGGTTTGTGCGTTTTGAATATCCATAGAATACGTTTTTACAAAATTACGCTAAGTTTAATTATCTCCAAGAAATGATTAAAGGTATTCTTCAATGACCCCTAAACAGTTGACCACAAGGCAATGTTCGTGAAGAGGCTCCTCATGACTGTTAAAATGTATGGCTTGCATACCCAAAGTTAGTGCCCCAGCAATATCCGCTTCGTAACTATCGCCAATCATGAGTGCTTTTTGGGGTGTTGAAGCTGCGAGCGAAAGTGCCTGTTTAAAAATAGCTGAATCTGGTTTTTTAATTCCTGCTTTTTCAGCCGTAAGAACGACGTCAAAAAAACCTGCGATGCCAGAATTTTCCATTTTCTTTTGTTGTACCTGCTCAAACCCGTTGGTAATTATATGTAAACGATATTGTTTCTGCAACTTTTCAAGCAAAGACAATGTACCTGGAAACAAGTGAGTGTGCGTGGACAATTGATCGATATAAGCATCGGAAATACGGAGGATAACCTCATTGGCCTGCGGATATCCTACAGATTCAAATGTTTTTTGCAAGCGCACAAAACGCAACTCTTCCGTTGTTATGGTGTTTTCTCTGTATAATTTCCAATAAGCATGATTAATGGGCGCATAGACAGTCATAAATACCTGAGGGGAAAAAGGAAAGTTATAGGGGGGTAATATATTCTCAAAAGTCGCCGCAGAGTTGGTCTCAAAATCCCAGAGAGTGTGATCTAAATCAAAAAATATATCGGTGATTTTATCTTTTTTTATCATGTGCTTGAAGATAAGAAATAAACACCGATCGTAGGGCTTCATTTTCTTTAGAATTCTCTAACACTTTATTACTAATGGCAAAGCAATGTACTGCTGATGCCAAAGATAAGTTTTCTTCAAACTGTTGCAGTTGCCTGATGACATCAACGGGGGTAAATTCACTAAAAGCATTTTCGCTTGCAACCACAGGGTAGACCATTAAGGGAGTAGACATTTCATTGGCAAGATCGTAATACAAAAACGGAACGGCTGTACTTGCTCTATACCCAAACACCATAGAATAACCAAGACTAAAGTCAGCTGTAACTTCTTCTGCCAAGAGACTGCGATACGTTTCATCAACGGTTGTTACACCCCAGGCAAATCGTATGTTATTCACTGATCTGTGGATCAAAGCGTTTAAACCATTTCGCTCATTTCGCAATTGTTTTATAACAGTTAGCGAAGGGTAGGAAGCTAAAAGAGATACTTCAAAATAGTCTGCAACGCCTTTAATCAAACTCTGAAAAGAAGCATTCATCGTTGATATTCCTCTGTCTAAGTAGGATTCTTTGGAAAACAAAAAAAAGAACCTCAGTGAAAATGGCATTTTATAAAACAAGGAAGTAAACTCTTCAAAGGTATTCCAAGGGTCGTTTCGCAATCCTAATAAAACCAATGGATGCTCGACCATCTCCCATAGGTTAAGCTGAAAAACAGATTTGCACCATTGGTACAAGTTGCTGAAAAAAGACTTATTGCTGTATTTAAATGGTGAAACAACCTCAACCAAAGGAAGAAATTTTTCTTTTCGCTCTTTAGGTACGGTAAGTTCTGGAAAGCTTGCTTTTAATTCCTCGTAGAAGGCTGCTATCCAGTGATCGACCAATGGGGTTTGAAGAAACTTTTTCTCGTGCGCCAAACTCTGTTCCGCTAAATATCGTCCAAACGCATCTTTAACATGCGGCAAATATTCTTCATAACGAGTGATCAAATAAAAAGAAGCCGCAAAAAGATCAAAAGGCAATTTTGATTTATCGCCTACTTCAAAAAAAAAAGGATGGCCCTTCCATTGGTTCATTTTTATATCCACTTCTTGAATCCCTTGTTCAAACAACAAATCAGTTGCTTCAATAAAAAATTCATTTCCCAAAGGAGTTTTACCGTAACTCATTTTGGGTCCTGCATGAGCAATAAATGTATCCAAAGTTGTGGTATAACTAAACGTTAACCCTAAAGCAGTTTCAAAAACATGCTTAAAGGCATAGTCAAGTCGAGGTGTTATTTTTTGGCAAAAGACCAGTAACATTATAACATATTTTCGTCGGCAAAGCTAAAGTAGCCATTTTCAGATACAATTAAATGATCGAGCAATTGAATGTCAATAACTTTGGCGCCTTTTTGAATTTTAGCGGTCAATTGTTTATCTGCCTGGTTAGGTCGAAGATTTCCCGTGGGATGATTGTGGGCTAAAATGAGTGCTGTTGCTCCAACCTCTAGGGCTTATTCCAAGACCAAGCGCACATCTACCGTGGTTGAAGCGATACCTCCTTTACTCAAACATTGATGGCTAACAATTCTGCATTTGAAAGTGATTGCGCTCCTTTTTCGAGCATTTTTTTTCGAGGGCGATCATCTTTAGACCATTCGCGTATAGTAAAATGTGTAGGTTTTTCTGACATGATTTGGGTTATTTTAATACATTCGTTCAGCACTAGTAAAACACACATTTTATGCAATATCCACCCAGTCATCATCAAGAGGAACGTTTTCAGAATATCATTAACCTCATACAAGCCTATCCGTTGGCTACCATTAACAGCTGTTTACACAATAATATTGAAAGCAGCCATACACCACTAATCTACCAACCCAATAATGGTCTTGGCGAATTGATTGGACATTTGGACAAATACAATCCGCAATTGACTCATTTTCGTGCAAATGAAGAAGTACAGCTCATTTTTAATGGACCGCAAGTATACATCTCTCCTTCGGTTTACAACACGACACAACTCCCCACCTGGAACTATTTCAAAGCGCACCTAAAAGGGCGGGTAATTCTGGAAACAGATCAAGAAAAAGTAAAACAAAGTTTAATCAATATGACGGCTTTCTTGGAAGGGAATAATCCCAATTATGTATTGGAAGCTGATAATCCGCGCATGGCAAATGCATTGGATTATATTGTAGGTTTTCGCATTGTCATTGACGCATGGGAAGGGAAATATAAAATCTCGCAAGACAAACGAAAAGAAGACCGTGCGTTGGCAAAGAAAGCCACGATTATGGACGCCCAAAAAGCAGAAAAGACGATAGATTTATTGTACAGTGCGCACGTTACAAAACCTAAGCAATAGCAGAGGAAAGCAATGCCCAATCCAAGCCACCATAATTCCCAGAGCTCATCATCAACAAGACAGACCTATCGTAGTTCTTCTCCAACAGATAGCGGTGTAAGGAAGTTGGATTCGTAAACACTTGTAGCTCGGTAAGACCAAAAGCAGCTTTGATCTCTTCTGTAGCTATTGCTGGTCGGCCTTTAATTTTCAAGGCTTCAGGATCGTAAAAAACAATGGCTTCATCTAAAGCAGTTAAACTGTCTTTATAATTGGATAAAAATTCTGGATCAAGACTACTATAGGTGTGTAACTCCAAGCATCCAATATTCGTGAAACCTTCAAACTGTTTTGTTACCGCCTTAACTGTTGCAGTCACCTTACTGGGCGCGTGCGCAAAATCTTTGAAGAGATAAGAAGATTTCCCTTCTGCCACTCGCTCTAAACGTTTTGCTGCTCCTTTAAAACTTTCAATGGCCTCATAGAAGTCCATTTCGTCTACCCCCATAAGCTGACAAATCCATTTTGCTCCGGCCAAATTGGAGAGGTTATGATCCCCAAAAACTGACAAAGGCAAATCGCCTTCTTCCGTTTGGAGGTAGGTTACTCCCTGCTCAATTATTGCTGCAGGTTTTTGATAGCTTTGCCTACGAATGGTGTTTTCACTTTGCAAAATCAGGCGGGTCAATACAGCATCTTCTTTATTATAAACAACTGCACCACCCGGCACAATGGTTTCAATATATTTTCGGAATTGATCTTCATAGTCTGTCAATGTTGGAAAAACATTGATGTGATCCCAAGCTATCCCAGAAATCAGCGTAACATGCGGTTTATACCACAAAAATTTAGGCTGAAGATCAATAGGAGAAGACAGATACTCATCTCCTTCAATCAACATAAAATCATTTGAATCTGTTAAGTGAACCATGGTGTCAAACCCTTCGAGCTGCGCACCAACCATAAAATCTACTTCAATATCATGGTAATTCAATACATGTAGTACCATGGCGGTGATTGATGTTTTTCCATGACTTCCTGCAATAACGACACGTGTTTTCGCTTTGCTTTGTTCGTATAAAAATTCTGGATAGGAGTAAATTTTAACACCTAGTACTTGCGCTGCAAGAAGTTCAGGATTATCTTTTTTGGCGTGCATTCCCAGAATCACACCATCTAGTTCGGGAGTAATTCGTGTTTCATCCCACCCCAATTCGACGGGGAGTAATCCTGCCTTTTCAAGGCGCGACTTTGAAGGTTCAAAAATAGCATCGTCGCTACCTGAGACCTCAAAGCCCTTTGCCTGTAGAGCTAGTGCAAGATTATGCATTGCACTTCCGCCAATCGCAACAAAATGTAGTCGTTTCATAATGAACTCCAGTGGATTTGTTTAAAAAATTTGGCTTGCTCAAAGTTAGGATTAATTTCCAAGGCTTTACTTATCCATTTTTGTGCTTCCGCGTCTTCCGCTTGCAATACATGCAATTGAGCTTTGCGAAAATAAGCCCACTCAATAGGCATGTTATAGAAGGGGGTTTGATTTTTAATAAAATAATCAATCGCACAAATACCAATAGGAGCAGCAATTCCGTTGTATGCGCTTATTTCGGCAATTTTATAGGGAAAATTCATTGATTTTGACGCGAAGAATTCAGGCAAATCAATTCCGCAAAAATTTTTTTCAATCAACAAGTCAAAGCCTTTTGTGTAATATGTCATTGCTTTTGTATCATCCGCAAGGGTTTTGGCAATATACCCCTTAGCAAAATACCCCTGAACAGGGCTTAGCTGTTCTAATTTAAAAGCAAGTTCTTTGGCTTTATCAATGCCTCCACCCAAGAGAGAGGGCACCATACACAACGCTTCTATGTAGGCCTCATAGCTTGGCACAAAACTCGGATCTGTTTTAATTGATTGATCAAGGTTTTTCAGCATGGCTTTTACATTCGGGATTGAAAATAGTGGATTTGTTTGAAGAGCAATGATACCATTTGTTCCCGCAATCAAATAAAATAATTCTGCACTTTCGTCAACCAAAATAAGTTTTTCTTGCAAAGCAGCCAACACATCTTTTTGCTCTTTGTAAACAGACGCAAGCGCTATTTTTTGCTCGACTTTTTCCAATGGACTAGCCTCACTATTCAGCACTTCTTTAATTTGGAATTCATACTGCTTCCTTTTGGTCGTATCACTTTCAAGAAAGGGAGGACTTTCTTGTGCAAAACAAAAAACAGCCGTAAAAAATAAAAAAAGAAATCCCTTTATTCGATTGGTTCGTTGATCAACGCCCATAATTTATCCTTTAATTCAATCATGCCCATTTGGCTCACCGAAGAGATCATCAAATGTGGAAGATCACCAAAACTATCGTTCATTTCTTTGGTGTATTCCGCTTTCAACTCTTCATCCAGAAGATCGCATTTTGACAAGACAATCATGTAATTTTTATCCAATAATTCGGGATTGAACTCTTGAAGTTCGCTCCGCAAAATCTCAAATTCTTTTTTGACATTTTTGGTGTCAGCAGGGATAAGATACAACAAGACTGAATTTCGCTCAATATGTCTGAGAAAGTAATGACCCAGTCCTTTTCCTTGGGCAGCACCTTCAATAATTCCAGGAATATCCGCCATCACAAAAGAACGATAATCGCGGTATTGAACGATGCCCAAATTAGGTTTTAAGGTAGTGAATTCATAATCAGCAATCTTTGGTTTTGCCGAGGTAAGGGCTGCTAAAAGAGTCGATTTACCGGCATTGGGGAAGCCAACTAAGCCAACATCGGCCAAGACTTTCATCTCTAAGGTGATTTCCATTTCGCTTCCTTTTATTCCAGGTTGCGCATATCGTGGGGTTTGACGTGTTGGCGATTTAAAATGCCAATTCCCTCGACCTCCTAATCCGCCTTCAAGTAAAATCACTTCTTGATCCTTCTCTGTAATTTCAGTAATCACCTCCCCAGTTTCAGTATTTTTAACCAGTGTGCCAAGCGGCACATCAACAAAAATATCTTCGCCTTGGGCACCAGAACTTCTGTTTTTACTCCCATGTTCTCCATGACCAGCAGAAAAACTTCGCTTAAATTTAAAGGTGAAAAGCGTCCATAGGTTAGGGTTTCCACGTAAAATAATGTGTCCACCTCTTCCTCCGTCTCCCCCATCTGGGCCTCCTTTGGTGATGTACTTTTCACGGTGTAAATGCGTAGAGCCTTTTCCACCATTACCAGAATGAATCCTTAATTTAACGTAGTCGACGAAATTTCCTTCGGTCATAAAATGGGCTTAAAGTGCGTCAATAGCGGTCATCAAACGCGCTGTTATTTCCTCAATTGATCCAATTCCATTGATGCTATGAAACTTATTTTGGGCAGTATAAAATGCACGCAACGGAGCAGTTTTTTGGTTGTATTCGTCAAAACGATTACGAATCTTGCTTTCGTCCTGATCATCTGGACGACCGCTGGTTTCTCCTCTTTTTAATAGACGTTCCACCAATTCATCATCTGTTGCTTCAAGGGCAATTGTTCCAGAAATGGACATTTCTTTTCTCTCTAAAAAAGCATCTAAGCTTTTTGCTTGGGCTTCTGTTCTTGGAAAGCCATCAAAAATAAATCCTTTTGCTTCTGGGTTTTTCTCCACCTCAGCTTCCAACATGTTTATGGTTACCTCATCTGGAACAAGGTCGCCTTTGTCCATATAAGACTGTGCCAATTTCCCAAGATCTGTAGCGTTCTTGATGTTGTAGCGGAAAACATCTCCAGTCGAGATATGAACCAATTCATAGTGCGATTTTAAAAACTCAGCTTGTGTGCCTTTTCCAGCTCCAGGTTTTCCGAAGAGAACTAAATTAATCATAGTTTATATTTATTGATGCAAAGATACCTAAAATAAGCCTTTTTTCTATTGAGGTTTACCAATCAAAGATATATGTGTATTTTTGTGGAAAAGATTTATGCAATACTTCTCTTCCACAGCGAAATTAGGGATTTTAGGCGGAGGCCAATTGGGCAAAATGCTCTTATACACCACACGCAAGTGGGACATTACCACACACGTGTTAGATCCAAGTCAAAGTGCTCCTGCTAAATTAGCCTGTGACCACTTTACCCAAGGAGATTTCAAAGATTATCAAACAGTCTATGATTTTAGTAAAAACCTCGATGTCATCACAATCGAAATCGAACATGTCAATACAGAGGCATTGCATCAATTGGAAAAGGAAGGTGTGCAGGTATATCCAAGTGCAGCGACCCTAGAGTTGATTCAAAACAAAGGCGTACAAAAAGATTTTTATCAACACAACAATATTCCTACCTCAAAACACCAACGTTTTGAAAACAATGCAGTTCTCGCTCAAGCCATCGAAACAGGTAAACTTAGCTTTCCATTTGTATGGAAAGCAGCTCTTATGGGTTATGACGGCAATGGCGTTAGTATTATTCGCTCTGAAAAAGACATCGATCAATTGACTGACCAAGAATGCATAGCAGAACAATTGGTTCCTTTTACCCACGAGTTGGCAGTCATTGTAGCACGAAGTTCAACAGGTGAAATAAAAACTTATCCAGTTGTGGAAATGGAGTTTCATCCAGAGGCAAATCAAGTTGAATATGTACTTTGCCCGGCTCGTATTAGTGGTGCAATAAAAGAAAAGGCCACCCAGATAGCCATCAACACTGCCGAAGCGTTTTCTCACGTTGGGCTTCTTGCAGTAGAACTATTCCTCACAGAAGAGGGAGACATTTTAGTCAACGAAGTTGCTCCTCGTGCACACAATAGTGGACACCTTACCATAGAAACATCATTGACAGATCAGTTTGAACAACACATCCGCGCAGTACTTGGCCTCCCACTTGGCAGCACCAACGCAATTATTGCCGGTGTCATGGTAAACCTTGTTGGCGCAGAAGGGCACTCAGGTCCCGTTCACTACAACAACATCGAACAGGCATTGGCTATAGAAGGTGTTACCCCCCATATTTACGGAAAGAAAGACACGCGCCCCTTTCGCAAAATGGGACACGTTACGATTGTCAATAATGACATTAATATTGCCCGCGAAGAAGCGGAAAAAGTAAAAAAAATAATCACTGTAATCTCAAACTAATGGCACAGGTAGGAATTATCATGGGAAGCGAATCTGACTTACCCGTAATGCAAGCAGCAATCGATGTATTAACTGAATTAAAAATCGAACATGAGGTCGACATTGTTTCTGCGCATCGCACTCCAGAAAAAATGATGCGTTATGGACAACAGGCACATCTACGCGGAATTAAAGTAATTATTGCTGGAGCCGGTGGAGCTGCACATTTACCCGGAATGGTAGCCTCTCTTAGTCCTTTACCCATTATTGGCGTTCCTGTAAAATCCAGCAATTCGATCGATGGCTGGGATTCAGTTTTATCCATCCTTCAAATGCCAGGAGGAGTACCCGTTGCAACGGTTGCGCTTAATGGAGCAAAGAATGCAGGTATTCTTGCGGCACAAATCATTGGCACCTCAGACAGCATTGTATTAGATCGAATCGTTGCCTATAAAGAAGCATTAAAAACAAAAGTTATTGCTTCCTCCAAAAAATTAAACCCCTAAATTACTACCATTGAAAAACCCTTTGTTGGTCGATTTTTCGACTCCTTTTGCAACGCTTCCATTTGAACAAATCAAAACAGAAGATTTCCTTCCTGCCATCACACATGAAATTGAGGTAACCCTGAAAGAAATTGAAACAATTTGCACTAAGCCTGAAGAACCAACTTTTGAAAACACCCTCGAAGCTATTGAAAAAAGCGGAGTCAAATTAGGGATAGTTTCTGGCGCACTCTTCAACCTCAACAGTGCAGAAACCAGTGCAGAGTTACAGGAAATTACGCAAAAAGCAGCACCCTTACTAACAAAGCTACAAAACGACATCCGTTTAAATGCGTCTCTATTTGAGCGCATTAAAACTGTTTTCGAAGGAAATACGGATGCATTATCGACCGAGCAAAAAACATTACTTGAAAAAGAGTACAAAGGGTTTGTTCGAAACGGTGCTTTATTGAATGAAGAAGAAAAGAATACTTTACGAGATATCGATCAACAACTGGCAAAATTTAGTTTGAATTTTGGTGAACATGTACTGGCCGACACCAACGCATATTCACTACATATCTCTGAGGAAGAAGACCTTAGAGGTCTCCCTGAAAGCGCTATTGGAATGGCCAAACAAATGGCAGAAGCTAAGCATTTAGATGGTTGGCTTTTTACACTTGACTACCCAAGTTATGTGCCCTTTATGACCTATGCAGAAAACAGAGAATTGCGCAAACAAATGAGCCATGCTTTTGGGCACCGCGGATTTCAGCAGAACGAAAACAATAACGAAGAAATCATTCTCTCCATTGTAAAGTTAAAACACCAGCGTGCCGCGCTTCTTGACTACGAATCACATGCTGCTTTTGTCTTGGAAGAACGAATGGCCAAAGACGAAGAAACAGTCGTGGCATTTTTAAGTGATTTAAAAGAAAAATCTTACCCAAAGGCGAAACAAGAATGGGAAGAAATTCTCAAATTTGGAATAGAACGATTGGGGTATAGCAAGGTTGAAAAATGGGATTCAAGCTTTATCTCTGAAAAAATAAAACAAGAACGATTTTCTTTCAATGAAGAGGAATTAAAACCCTATTTCTCTCTTCCAAAGGTACTCAAAGGCCTTTTTCATATCGTAGAAAAACTCTACGGATTAAGCTTCGAAATAAACCCAGACATTGAAGTATACCATCCTGATGTACTGGCCTATGAAGTAAAGAAAGATGGTGCGTTTCACGCTGTTTTGTATGCAGACTTTCATCCAAGAGAAGGCAAACGAAACGGCGCATGGATGACCTCTTATCGCTCACAGAGCAAAGATCAACGACCACATATTTCTATTGTGTGCAATTTCTCTCCTCCCACAAAAGAAACACCTGCATTGCTTAGCTTCAACGAAGTAACTACACTCTTCCATGAGTTTGGTCATGCTCTTCATGGCATACTGGCCAACACCACCTATGGCGCCCTAAGTGGCACAAGTGTCTCTTGGGATTTTGTTGAATTACCCAGTCAAGTATTGGAAAATTGGTGCTACCAACCCGAGGCACTGGCATTGTTTGCTCAGCACTATAAAACCAATGAGTTGATTCCTCAAACCTATATTTATAAGATAATAAAGGCAGGACAATTCCAACAAGGGCTTCAAACCCTACGTCAGCTCAGTTTTGGCTTTTTAGATTTATCGTGGCACGGAAAAACCGGACCAACAATTACCAATGTAAAGGCACACGAAAAAGCCGTAATGCAACCCTTCCAATTTTCAGAAGACAGCCCAGAAAGTTGCATGAGCACAGCCTTTTCTCATATTTTTCAAGGAGGATATTCTGCTGGTTATTACAGTTACAAATGGGCAGAGGTCCTCGATGCAGATGCCTTTGAATTATTTCTTGAAAAAGGAATTTTCGATTCAGCAATAGCGCAATCCTTTCATGACCATGTTTTATCTAAGGGTGGCACCGAACACCCCATGGAACTCTATAAACGATTCCGAGGGAAAGAACCCAACCCAAAAGCATTGTTAAAAAGAGCTGGCTTGCTTGTTTAATTTTTGGCAGCTTCCCAAGACAAATATCCGCCGTCAAGTTCATAAATCTTGGAAAAACCCAAGGCTTTCATGGCAATAGCTGCGCGAGCACTTCTTCTGCCTGATTTACAATAAATCAGTATGGGTTCATCTTTATCCAACCGATTGATCTCGAAAGGAAAATCCAAACCAGTGACCGATATATTTACCGCATTGGGTAAAGCTCCTTGCTCAAACTCTTCAGGGGTTCGAACATCGACTAAAGTATAATTCTTGTCCATTAGAACAGTAAATTGATCTACAGATTGTAAACTGCTAATGGATTGAAGCATAAGAAAAAAGAAAAGAAAACGCATACTAAAAAGGTTTAATAAAATAGAATAAAACGCCCAATATTGGAATAGCCTCGACCCAAAATAAAGTGCTGTTTTTTGTGCTAGATGGCTGTATAACAAATAAGGCAACACCATAGGCAACAAGCATAGTGCCGAAAGCGTAGGCCTCTTGAAGAGTATGCTTAGTGTTTAAAGCCAACAAAACTCCCACAAGTACGAGTATACCATACCCTATAAATTGTGTTTTTTTTCGTCCAATGAGCTGAGGAATTGTCCCTAAATCCAAATCATCTGTCGATGAATCACGTATCTCAAAAGGCAGGGTCGCAACCAACACCAACAGAAAACGTTCCGCAAAAAAGAGGTAGTGCGCCCAAGAAAAATGAGGTTCTTTTAGCAACGGAAAAACAGCTGTAAGCAAGGTCCAACACAGTGCGACAATAAATATCTTGATGCCATATCGATTGCGAAGATTTTTATTTCTTCTCGGAAAAGGAATGGCATAAGCCAAGCAAAAAAGAAAGCAAAGCAAAAGCAATAATTGCTCTTGCACATTAAGCCCAAAAAATAAAAAGCCCCCATAAATAAGAGCCAATAAATACAGTACCACATAAATATGAGGCAATGACTGCTTTATGTAAACAAAAGGATAATAACGAATACCATTGTAGGCTAAAAATGAAAGGCACAAAATCAATTGCCACGGAGCAGAGGACAAACTTAAACCCCATTGACTGTGGGTCAATGCATAAAAACAGAGTACCATCAATGCTACATGAAAGTTACCTTTTACATACTCTCGCAAGATTTGCTTTACCACCCTCATTGGACAAAATTAGCGAAAGTGTTTATAAGTTGATGTATAGGGTTGAAAACTTCTCTAAAACTGTCTGCAAATAGCATTATTCTATCTCAAATATTAAAGTAAATTTGCTCAAAAAAGTAGCTTATGTTTGCGAACAGACACTTAGGTCCAAATGAAAAGGAAAGAGCACAAATGCTTAAAACTATTGGTGTAGATAGTATTGCTACCCTCATAGATGAGACAATACCGGCAGATATCCGTTTAGCTAATCCGCTGGATTTACCCGAAGGTATTTCAGAGTATGCTTATCAAAAAAAGATTCAACTGCTTTCCAATAAAAACAAACTCTACGACAATTATATTGGGATGGGATATCATCCTGCTATCGTACCAGCGGTAATACAACGTAATATCCTAGAAAATCCAGGATGGTATACCGCCTACACCCCCTATCAAGCTGAAATTGCACAAGGTAGACTAGAGGCTTTGTTCAACTACCAAACGGTGGTAACTGACTTGACCGGGATGGAATTGGCCAACGCATCTTTATTGGACGAAAGTACGGCAGCTGCAGAAGCAATGAGTCTTCTCTTCGCTGTTCGCACAAGGGAGCAAAAGAAAAGCAATTCCAATCAATTTTTTGTTGCAGAGAACACCCTCCCACAAACGATAGCACTACTGCGTACCCGAGCAACACCTGTTGGTATTGAAATCATACTTGGAAACGAAAACGACTTTACACCAAGTCCAGAATATTTTGGCGCTTTTTTCCAGTATCCCGGCAAAAATGGTGCAATTATAGATTTACCCAGTCTTGTAGAACGGGCAAATAGTCAAGAGATCAAAACAGTTGTCGCTGCTGATTTATTATCGCTCACCCTGTTAGAAGCTCCAGGTAAATACGGTGTTGATGTTGTTGTGGGAACCACGCAACGTTTTGGTATTCCGTTGGGTTATGGCGGTCCTCATGCTGCCTATTTTGCTACCAAGCAAGCTTATAAAAGAAATATCCCAGGCCGCATCATTGGTCAAACCAGAGACATGGATGGGAAACCTGCACTTCGCATGGCACTTCAAACAAGAGAGCAACACATAAAACGCGATCGTGCTACCTCGAATATATGTACCGCTCAAGTTCTGTTGGCAGTAATGGCTGGAATGTATGCCGCCTTCCACGGACCAGAAGGATTAAAAGGAATTGCTGAAGAAATTCACAACAAAACCAAACGCCTAGAATCTATTTTAAATGGCTTAGGCATACAACAAAACAACAACGCTTTCTTCGACACAATTCATGTTAATGTGGAGGCAAAAAAACTGCAAAGCATTGCACTTGAAAACGAAATCAATTTATTTTATCCTGATGCTTCTTCAGCCACAATTTCTTTAAACGAGGCGACAACCCCCGAAGATTTCGAAAAATTAGTCAGTGTTTTTTATGCTTATGCTGAAAAAGAAGTTCCCGAAACTACTGTAAACGCTGAACGCATTCCAACAAACCTAAAACGGGAAAGCCCTTTCATGACACATCCTGTTTTCAACTCCTATCATTCTGAGACAGCCCTAATGCGTTACGTCAAAAAATTGGAGCGAAAAGATCTAGCCTTAAATCATTCTATGATTTCGCTAGGTTCGTGCACCATGAAACTAAATGCAGCAAGTGAGATGTTACCTCTAAGCTCTCCTCAATGGGGAAGCCTTCACCCATTTTCTCCACTAGATCAAGTGGAAGGTTATCAAGAAGTGCTCAGCGCCTTAACACATCAACTAAATATTGTGACAGGTTTTGCAGCAACATCTCTTCAGCCCAACTCTGGTGCGCAAGGAGAATATTCTGGATTAATGGTGATTCGTGCCTACCATTTATCGCGCGGTGATAATCATCGTAATGTTTGTATCATTCCTGCCTCTGCACACGGAACAAACCCAGCTTCAGCAGTAATGGCCGGAATGGAGGTTGTGGTAACCAAAACCGACGAAAGAGGAAACATTGATTGGGATGATCTTCAAGAAAAAGTTCTTGAACACAAAGATCGCTTGTCTGCACTAATGGTAACCTATCCATCCACCCATGGGGTGTTTGAAGCGAACATTAAAAGTATTACCGCATTAATTCATGAACACGGCGGACAAGTTTACATGGACGGTGCCAATATGAATGCCCAAGTTGGACTAACCAGCCCAGCAGCTATTGGTGCAGATGTATGCCACTTAAACTTACACAAAACTTTTGCCATTCCTCATGGTGGAGGTGGACCTGGAGTTGGTCCAATCTGTGTTGCCGCACATTTAGCTCCATTCTTGCCTACAAACCCAATCATTCCCACTGGAGGAGAGCAAGCCATTGAAGCCATTTCTGCCGCCCCTTGGGGGTCTGCACTGGCTTGTCTAATTTCATATGGATACATAGAAATGCTTGGAAGTGAAGGACTACAGCAAGCAACTGAAATTGCGATCCTAAACGCCAACTACATCAAAGAAAGAATAGACGGTGCTTACCCAGTACTCTATGTGGGAGACCATGGGCGTTCCGCGCATGAGCTCATTATTGACTTACGTCCGTTCAAAGAGAAAGGGATTGAAGTAGTCGATGTCGCAAAACGATTAATGGATTACGGCTTCCACGCCCCAACTGTATCGTTTCCCGTTGCTGGTACCATGATGATTGAACCGACTGAAAGCGAAAACTTGGCTGAAATCGATCGTTTTTGTGATGCGATGATTTCCATTGCTGCAGAAATTGCATCAAGCGATCATCACGACCAAAACAGCCTTCTAAAGAATGCACCGCATACTTTAGAAATGGCCACAGTCGACGAATGGACCTTTAACTACAGCCGAAAAAAAGCATTATATCCACTTGCATTTGTACGAGAAAATAAATTTTGGCCCACTGTTAGACGTGTAGATGAAGCCTTTGGAGATCGTAATTTAATCTGTAGTTGCCCGTCTGTTGAATCGTATTCAAATAGCTAATTATCATCTTTTTATTTATTTTTATACGCATAAAAGAAAGGATTAAAAGACCGTTGAATATCGTTCGTTTTTTTATCGATTTACCCAACAATGCTTTGCAAATGATACATTTGAAATGAAATTGCTTTAATTATGAATATTTCTATTTCAGGTACAGGAAGGGCGGTTCCTACTTCCATCCAAAAAAACAGTGACTTTTTATCACATCAATTTTTAGATGATAAAGGAGTAGCGTTTTCAAACGATAATACAGAAATTATCGAAAAGTTTTCTTCCATTACAGGGATAGAAGAACGTCGCTATGCGCCTGATGAAATAAACTCATCTGACCTCGCGACTGAGGCTGCAGCCAAAGCAATTGCTGCTTCAGGAGTGGACCAAGAAACCATTAATTACATCATTGTAGCGCACAACTTTGGAGATACACCAGCAGGATCATGTCAATCCATGGCGCTGCCAAGCATTGCATCAAAGGTGAAAACAAACCTGAATATTATCAATCCCAATTGTGTTGCCTACGACCTTTTATTTGGTTGTCCAGGATGGGTAGAAGGTGTAGTCCAAGCAACGGCATTTATCAAAGCTGGTATGGCAAGTAAATGTTTGGTTATTGGCGCAGAAACGCTCTCACGCGTCGTTGACCCATCAGACCGCGATTCAATGATTTTTGCCGACGGTGCTGGAGCCACCATAATTGAAAATACAGACGACGGCGGATCTTTACTTTCACACAAAACAGTCACCTACACGTCGAACAATGAAATTGACATCTTGAACTACGATCAATCCTATGATCCAAACAACAAGAACAATTACATCAAAATGAAAGGACGCAAGGTATATGAATTTGCACTTTTACATGTACCACAAGCCATGAAAGCTTGTATGGATGCTTCTGATGTTCCCATCCAAAATTTGAAAAAAATATTCATTCATCAAGCAAACATGAAAATGGACGAAGCTATTGTAAAGCGATTCTTTCGACTGTATAAACAGAGCGCTCCAGAGAATGTTTTACCCATGAATATTCAAACCCATGGTAACAGTTCTGTTGCTACTGTTCCCACGCTATATGACCAAGTGATTAACAATGATCTTGAAAACCACAGTCTTGAAAAAGGGGATGTTGTTTTATTTGCTAGTGTTGGGGCAGGGATGAACATCAATGCAATTACCTACCGCGTTTAATTCTACTTCAGCATTTATAATCCTCTTTAAATTGGTGCTATAATCCTCTTAATTGTGTATTTTTAGGCATGGTAAAATTGCTTGAACACATCGGAAGATATTTTATTATGCTTCAAAAAACTTTTGGAAAAGTCACCAAGTCTTCTGTCTTAAGAAAGCTCGTTGTTCGTGAAATTGATGACCTCATTATCGGATCACTAGGAATTGTTGCATTCATTTCCTTCTTTGTTGGGGGAGTTGTTGCCATCCAAACAGCCATCAATTCAGACAACCCCTTACTTCCAAAATACTTGGTTGGCTACGCCACGCGTCAGTCCATCATTTTAGAGTTCGCACCCACCTTTATCTCCATCATTATGGCTGGAAAAGTAGGCTCTTTTATCACCTCTTCAATTGGAACTATGCGCGTTACCGAACAAATTGATGCGCTAGAAGTCATGGGAGTAAACACCTACAACTATTTAATTTTCCCTAAGATTGCCGCAATGACACTATATCCATTTATCATTGTAATTTCAATGTTTTTAGGGATTTTCGGAGGGTATTTTGCCTGCATTACTGGCGGCTTTTCTGCTCATGCAGATTTTGTAGAAGGCTTACAACTAGACTTTAATGCCTTCCATGTAACTTATGCATTCATCAAAACGTTTCTTTTCGCCATGCTTTTGGCCACCATCCCCTCTTATCACGGCTATTTCATGAAAGGTGGTGCACTTGGCGTAGGTAAAGCAAGTACCACGTCGTTTGTGTGGACTAGTGTTGCCATTATTTTAATGAACTCCTTTGTGACTAATTTTTTCCTGACCTAATGATTGAAATCAACAACCTTAAAAAATCGTTTGGTGAAAGCGAAGTTCTCAAGGGAATTTCCACCGTTTTTGAGCAAGGAAAAACCAATCTAATTATTGGTCAAAGTGGCTCTGGAAAAACCGTCTTTTTAAAATGTATTTTAGGACTTCACCAAGCAAGCAAGGGAGAAATTTTTTACAACAAGAAGCCTATCTCAAGTATGACAGAGAATGAACGATCTTTGCTGCGCCAGGACATGGGCATGGTCTTTCAAGGCAGCGCATTGTTTGATTCTATGACCGTAGAAGAAAATGTTATGTTTCCCATGCAAATGTTCACCGAAGCCCCAGCCGATGAAATTAGAGATCGTGCAAATTTCGCCATCAAACGTGTTAACTTGATTAACGCCAACAACAAACTTCCCTCAGAAATCTCAGGAGGAATGCAAAAAAGAGTTGCCATTGCAAGAGCTATTGTAATGAATCCTAATTATTTATTTTGCGACGAACCCAACTCTGGCTTAGACCCAAAAACAGCTATTTTAATCGATAACCTCATCCAAGAAATCACCCAAGAATACAAGATAACGACGGTAATCAATAGTCATGACATGAACTCTGTGATGGAAATTGGAGAGAAAATCATCTTTTTAAAAGAGGGCGAAAAAAAATGGGAAGGAAGTAACAAAGAAATATTTAAAACCGACAATGCAGCAGTTACCGACTTTGTCTATTCTTCTGAGTTATTTAAAAAAGTACGCAAAGTTTACCTGGAAGAAAGTGAGTAGTTAAACAATTGAATCGTCGCCCAAGTCTTTTGCCTTATCGCGGAGTTGCTTAACACTTTGGTCGTCTCCTTTTGGGCAAATTAACAAGATATCTTCTTGATCAACAATCACAAAATCTTCCAATCCTTTAACGACAATAAGTTTATCCTTAGACGAATATACCATATTACCTTTCGACTCTTGGGCTATTATTTTAGCATTGACCGACACATTCTCTTCTTTACCTGGTGTCAATTGATCATACAATGAAGCCCAAGTACCAAGGTCATTCCAAGAAAAGCTTGCCTTAATCATTGAAATGTTTTGGGCCTTTTCTAGGATCGCATAATCAATCGAAATACTCTCCGCTTTTTGGTATTCTGCGTCTAAAAACACCTGCTCTTCTTTGGTTCCAAAAGTGGGAATACCTGCTTGAAAAAGCGAGAGCATAGCAGGTTGAAAGTTTTTAAATCCTTCCAACAAAACCTGGGTTGACCAGACAAAAATTCCAGAATTCCAAAAGTAATTACCCGCTCTAAAAAAATCGATAGCCTTTTCCTCAGAAGGCTTTTCTGTAAAGGTTGTAATGGAAGTAAATGGGTTGTCCTGATCTTCCACTTCCAAATAACCATAGCCTGTATGTGGACTGATTGGAGGTATTCCAAAAGTCAGTAACTCATTATGCAAAGAAGCATGGGTCAAGGCCTGTAAAACATCTTTCTTAAACAAAGGTAGGTCACCAATAAAATGATCGCTGGGCAAGACCACCGTGCACGCATTGGGATTTCGATCATGTATCTTCAAGGCTCCATACAACAAACATGGGGCTGTATTTCGCATTGCTGGCTCGCAAATGATGTGTTCCAACCCTATATTTGGTAATTGTTCTGTGACCAACGATTTATAACGTTCATTGGTTAGAACATAAATTTGATCCGGAGGAACAATACCCTCTAGGCGATCAAACGTCTGTTGTAACAACGATCTTCCAACTCCGGTTAGATCGATAAATTGCTTTGGAAAGGACGTCTTACTGGTTGGCCAAAAACGACTTCCCACGCCCCCAGCCATGATTAAAGCAAAGTTATTATTGATTTCGTTCATCTTCAATTCATTTGATTAACTTCTGCGTTGGGCTGAAAAAGATACGTTTTTCCTGTTTTAATCTCCAGACACTCAAAACGCTTTCGACGTTGAACTCCTTTTTGAAAAACACGCCCATTGTCTAAACTAAATTTAACACCCTCAGTAAGCTCAAAGATAGCTTTTTTATGGGTGGGCGGATCGTACGTTTTTAGAGCAAGCCCTAGGTTTTGGTCTGTATCACTACTTGCTTTGGGGTTTTTCAAATGTTGAGCAAAAACAGCCAACAAAGGTTGAGGGAATATTTCTTCCACCAAAAAAGGAACACTAACACTTCTAAAACAATTTTTCCATTCTTTGCCATGCGATTGAATTCGAAATCCATGGTTAATAAAAGCAACATGATGTCCCACCTCATGCAATAAAGTGATCAAAAAACGATAAGGGTTTTGATGCTTATTGAGGGTTATTTGCACCCGTCCAGAAGGAAGTTTTCTGAAATCTCCATGCTTGGTTTTACGCTTTCCTACCACCTTGATATCAATGGGATATTGTGTCAATAGGGCATTGATTTTATCTTGTGCGGCAATCGGAATAAAATTTAAAAACTGCATGGCACAAATTAACTAGGGAGTACTGGAAGAAACTTGCAAAGTTTTTCCATTGTAATACTGATGACCTGTTAATCCAAAATTGAGCAAATAAGGAGCGAAGCCCGCAGCTGTAATCGGTGCCTCAAAACCAGGAAAGGCTTCAGCAAGCATTTGAGTTTGTACTGCCCCTAATGCAAGTACATTAAACTTAGGCCCAGATTCTTTGAACTCTTCTGCCCATAGTTCCGATAGTGTAATGACTGCCCCTTTACTGCTGGAGTAAATAGATAAACCGGGAAATTTGGCACTCCCTTGAATTCCGCCCATACTACTTATACTAACGACATGACCGCTAGAGGGAATTTGCGGTAACAGTTGACGTGTTAATTCTGCCAAACCAAAAACATTGACCTTGTAGATCTTCTCAAAAAGAGCAAAACTACTTTCTACTACGGGAGTATTTGTCAATACGCCTGCATTGTTAATCAGTACGTCTATCTGTGTATTTGCGATTTTTTGCACAAAGCCATGGATCGCTTCTTCAGAAGACAAATCAACCGAATAGGCTTGAACACCCTCTATTACCTCCAATGCGCTTATGTTTCGAGAAATAGCAATAACGCTGTGCCCATCAGCAGCAGCCAATTTTGCTGTTTCCAAACCAATGCCTTTTCCGGCACCTGTAATCAAGATTGTTTTCACTCGTTTTTGTTTTAAGATAAAAAAACCCGCACAAAGGCGGGTTAAGCAATTATACGATTTGAATTAAACCAACATGGTAATTGGATTTTCAATATACGATTTTAACGTTTGTAAGAACAAAGATCCTGTTGCACCATCTACAGAACGGTGATCGCAAGCAAGGGTTAATTTAATGGTGTGACCCACCACGATTTGCCCATTTTTCACGACAGGTTTCTCAACAATTGCTCCCACAGATAATATTGCTGAATTTGGCTGATTGATGATTGATGTAAAGTTCTCAATCCCGAACATACCTAAATTTGAAATGGTAAAGGTACTTCCATCCATTTCAGCTGGAGTAAGTTTTTTATCTCTTGCTCTACCCGCAAAATCTCTTACCTGTGCGCCTATTTGTGGCAAGGCTAATTCATCGGCAAATTTAACCACCGGAACAACCAAACCGTCCTCTACAGCAACCGCTACACCCATATGGACATGGTGATGCTGAACAATTTTATCATCGTACCAACGTGAGTTAACTTGTGGGTGCTGTTTGAGCGCTAGAGCAGTTGCTTTAACCACAATATCGTTGAATGATATTTTTGTATCAGGAATAGCGTTGTATTGTTCACGGAATGACATGGCATTTTCCATATCAAATTCAACGCCTAAGTAGTAATGAGGCGCTGTGAATTTAGATGCACCTAATCGCTTAGCGATTGTTTTACGCATCTGGCTATTGGCCATTTCCTCAACAGACTCAATTCCTTGAGGTGCTGCAAAAGCAACACTACCCGAGGCTTGATAATTTTCAATATCGCGTTTAATGATTCGACCGCCATCACCAGATCCCTGTACGGCACCTAATTGAATTCCACGTTCTTCAGCCAAGCGTTTAGCCAAAGGTGATGCAATAACGCGTCCGCTTGTATTTTGAACTGCTACTGGTGCTGGTGCAGATTTAACAGCTGGCGGCGCAGCAGTAGGCGATGCTACTGGGGCACTGGCTGTCTTTTTTTCTACTGCAACTGCTGGTGCTGAAGTACTCGCTATTGCTGCAGCAATTGCCTCATCAACATTGGTGTCTTTGTCTCCAATGATGGCTAATAAGCTGTCTACTGGGGCAGATTCTCCTTCTTGAATTCCAACATACAAAAGTGTTCCGTTGTAGAACGCTTCAAATTCCATCGTGGCTTTATCTGTTTCAATTTCGGCAAGGATATCACCTTCATTGACTGTATCGCCTACTTTTTTGAGCCAACTTGCTACAGTTCCTTCTTCCATGGTGTCGCTCAAACGCGGCATGGTAATAACTTCAACGTTATCTGGAAGTGCTGGAGCAGATTCTTTAGCTAGAGTGTCAACTACTACTGGGGCAAGAGTTTCATCTGCAGATGGAGCAACTGTCCCACCTAGGTGAGCTGAAATGTCTTCTCCTTTTTCGCCAATAATGGCAAGCAAGGTGTCAACTGGTGCAGTTTGTCCTTCATCTATTCCGATATGCAATAATTCTCCTTCGTAAAAAGCTTCGAATTCCATCGTGGCTTTATCCGTTTCAATCTCTGCTAAGATATCGCCTTCTTTCACTGAATCGCCTACCTTTTTAAACCAAGTAGCAACGGTTCCTTCCTCCATTGTATCGCTCAAACGAGGCATGTTAATGACTTCTGCCATGACTAACTTAATTTATGTTTTAAAAATGGATAGTTGGGCTCTTCGTAAACAGCATCATACATAACTGATTTTTCTGGATAAGGAGAGTCTTCTGCGAATTTTTCACATTCCAGAACACGTGCCTTAATATCAGCATCAATAGCTGCTAACTCGCCTTCCGACAAGTAATTATTCTCAATAATAATGTTTTTTACTTGTGTAATCGGATCAATTTTACGGTACTCCTCAACTTCTGATTTGGTACGATAATGTTGTGCATCTGACATTGAATGTCCACGGTAACGGTAGGTTTTCATTTCTAAAAATGTTGGTCCTTTTCCATCACGTGCATGCTTTATGGCTTTGTCTAAAGCTTTGGCAACAGCAACTGGGTCCATTCCATCTACCGGTCCACAAGGCATTTCATAGCCAAGACCCAATTTCCATATTTCTTGGTGGGAAGCCGTTCGAGCGACAGATGTCCCCATGGCATACCCATTGTTTTCAACGATAAACACTACCGGAAGTTCCCAAAGTGTTG
Organism: uncultured Flavobacteriaceae bacterium; assembly: GCA_943788165.1. GTDB lineage: Bacteria > Bacteroidota > Bacteroidia > Flavobacteriales > Flavobacteriaceae > Arcticimaribacter. The sequence continues at coordinate 327,486 of CALSPF010000001.1, read as the reverse complement.
CCAGGTTGAGTGTTTCGTGTAATGATCCTTGTCTAACCGCACCGTCTCCCATATAACAAAGGGTTACAGCTCCTGTATTGTGGTACTTGTCGCCAAAAGCCATTCCAGCTCCTAATGGAATTTGCCCTCCAACAATACCGTGACCACCGTGAAAACGGTGTTCTTTTGAGAATATGTGCATAGAACCACCCAATCCATTGGAAGTTCCTGTAGCTTTACCATATAATTCCGCCATCACTCTTTTTGGGTCAACGCCCATTCCAATAGGCTGTACGTGATTTCGATATGCTGTAATCATACGGTCCTTACCCAATTCAATGGCATGCAAAGCACCTGCTAAAATAGCCTCTTGGCCATTGTACAAGTGAAGGAACCCACGTACTTTTTGCTGAATATATACCGCCGCTAGTTTGTCTTCAAACTTTCGCCAGAAGAGCATATCTTTGTACCAATCGATATAGGTTTGTTTGGTGATTTTTTTCATGCGGAAAAAAAAATTTTAGGTTTATTAATTTGGGCAAAAATACCACTTTTTACTTAAAATAATAGCATTTCGGATACACATAACTACTCTCTAATGTCATAAAAATAACATCAGAGAACATTCATCTTATTCTGGCGTTTCGATAACTGGATTGCTCAAATTAAATGTAAGTGAAAAACGAAGGGTGTTTTCCAAAGGATTTCGGATCCTAGACGTTGAAAATAAATAAGATATGTCTATGGTAGCAAAATCGAGCTGAAACCCCGCTCCTAGCGTTAAAAATCGTCGGGATCCTTTTTCTAGGCTTTCATTAAAATAGCCTGTTCGCAGGGCAAACACATCTTGAAAAACATATTCCACCCCTGTTGCCCACGTGATTTCTTTCAATTCTTCACTTAAACCATTTGGTGCATCGCTAAACGATTCTATGATTCCATTCAAAAAACTAATGTCTGGTTGCTCATATAAGGTTACGCCATTTTGCTGCCCCACCTCAACCGGAGATGGCACCAATAATTTATTCAATTCGAAGTTAAAATTCAGAACATTACTTGCACCTAGGTCTAAATTCATTCCAGCTCCAACACGAAGATTGGTCGGGATAAAGTTTTTTTGCCCACCTTCGTCATATTTTAAACGTGGACCAATATTGGATACATTCACTCCATATCGCATACTGGCTTTATTACTTCCCATATCAAAATATTCTCCTTGATAAAAAGCGGCTATATCAATCCCAATACTACTTGCAGGGGTTGCATCTGCATCGCTTGAAAGTTTTAAATCAGAGCGTATATAACGTGCAGCTACAGCCATTGAAAACTTTTCATTCAACAGTAAACCATAAGAAAAATCTAAGGTGAGTTCGTTTGGACGCTCAATTCCTTGTTGCACAATGGTGTTTCCAATCAGGTCATTGAATTGTATATCACCCAAACTGAAATATTTTAAACTTAGTCCCCAAGCACTGCGTTCTGTGTTTTTGGTGTAAAAAGTGAGATTTGCTAAAAAAATATCGTCCACAAGTTTACTAAGGTAAGGGGTATAGCTAACCCCAATCGCTTGCCTTTCTTTGGAGAAAACATATTTAGCAGGATTCCACTGTTGCGAAAAAAACATCAGCTGAAGTAGCTACTCCTAACTCACCCATCCCAGCAGATCGCGCATCTGGAGTAATCAATATAAAAGGAACACCTGTCGTTATCACACGGTTTTCACTTTGCGCATGCAAATCCGCTCCAAGCAACATTGCTAGGAGCACCATATAGTCAAAGTGTTTTTTCGAAAAAAACATTCATTTTGTTTGTATATATAACGCTTGGATTTATATTTTCTTGCCTACTGCAAAACATTTTCATTGCTTTATAAATTACAGCAATAAATGCATTATTTTTGCGTTATAAATCTGTATCGGTGGAGTTAATCGTTGTAACCACTGTACAATAAATTGTATATTGCAGCTTTATGAGTAGCAGTGTAGTCAACAAAAAAACTAATATGAACGTGAAGTTTATTTCAAAATGTACGCTTTTTATTGCCCTTGGGTCAATGATTTTTACTTCTTGCGGAAAAAGCAACCAATCTAGAGCCACTGGTTGGAGTATTAATTCCAAAAAAGGCGGTTTCCAGTATAATGTTGATTTTGAAGATCAAGAAACCGGACCTGGACTTGTTTTTATCGAAGGGGGAACCTTCACCAAAGGACAAGTACAAGATGATGTAATGCACGACTGGAACAACACTCCTTCCCGTCAGCACGTAATGTCTTTTTATATAGACGAAACAGAAGTTACCAACCTCATGTATCTCGAATTCTTGGATTGGTTAAAACTGGTCTTCCCACAAGACAACCTTCAGTACAAACAAATTTATGAAGGCGCCATACCAGACACATTGGTTTGGAGAAATCAATTGGGTTATTTTGAAGAGCTAACCACAAATTATTTACGTCACCCCGCCTATGCTGAATATCCTGTTGTTGGCGTAAATTGGTTGCAAGCTGTTCAGTTTGCTGAATGGCGTACAGATCGTGTGAATGAATTTATTTTAGAGCGCGAGGCGTATATCGAAAAAGATGTACGATACACCGAAATAGATGCAAATAGCACCTTCAGCACCAGTGCTTACCTTAAAGTTCCCGAAACAACTTATGGTGGAAAAATTGACAGTCTTGTTGGAAAAAATGGACGTCAAAAAAGAGACACCACTGAAGTGAATGTATATGCAGGTGTTGACAGCGGATTGCTTTTACCAGCCTACAGGCTCCCCACCGAAACCGAATGGGAATATGCAGCACTTGCCCTTGGAGGTGAGCGTGAATACAATGCCTATAGAGGAAAGAAAAAATACCCATGGTCTGGAGAATACACACGTTCTGTAGACAGAAGATCTGAAGGAGATCAATTGGCCAACTTCAAATTAGGAAAAGGAGATTATGGCGGAATTGCCGGATGGTCAGACGATGGAGCAGACATAACCATACAAGTAAAATCTTATCCCCCAAATGACTTTGGCATGTGTATGATATGGCTGGAAACGTTGCCGAGTGGGTAGCCGATGTATATCGCCCAATCGTTGACGACGAAGCAAATGACTTTAACTACTACCGCGGAAACGTATACCTGAAAGAAGTGATTGGAGACGACGGAAAAGCGCAAGTTATCTCACCCGATCAACTGGTCTATGACACCCTACCGAACGGAAAGGTCTTGTACTGAAACGTTTGCCCGGCCAGCTAGAAAAGGTAGCCATTGACGAGGAAGAAACCTTTTTACGTCAAAACTTCTCAGAGAGTGACAACAGAAACTTTCGTGATGGTGATCATAGAATCTACGCGCTCATTTGCGGATGCACGAGAATGGGAGATGAGGCAGGAAATGGACGACCAGAAACCACCAAAATGTATGATGCACCAACGCATCCAAAAGTAACTCTAGACGAAAACGGCAATAAAGTCCGATCAAAAGATAAGTCGCCAAAACGCACCTCGTTAATTACCGACGAAGTACGCGTGTATTCAAGGGAGGATCTTGGAAAGACCGCGCTTACTGGTTAGACCCAGCGCAGCGCCGTTATTTACCTCAATACATTGCGACAGACTACATCGGCTTTAGATGTGCCATGACACGATTAGGATCCAAAAGCAAAAAACAAAAAGACAGCCCGACATAAGCGAAAAGGCTAAGTAACACATTAAAGGAACTGTCTAGAAAATTATATTTACGCCAGTATAAACTCTTTTTAGATTCTGGAATATGGAAAACCAGTTCAGAATGACATCGTTTATAGTTTTTAGATAGCTCTTTTTATCGCATGACAATTCCTGACATTACATTCGCGCTTTCTAGAAAGCAATGGCTTTTCAACAGACACACGAACACTGCAGAAAGGAGACCTCTTTTTTTGTTGCCTCAAAGGAGAAAATTTTAATGGAAATGTATTTGCCCAAAAGGCCGTTGAGGCAGGGGCATCCTATGTCGTATTCGACGATCTCGATTATCAGCCCGAGGCAGAGAATGCAATTCATGTTAACGATAGCACCCTCGCCTGCCTTACAAGCAACTGGGCTAGCTTATCACCGAAAGCAATTTGATATCCCAGTCATTGGCCTCACCGGATCAAACGGAAAAACCACGAGCAAAGAACTTATTCACAGCGTACTCTCACAACAGTACAGAGTTCATGCTACAAAAGGGAATTTAAACAACCACATCGGTGTCCCCCTCACCCTCCTCGGCATCAATAATGTCAACACACAAATTGCCCTGATCGAAATGGGAGCAAATCACCAGAAAGAAATCGCCTTTTTGAGTGAACTTGCCACAGCCAACCATGGGGTATATTACCAATTTCGGCAAAGCGCATTTGGAGGGTTTTGGAGGAATTGAAGGAGTGATAAAGGGGAAAAGTGAGCTCTATGATTTTCTTCGTGAAAGCAAAGGAAAAGTCCTTGTAAACGAAAATGATCCAATTCAAGTAAAGCAGAGCAAAGGCCTTGATATTATCTTGTTTGGCACAAAAGTAAACAACCACTATCAAATAGAGAATTCACTTGATTCAAATGGATATTGCATCGCTCATACCGATGAAATAACCATAAAAAGTAAACTCACAGGATCCTTTAACTTCGACAATATTAATGCTGCTGTCAGTCTAGGGAAGTTCTTTTCACTTTCCCTTGAGCAAATCAAAGAAGGGATTGAAGCTTACCTGCCTGCAAATAATCGTTCGCAGTGGACAAATACCGAAAAAAATAAGGTTTTACTGGATGCGTATAATGCCAACCCCACCAGCATGAAAGCTGCAATAACTGCTTTTGCAATACGTGAGGAGACACATAAGACCGTAATTTTGGGAGATATGCTCGAACTTGGCGACTATGCCACCAAGGAACACCAATCCGTTGTTGGTCTCGTTAAAGCGGCTAATTTCGATACAATTATCTTGGTTGGACCTTTATTTTCTCGCACAAGTAAAGCAGATGGGATACACTATTTTACCTCCACGCTTGCTGCAAAAAAATACATCCACAACAATCCAATAGAAGCATCTACCCTTTTAATCAAAGGCTCACGAGGAATCGCCTTAGAGCATCTCCTCGATGAACTTTAATTAGTTTTTCAATTCAAAATAATCGATTGGCTTAAAGCTTGAAAGTGAAATTGCTTCAATATCAGCTTGCAGGTCTTCCCAGGTTTCTTTGTAAAAAACATTCACTTTGGCTAGTGCATCTTTGGTGTCATTTTCAGCATGCTTCAATAATATTTCTTCGGTGGAAGTAATTCCTTGCGGGCGACTAGCGACATATCGCCTTGCCGAAGATATACGGGTCATCACCGTACTTTCTGAGTTTCGAACAATTCCCTGTCGTTTATCTTCCTTCCCTAAAAAGAGAGCTACCAATGTGGTCATTTCTTTAGAGGCCTCACTACACTTCTTCAATAAATCTTTGTGCTGTGTAGAATCTTGCTGCTTGATTCTCTTTTGGTAATCTTTTAAAATACCTTGAGAAGTAACCAATTGCTTCACTGCATCAGCAGCAGCGGCCATATAGCCTTCCAATTGTTTTGACGCAGCATATTGCTGATCAATGCCTTCTTGAGAAACGTTCAGCCGTGGATCAGATTTAACCTCAAGAGAAACCAAATTAGACTGCTCACCAAAACTAAGTTCAGCACGATATACACCAGGTTTGACCTCTACTCCAGAGAGCTCGCGTTTGGACTTTCGGATTTTTCTACTTGGGCGATTTACCCCTTTTTCATCCATATTCCAATACCAACGGTGGAGCCCTTTTTCTTTGGGTGCCTTTCGTTCTAGTGTACGAATCAAGCGATCTCCATCATAGATTTTCAACTGTAAAGAGTCTGATTTGACTTCTTTTTTGTTTCCTTCTTCTTTGGCTTCTTGGGCTTCTTTTTTTTCTGTTGGAGAATAGAAATAAGTAAACATGGCACCATACTTTCTGTTTTCTCCGTGGTACATAGCATCCCCTCCAAAACGAGAACCTGTTGGCTGCTGGTAGGCGGCCAAATAGGCTGTAGGGGGAGTAAACAAATGTGCATTTTTCTCTAACAAAGTATTGGCTTTTGCGATGGCACGCATCGGGCGAATATCGTCTAACACCCATGCTGCTCGACCAAAAGTTCCGATAACTAAATCGTGTTCTCTTGGGTGAATGACCAAATCCTTGGTTGATACAGTTGGAAATACTTTAGGGTCCATCTTTTGCCATTTCTCACCGGCATTCATCGAATAATACAAACCATCATCGGTTCCTAAAAACAATAAGTTGGCCGTTTCTGGATCTTCTAAAATACAAAGGACATAGCTTTGCACATCAGACTGATTGACAATTCGTTGCCACGATTTCCCGTAGTTGGTTGTTCTGTAGGCATAAGGTGTATAATTGTAGCGACGGTAATCGTTTGCCACCAACAATGCTTCCCCTTTATTCTTATTCGAGGCTTTAATTTGGGTAATCCAACTCCCTGCGGGTAATCCTTTTAGATTTTTGGTTACTTCATTCCAGGTAGTTCCTCCGTCTTGGGTGAAATGCACACGTCCATCATCTGATGCCGCCCACAACATATCTTTTTCCAAAGGCGAAGGCTCAATCACCAATAGGGTACAATGGTTTTCGGCTCCCGTAGCATCTAGGGTAAGTCCACCACTTTCGCTTTGCTTAAGTTTTTCAGGATCATTGGTCGTTAAGTCAGGGGAAATAACCTCCCAAGTCAAACCTTTGTCGGTACTTTTATGGACAAATTGACTTCCAAAATAAACAGTACTATTGTCAAAAGGATCTTGTCCAATGGCCGCATTCCAATTAAAGCGTAAACGAGTATCTGCTTCTGGATGGGTAGGACGAACAAGATAATTGTTTCCTGTTTTCCAGTCATAGCGCGATACAACTCCTTGCTGACTCATGGCATAGCCATAGCGCGAATTGTCTTTATCTGGAACCACATCAAAACCATCACCAAAGGCAATTTCTTGCCAGTAGGAATTTCGAATACCTTGAACCTTCCAAACATAGGCTGGACCTCTCCATGAACCATTGTCTTGCATTCCTCCATATACATTATAAGGAATTTCGTTGTCGACGCTAATATGGTAAAATTGCGCCACAGGAATATTTCCAACAAAGCGCCAGGATTTCCCTCCATCGCGGGTAATGTTTAATCCCCCGTCATTTCCATCGATCATAAAGTTCCCATCTTCAGGGTGTATCCACCAAGCGTGGTGATCGGGGTGTACGCCATTGGTTACTCCATAGGCTGGCATGAGTTGCGAGAAACTCTTCCCTCCATCTTCCGATACGTTTACATAGGTAAAGACCGAGTACAAACGATTTTCATTTTCAGGGTCAACACGGATATCCGAATAGTAAAACGGACGATTCCCTATTCCTTCTTTATCGTTTACTTTCTTCCACTTGTCTCCGCCATCAATTGACTTATAGAGTGCATTTTTCTTGGCTTCTACCAAGGCATAGACAATATTGGGTTTGTTTTTGGCCATGGCTAAACCTATACGCCCCAAATCTCCTTCGGGCAAACCATCTTCGTCTGTTTTTTCTTTCCATGTAGCTCCACCGTCTAGGGTGACGAAAATTCCGCTCCCCTTTCCACCAGAGTTAAAAAACCACGGGTCACGCTTGTGTTCCCACATAGCTGCTATTAATTTATTTGGATTGGTAGGATCCATGATCAAGTCGGCTGCGCCTGTTTTTGGATTTTGGTACAGTATTTTACTCCACGACTTTCCGCCGTTTGTTGTTTTATAAATACCGCGTTCTTGGTGTTCTCCCCATGGAGAACCAATTGCAGCAACATAGACCGTGTTGGGCTGGGTGGGATCAATGATGATGCGGTGAATGTGCCTTGTTTCTGCCAAGCCCATTGCATCCCAACTTTTTCCACCGTCCAAGGATTTAAAAATACCATAGCCTCCATTGAGACTGTTACGGGGATTTCCTTCTCCTGTTCCAACCCAGATTACATCTGGATTAGATTGCTGAATGGCCAATGCGCCAATAGAAGCGGTACTTTGGTCGTTAAAGATAGGTGTCCAATCAATTCCTCCACTGGTCGATTTCCACACTCCACCAGAGGCTGTTCCCACATAAATATTATCGGGCGAGGAGTTAACCACATCGATAGTAGTAATTCGGCCACTCATGCCGCCAGGACCAATATTACGTGCACCTGTTTTTTTAAGATAGGAAGGTGAAAAGTCTTGCGCAAAAATTGCCGTAGACCAAATCATCAACAAAGAAAATAAAGATGCTTTCATAGAAATAGATTAGACCACAATATAGAAAATCTTCCCTAAATAAAGCCAAAAGAAAAAACCCTTCGAAAGAAGGGTTTTTAGTGAATCAAACAACGTAATTAATAAATGCTAAGCATAGATCACAATGATTTCTGCTTGTGCATAAATAGATTCAAGTTTTTCTGCATACTCCAAAGGAGTAAGACCTTCATTGCAGGGAAGGCTTAACTGAGCTCCGCGACGAACCAAAAGGTTTATCATTTCAGGCTTGTCGAGGATAACCGCGTGAATAAGCATTGTTTTCCCATCAAAGAATTGATTGGGGTGGATGCTTTTTTGGGACAATGCATTTTCAATAAATAAATAATCGTCTGATGCAATGGCCGAAATAATCTCTTCAGTACTTACCTCAGTTACAGCTGTTGGTGTTGAGCTGCTTAACAATGTTGTTAGGAAATAAATTAAAAATGTTTTCATATTGGAACTGTTTAAAGGGTTGATCTTTCTTTTTGTTCACAGCAAAATTACGTCCACTTCCCGAACTTTTTTTCATCTTTATTTAAGCAAAGAATCACTTTTGCCAAAGTGATCAAATTGAGGCTCAAAAATTACACCTTTGGCAAAAAAGATACTAGCGGTTTTTCAAGTTGACAAAGAATCTCGCAACCCAGTACAATAGTATGTGCTGCAAGGGAAAGAAAACAAGATTCTCGCTAAGAAATATAATTGATTGAAAAAAAATGAGTCTTTGAGGAAAGAAAGTGGGTGTTAAGGGATTCGAACCCATGACCTCTACCCTGTCAAGGTAGCGCTCTAAACCAACTGAGCTAAACACCCGTTTTATTTTACATCTTATTAATATCTACATAGTGCCCGTAATAGTGCCCTTATGTAGTGACTTAATAACCACTTGACTTTTCAGTTGTGTCTTCATCTTTTTCACAAGAAACAGAGATAATGGATATAACGAATAACATTGCTATAATAAAAATCAGTTTTTTCATAGTAGATGTTTTTAGATTGAACCACAAGATACACTCAATATTTTTTCTAGCGACAAAACCACTTCTAAACTTATAGCACTCATTTGGCTTAACTCTTTGCCCTTTAACGAAGTACTGAATCTTTCCGTTTACTAGTATAAAATATCTATTAATTTCAAAGAAGTTCCTGAATTAACGGAAGCAGATATGCCTGTGGTTTAAAAGAATACGCCACTAAAATTAATTAGTGACGTTAGAAATTATAAATGATTAGTATTTATTGAATTGGATTCTGTCTAAACTGGTCAAGCCAAACAACTTTGCCATCTACCACATAATAACTTTCATAGCCTTGCCATTCAGTAATTTTACCAACAGAATCAGTATACTTCATATTGAACCAAGCACCAACGTGTTCCCCTCCAGTATTTGGAGAAATGTCAATTGAATTGATTGAAGTTATATCCCAAGTAATCCGATTTGAATTTTCATTTTCTTTAAATCCATTCATAAATTCAGATGCAGAAAAAACTCTTTTACCATTTGGAGGTGTAATTCTAACTGAATCGGCAAAGAATTTTACAGCCTCGTCATATTTACGTTCTTTCCATACTTTATCAAGTGCTACGACTACATCAACCGCTTCTTGTGTTCCTAAATACCACCCTGTATTTTTAACGTCTTCGTCTTGATTTGGATGAAATCCAATGTGTCTTTCTTTAACAGGCTCTTGACAAGATGCAATAACAACTAGTATAAAGCTGAATAATAATAGTTTTTTCATTTTAATTGATTTAAGATTAATAATGTTTAAATATAGCAATTATCCGTAACCCAACCTATTACAAAAACAAAGGCAGGTCTTTAACCTCATCTACCTCCTGTTTCAACTTTGGTAAAGCCTATTGTTAACTTTGAAAAACATAGGCCCCTAAAATCATGACTAGCATACATCGTTTGCCTTGTTAACTTTTTCTACCTTTATAAAAGCAAGTTGTTCTGCTAAACTTACCTTCGCTCTATGCTGAAAAAGTCATTATTCCAACATTGTTTAGACCACCTCAACAAGAACTTAGTTCTGTATGAAAAAAGAAAACTAGAGATCCTAGCTGCCCTTGAATCTGAAAGCAAAAGTAGTGCAGGCGATAAACACGAGACGGGCAGAGCAATGGTTCAGCTAGAACGAGAAAAACTAGGGGAACAAATAAAGGCAATGGAAAGAAACCTGAGTATTTTAATCCCACTTGAAAAGCACAAAACATCAAAAAAAGCTGGACTTGGCTCCCTCGTCAAAACAGATCAGCTCAACTATTATATTGCCATATCTACTCCAGCAATCAACATAGATAATACCGATTATTTTTGCATTTCAGGGCAAAGCCCCATTGGTAAATTACTCCTTGGGAAAAAAGTAGGGGAGGGAATTTCATTCAATGGGAAAACCAGCACGATTACCGAGATACTTTAAGTTCACTTCACTGAAGTGCCTTCTTTGATAGTTGGAGGGGTACTTGACAATAATTTTCCAATAACAGCCAATTCCATGATTGACAGAAGAAAAGAAAGAAGTAGTCAAAGAGATTTAGTAGCTTTAGATTCTAATCATAAATCATCCTACCAAATGTTCGGAATCTTTAAAAAGAAAACAGAATTAGAAAAGTTACAAAGTAAATATGAAGCCCTAATGAAAGAGGCATTCGATTTGTCAAAAACAAATAGAAGTAAGAGCGATCAGAAAACCTTTGAAGCGAATGAAATAGCCAAGCAAATTGACGTTCTAAATCAGAAAAATAATTTGTAGGAATATTTATTGTTTTGGTTAAAAGTCTAGCTTATTTTTTTTATTACATTTATGAAAAGAAAATACCCCCCAATCTAATCTACTGCCAAAAAAACCTAAGGCTAGATTCTATTTATTATTGATTGATGGGTTTCTTTTTCAAAGGAGCAAACCACACTTTTATGGCCCGCTAAATTCTATAAAATCAACTAAATAGAAAGATATGACCCCTACTAAATTAAAAAAACTAAATCTGTTAAAAACAACCTTACTTTTTTTAGTGCTTATTGTTGTTTAAATTGTAATAAGAGACTGGGAACATTTTAAAGATGGATTATTGGTAGGGTTCAATTAGTTTAATGCCTTTTTACACCCAATGAAAATGACATTAGACAAATTACTAGCTGAATTTTACCATCATAATGGAATCCCGAAGGACGGAGGCATAAATAAAGATACATTCGAATTAAAAGTATTCGGGATTAATTTATCACTACCTAACCCTAAGTTTAGGAAAGATGTAATTCATATTTACGATATACAACACTTGTTGAACAATTGCGATACCAGCTGGAAAGGTGAGGCGTTTATTGCTGGATGGGAAATATCGACTGGGCTATGGAAACATTTTCCCATTTGTCTTTTTAGCTTATGGGCAATGGGATATAGTCTTTGGATACACCCCAGAGCAGCGTTTAAAGGCTATAAAAAAGGGTTGAATGATATCGGTATTATTGACTTAAAAATCCCTGAAGCTGAATTCATGAAAATGGAATATGACAAATTGGTTCAAATAAATCAAAAAGGAAATGTTATAGAAATGGGGGGACTACAATGAGGGCAATTTTTGTTTTGGTTTTTTCTGAGGCAAACCATTTTTCTTTTTCCATTTTTGCTGGCACTTTTCGGAATCATATGGCTAACAAAATGACCAGCTGTAACTACATCTTTACATCTGAGCGGCTAGGGTTTCGGAAATGGACCAACTGCGATTTGGTAGAATTTGCTCAACTAAATTCTGATGAAAAGGTCATGGAACATTTTCCAAAAACCTTATCCAAAAAAGAAGTTGAACAGCTACTCAATAAATTCAACGTTCACTTAATGGAAAAAGGGTATACTTACTATGCGGTAGAGCTTCATGACACTAACGAGTTTATAGGAATGATAGGGTTGGCCTATCAAGAATACAAAACAGACTTTACGCCTGCGATAGACATTGGGTGGAGACTAAAAAGAAGCGCTTGGGGAATGGGATACGCAACAGAAGGTGCAAAAAGATGTATTGAATATGTCTTTAATGTATTAAAAATAAACACGCTAATCGCCGTTTGTACAATCCATAACCAAAAGTCTGAAAATGTCATGAAGAAAATCGGAATGACAAAAAGAGGAGAATTTAATCATCCAAAATTATTGAATCAGCCCAACCACATACGTCACCAATGCTATGATATAAAAAATCCATTTAACAACAGCCAATAAAATATTTGGTCTATTTAAACAGTGGCGCTATTTTTGCCCAAAACAAATTAGATTAAAAAACAGTTCGCCAGTTCTTAAAACCCGTAAAAGTCCTCTTCTTCTTTTTTTGAAATTTCTATGGTTCGTTATTTTCTCGATCCTCATTATATCGATTGTTTTTTTGAAAATTTTGGTAAACATGCAAGAAATTTATCTCAGCGCAAGAAAAGAACAAGAGAACTACTCGAACAACTAATCGATAACATTAGTAATCATGATTATTCTGTATTGACTGAACTTAGTCTCGATTTGTCCATTGAATGGGGCAAAATCATTCTATCGTTTATAATTGGATGCTGTTTCGTTTATCTCAATGGACTGAGATTTTTTTCTGAAATCATTAACAAAATGAAATATAGCACTTTAATAAAGGTGCTGTTTATCCAAGGTTTTATATGCAGTTATCTTATTTTCTTGACTATTATTTATCCCGAGTCGGTGCTTATCTTTTTCTAAACCACAAGCCAATTTTAACCTCATATCACTTTTCCAGCCTCTTCGGTAAAAAGAAGACCCAAAGTTTTCGTATTTTTTTCTGCTAGTGATGAATCAATAATGTTGTATTATTAACATTAATTCCTATTTTTGTGCAAAATTTCACAAATGATCATAGGCATTCCCAAAGAGATAAAAAACAATGAATTTCGTGTAGGCTTAAACACTGCTAGTGTAATGGCACTCACCAACCAAGGACATCGTGTGCTTTTGGAAACCAGTGCTGGTTTGGGCAGCGGAATGTCAGATGAAGACTATATCGCCGCAGGTGCGACCATTGTTGCTTCAGCAGAAGAAGTTTATGCCAAAGCAGATATGATTGTTAAAGTAAAAGAACCTTTGGCTGCAGAATACGAATTAATCCGGGCAGGGCAAATTGTGTTCAACTACTTTCATTTTGCTTCTTCATTAGAGTTAACAGAAGCCATGATCAAAAGCAAAGCTATTTGCATTGCCTATGAATCGGTTGAGGACAAACAAGGTCGTTTGCCTTTACTTACCCCTATGTCGCAAGTTGCCGGAAGAATGTCTATACAACAAGGAGCAAAATACCTAGAAAAGCCCCAAGGCGGAAAAGGGCAGCTTTTGGGGGGAGTACCGGGTTCTGCCCCAGCCAAAGTAATGATCATTGGTGCTGGTGTTGTGGGAACTGAGGCAGCAAAAATGGCTGCAGGTATTGGTGCACAGGTCCTTTTACTAGACATAAACCTAGACCGTTTACGTTACCTTAGCGAGGTATTGCCGTCCAATGTCACCCCACTCTTTTCTTCACAAGAAACCATTGCAAAAAATATAAGCGATAGTGATCTCATCATTGGAGCTGTGCTTATTCCTGGTGCCAAAGCACCCAATATCATCTCTCGTAAAATGCTCCAAAAAATGGAAGCTGGAACTGTTTTGGTCGATTTGGCCGTTGACCAAGGCGGATGCTTTGAAACCTCTCAACCCACAACCCATGAAGAACCCACCTTTGTCGTCAATGAGATTGTTCATTACTGTGTAGCCAATATCCCTGGTGCAGTTCCCAGAACCTCCACCAACGCCTTAAATAACACTACCCTACCCTTCGTGCTACTTCTGGCCAATCAAGGGTGGAAAGAAGCCTGCACGAACAATGAAGCCTTAAAAAAGGGCTTGTCCATTTATGATGGAAAAATTGTACATGCCCCAGTAGCCAACACTTTTGATCTACCGCTATATGATAACGCCATTTGATTTGCTACATTTGATGTACTGAAAATGCACAATGATCCAAGAACTCACATCCATTGTAGGAGAAAATAATATTCTTGCCCACGGGAAAGAAAAAAACCGCTTTACCCATATTTGGAAAACAGACATTCCATTAGCCGCTTTAGCTATTGTTTTCCCCAGAAGCACAGAAGAGGTCTCAGCCATCATGAAGCTGTGTCATGAAAACAACCAGGAAGTAGTGGTCCACGGTGGAGTTACCAATTTAGTAGGGGGAACACAAACCCAAGAAAAGCAATTGGTTATCTCCTTGGAAAAAATGAATAGCATTGAAGAAATCGATGAAAAAAGTAGAACCATTACCGTACAGGCAGGGGTGATTCTTGAAAATGCCATTGATGCGGCCAACGATGAAAATCTTTTTTTACCCCTTAGTTTTGGTGCCAAAGGATCGGCACAGGTTGGCGGAGTAGTCTCTACCAACGCTGGTGGATTACGTGTTTTTCGATACGGCATGACCCGGCAAATGGTGCTTGGACTAGAAGCCGTTTTAGCCGACGGAACCATTATTTCCTCCCTAAAGAAAATCATCAAAGACAATTCTGGCTATGACCTAAAACAATTGTTTATTGGTGCTGAAGGGACATTAGGAATCATTACCAGAGTTGTTTTTCGTTTGCAGGAAAAACCGCAAAGTCGTTCTTCGGCCATCGTAGGACTAGATAATTACGAGAATGTCATTGCTTTGCTCAAGTTCATGGAAAAGGGACTTGCAGGCACCCTTTCTGGCTTTGAGTTAATGTGGCAACGCACCTATATTGCCATGACTTCTGCCCCCGATTTTTCGGCCCCTATCCCGAACAATTTCCCTTATTATGTCTTCATCGAGAGTCTGGGTGGAGATACAACATCCGACTTCAACCGTTTGGAGGACCTCATTGCAGAGGCCTTTGAAAAAGAACTTATTGGTGATGGGGTATTAGCCCAAAGTGATCGCGAGCTTCAAGGTATTTGGAAGATAAGAGAAGATGTTTCTGTCTTGGCCGACTTGGCCCAGTTCGACCAGCATTTCGACATTAGCTTACCCATTCCGGTAATTGGCAAAGAAATAGATGCTGCTGTTGAACAACTAGAGCAACTTGATTTTGTCGAAAAGATTTTCCCTTTTGGACATGTGGCCGATGGAAATATTCATTTCATTATTGGAAAGAAAGAAAATTCGCCTGAAATCATCGATGCAATCAATGCCATTATCTATGGCTGTCTTCAAAGAAACAAGGGGTCCGTTTCGGCTGAACATGGAATTGGATTAGATAAGAAGAAATACCTTTCTACTTCTAGAACCGAAAATGAGATTAATTTGATGCGCACTTTAAAGCGAGCATTGGACCCAAAAAACATACTAAACCCTGGAAGAATTGTCAGCGTTTAGTCTTCTTTCATTTTAATGGTCATATTCCGAATGTTTAAGTCATAAGGATAGCGAACGTGTTGAATGACATAGTTTGGAATACTTGTGTCATCAAGGGGTCAGATCCGTTGGCAACTTCTGTTGTGTCCAAATAACCATCCCCGTCATCGTCGTTGTCGAAATTGTTACCATAGCCATCTCTATCGGTATCCAACTGCTCAGAAGGATTTTCCGGGAATGCATCGGCTATATTACTTACCCCGTCATTATCATCATCACCAGAAGGGTTTTGACTGGTCGAAACGGTTGCTGTACCGACGGTTCGAGGCGATTCCATCACTGAAGCATTAGGCACAAATGGAATCAATTTCGTGATCATTTCTTGAGGTTCTCGCAATAATGCAATCGCAAATGAAGAAAGCGAGGGTAAGTCCAAAAGAACATGTTCATAAAACCCTTCATTGATCCGTGTTGCTGTCCAAACAGGAATATTGTTGTACTCAATAGAAAAACGCTTTTCTCCTGGATAAATGACTGGAGATTCTACGCGGGTAGTATTGGTTATCAATGCGGTATTGGCAGGAGAAACGTATTCTGCTGAATCTGGAGAAGTTAACGAAGTTCCAGACAGCATGCTGTTATCAATGTAAAGGACTGGAAGACGTTCCAATTTATAATCAAACTCTAACACAAGATCATTGGTTGGAAAATCGGAGAAGTTTTTCAGCGCTTCAACCTTTTGCTCAACTGAATAAGAAAGCATCGCCCTATTACTGTAGGGCACTCCGTTCTCATCAACTGGATGGGTAAAAACTGTGGTCCCAACAGCAGTGCCACTCACCGTCCAGCTGGTTGCGTCTGAACCATCGAACAATAAGTTATCTTTATAATAGAGCTCGATAAAATTTTCAAAATAACGACTATCTGCATTGTCTCGATTAAAAACCTCTAAACCAACATCATAGCGCCCATAAGCGTCATATGATACGGTTTCACTAATTTCATCAATTAAATCGTTTGTTGTCCCTCCGGGAAAAGACCAGACCAAACTATCAATATTACTCGCTGAAGCAATAAAAGTAACATCAAAAGAAGGAGAACCAGTATTTGTTGAAATACCTATAGATCTGGAGGTAGAAATAAAAGAAGCATTGAGGCTTCCTACATTCTCCCAGTTTGGGTTTCGTGCTTCCTCTTCTTGTACGGGTGGCTCAAAAATAGGTGGAGTGCAGGCAACCACAAAGAGTAGTATAAACGAAACAATAAAGGTGCCTGAGTTAAACTTCATTCAACAAAAATAAGTTTATTTATTATACTTATATAAATACTTGAAAATCATTCATAAAAAAAACCCCGATAAAAGTGGTGTTTTATGAATCAAACGATTGCTTAAGCTGCGTTTTCTTTCTTGATTAGGTTCAAAGCAGAACCTTCTTTGAACCATTCAATTTGCTGAATATTATAGGTGTGATTAGCCCTAATGGTATTTTTTGAACCATCTGCATGAACCACCTCAACAGTGATTTGTTTTCCGGGAGCAAAATCCTTCAGGTCGATAAAATTGAAGGTGTCGTCTTCTTGAATCAAATCATAATCTGATTCGTTAGCGAAGGTGATCCCTAACATCCCTTGTTTCTTCAAGTTTGTTTCGTGGATACGTGCAAAAGACTTCACTAAAACAACTTTAACACCTAGGAAGCGAGGTTCCATAGCCGCATGCTCACGTGAGGAACCTTCACCATAGTTATGGTCACCCACAACAACCGTTTCAATTCCTGCGGCTTTATACTGACGTTGTACATCTGGCACACCACCAAACTCACCCGTCAACTGGTTTTTCACAAAGTTGGTTTTCTCCCCAAAGGCGTTTACAGCGCCAATCAAACAGTTGTTTGAAATATTGTCTAAATGTCCTCTAAAACGCAACCATGGACCAGCCATAGAGATATGGTCGGTAGTACATTTTCCGAGGGCTTTGATTAATAGTTTAGCGCCCGTTAAGTTTTCGCCATCCCATGGAGCAAATGGGGTCAATAACTGAAGGCGTTCAGAAGTTTCACTTACTTTAACCTCAACAGAAGAACCATCTTCTTGTGGAGCGAGGTAGCCATTTTCTTTTACGTCAAATCCAAGCGGTGGTAATTCCATTCCTGTTGGTGGATCTAACTTTACCTCTTCTCCATTTTGATTGATCAACACATCCGTCATTGGATTAAAGTCGAGTCGACCAGAAATAGCAACAGCAGCGACCATTTCAGGAGAAGCTACAAAGGCATGCGTATTTGGGTTCCCATCTGCTCTTTTCGAAAAATTTCGATTGAACGAGTGAATGATCGAGTTTCGCTCTTGTTTGTCTGCACCTTCTCGTGCCCATTGTCCAATACATGGCCCACAAGCATTGGTGAATATTTTAGCGTTTAAATCTTCAAAAATGGACAATAAACCATCGCGTTCAGCAGTGTAACGTACCTGCTCTGAACCTGGGTTAATTCCAAACTCTGCCTTGGTGATCAAGTTCTTTTCAACGGCTTGTTTGGTAATCGAAGCAGCACGTGATAAATCTTCGTAAGAAGAGTTGGTACACGATCCAATTAATCCCCATTCAACCTGTAAAGGCCATCCTCCTTCTTTGGCTACTTTGCTCATTTCTGAAACAGGTGTAGCTAAATCGGGTGTAAAAGGTCCGTTTATGTGTGGGGTGAGTGTATTTAATTCAATTTCGATTACTTCATCAAAGTAATCTGCGGGATTAGCATATACTTCTGGATCAGCTGTTAAGTGCTCTTTTACCTGATTGGCAGCATCAGCAACATCATCTCTATCGGTTGCTCTTAAATAACGCTCCATGGATTCATCGTATCCAAAGGTTGAAGTGGTTGCTCCTACTTCTGCACCCATATTACAAATGGTCCCTTTTCCAGTACATGACATAGATTCGGCACCTTCGCCAAAGTATTCAATGACAGCGCCTGTTCCTCCTTTTACCGTAAGGATACCTGCTACTTTAAGAATTACATCTTTTGGTGCAGTCCAACCGTTTAGTTTTCCGGTTAACTTAACTCCAATGAGTTTAGGAAATTTCAATTCCCAAGCCATATCGGCCATAACATCTACAGCATCTGCACCACCAACTCCAATGGCTAGCATTCCTAGTCCACCTGCGTTAACGGTATGCGAATCGGTTCCGATCATCATCCCCCCTGGGAAAGCATAGTTTTCCAAAACCACTTGGTGGATAATTCCAGCGCCTGGTTTCCAAAACCCAATACCGTATTTATCTGAAACAGACTCTAAAAAATTGAATACTTCTGAAGAAGTAGAATTCGCCGATTTTAAATCTTGTGTAGCACCTTCTTTGGCTTGAATTAAGTGATCACAGTGAACCGTGGTAGGAACAGCTACTTTTGCTTTTCCTGCTTGCATGAATTGCAACAAGGCCATTTGTGCTGTTGCATCTTGACAGGCAATCCTATCTGGCGCAAAGTCCACATAGTCGTTCCCACGAGAAAAAGCGCGTTGAGACGTGCCTTCCCAAAGGTGAGAATACAAGATTTTCTCCGATGCGGTTAATGGTTTTCCTGTTAACTTTCTTGCTTGTGCAACACGATCTTCCAGTCGTGCGTAAACTGCTTTGATCATTTTAATGTCAAATGCCATAATCCAATTATTTTAGTGTAGTAAAATTACAAAATTATGCAACAGATTTTACTCGTTTAACAGAATAAATTGACCTATTGAAAAATAGTCAAAATAATGGTATTTTTAATGTAAATCAATTCGTCAATAAATATAAAGAATCAAAATTACGTTGATCTAAACTAATATTCATTTTATGCAATCACCCTTTCAAAAATACAAAGCACTAATTTTAATGCTATTCTTGGGCGGCTTTATAAGCTTTGTCGATAGTTTTATTCTGGACGGACAGTTTAAAGGAATCGAAGAACACAAGCATTTAATCTACCTTGGAACATTGGTCGCTGGACTCGCAGTTGTTCTAGCCATTGTTTTAAAAGAAGACAATCCTACCGATTAGCCTTATCTTTGTTAAAAAAAGATGCAGCATTTTACAAAAGAAGCCATCGATGAATTGGCCTCCCGCTATAAAAACAACTTAATCAACAGTGTTTCTGGTTACAAGTCTGCCAATTTAATTGGCACTAAGTCTAAAGCTGGGAACACTAACTTAGCTGTTTTCAATTCCGTAGTTCATTTGGGAAGCAATCCTGCCCTGTTAGGTTTTATACTTCGACCAACAACCGTTCCCCGACACAGTTACCAGAACATGAAAGAAAATGGAGTGTTTACCATTAATCATATAGCCCAACAACAAATTGAAGCGGCGCATCACACGTCGGCCAAATACCCAGAAGAGGTATCTGAATTCGAGCAAAGTGGTTTATTGGAAGAATACAAAAATGACTTCTTCGCTCCTTTTGTTAAAGAGGCCCCCATCCAGATAGCGTGCTCTTATGTCAATGATTATCTAATCGAAGAAAACAACACCTTGTTGGTTGTTGGTGCAATCGAGCATTTATACGTAAAAGAAGATATGTTACTTGACGATGGTTGGGTGCAGCTGGACAAAGGTGAGATTGTTACAATTAATGGACTAGATGGCTATGCGTTACCAACACTCTTGGAGCGATTTCCATACGCCCGACCAAACAACTAAATCATGGAATTTATTACTTCCTCTCTTTTTGATTATGTGGTAAAGCATTCGCAGGCCGAACCACCTTTATTGACAGAATTGACCCGAGAAACACATTTAAAGGTTTTGCAGCCGCGAATGTTGAGCGGGCCTCTACAGGGACGTTTTTTGAGTATACTCTCTAAACTCATTTCGCCCAAACGAATATTGGAAATTGGCACCTTTACAGGCTATGCCACCCTCTGTCTTGCCGAAGGCCTACCGAAAGATGGACGTATTGACACTTTGGACATCAATGAAGAATTGTCCGATTTTCAACGTTCATTTTTTGATCGCTCTCCTTGGGGAAAGCAAATACATCAACACACAGGAAATGCCCTCGAACTTATCCCCCAACTGAACAAAACCTATGACCTCATCTTCATTGATGCTGATAAAAAGAATTACCTAAAATATCTTGAACTGGTTCTTCCGAAACTACGTTCAGGAGGGCTTTTGCTGTCTGACAACGTGCTGTGGAGTGGGAAAGTGCTGGAAGAAACACAGAAAAAAGATGAGGATACAAGGGTACTCAAAGAATTTAATATGCTTTTATCCAGTCATACTGAACTAGAAACGGTCCTGTTACCCTTAAGAGACGGGCTTACCATCAGTCGGAAAATTTAAAGCTTGCGCTTAACCGAATTGGTCAAGTTGTCAAAGTCTTCTTTTACTTGATTTATTTCTTTTTGAATATCCTCTCCAATTTGTTTGGTAGGATCTAGATCAGCAGATTTCTGAATTTCAGATTTAATCTCATTGGTAGCCTGTTTGACTTGGGTAATTCCCTTGGCCAACCCACGTGCAATAGAGGGTATTTTATCGGCACCAAAAATGAGCAAAACGATAAAAAAAATAAACACAATTTCGGCTCCACTGATGGATAGCATGCTAGGATTTTTTTTCAAATATAGGCGAAAAAAAAAGCAGTGAATAGTTTGACTGCTTTTTTCACATTTTTTTCTTTATTCGTTAGCCTTGAACTTTTGCTTTAAAGGCATCAAAGTCATAATCGGCTTCTTGCTTAGGCCAAGCATTATTGGTTAAATCAATGTCTGCTGTTTCAGCATCTGGATCAACGGTTACACCAATCAATTCTTTGTCTGATGTAATGAGTTTTTTTACAGAAGCATCATTCTTGCGCCATACTTGAACCGGGTAAGTAATACGTTCTGTGGTTCCGTCAGCATAGCTGTATTCAACAATGATAGGCATTACAATCCCGCCTGGCTTTTCAAACTCAATTTCATAGAAATAGGCAGGAAATTCTTGTCCTTCTACAAGCGTAGAAGCCAATACTTCAGAGTGATCTGTTGGTTTTCCTTCTGCCAAAGAAGCGTCAAACTCCTCACTGTTCTCTGCGACCATAAAAACCGATGGATTTAAATCATCTGCCGTCATGCCATAGCGAGCCAATAGATCGTTTACTTCTTTGCTTGGGGTCGGAGAAACATAATAACGTTTCACCTCTTTAACGCCTATATCCACAACGTCTGTTGAATAGAACCAACCTCTCCAAAACCAATCTAAGTCTACTGCAGAAGCATCTTCCATGGTACGGAAAAAATCTTCTGGAGAAGGATGTTTAAACATCCAGCGCTGCGAATATGTTTTAAAGGCAAAATCAAACAGTTCAGGTCCCATAATGGTTTCCCGCAAGATATTCAGTGCTGTAGCCGGCTTTCCGTAGGCATTTGGTCCCAATTGAAAGACGTTTTCTGGGTTAGACATGATTGGGCTAATAAAGTCTTGATCACCGGACATATAGCGGACAATTTTAGACGGCTCTCCTCTACGTGAAGGGTAGTCGGCTTGAAATTCTTGCTCTGTAAGGTACTGCATAAAGGTATCTAAACCTTCGTCCATCCATCCCCACTGACGTTCATCAGAGTTAACAATCATGGGGAAATAGTTGTGCCCCACTTCGTGAATAATCACACTGATCATTCCGTATTTTGTTCGGTCCGAATAGGTGCCATCTGGATTAGGACGGCCATAGTTCCAACAAATCATGGGGTATTCCATCCCCTGGTTTTTGGCATGAACAGAAACCGCTTTTGGATAAGGGTAATCAAAGGTGTATTTGGAATACACTTCAAGGGTATGGGCAACCACACGCGTAGAATATTCTTCCCACAAGGGGTTTCCTTCCTTAGGATAGAGCGAGGAGGCAATAATATTTTTACCGCCTACCTTCACGGCCATCATGTCCCAAATAAAACGTCGGGAGGTGGCAAAACCAAAATCACGCACATTTTCTGCCACAAAACGCCATGTTTTTGTTTTGGTTGCTTTTACTTTTTCTTTCTCAACTACTTCGTCTTGAGAAACAATGATCACAGGGTTATCGAAAGTATTTAAGGCTTTTTTATAGCGCTGATATTCTGTTTTGGTTAAGACCTCTTTTGGGTTTTGCAAACTTCCTGTCGCCTCCATGATATGATCTTCAGGAACAGTAATATTCACTTCATAGTTTCCAAAATTAAGGGCAAATTCTCCATTCCCCCAGAACTGGTAATTCTGCCAACCTTCCACATCATTATAGACCGCTAAACGTGGGAAAAATTGTGCTATTACATAAGCGCGATTATCATCTTCTTCAAAATATTCATAACCAGAACGTGCACGATCGGTGACGTGGTTATTGATTTTGTACCACCACTTAATTGAAAACGTATACTGCTCTCCGCTTTGTAAGGCCGTTGGCAAGTCTACACGCATCATGGTTTGATTTATCGTGTGACGCAATGGTCGTCCGCTAGCGTCTTTGACATGTTCTATATTGAAACCACCCACGAATTTCTCTGTGGTAAACTCTTCAATAAACGAATTCACCCCTCTGTATTTTGGGGCAGATGATGGTTCTTTTGCTCCTTCCATATCGTTCTCGTTACGGATATTCTGATCGAGTTGAATCCAAAGATACGGTAGGGCATCCGGAGAATTATTGGTATACGTAATGGTTTCACTTCCGTATAACTTGGTGTTGGCGTCGTCTAAACGGATGTCAATTTTGTAATCTACCTGTTGTTGATAATAATCAACACCAGGGGCACCTGCAGCAGTTCTGAAACCGTTTGGTGTGGCAAACTCTTCATACAATTGCTTGAAATTATTATTGTTTTTATGCCCTTGCACTGCAGTAGAATCTTGTGCAGATACGAAGAAAGCAAAAAACAAAGTCATTGAGGCTAAAGCATTTTTTTTCATTGATAATAAATTTTATTGGTTTTAAATATACTTTAAATTATTTCAGTTTGAAATCCAGTGAATTGAATTTATTTCTCAACAAAAAGCTTTTGCTTTTAGCTGGAGTTTTAACATGGACTATATTTTGCTGGTTTTCAATAAAATCTAACAAAAAAGTACTTGTAAGTTGAAGAGAGGTAACGGTTGAAGTTAGCATGGGCACTTCCGCATAAATAACCAAAAACTCCTCTTGATACTCCCTTCCAAGGAAAGTTATTTTTTGCGAGAAATCATTCAGCCTTAAGGTCAGATTGTCGATAAAGAATTTCTCGATGAATGCATCCGTTTCATCTGGATGCGAGTCAGGAGAAAAGACCACTTTACTGTTTTGTTTGTCTTGCATATAGGCTTCTATATCCTCCAAAAAAAACCGACTTGTTAACTGTATTTGTTGTTTTTCTGGCACCCACTTTACCGTTGTGGTACTGAGATAATAGTCATGGCTACCCACAAAAGACATTGACAATAGAGCGAATAAAAAAACAATTACCTTAGTTTTCAGCATAGCGTTCCCTGTTAAAATGTTCAAAAGCAGTCGTTACTTCTTCGTGCATACCCATTTTATAAAATTTAATAATGTTTGTGTTCTCGGAACAACTCAAAACAAAATCATAAATCTTCTCTTGCGGCAAACCATACTCTTGTTCAAAAAAGAAAACGCCGTAAAATTTAATCATCGAAAAGATGACTTCAAACTCACCTTCTAATTTCCTTCTTTTCTTTAATTTCTTGTAATAGCCTGAAAGATGCTTGTATGCTGCTTCCAAATTAATTCCTCCAGAAATTGGCAACAACAGTGTGCTTAAAATTAAGCTCTTTGCAGAGACAATTTTCTCTTCTCGTTCTCCTTTAAAGCCAGGGATACCAACATCACTAAAATTGAGTTGCTTTGGTACAGCACTAAGATCGCTCGAAAGACTACCACTGAGGTCATGAGGTTTTACAACTACCTCTTTTAGTTCGTTGACAAATTCTTCCAAATAAACAGTTACTTCTGCGAGAGAAAAGATCGCTTCCGTAATGATCAACTCTCGCTGCTTGAATTGAACTCCAGAAAACAGAAGCCGTTCGCCGAGTGCTATTGAGATTTCAAACTCTCCATTAACATCTGTTATTTCTGCATTACCACGTGAAGCATTGATAACGTGGATTCCTTCTAGCGGCAACCTTGAATGACTCACTCTACCTTCCAATAAACGGTAAGTTTGGGCGCTTAACCCAAAGGGCAAAGCGAGCAATAGGTACGCAATAAAAATAGCGCTTATTTTCAACGAATTTTTTTCTTGTATTTTTTGCTTTGCAGGTATAAATATTCAATTAGTTGGAACTCCATGTCCTTTTTTAGCAAACGATCACTGGGTAAGACACGATCCAGTTCTTCTAGAAAGCCCACCACTTCGTTGTCTGCTAAATCCAAGTCATTTGTAAAGAAGTTCTCTTCAAAAATAAGCGGAAGAACTTTTGAGGGAACCATTGTTCTTTTCTCTGCATCTTGTTTTGCCGTTACTACTTTTGCTAAAAGCTTGGCAATGTTTACAATGTTTAGGCCATTGGTCAACTGCCCTTGTGTGATAATATTATTTCGGATTCGAGTAGATTTATCCTGTGAATAATCTACCCGCGAAAATTCTTCCTTTTTTAAATCTAGAAACTTCTCTGTATTCTCTGGGCCAACCACAATTTCATCTAAGGCTGTTGTTCGTTCATTTACTTCAACCACCAAACGATTTTTCTTTATTGTTTCTGCCGTTACCTCTATGCTTTTTATTCTAAACTGTACCGATGAAAAAATAATTTCGTCGCCAACACGAGCAAGGATTTCAAACTCTCCTTCCCCATTGGTAATGGTATTGGTTAGTGCAGTATTATTGACTACGTTTGCTGCAATTACATTATTGTTTCGGTACAGAAGTTTCCCCTTTAAAGGGATGCGTCTTTCTTGGGCAGAAACCAACAGAAAACAAAGTGTGAAAAAACTAGATAGTAAAATTTTCATAAGATAAAAATAGGTATTATCTAACGATTAACTGCTAAGGCTTTGTTAATAAAAATTGGAAAGGAGAGGAGGAAAATTGAGCGGGAGACCGGGCTCGAACCGGCGACAATCAGCTTGGAAGGCTGAAGCTCTACCAACTGAGCTACTCCCGCAGTGGTACAAATATAGTATTATTTAGATTAAATCCCATTCTTCCAAAAAAAAGCTACTGGTATATAAAACCGAACTGACTTTTGCTATAACTGAATTTTCTTTCAATAAATTCTGTACTTTCACGCAATGATTACATCGATCGAACTTAGACCTATTTCTGCTGTAGAAACCCATTTGGTTCGTCATCCAATGCTTCGATATGGCCGACCTATCGAAGATTGTTTTTTTGAAGAAGATGAACTAGAAACCACTTTTCATTTAGGCGCTTTTCACAACTTGGAATTGATTGGTGTGGCTTCTGCTTTTTTAAAACAACATTCTCGACTTAAAGGCCAGCCAAGCTACCAGGTCAGGGGGGTCGCAACAGTCAAAAAGCACCATCGTTTTGGTGTTGGAAAGGCACTCATGAAAGGAATCGAACAGCAGCTCAGCACAAAAAAAGCTGAATTAATTTGGCTGAATGCACGCACAAATGCAGTCCCTTTCTATGAAGCCTTGCATTACACTGCTCACGGAGAAGGATTTGCTATTGCTGGAATTGGTTTACATTATTGCTATTTTAAACGTTTAAATCATGACTAGATTTTTCTTTTCCGTTTTACTCCTTCCGTTTTTAGGCTTTAGTCAAGACGCACATGATTTTGACAGCGCTTTTTTAATGGGCCAAAAAGAAGATGTTATTTCCGCAAAACACGGTTTACTTCCACAGGTCGAAATAGCCTTTCTTCAAATGCAAAGAGCAGCAAAAAAAGATAGCATAGAGCTAAAAAATGTTTCTAGCTACAGGAGTTATGCTGTTCAAAAAAGAATTTGGAACAGAAAATTTGAGCGCTTTACCAACGAAGGACTTAGTCCTGAAAAAGCGATTCAAAAAATAATTGAATACTCTACTCTACCGGGTACATCACGCCATCATTGGGGGACAGATATTGATATCATTGACGCACAACCTTCGGTAGAAGGTGATGTTTTGTTGGAAGAGCATTTCCTGGGCAATGGCCCATATGTGAAATTGGGATTATGGCTGAAAAAAAATGCTGCAACCTACGGGTTCGAATTGGTCTACACCAAAGACAGGTCTCGAAAAGGGTTTTTCTATGAGCCATGGCATTACACCTACTCTGCTTTATCAACTGAATTTTTATCTTCTTTCATAGAAGAAAACCTGATTGAGAAAATTGCAAAAGACAGTACGTTGCTTGGAAGCTCTTATTTAACAGAGTCTTTTTTAAATCACTATTTAGAGGAAAATATTAAAGGAATCTCCATTCAATTAAAAGAGTAAGTAATCTATCATCTGTTTCGCATGTAGCCCATCAATCCTTCATTACGTCTTCTGGAAAGCGGCAAGGAATCTCCGTTTGACATTTCGCAATAGTTCCCCGCACGTTTATTAATATTGATTAATTGCGCTAAATTGATGAGAAAGGAATTGTGTATTCGATAAAAAACATCTTGATCTAAAATATTCTCATACTCACCAATGGGTTTTGAAGAAGTAATTTTACACTTTTTATCTTTTAAATAAAACTCTGTATAACGGCCCGTCGATTTTAAGCAAACCGCTTCATCCGGATGAATAAAATCGATACGATCCATTCCATAAATCATGATGAAATTTGCTGGATGCTTGGTGTTAAAAGATTGAGAAATGTTTTTAATACTTCCCATATCCAAGGTTTTGTTCTCATTTATCTTTTCAGCGACTTTATTTACTGCTGCCACAAGTTCTTCGATAATAATAGGCTTCAAAAGATAATCAATCGTATTGTATTTGAATGCACGAATAGCATACTCGTCATAGGCGGTGGTGAAAATAATTTGAAAATCAGGATTACCCAATTCCTGTAAGAGGTCGAAAGAAGTATCTCTATCTAACACTATATCGAGAAAAACCAAATCTGGCTCTTCTGCTTTCAGAACGCTCAGTGCTTGGTCATAGTTAGAACATGAGGCAACAACGTCAATGTTCTTACAGTATTTTTTAATGAAATGGTTGAGTAGGTCTAAATTATTTTTCTCGTCTTCTACAAGAACTGTTTTAAACATTTTCATGTGCTTTATTTTTTTCTGTGATTTCTGGAACAATCAATACGGCTCTTGTTCCACAAATAATTCCTTCATCTAGTATATCTTCCAGTTAAAAGACGGATTTTGTTTTATAGATATAGTTCAAAATATCGATGCGCTCTTTTAAGATTTTTGTTGCATGTGATTTATGAACATTTTTCCTTAGTGCATTGGTTTTCTGTAATCGACTTGCAGCTTTTCTACCCATCCCGTTATCTTCAACATGCAAAACCAAAGAATCTTCAGAATGCTTGACTTTGAGTTCGATTAGGCCTTCTTCTTTTTGGTGCACCAAACCATGAATAATGGCATTTTCAACAATAGGCTGAAGTAGCATTGGAGCAATAAGACAGGTATCTGGATTCAATTTATTCTCAAAAGTAACACTGAAATTGATTGGTCGTTCCAAACGAATATTTTGAAGGGCGATATAACCTTGTATGTAATCAATTTCTTCGGACAAGGTCATATTATCAGAAGAAGACATGTCTAATTTTTTTCGAAGCATTCGTGAAAAAATACCGACATACTGATTGGTCTTTTCCTCCCCTTTCAGCATCAAGACACTTTGAATTCCATTTAGGGTGTTGTAAATAAAGTGCAGATTCATTTGAGCTTTTAGTGATTGAGATTCGAGGCGAGCAATTTGGTCGCGGTAGGCTGAACGCTGTCTAGATCGATCTCGACCAAAAAAAAAACGATGAGTGTAATGGTAATAAAATTACTTACAAACAATGGAATCGCTATGTTGGTGGTTAATGAGAGCATTTCAAACAAATAAATGAGTTTGGAAAACCATCAAACGGGTTTTCTTGTTTGAAATAAATATAATAAAGTTTATTATAATATACTTAATTTAAGATCAATAAAGTAGGTTGATTGGTTAAATGTATAAAAACTCATATCATTGTATTATTAATCTACTTTGATTTAAAAAATAACCATGAAAAAAGACTATTTCAATCCCGACGATTTAAAAAAATTTAGCCAAATAACTGAGTGGAATAAAGAGCTTGGAGACAAATTTTTCAAATACTATGCAAGTGTTTTTAAGGAAGGGCATTTAACGGCAAGAGAGAAGTCCTTAATTGCTTTAGCCGTTTCTCATGTTGTACATTGCCCCTATTGCATTGATGCCTACACCAAAGATGGGCTTCAACGCGGAATTGAAAAGGAAGAAATGATGGAAGCTGTGCATGTGGGCGCAGCCATCAAAAGTGGCGCAGTTCTTGTTCATGGAGTGCAGATGATGAATCGTCACGACCAATTAAGCATGTAACCAATATGGCCTCAAAATCCTTAAAAGCACAACAAAACGAGCTTTCCAATACCGATCGACAATTGGAAATCCTATCCAATGGTGTTTTTCAAAACGGACAACTCCCAACATTTAAACAAAAACTAAAAGAGCATGCCTTAGCGCCAATAGAACCCCAAAAACTAACCATTCTTCAACTTAATGTTGGCTATATGTGCAACCAAGTTTGTGTACATTGTCATGTTGATGCAGGTCCAGATCGAAAAGAAATGATGACCCGCACTACCATGGAAGAGTGTATCGCAGTAATGGAAGCAAACACAATTGAAACCGTTGACTTGACCGGTGGAGCGCCAGAGATGCACCCAGATTTCCGTTGGTTTGTGGAACAAATTAGGTCGAGAACCTCGGTGAATGAAATCATTGTACGTTCCAATTTGACCATCATCATGGCCAATAAAAAATACAACGATTTACCCGATTTTTTTGCCCTGCACAATGTACATGTCATCTCTTCTCTTCCATTTTACAAACGTGACAAAACCGACCGTCAAAGAGGGACAGGTGTGTTTGATCAATCCATAAAAGCACTACAAAAATTAAATACTGCAGGCTATGGTAAAAAAGATAGGCAGCTTCAACTTGACCTTGTTTACAACCCTTCAGGGGCCTTTTTGCCCGGTGATCAAATGGCGCTAGAAGACGATTTTAAAAAAGCATTAAGGGAAGATTTTGGGATTGAATTCAATCAATTGTTCACCATCACCAATTTACCCATTAGTCGTTTTTTAGATTATTTAATTGCTTCTGAAAACTATGAGGAATATATGCATGCCCTAGTGGATGCATTTAATCCTGCGGCGGCAGAAAATGTAATGTGTACCAATACCCTTTCAGTAAGCTGGGAAGGCCATTTATATGATTGTGACTTTAATCAAATGCTTGAATTAAAAGTTGCTAGCAAACATTCTCATATTCGTGATTTTAACGCAGTTGAACTACAACAACGTAAAATCCAACTCTCTCAACATTGCTACGGCTGCACCGCAGGAGCAGGGAGTAGTTGCCAAGGAAGCATTGCTTAATATTTGTACACTTGAAAAAACCACTCTTACTTGTCTTCTGTAAAAATCCAATCTTAGGGAAAGCTAAAACACGCTTGGCTGCTTCCATTGGTGAAGAAAAAGCGCTGGAGGTATATCACGCACTTTTACAAAAAACTGCCCTTGTCCTGTTTGATGTTGATATAGATATCCAATTATACTATTCATCGCATATTGATCATGACGATATATTCCAAAAACCCTCGATCACAAAAAAAATACAAACGGGAAATGATCTGGGCATCCGTATGACCAATGCATTTAAAGAAGGTTTTAAATCGTATTCTCCCATTGTTATTATTGGTACAGACTTGTGGACGCTTGATATTTTCGATATTCACAAAGCGTTTGAAGCACTCCAGACCAGTGGAACAGTGATTGGCCCCTCTGCCGACGGAGGCTATTATCTTTTGGGGCTACAAAAGTTTATCCCAGCGCTATTTGAAAATAAAAAATGGGGAACCCCAACAGTATTATCAAATAGCCTGAATGATCTTAAAAAAGAAGACGTTTATTTGTTGGAAGAAAAAAACGACATCGACACCTACAATGATCTTAAAGATCATCCAGAACTAATGCAACTCTTGAAATGAACAAACAAGAAAAAATCAACCAAAGTCAAGTCTTTTTAACAAACATGGGTATCGAAGCTGGTGCCGTAGGAATTATCCTTGGAACGGGAGTTGGAGACCTTATTGACCAGATTCAGATTGAACGAGAAATTCCTTACAGCGCTATTCCTCATTTTCCGAAACCAACCATGGAATTCCACAAAGGAAGATTGATTTACGGTAGTCTAGAAAACAACAAAGTAGTCATTTTTGAAGGCCGATTTCATGCTTACGAAGGACTTAGTTATTTTGAAATAACCTACCCCGTTCGACTCATGCATGCCATGGGTGCTCAACAACTCATTATAAGCAATGCTGCTGGCGCAATCAACCTTGCCTTTAAAAAAGGAGAGGTCATGCTCATTGAAGACCATATCAATCTCCAAGCCGGATCGCCTCTGGCAGAAAAAGGCATTGAAGAATTGGGAGAGCGTTTTGTAGACATGAGTGCTCCATATTCGCCCAAGCTAATCCGAAAAGCAAAGAGTATTGCACAGCGTAATAATTTCGCTTTACATGCAGGGGTATATGCTGCAGTAACTGGACCTCAACTGGAAACAAAAGCAGAATACCGTTACCTTAAAATTATTGGTGTAGATGCAGTGGGAATGTCAACTGTTCCAGAAGTTATTGTAGCCAATCAACTCAAAATGGAATGCATAGCATTTTCCGTTTTGACCGATCTTTGTGATCCACAAAACCTAGCCCCTATTAATATTGAAGACATCATGGCTTCAGCCAAAAAAGCGGAACAGTCTTTGATTATCATCGTAAAAGAATTACTATCCACCCAAAAAAAATAAAATGAGTTACTTAGAAGTTACCAAAGATGTATACAAAGAAGCAGCCCTCACACCAGATGTAGGTTTATGTTGTACCACTACTCCAATATGGCAATTCCCAGGATTATCGATTCCAACCATAATGCAAGAAATGAATTATGGCTGTGGGTCAACCGTTCACCCAAGAGACTTGGTCAATAATCCAAAAATTCTTTATGTGGGTGTTGGCGGCGGAATGGAATTACTTCAATTCTCTTATTTTTCTAGACAAAAAGAAGGTGTTATTGGGATTGATGTTGTAGATGAAATGCTGGAGGCCTCACGTAAGAATTTCGTGATTGCAGAAAAAGAAAACGATTGGTTTCAATCGGACTTTGTTACCCTTAAAAAAGGGGATGCCTTGGCTTTACCTGTTAAAGACGAAAGCATTGATGTGGCTGCGCAAAATTGCTTATTCAATATTTTTAAATTGGATGAACTCAAAAAAGCATTGGAAGAAATGTACCGTGTTTTGAAACCTCATGGCCGTTTGGTTATGAGTGACCCAATTTGCGAACAACCCATGAACGATACACTTCGAGAAGATGAACGCCTTCGCGCTTTGTGTCTCTCTGGTTCTATTCCTTTAAATGATTACATAAAACTTTTGACCGATGTTGGTTTTGGCACCATTGAATGTCGTGCAAAACGACCCTATCGAATCTTAGATAGTAAACATTATCCAACCGAGGAAACTATCTTTATTGAAAGCGTTGAAGTATGCGCAATAAAAGACCCCATGCCAGCAGATGGTCCTTGTGTATTTACCGGAAAAGCAGCCATCTATTTTGGTAATGAAGATTTTTTTGACGATGAGAATGGACATATTTTACTCAAAAATCAGCCATTAGCCATTTGTGACAAAACAGCTAATGCACTAAAAAACAATAACCAAGATAACCTCTACATCAGTGAGTCTACTTTTCACTATGATGGTGGCGGTTGTTGCTAATCGCCCTTCTCATGAACCTACGTTATATTACTGGAATAATGCTTTTTCTGTCTATGTCTGTTGTTGGACAAAAAAGCATGCATAATTTATGGACGTCCGCATTACAAGAACATGTTGATGATGACGGAAACGTGAACTACAAAAGCTGGAAAAAAGACACCACCTATTTGGATAACTACCTTCAAACATTGGAAGAAAACCCACCAGTAGAAGCTTGGTCAAAAAGTGATTCGTTGGCCTACTTCATCAATGCCTACAATGCCGTTACGGTAAAATTAATTTTAGATAAATACCCTCTAAAAAGCATTCGGAATTTAGTTACCCCTTGGCGATTTAAACGTTTTACTTTGAACGGTGAAAAAGTTTCCTTGAATCATATTGAACATGAAATTCTCCGAAAGATGAATGAGCCTCGCATTCATTTTGCCATCAATTGTGCTTCTGCCTCTTGTCCAAAATTGATCAATGTTGCTTTCGAATCGCACACAATGGAAAAACAACTGGAACAAGTTACCCACGACTTTATTAACGATACAAAGAGGAATAAACTAAGTGAGAAGAAAATTGAAATTTCACGTATCTTCCAGTGGTTCAGTGATGACTTTGGAAATAAAAAAGAACGCATTGCTTTTATCCGAAAATATGCAAACCAACCCTTCAATGAAAATCCAAAAGTGGATTTTTTTACCTATGACTGGCAACTCAACGAATAAGAAAGGTATATCCATTATTGTTCCTGTTTTAAATAAAGCTTCAGTTCTACCCAGGTTCATAGATGCACTTTTGGTCAATTCATTTTATAAAAATCAATTGATATTTGTAGTTGGGGGCAGTGATGATGGAGGCGACCAATACATCAATACGCAGCAGCATTGCACATTAATCAGGAGTGAAAAAGGGCGAGCCAAACAAATGAATCTTGGCGCTAAAGCAGCAAGATTCAAACTGCATTACTTCCTTCATGTGGACAGTATTCCGCCCAAAAATTTTGATTTGCACATTCTAGAAAAAAATCCCTAGGAGCAAAAGCAGGCTGCTTCCAACCCCAATTTTATTCTTCAAAAAAAGCATTGAAATGGTCGGCTTATGCTACGCGCTTTAACGTTCGAATTTGCAGGGGTGGTGATCAGTCGTTATTCATTGACAAAGTGCTGTTTGACCAGTTGAATGGTTTCAATGAGACTTACCAAGTTTGTGAAGATGGAGAATTGATCGATCGGATTTACAAAAACAATGGCTTTAGCGTTTTACCACAAAAAATAACAACTTCTGCACGCAGATTTGAAGAAAATGGTCTGTGACGCCTCCATTACCATCACGGAATTATTCATCTGATGCGTTTCATTGGATGCTCGCCTAAACAACTTAGTCGATACTACTCTGCCTTTGTGAAATAGGACCGCAATACCGTTTCAGCCATCTTATTTTGTGGGGTGAAGCCTTTATGTCCATTGCCACCTGCTGTTGAATGTTGAGGAAACCACTTCCAGACAAAACCACCAGCCCACCAGCTTTTGGGCTGAAATGTTTCAAACAAAGCTTCCAATGCAATGGCCTGCGCAACTGGATTAAAGTGTACATCTTTTTGACGGTAATCCCAAGGCCGAGAAACCGGATCATCTATACTTCTGTACCCCATTTCTGTAAATACCACCGGACGTTTTAAAGAATCACTCAATTGGGTCAAAACCGTCACTGTTGGAATCCATCGTTTTTTTAAAACAGACACACTCAAGCTTTCTTTTCCCTTTAGAGGGAAATAAGCGTTCACCCCAATAAAATCTAACTGATCCCAGAAATCAACTTTTGTATAACTATCCCAGTTTTCAGCATAGGTTAACTTTCCTGAGTAAATTTGTCTAATCGATATAATTAAATCCCTCCAATAGTCTGGATCATTTTCTACGACTGAAGTCAGTTCTGTACCAATACAAAATAAGGGCAATCGATGCTCTTCTGCTAAAGCAGCAAAATGCAAAATAAATGTGCTGTATGATCTTTTAAAAGAGGCCCATTCACGTTTACTTTTTAGGTCAATTTTCCCTGTAAAAGCTCCATTTCTTATCCACAATTGAGGCTTCAGCATCACTTTGATTCCAGCTTGATGAAATAGCGGAATCGTTTCATTTATACCTTTGGCTGTTTCTCCTTTCCATTGCCCAGTTCGGTTAAACTTCACAACACTGTCTTGCAAGCTATAGAGATAACCAAATGGCATGAGCGTTACCCAATTGGCGTTAACATCCTGAATCTTTTTCACTTGGGAAATCTGAATATCATCTCGTGTTCCCACAAAACTTAGTCCATGCATTTTTTGGCTGTGTACAAACATGAAACAGCCAAAAAAACAGAAAAATACAATTCCCTTTAAATCCATCCTTTTAAAGATAGGAAACTTATTTAGCTTTCGTACTTACAGCATCCACCAATAATAGGGAATGAAGACCACTACGCCAATTAAAGCTGTCGTGATAAAATAAATTAGGGTAAATCCAAGAATGGAAAAAAGGTCGTCAGCATCCTTAAATATCGACAAGTAGCTTTTTAAAAAAAGTAATGAAAACGCAGCGGTAATTCCGGCAAAAATATAAAACATAGGTTAAGATTTAGGGGGTAAATAGTTAAGTGTAATTTAAACAGGTTTTCTTGAGGTCTTGTTGCACATAAAGCCAGCCACGCTGACATTCTGCATGGATTTCTTTTGCTTTAGGGAAGCTAGAAAAATCTCCTTGCTCAATAGTTAGCAACACTCCTTCAGTATGGGGGATGATCCTAAAACGCAATTCGGAATACTGCCCTTTCAAGCCAGCTCTTTTATGAGAAATTGAAAATCTAAGTATCCTGTAGGGCGTATATTCTAAAAGTTCTCCCACAACATGTATGATTGTAGCGCCATCGTCATGCGTTTCAACCCATTCGACTTTATCGCCAATTTCCCAATTACATTGCAGGGCACAATTGTACATGTATTGCATGGTATATTTGGGCTCAGTTAAAACTGACCAAACGGATTCTTTAGTTGTTTTGAGCGGGAGTTCCAGAACTGCCCAAAGTGGTTTTTTCATTATATAGGTATTAAAACCTTATGAAATAAACGACAACAAAGTGTTGAACTTATCTAAATTTAGGTAAAATTTGGTAGCTCTAAACTACACTTTTTTTTAAATCATTTAAATACATTACCTTGGAATAAATATTTTTTATGGTATCCCAAACCCCGATCATTATCATTGGAAATGGAATTGCTGGCATTACAACCGCAAGACACATCCGCAAAAGAAGTGACGCTCCTATCCTAATTATATCCAAAGAAAGTCGCTATTTTTTTTCCCGAACTGCCATGATGTATGTCTATATGGGGCACCTCAAGTGGGAACATATCCAACCCTATGAAAATCATTTTTGGAAGAAAAATAGGCTTGACTTATTAGAAGAAACTGTAACCGAAATTGATCCTGAGAAAAAAAAACTTACGGTTTCCAATGGCAATACACTTTCTTATGCCTCGCTTGTTTTGGCCACAGGATCTATTCCAAATAAATTTGGTTGGCCAGGAGAAAATTTAAAAGGAGTCCAAGGATTGTATTCAAAACAAGATCTTGAAAAGTTAGAAGCCTTGAGTCCATCAATCGAAGAAGCTGTGATTGTTGGCGGCGGACTTATTGGAATTGAATTAGCCGAAATGCTCCAGGTTAGAGGGAAAAAAGTAACTTTTTTGGTCAGAGAAAAAAGTTTCTGGAGCAATGTTCTTCCAAAAGGAGAATCTCAAATGATCAACCGTCATATTTTATCACATGGAATTGACCTTAGACTTGCTACAAGCCTAAGCGAAATTATTGAAGACGAAAACGGAAGAGCCAAAGCAATACGTACAGATAAAGATGAAATCATCCCATGTCAGTTTGTTGGACTTACTGTTGGTGTTCGTCCTAACATAGATTTCATCAAAGACAGTTCAATCGACACCAACCGCGGTATCCTTGTCAATAAATACTTGGAAACAAATCTGCCCGATATTTATGCCATTGGGGACTGTGCCGAACAGCAAGAACCAGTTCCTGGAAGAAGACCCATTGAAGCTGTTTGGTATACCGGACGAATGATGGGTGAAACCTTGGCAAAAACATTAACCGGAGAAAAATCAGCCTATCATCCTGGGCAATGGTTTAACAGCGCCAAATTTTTTGACATAGAATACCAGACATATGGATTGGTCGCTGCACACCCAACAGAACCCGAAATTCATTTTCAATGGGAAAATCCAGCAAAAAATCTTGGCATCACAATTGCTTTCAATAAAGAAACAAATGAATTCATAGGAATCAACACATTGGGAATACGCATGCGTCATGAAATTTTCGACCAAATGTTAACAGAAAAAAGAACCGTTCTCCATGTTGTTGAGCATTTGAATGATTGTAATTTTGATCCAGAATTTTGTACCTCTTATGGTGGAGAAATCATCGCAAAATTCAACCAAGAATTCGGTACAAACATTCGATTAAAAAAGAAAAGTTGGAGAAGAATTTTCGCCAACCTAATCACAAACTAATGAAAACATTACAAAAATTCGGATTGGGGGTATTCTTGTCAGGATTGGCTATTTTTTGCGCGCTAATTTTTATTGGAAAATACCAACTCAAAGCCAAGCAGTTTGACGCTTTAATTGCTGAGAAAGGAATTAAAAGCGAAGTTTTTATTGCTAACATTAAACGAAACCTAGTAGACAAAGAATTCTCGGGTCCTTTTGAATTCTCAACAAGGATCAATACCGCCCTCGAAGAAGCTAACAAAGTCCATCGAAAGAAAAGAGAATGGAGTAAAGTGATTTGGGACAAACCCCACAGTTTCTCTTATGAGGTGGCTAA
The DNA here is from genome assembly GCA_943788165.1 of uncultured Flavobacteriaceae bacterium. Taxonomy (GTDB): domain Bacteria; phylum Bacteroidota; class Bacteroidia; order Flavobacteriales; family Flavobacteriaceae; genus Arcticimaribacter. Next base: position 290,068 of record CALSPF010000001.1, on the reverse strand, counting down.
AAAAGCTGGGACGGGAATGATTCCAAACAACAAAGGTTGGTTTTGGTTTATAACCTTTGGATTGGGCATTATTGGTTCGTTGTTGTACATCATACCTAACGTAATTACACTAGGGCCTCCTGGAATAAAAAACAATGGCATTTTCTTCGACTCTAGCACGAACAGGGGTTTTTTAGGATGGTCAGTTTTTATCTTCTTAGTGAGCTTTTATGTTTTGTTATACTTTTTCCCAGATTATATTGTCAATTGGACCTATATCGTCGATCCAATCAGTCAAAGTCTGAGCGGTAACTTAGCAAGTCAATGGTTTTTATACGGCTATTTATATTGTGTTGTGATGACTGTTATGGCGATCCGCATGTACATTAAATACCGAAACAATAAGTACCAAATTCTAAGAACTACCTCTGTCCTATTTTTTCAAATCGTCTTTGCTTTTTTGATCCCAGAAATATTGGTACGCTTCGAAAAACCATGGTATGATTTTAAAAATGCATTCCCTCTTGATTACGATTTTTTCTTCAGCTGGAATCTAAATAGTTTAATCTCTAGTGGTGGGTTTGGTTTATTCATTCTCGTTTGGGGGATTGCATTGACCCTAGTCATCTTTCCAGTGATGGTTTACTTCTATGGAAAACGCTGGTATTGCTCTTGGGTCTGTGGATGTGGGGGTTTAGCCGAAACGCTCGGCGATCCGTATCGTCACCTTTCAAATAAATCTATTGGTGCGTGGAAATTAGAACGCTGGTTGGTCCATGGTGTGTTGGCATTCTCAATCGTCATGACTGGCTTTACACTCTACACTTACTTCTCTGGAACAAGTGCAGTTTTAGGGATTAAAACACAAACGATTCAAAGTATCTACGGCTTTTTAATCGGCTCTATTTTTGCAGGTGTTATAGGAACTGGGTTTTATCCTATTTTCGGAAACCGTGTTTGGTGTCGCTTTGGTTGTCCGCTCGCAGCCTACCTAGGTTTGGTTCAACGCTTTAAATCACGTTTCCGTATTACAACAAATGGAGGTCAATGTATTTCTTGTGGAAACTGCTCGACCTATTGTGAGATGGGAATTGATGTTCGCGCCTATGCACAAAAAGGACAAAATATTGTCCGCTCTTCTTGTGTTGGCTGTGGTGTCTGTTCTGCCGTATGCCCACGTGGAGTATTAAAATTAGAAAACGGCCCAGTAGCTAACAGAACTCATTTACCTAACTTTCCCCTAGGAAACACCTTGGACAATTAATTTACTTTACAAAATTGAACACAACATCTTCTCTGTCTGTTACTGTTATTATCCCAGCTTATAACGAAGAAGGCTCCATTGCTAAAGTCATCAAGGAAATCCCTTCTTTGGTCAATGAAATTATTGTAGTAAACAATTGTTCTACCGATAAAACAGCAACCGTTGCCGCTACAGCAGGAGCGACTGTTTTTGACGAAAACCGTATGGGCTATGGATATGCTTGTTTAAAAGGTATTGAGCATGCAGCACGGCAGCAATGCCCACCAGATGTGGTGGTCTTTCTCGATGGCGATTTCTCTGATTACCCTGTGGAACTGATAAAAATAATTGCCCCCATACAGAATAACGAAGTTGACTTTGTGGTTGGAGCACGTGTAAAAGAATTACGAGAGGAAGGCTCAATGACTCCCCAGCAAATCTTTGGAAATTGGTTGGCCTGTTTTTTAATGAAGGGCTTATTCAACTCCACCTTTACAGACCTTGGTCCTTTTCGCGCCATTAAATGGGAAACCCTGCAAAGTTTAAAAATGTCGGACAAAACCTATGGTTGGACAGTAGAGATGCAACTGAAAGTTTTACGTCAGAAAATAAGCCATAAAGAAATCCCTGTTTCCTACAAGAAAAGAATTGGTGTTTCCAAAGTATCTGGGACAATAAAAGGGACTATATTTGCCGGAGCGAAAATTATTGGTTGGATTTTCAAACATTATTTATCGTAACTTATATCATATGGAATACTTTTTATTAAACTTTTCCTTCCTTGTGATGGGTATGTATTGTTTATGTTTATTACTAGTTTTCTTTTACAGTCTTGCTCAATTGAATCTTTTATTCAATTATAAGAAAGCCCAAAAAAACAAACCGACATTAACCAGTTTAAACATTACAGATCGTTTGAATGTTCCTTACGTAACCATTCAACTTCCCGTCTTTAATGAACTCTACGTAATGGAACGCCTTTTGGAATGTATCAATAAAATTGAGTATCCTAGAGAACGCTTAGAAATTCAAGTACTTGATGATTCTACGGATGAATCAGTTGAATTGACACGAAAATTAGTTGAAGGCTTACAAAAAGATGGTTTAGACATTATGCAAATTCGCCGCGAAAATCGTGTTGGATTCAAAGCAGGAGCACTCAAAGAAGGTTTAGAAACCGCAAAGGGAGAACTAATTGCCATTTTTGACGCCGATTTCCTTCCCCGAGAAGATTGGTTACTTAAAACTGTTCCACAATTTGATAGCGCTGAAATTGGGGTTGTACAAACCCGTTGGGAGCACATCAATCACGATTATTCTATTTTAACAAAGGTACAAGCCTTTGCTCTAGACGCTCACTTCACCCTTGAACAAGTTGGGCGAAATGTAGAAAACCATTTCATTAACTTCAATGGTACTGCCGGTATTTGGCGAAAAGAAACCATCATTGATGCTGGAAATTGGGAAGGAGACACCTTGACAGAAGATTTGGATTTGAGTTATCGCGCTCAATTAAAAAATTGGAAATTTAAATATTTAGAAGATGTGAAAACCCCTTCAGAACTTCCAGTGGTCATGAGTGCCATTCGTTCACAACAATTCCGTTGGAACAAAGGAGGAGCAGAGAATTATCAAAAAATGATCAAAAAGGTCTTGAATAAGAAAGAACTTCCTTTTTCAACTCGTTTGCATTCTATACTTCACTTGCTCAACAGCAGTATGTTTTTAAATGTTTTGGTTGTTGGTCTTTTAAGTATTCCAATGCTTTACATCAAAAACGAATGGGGGCATTTGGCTTGGTTTTTTAAAATATCTTCTCTGTTTATTGTCAGTACAGTCATTTTCTTTTATTGTTACTGGGAGTTGTATAAACGGCAACATGGAAGTAGTCTCTTACATTTTATAGAATACATTAAGACATTTTTTACCTTCTATACTGTTGCCATGGGCTTTTCTTTCCATAATGCACTTGCGGTAATGGAAGGCCACAGAGGCAAGAGAAGTGATTTTGTTCGGACACCTAAATTCAATATTAAGAACATTAAAGACTCATGGAAAAACAATAAATACATCCCTACCAAGGTGCATAAAAACACCATCGCAGAAGGCTTGCTTACCTTGTATTTCCTTTTTGGCATGTACAGTGCATTTGTTGTCGGTGAAAGTGGTGATTTTGGCTTATTCCCTTTTCATTTACTTTTAGTCTTAGGCTTCGGCTTTGTCTTTATTTCCTCTTTTAAAACCCAAGGATAATGCTTTGGCGAATTCCTTTTCGCTCTTATTTAATCCCACTAGCCATGGGAATTTTATATCTTTTTATTGGTTATTTCACAACACGTGAACAAAGTGTACAATTTCTTGTTCTTTCGTTTGGACTGTTTGGGTTAACCTATTTTAGTGTTCAAAAAATATCCATCAATCAAATTCTATGGCAGGGTCTCCTTTACAGGGCAGTCTTGCTTATCACTCTCCCATGGTTGTCTCAAGATTTCTATCGTTTCATTTGGGATGGTCTCTTACTTTTTAACGAGCTAAATCCATATGCCTATACGCCCAACGAGCTCATCGATCAACCACATTTATTTTCTCCTGTGCTAACAGAAGTACTGCATAAAAACATGGGAGAGCTGAGCGCTGGCCATTATTCTAACTACCCACCAATCAATCAACTTGGATTTCTGTTTTCTATTTTGTGGGAATCAAATTCATTATTTACTTCAATTATAATGATGCGTTTGTTGCTTATAGCAGCTGATATTGGTGTGTTCTTTCTTGGGAAACAATTACTCAAGTTTTTTGGTTTTGCACAGGAGCGTATTGGCTGGTATTTCCTTAATCCTTTGGTATTAATTGAACTGACTGGAAATTTACACTGGGAAGGTGTTATGCTTTTTTTCTTTGCCCTTGGCTGGTGGTTATATGTACATAAAAAGCTTTGGCTATCAAGCTTTGCTTTTGCATTGTCGATTGGAACTAAACTAATTCCACTGCTTTTGGTTCCTGTATTTGTACGTTATCAGTCATGGAGAAAAAGTGCGCTAATGGCTTGCGCTGGACTACTTAGTCTAGTTCTACTTTTTCTTCCTTTCTTTAAAGATATTGGGATGGAGAATTACCTGGCAACCATCCAACTGTGGTTTAAAAACTTTGAATTCAATGGAAGCCTATATTATATAGCACGTTGGATAGGTTATGAAATAAAATGCTATAATATTATTCGACAATTAGGCGAGGTCACACCCTGGATTATCGTTTTAATTGTACTGATTTTTAGCTGTTTAAAACCAAAAAAAAATGCAAAACAGGTATTTAGGGCAATGCTGTTGTTACTTTCTTGTTACTACTTTATGGCCTCTATTGTGCATCCGTGGTATATCATTAGCCTTGTTTTTTTATCGCTATTTACCCGCTTTAGTTATCCGCTCTTTTGGAGTGCGTTGGTACTATTAAGCTATGTAACCTATGCACATCCTTCCTTCCAAGAAAACTATTACTTGATAGGGGTAGAATACGGAATCGTGTTTGCTGTGCTTGGCTATGAATTGGTGAAGAAAAGATCCTTACTTCAACATTTTTAAGTTATTGATCTCTTGATCGCTTAGATGCCTCCACCTTCCTCTTGGTAAATCTTTCTTTGTCAAATGAGCATAGGTAACCAAATCCAGTTGCTCCACAGTATAATCTTGCGATTCCATTATTTGGTTCACAGCCTTATAGGTTTGATCATGAATTTCAACACCTACAACACGTTTTGGCTCTCCGCGTACAAAGCTAATATCCTCAACAAACAACTTCTTGTGTCGATCAATCGAGACGCCTTTCTTGATTTTTTCAATTGACTCAGACGTTATATTTTTGTCCAAAATCACTTGATAGATTTTCTTAACACGTGTTTTAGATGCGCGTAATTTAGCTGTTAGCTCTTGATCGTTAGTGAATAGTAATAGACCTGTAGTAGATCGATCCATTGCTTGAATTGGGTCAATACGAAAAGGTGCCGCCCGATCGACCAATTCCATTACATCTTTCTTGTAAATTCCTTTTTTAACAGAAGCGAGGAAGCCTTTGGGTTTATTCAACAACACATAGGTGGGCTTGTCTGCGGTAATTCGTTGTCCGTCAAAACGTACATCATCACCGGGTGACACCTGGTAGCCCATTTCTGTAATGACCTTGCCATTGACCTTAACGGTACCCAGGGAAATATGCATATCGGCTTCTCGGCGAGAACACAAGCCAGAGTTAGCAACAAATTTATTGAGTCGTATTGTATTTTTTTCGGCCATTTTAGCGATTGTCTTAATTGTGATGAATAGTTGAAATCAATCAAATGCTATTGATTTATTCCATGCATAGTACTTAAATTGAATATCTAACGAGTATGATACTCCCAACACCTGCAAGGATCAATACCTTTAACAAATTGTGCAGCCAAAGATACATCTTTTGATCCTTGGCTTTCCATAAGAGGAAGACAATTCCAATCAAATAGGGTATACAAGCGGCAAAATAATAGTACATCCACCCCAACTGGTCTGTTGACCGCAAAAGTTGAAGAATAGGGAAAGAGGAAAAGACGATTAAAACTGTAACAATTCTTTTGGTTATTTTCACCCCAAAAACAATCGCAACAGTATTGTATTTTCTCACCCAATCGCCTCTAAAATTTTGTAAATCTTTGACTAAATCACGGATCAAAATAATTAAGAAAAGAAAGCTAGCATGATAGAGCACCCATGTGGAAAGATTATTAAAATATAGACTAATGGCAAAGAATGGACTAATGGCCAAAAAAGCAGCAAAGACATTACTTGCCCAAAATGTTTTCTTTAAAACATGACTATACAACCAAATACCACTGATATAGGCAAAGAAAAACAAGAAGGCTTTTTTGCTAACTAGAAAAGCCAGCAACATACACAAACCATTGAAAAAAGAATAATACAACAATTGCTTTTCCGTTGAAATTAAATGCTGTAAAAGGTATTGTTGTGGTCGATTTATTCGGTCTTTCTCAGCGTCATAAAAGTTATTGATCAAATAGCCACCCGCAATAGCAAAGGAAGAGGCTAGTACCAGAAAAAACAGGTTATAATCGGTTAAATGCTCTACCCATGAACGTTGCGGAGCAAGTATATAGCGTGCGCTAATGTATTGTGCGGCGACTAAAACAAGAATGGTATAACCCCGTGCGGAAGCAAATACAGCAAGTAGAGGCAAAAATGATTTAGGGAAAAGCCGCATGCTTTTCAGAAATTATATACTACTTCAAGTCGATAGTCTTTCAAGGCTATTTTAGCTTTTTCAAAGTCTTCTGTAAAGCCTAAAATATACCCACCACCACCCGATCCACAAAGCTTGAGGTAATAATCGTTTGTTTCTAAGCCTTTGTTCCAAATGGCGTGAAACTGCTCGGGAATCATGGGTTTAAAGTTATTCAATACAAGCTGCGAAAGCTTTTTTGTATTGGCGAATAGGGAACGTAAATCTCCACTTAAAAAATCATCAACACAGAGGTCAGTGTAGCGAATAAATTGCTCTTTCATCATCAAACGAAATGGTTCCTGCTCCATGTTTTTCATAAAGATGGAAACCATGGGTGCAGTTTCACCAACAATACCACTGTCCAATAAAAACACCGCTCCTTTTCCTTTTGGGTTTTGAGAGGGTAATCCGGTTGGCTCAATACTGTCTTTGGAATGAATTAAAATGGGTAAACTCAAATAACTATTCAAGGGATCTAAGCCAGAAGATTTCCCGTGGAAAAAAGATTCCATAGCTGAAAAAATCTGCTTGAGTTGTTGCAGTTTTTCTTTGGTAAGGTTTTCTAAAACAGTAATCTTATCCAAAGCATATTGGTCGTATATGGCTGCAACCAGAGCGCCACTGCTTCCAACTCCATAGCCTTGGGGGATACTGCTGTCAAAATACATTTTTTGGTCTATATCGGCCTGTAAATGTTCCCAATCAAAACGAACAATTGTTTCTGGAAGTTGACGCAGATAGTCTGAAAAGGCAACTAACTTTTGGTGTGAATCCTCAAATTCTCCCTCGGCAGAAAGCTTTAACGCTCCACGATAAAAATTATATGGAATGGAAAGTCCTTTAGAGTCTTTAATGATTCCATATTCTCCAAAGAGAAGGATTTTAGCATAAAATAGCGGACCTTTCATATCATTACAAACTTACAACATTTTAGCCCCAGCACCAACTTGATCTTCAATGTATTGCCCGTCTTGACAATACACAGAAAGTTCCGTTTGAATAAACGCTAAAATTGCTGTTTTGTCTTCTTCGGGATAAAGCAGATGAACGTTTGCGCCTGCATCAAGGGTAAAAGATAGCGGCAATCCAGTGTCTTGACGAAATGCCCACACTTTATTTAACACCGCCAAGGTATTGGGTTGCATTAAAACAAAATAGGGATTCGAGGCCATCATTAGAGCGTGCAGGGTTAATGCTTCTAATTCGACTAAAGCAATAAAGTCGTCCATCTCACCGGTCGATAAGATGGTTACTAACTTGGCCAAATGCTCATGCGCTTGTGCAAATCGTGTGACTGCATAGGGATGATTCTCCATCAATTGGTGCCCCAGCGTGCTACTCACTTTTTTCTGCCCTTTATCGATGATCAAAATAGTGTCTTGAAAGGTTTCGAAAACCGAATGAATTTTTCCAAAAAGTTGTGTTCCATACGCTTGTGAGCTATGAGCAACGGAAGGTGTTTCTCCCCAAGACATCATTGGACCAGAAATACTTCGCGCGGCACTTCCAGAGCCTAATCGAGCCAAAAAAGAAGCTTTTTGATTAAAATAATCAGATGAAATCGTTGGACTAACCTCTCGCTCCATAGAAGCAATTGCCAGTGCCAAGGCACTCATGCTAGAGGCAGAAGAGGCAATTCCACTACTGTGTGGAAAAGAATTTGACGAGGAAATTGCTAAATGATGTTCTGTCAAATAGGGGCAATAAGGTACAATTCGTTTTAAAAATGTTTCGATTTTAGGATGAAAAGCAGCTTCATTTTTTCCTTCAAACAAAAAGGAAAAAGAAAAAGTATCATTGCTTTTCCCTTTTGGTTTAAAAGCAACAGTAGTTGTTGTGATACACTTTGAAAGGGTAAAACTCAACGAAGGGTTCTGGGGGAACTGATCCCCATATTTTCCCCAATATTTCACTAGGGCGATATTGGATGGAGATGCCCAAGTTGTCTTTCCCTCAATGGGTGAAAATTTGCTGGAAACAAAATCTTTTGTGCTGATCATACTAGGCAAAGATACCATTTTCAATGGCAATTTCAGCCCGAAATATATTCACTATCTTGCTACAAGATCCTACTTAATGAAACGAAAAACCAAAATTGTTTTGGGAGTTACTGTTGCGACAAGCCTATGTCTGACCATTGGTGGGGTTTCTGGTTTTATAACCCAAGCTGCAATTCCAGTCTGGTATGCTGGCTTAGAGAAACCTTTTTTCACCCCTCCCAATTGGCTTTTTGGTCCTGTTTGGACCACCCTTTATATTTTAATGGGAATAGCTGCTGGATGGATTTGGTCAAAAGGAAGTCATCACCGATGGGTGAAAACGGCCCTATTTCATTTTGCTGCACAGCTTATTGTCAATGCATTGTGGAGCATTGTCTTTTTCGGATTAAAAAGTCCAATCATTGCATTGTTGGTCATCGCACTTTTGATCTTTCTAATTGTTCGAACCATCCACTGGTTTTTGATTGTGGAAAGAACTGCCGCATACCTGCTTTATCCTTATTTGGCATGGGTGTGCTATGCCAGCCTACTAAACCTTGGAATAGTCTACTTTAATTAAGGGAATTATACTTATTGCGGGTAAATCCGCTCTGGATAATCGGTAATAATGGCATCTACCCCTAAGGCTTTCATGCGCTGAATATCTTCTGGTTCATTTACCGTCCAAGTATAAATAGCAAGATTTGCTTGATGGATTTTCTTTACGTTTTTTTTGGTTAAACTCCTAAAGTCAGGGTTTATGGCAAAAGCATTTAGCCCCTTGGCAATTGGAATAGCATCCAAAGGTTCATCTTCTGTGAGAACAGCAATTCTCACAACTTGAGTTTGAGTTGCTGCATAAAACAACTTTAATTCAATCCAATCAAAACTAGAAATAAACACATCCTCGGGAACCAGTTTCCCTTGATCAAAATACTTTTTTAATAAAGCAGCGGTGGGCTTAGCCGTTTGGGATCCCTTGAGTTCAATGTTTAATGTAACTGCTCCATTAATCACATCCAACACCTCGTCGAGTGTTGGAATGGGCTCACGACCTAAAACGGTTATTTTCTGGATAGAATCAAGGGTTAACGATTCTATGTACCCTTCAGCATCAGTCAGCTTCTCGAGGGTTTTATCGTGAAAAACAACTAATTCTCCCGAGGCACAAAGAAAAACATCAATCTCTATTCCATCAACACCTAGCTCCATCGCTTTCTTTATAGAGGCAACCGTGTTTTCGGCAACATGTCCACGTGCCCCACGGTGCCCAACCACAAGGGGCTGAGTCGCAGAAGTACAGGAAAGCAATGACAATAACAACATATAAATTAAAGGCTTAACGGAAGTTGCATGTTTCATGTATTATTTTTTTAAGATCCAGAATTCCCATGGTTTCATTCTGTACTCATAGGAAAAAGACAGACGCTTGGACTTATTGTCTTGATAGCGCTTAAAACGACCGTTGTAGGGCGAAGTAAAACCTATGTGATCCTTAGATAGATTAGCCATAAAGACAATGGTATCTCCTGCTTTTGTACGTTCAAAAGCCAATACTTTGTCTCCCAAAGAGGTGTCTATTTGTGTTAATTTACCCGCTTCTTTTCCTGCATTTAGGGAGGGATGAGTTTGCTTCAATTCACCTAGCTGTTTTAGCAGTTGAAAGGTTTCGCCTGCAGCACGAGGGAAACTGTCTTTCTCAAAAAAGAGTAGGCGTTTGTTTAGGTCATATTCAACCCCACTGTACAAAAACGGCAATCCGGGCGCCAAATAATTCAATGCCATCATGGCATGACTGGCATCTCCGTATATTTCATCAACAGTACCAGCCCATGCATTTTCATCGTGCGAGCTCACAAAGTTTAAAAGAAAATGTGATGGATCGTGTTTGTTAATAAAGTTTTCGCGGTGCTCATGATAGTCTACTAATGTATTTTTTCCGTGGGCAATTTCTTTGGTCAAATGATGTCCTGGAAAATCATAGGATGCATCAAAGTTTTTTAAATGTTCAAATCCGCCAGGATGATTTGCATCCGTTTCTCCAAGTAAGAAAACTGGTTTAATTGCTCGAATTGCTGCAAAGGTGTCTTCATAAAAATCCATTGGGACGGCATAGGCCTGATCAACACGATAGCCATCAATATCTACTTCTTTGATCCAATACAACATGGCCTTTTTCATGGCCTCACGCATGGCAGGATTATCATAATCTAAATCAGCAACATCTGTCCAACCAAAAGATTCGCCTGTACGGGGATCTATAGGATCGATGATTTCACCAGCCTCATTTTTCAAATAAAACTCTGGGTGTTCTTTTATCCAAACATGATCCCAGCCTGTATGGCCCGGAACCCAGTCAAAAATAACATACATCCCCATGTCATGTGCTTTGTCAACCAAGGCTTTTAGGTCTTCTAAAGAACCGTATTCTGGGTTAACGCCCTTAAAGTCTGAAACAGCATAATAGCTTCCCAAAGGACCCTTGCTTTTTGTAGTTGAAATAGGGAAAGTTGGCATAAACCAGAGTATATTCACTCCTAGTTCTTTTACTTTTGGAAGCTCCTTTGCAAAGGCATTAAAAGTCCCTTCATTGGTAAATTGACGAATATTGACTTCATACAGAACACCCTGCGCTATATTTTGGTTTGTGATTGGCGTCATGGGTTTTACTTCAGTAGTTGAAACGGATTGCTGACAGCTAAACAAGGCTAAGCTGAACAAGAAAAGGACTATTTTTTTCATTGAATAAACTAAATTAAAAACTAAATATACAAAGAAGTTAGTCTTCTTCTGGAGCTAATTCAATTTCTAATCCGTCTAGCGATTCGGTTATGTGTATTTGACACCCCAATCGGCTTGATGCTTGAACATTGAATGCTTCGGCTAGCATGGCTTCTTCATCGTCTGATTTTTCATCCAAGACGTGATCAGATAGAACATAACATTGACAGGAAGCACATAAAGCAATTCCTCCACAAGTACCTTCAACAGGCAACTCATATGCTTTGCAGACTTCCATAATATTCATGGCCATGTCTGTTGGAGCAAGTAATTTATGCTTTTCGCCATCTCTATCAATAACGGTGATGGTAATATCTTCCAATCACTAGGTATCTAAATTAATAACTTCTTCAATTTCTGGAGCATGCTTTTTAATGGTCATTTCAACACCCGACTTTAACGTCATTTGATTGACAGAACAACCTGCGCAAGCCCCTTGAAGCTGGACTTTTACAATTTTATCTTCTACAATATCAATCAGGGCAATGTCTCCACCATCTGCTTCTAAAAAAGGTCGAATTTCATCTAAGGCCAGTAATATTTTATCTCTTAATTCCATTGAATTTAGCTTTACTATTTCACTGCCGAACATCCGGCCATGGTGGTTATTTTTACCGCCTGTGTTGGGGGTAAATGATCGTTTCTTTTCATTAGCCCTGAAACGGTATTTCGGGTAATTTCTTCGAAAGCTTGTGATACCAAAGTATTGTTTTGAAGAGCGGCAGGACGACCTACATCACCCGCTTCGCGTATACTTTGGACAATGGGCACCTCTCCTAGAAAAGGAACCTCTTTATCTTCAGCTAAATTTTTTGCTCCCTCTTGTCCAAAGAGGTAGTATTTATTGTTGGGCAATTCTTCTGGTGTAAAGTAAGCCATGTTTTCTACTACGCCTAAAACGGGAACATTGATGTTCTCTTGTTGGAACATAGCAATTCCTTTGCGGGCATCTGCCAAAGCAACATTTTGCGGTGTAGACACCACAACAGCTCCGTTAATGGGAAGTGATTGCACGATACTTAGATGGATATCACCTGTTCCGGGAGGCAAGTCGATCAACAAGAAATCGAGTTTTCCCCATGCTGCATCAAAAATCATTTGATTCAATGCTTTTGCAGCCATGGGACCGCGCCAAATAACCGCTTGGTCAGGTTGGGTAAAGAAACCGATGGAGAGTACTTTTACGCCATAATTTTCAATGGGCTCCATTTTGGAAGCACCGTCAACGTTGATTGACAATGGTCGTGCGCCTTCCATGTCCAACATTGTTGGAATAGATGGCCCATAAATATCTGCATCTAATATCCCAACGCTGAACCCCATTTGAGCTAGTGTAACGGCAATGTTAGAGGTAACAGTTGATTTCCCAACACCACCTTTTCCAGATGAAATTGCAATTATATTATCGATTCCCGGAATGGGATTCCCTTTAATAGTTTCTGTTTTGGCAGGTGCTTCAACGGTTACATTAATTTTAATTTTTGCCTTTGGGTGCACTTCTTTATGAATGCATTTCAGTATTTCTACTTCGACTTTTTTGCGGGCCTGTAGACTTGGATTACTTAGAGTCAAATCAATGACTACCTCATCTCCAAAGACAATTATATTTTTGACCGCACCGCTTTCCATTAAGTTTTTCCCGTCTCCAGGTAAGGAAATGGTCGTCAATGCTTGTTGAATGTCTTGTTTAGCTAGATTCATTTACTTTTTTAAACTGATTCTAAATTACAAATATACAGGGAAGATGTGGACTAAAAAAGTTTGACCGTTAAAGCTTTAGCTTTTGATGCTGCTAGGATCCCAAAAGATTTCTTCAAAGTTTTGAATTTGGTTTTCAATGACAACGATACCCTCGTTTTCGAGCAATTGTTGCATGAGGTTTGTTCCTTCAAAATGATGCTTCCCCGTCAGTAATCCTTTGCGGTTTACCACTCTATGCGCAGGCACATCTTCTTGGTTATGAGAGGCATTCATTGCCCAGCCCACCATGCGAGCACTTTGTGGAGAGCCAATACACTTTGCGATAGCACCATATGAAGTAATTCTCCCTTCGGGGATTTGGCGGGCAATTGCGTATACTTTTTCGAAAAAATTAGTTTTGTCTTTTTTTGCCATTGGGGAAACGAAACGTTAAGTAGGTAATCAGTTTGTCCTTCGCCATAAACAAACGCTCATAGTGGGTTTGTATTGCGGTTACATGTTTTGGTGAATACGCATTTCCATAAACATCATGATGTGCGTAGTCAACCTCCCAGCCTTTCCCTTCTAACAAGCCAAGGGTATAGCCGTATAAAAATTCACTATCTGTTTTCAAGTGTACCTTCCCATCTGGCTGCAGAACGGTTTGATAGCGGTCTAAAAAAGCAGGATTTGTGAGGCGGTGTTTTGTTCGCTTGAACTTGATTTGAGGATCGGGGAAGGTAATCCAAATTTCGTCGACTTCATTCTCATCAAAGACTAAATCAAGAAGTTCTATTTGGGTGCGCAAAAAACCAACATTTTCCAAACCCAATTCAAGAGCTTCTTTTGCACCAAACCAAAAACGCGCTCCTTTAACGTCAATTCCTAGGAAGTTTTTGTCTGGATAATTTTGGGCCAAATACACCGAATACTCTCCTTTTCCACAACCTAACTCAAGAACAATGGGCTTGTCATTTTTAAAAAAATCTTTTCGCCATTTGCCCTTGTACACAAATTCAGTCTCGGTGATTTCCTCCCGAGTGGGCTGGATCACATTTGAAAAGGTTGAATTTTGATTAAATCGTTTGAGTTTATTTTTACTTCCCACCGTTGTGCTTTTGTTGCAAAACTACTTAAAATTTACACAAGAATTTAGGCTTTTGCTTTCGCTAGTGTAAATGAAAACTCCGAACCAACATTAGGCGTGCTTTGTACATACACTTTCTCATTGTGCGCTTCAATGATATGTTTGACAATAGCTAGACCCAAACCAGATCCTCCTTCGTTTCTGTTACGGGTTTTCTCTACTCGATAAAAACGCTCAAAGAGACGCGGAAGATGCTCCTTCCCAATTCCTTTTCCATTATCAATGATTCGCAACAGTACTTTTTCACTCGTTAATTCGTTTATCTCGATTTCTGTAGTTCCGTTTTTAACACCATATTTCAATGAATTAACCACCAGATTTGACAAGACTTGTATAATCCGCTCTCTGTCTGCTTCAACCAAAATAGGCTTGTTAACATCTAAATTGCACACCAAGTTTATTTCTTTCTTTGCGGCCTTTAATTCGAGTAGTTCGACCATTTCAAAGATGAGTTTAACCAAATCAAACTCAACAATGTCGAGTGATGTGACTCCTGTCTCAAATTGAGTAATCAAATCTAAATCTTTGATGATAAAACTCAGACGATCTACCCCATTGGCTGCTTTTTGGATATATTTTTTACATGTTTCTTTGTCTTTAACGCCTCCTTCTAGAAGAGTGAAAATATAGCTCTCCACCATAAAAAGGGGGGTCTTTAATTCATGGGCTAAATTCCCAATAAATTCTTTCCGATAATTCTCTTTATCCTTGAGCAATTCAATCTCTAGCTTACTGTCTTTGGCGAACTGTTGTAGACGCTGTGTTAGCGACCAGACATCTTTTTGCACGGAGGTTTCACTCAAAGGAATCCCTTTGGGCAATAAGTCTTGATACATGGCTTCCACCTTAGCGTAAACAAATCTTTCGATATACTTTTGAATGATGAAAAACGAAACTAAGAACAAAACGATATGGCACGCAATTGCATAATAAATAACGTCAAACAAAAAGGTGAAACTTCCTGTATAAAAGAAAAAGAAACCAGCGATAATTAGACTGAATACACCCATAATAAGAATGGACAATTTAATTGCAGTACTGTAACGTCTATTCATGGTAAGTAGTCTTATTCTTTTTCAATGACAAATTTATAACCAACTCCTTTGACCGTTTTGAGGATGTCATCGCCAATTTTCTCACGCAATTTACGAATATGAACATCAATAGTTCGATCTCCAACAACAACATCACTTCCCCAAACAGCTTCCATTATTTTTATTCGTTTAAACACTTTCCCTGGTTTAGATGCCAGTAGGTAAAGGAGTTCAAATTCTTTTCGTGGCAAGACAAATTCTTTGCCTTTATTCACAACTGTATACTCATCAACATTAATTTGTAAGCCGCCAACAACAATGTTTGCATTTGCATCTTCATTGACAAACCTACGCAATATGGCTTTAACTTTAGAATTAAGTATTCTTGGTTTAATGGGTTTGGTCACATAATCATCTGCCCCTGATTCAAAGGCAGCTACCTGAGAATAGTCCTCACCCCTTGCCGACAAGAACATAATCAGGGTGTCTTTGAATCGTTTATCCATTCGGAGACGCTCGCAGGTTTCGACTCCGTCCATAACAGGCATCATCACATCTAAAATAATTAAATCTGGCAACTGTTTGTCGGCAACGTCAAGTGCTTCTTTTCCGTTTTCTGCCGTAAAAATCTGATAGCCTTCATTTGATAAGTTAAAGGATAGTATTTCTAAAATATCTGGCTCATCATCGACAAGAAGAATCTTGATTTTACTTTTTTTCATTCGGCCTATTTTTTCCTACTCTCAAATGTACTAAATAATAGCGGTAAGCTTTTTCGATATCAAAAAAGAAACAATATGATAACATAGTGGTAATATGAAAAACTGTTGCCCCAAATAACCTTAATCTGGAGGAAAATTTTATAGCTTTGATCCATGAAAAAGTCCACACCTTCCTTCCTCGAAATTGCCTCTACGGCTGATTTTGATCGCGAGGTTGTCGCTACTTTCCAACATCAATACAACAATAATATGGTTTATCGCTCGTATTGCGATTTGATCAATATTGCCCCAAATGATGTGCAGAGAGCGCAGGATGTTCCCTATTTACCCACACGTTTTTTTAAAAGTCATACTATTCAATCGTTTGAGGGAAAGCCCGTCAAAACATTTACGTCTAGTGGCACTACCACTAGTATCAATGCCCAGCATCATTTGGCCGATTTAAGTAATTACCGAGCGAGCTTTCAGGCTTGCTTTGAACAGTTCTATGGAAAGCCAAAGGATTGGGCCATCCTAGCATTACTCCCATCATATTTAGAACGCGAAGGCTCCTCATTGATCTACATGATGGATTCACTTATTGCGCAAAGCAAAAACGAACATTCGGGTTTTTATCTAGATGATTTGGCCAAACTAAATGCCATTTTACTTGAACTCGAACAACAAAAACAACCTACTCTATTACTTGGTGTTTCTTTTGCGCTCTTGGATTTCACGGAACAGTATTCGTTAAATTTATCTTCCACCACAGTGATGGATACGGGTGGAATTAAAGGAAGGCGAAAAGAATTGACACGCGAAGAACTGCACAAAACACTGCAAAAAGGATTTGGTGTTTCTGCTATTCACAGTGAATATGGAATGACAGAATTACTTTCGCAAGCCTATGCCAAAGGCGATGGACGTTTTCACTGTCCAAATTGGATGCGAGTTACTCCCTTCGAAATCAATGATCCTTTTGCCCCAACAGAAGAAGGGAAAATTGGGCGGCTCAATATTATCGATCTCGCTAACCAAGAATCTTGTGCATTTATCGCTACCGATGATCTAGGTCGATCCTTTCCTGACGGAACTTTTGAAGTAATGGGCAGACTAGATGCTAGTGATATTCGCGGCTGTAATCTGTTGGTCTACTAAACAAATTCCAAAATAAAATAACTTTTCTTCCCGCGCTGAAGGAGAACGTATCGATCGTTGATCAAGTCACTTGCATTGATTTGTTTATTCTCATCGACCTTGGATCTATTGACCGAAATAGAATTTTCCTTTAATGCTCTTCTGGCCTCTCCGTTGGACTTCAACAATCTCCCATCTCCAGCTAAAGCTGCGATGATGTCTAACCCATCGGCTAAGGTGCTTTTGTCAATTTGCGCTTGAGGCACGCCGTCAAAAACATCTAAAAAAGTTGAACTATCGAGCGTCAATAAATCTTCGGACGTCGATTTCCCAAACAAAATTTGCGAGGCTCGTTGCGCATTTTCGAGATCTTCTTTTGAATGTACCGAAAGGGTTACTTCTTCTGCAATACGCTTTTGCAATAAACGCAAATGAGGCGTTTCTTGGTGCTCTTTGATCAAGGTTTCAATCTCCTCTTTTGTTAAGAAAGTAAAGATTTTAATGTAGTTCTCGGCATCTTGATCCGAAGCATTGAGCCAATATTGGTAGAATTTATAAGGCGATGTACGTTGTTTATCCAACCAAATGTTCCCTCCTTCGGTTTTACCAAACTTAGTTCCATCGGCTTTAGTAATCAACGGACAAGTTATGGCATAGGCTTTTCCCCCTACTTTTCGCCGAACGAGTTCAGTCCCCGTGGTGATGTTCCCCCACTGGTCACTTCCCCCCATTTGAAGGCTACAGTTAAAGTTTTTATACAAATGAAGAAAATCGTATCCCTGTAATAGCTGGTAAGTGAATTCTGTAAAAGACATTCCGACCTGAGATTCTGAGCCCAAACGCTTTTTAACTGATTCTTTCGATATCATATAATTCACCGTGATGTGTTTCCCAATATCACGTGAAAAATCGATCAGCGAATAGTTCTTCATCCAATCAAAGTTATTGACCAACAAGGCTGGGTTTTTCTGGCTGGCTGAAAAATCGAGAAAACGAGAAAGTTGTGCTTTAATTCCAGTAATATTCGCCTCGAGGGTTGGCCCGTCTAATAGGTTTCGTTCGTCCGACTTTCCTGAGGGATCACCAATCTTACCAGTTGCACCACCCACCAAAGCAATGGGCTGGTGACCTGCACGTTGAAAATGCATCAAAATCATGATTTGCACCAAACTTCCAATATGTAGGGAATCGGCCGTAGGATCAAAACCAATATAGCCAGCCGTTGGCCCAAGGTTTAGATGATTCTCGGTTTCGGGCATAATGTCATGCAACATCCCTCTCCATTCAAGTTCTTCAACGAATGTATTTCTCATAGTTTCTTTAGTAAGCAACAAAGATAGATTTCTCAAGTGAATGGAAAAAGACAAACAGAAAAAACAGTACTTTTAATCCATGATTTTAGTCACTGGAGCGACAGGATTGGTTGGGGCCCATCTTTGTCTTGAATTATTACAAAAAGGAACCCCCATCGTAGCTCTTTTTCGTCGAGACAAAAAAAAAGAGGCAACACGTGCTTTTTTTAGCGCTAAAAACAAATTGTCCCTTTTTGAGCAAATCGAATGGCGGCAAGCAGATTTGTGCAACTTACCCGAACTCACCAAAGCCTTTGAGGGAATCACACATGTCTACCATTGTGCTGCCTACATTTCAATGGCCTTCCATAAACAAGCCTACCTACAGGAAGTCAACCAGCAGGGAACGGCCTATATCGCTAACTTATGCATTGAAAATAAAATTGAAAAGTTAGCCTATGTAAGCTCTATCGCCGCTCTTGGTAACGAAACCACCTCAGCCGTCATTAACGAAAAAACTCCTTGGAACCCAACCCTAGAAAAAACGCCCTATGCCTATTCTAAATATGGTGCTGAGCTTGAGATTTGGCGTGCTTCGCAAGAGGGTATTCCAGTTGTTATTATTAATCCAGGCGTAATATTGGGGACTGGAATGCCCCATTCTCCCCTGGATCAATTAACAGAACAGGTCCGCAAGGGAATACGTTTTTATCCTACCGGCAAAACGGGCTATGTTGCTGTAGAAGATGTTGTGGAGGTGTTAATTCGTTTGATGGAAAGCGACATTAAAAACGAACGGTATATTCTAGTTGCAGAAAATTGGTTTTTCAAAGACATGATTCAGCTTACGGCAAAATATCTTGGAAAGAGGGTTCCAACATTGGAATTAAAATCTAGCTACCTCTATATTGCTTGGTTTTTTGAAAGCTGTGTAAGCGCACTAAAACTGCGTCGTAAATTTCTTACCAAAGCACTAGTCAAAAGCCTTTCGGACACAAAAGACATCGATGGAAGTAAAATTCAAGCAGTCATTAAGTTTAACTACCGGCCCATTGCTGACTATTTAAAGCAACTACTCAACAACTAAGTCTTTTTCCTCCTTTTGCTTTCGCAGTAGTTCATTGATGCTGTCTTTAGCTTTCTTTAAACGCTGATCTATGCGCTTGTATATGGCAATCGATTCTTTTGGACTTTGTGCATAATACAGTTGGTTTTGCGCCAAGACTGTACTGTCGATATTGTATTTACGAAAAATATACGCATCGTTAAAAAGCGCTTTCCCTTCTTTGTCATTGTAGGAAGTTTTAATCGCTTTGAGCAACGTAAGGTCATATAAAATGTTTTCCATTTTCTCGGAAGACAAAAACTCATCTGGTTTAGTTACAGACGAATTGGTGTCGCAAGCGAGAAACAGAAATCCGGCAATTAAAAGCAGTTTTTTCATCGATCGAAGGTTAATTGTTGTGCTGCATCAACCTCGATAACCTTACCATTTGCATAAACTGTTTTTCCGTTGACCCAAGTTTGATCAATCACAGCGTCAAATGTTGTTCCCTCAAAAGGAGACCAGCCACATTGATACAACAAGCTTTCTTTGGTCACTGTTGTCTTGCGGTCCAAGTCTACCAATACAAGATCAGCACAATAGCCTTCTCTTAAATAACCTCTTTTTGCAACTTGAAATAAAATTGCTGGATTGTGACAGGCTTTCTCAACCAGTTTTTCGAGGGTAATTTTCCCTTGTTTCGCAGCGGTTAACAAGGCCAATAAAGCTTGTTGTACCAAGGGGCCGCCCGAAGGGGCTTTGGTGTAAACATTGCTTTTCTCTTCTAGGGTGTGCGGTGCATGATCCGTGGCTAAAACATCTATCCTATCATCGTTTAAAGCAGCCCACAATGCGGTTCGATCTGCATCATTCTTTACCGCTGGATTCCATTTGATAAAAGTTCCTTTTTCTGCATAATCATCGGCAGAGAACCAAAGGTGATGCACACAAACCTCTGCTGTTATCTTTTTATCCTTGAGAGGAATTGTATTGTCAAACAATTCTGTTTCAATGGCCGTTGACAGATGAAAAACATGCAGTCGAGCGCCAGTTTCTTTAGCCAAAGCAATTGCTTTTGAAGAAGAAATATAGCAGGCTTCATGACTTCTAATTATTGGATGTTTCTCAATCGGTATATCCTCTCCATACTCAGCAATATGGGCAGCAAGGTTGGCCTTTACAGTGGGTTCATCTTCACAATGTACCGATATCACCAAATCTGTACTGGAAAATATTTTGCGCAGAGTTGCTTCATCATCAACAAGCATATTCCCTGTTGATGATCCTAAAAACAACTTTAAACCTGCCACTTTAGAGGTATCCAAACGTTGAATTTCATCAAAGTTATCGTTGGTCCCACCAAACATAAAAGAATAGTTGGCCAGTGAATTTTCTTTTGCTATCGCAAGTTTCTCATCGAATTTCTCTAGGGTAGTTGTTTGTGGAACAGTGTTGGGCATTTCAATAAAAGAAGTTATTCCACCTGCAACTGCTGCACGAGATTCTGTTTTGATACAGGCTTTTTGTGTAAGCCCTGGTTCACGAAAATGAACTTGATCATCAATTAATCCAGGCAACAAATACTTCCCTGCTGCATCAACCACCTCCTCATTCTCCAATGGAGCAAGATGTTCAGCAATGGTCAAAATTTTTCCGTCTTGAATACGAAGATCTTGTTGAGTCGTCTTTCCTTCGTTAACGAGAAAAGCGTTTTTAATCAGTTGTGTCATAAACGTTTAAATATTGATTTAAGTCGAAGGTAAAACACACCATAAATGGCTTCCCAAATGATGGTTTTATCCATTTTTGATTTCCCTTTTTTACGATTTGTAAATATAATTGGTAATTCTTTTAGGCTAAATCCGTTTTGCCAAAGCTTATACTTCATCTCAATTTGAAAGGCGTAGCCAACAAAAACAAGATCATCTAAATTCAATGATTGAAGAGATGTTCGACTGTATCCAACAAAGCCAGCTGTGGTGTCTTTAACGGGTAACCCTAAAATTATTCTTACATAGATAGAGGCTATCATTGATAGTGCTATTCTAAACAGTGGCCAGTTAACCACATTAACACCATTTAAATACCGGGAGCCTACTACTACATCTGTTCCTTTTTGGAGAGCCTCTAACATGTGGGGAAGTGCTTGTGCTGGATGAGACAAATCGGCATCCATTTCAAAAATAGCACTGTATTCTTTAGCTAAAGCCCATCGAAAACCATGCACATAGGCCTTGCCTAATCCTTCCTTATTTTCGCGTACTTCAAGGTGTATTTGACCTGGGTATTTCTTCATCAACGAACGCACACATTCTGCTGTTCCGTCAGGAGAAGAATCATCAACAAAAAGCAAATGGACTTCAGGTAGAATTGAAAATATTTCAGCAATTAGCTCAACAATATTTTCTCTTTCGTTATAGGTAGGAATTATAATGAGAATTTGTTCCATAGCGTGTGTAAAAGTAGTGAATAAAAGGCTAAAGACAAATCGAAATTCAATCTGGGTTAAATAAATTTGATACCTTTACACCATGGAAGAATGGACCTTAATTCCACGTTCAAACTACAACTGGATCACCTTTGTACTGGGGTTCAATTTTCTCCTGTTTGTCTTTACAAAATGGCGATTTCAACAAGCTTTTTTCGCTTTTTTTCGCCTAATCGACAACTCAACTCAAATTAACAATTACTCAGAAAAAGGAATACTCAAACAGGGGTTTATTCTTTGCCTGACCTTTTTTTCCTTGTCAAACATATCGCTTCTAGCGACATACATAATGGGGCATTACCAGCTAGTAGCTATTGACTTTTCAACTTTTACACTGATTCTATCAAGCACTCTTCTTATTGTTGCCATACGTCATATTCTGCAATTATTCCTAGCCTATATTCTTGATTTAGAAGAATTCCTTCATCAATTCCAATTTAGAAACAACACTTATATTTTCCGTTTATCAACCTTACTTTTTGTTGGGCTTGTCCTTTATCAATATACACATCAACTGCCGGATCTTTTCTTTAATGTATTCCTGGTTTTAATCTTATTTATCTACCTTCTAACCCAACTATTGCTCGTTCGCGATTTCTTTAGCACCATCAAAAGAGGTGGCTTATATTTTATTTTGTATCTTTGCACTCTCAAATTAAGCCCCTGGATTCTTTTAATTGGAGGCTTAAAAAATTAAGACACATGAGTACAAAAAAAGTGAAAACAATTTTAGTTTCTCAACCTGAACCCAACAGTGATAGTTCACCATACACACGACTAAAAGAAAAGTATAATCTGACCATTGATTATCGCCCTTTTATTCATGTTGAAGGTGTCGAAGCAAAAGATGTACGCATGCAAAAGATTGATTTCAACAACTTTGATTCAATCATTCTTACCAGCAGAAACTCTGTTGATCATTTCTTTCGTTTAGCCGAAGAAATGCGTTTTAAAGTGCCTGATTCAACTAAATACTTTTGTGCATCTGAAGGGGTTGCTTATTACTTACAGAAATATATAGTTTACCGCAAGCGAAAAGTTTATGTTGGCGAGAAAAACTTAATGGACCTTGAAGCTACCTTTAAGAAATTCAAAGAAGACCGTTTTCTTTTGCCTTCTTCAGACATTTTAAAACCCGTTATTCCAGACTTCCTAGATAGATTAGAGTTGAATTGGAAACGCGCACAATTGTATAAAACTGTTGTTAGTGATCTTTCTGACCTCCGCGATGTGTACTATGACATATTGGTTTTCTTCAGTCCTTCCGGAATCGAATCTTTATTTAAAAACTTCCCAGAATTTGAGCAAAACAATACACGTATAGCCGTTTATGGTAACACAACAATAAGTGCTGCAGATAACGCTAAACTTCGTGTGGACATCAAAGCTCCTTCCGAGGAAACTCCATCCATGACAATGGCTATTGAAAAGTACATTAAGGAAATGGCTACGGTCTAAATTGCCTTAAACAATTGAATACTTAGATACCCCCAGCCAAATAACAACAATAGTCCTCCTATTGGAGTAATTGGCCCTAAAAAGGAAACCGAAAGTCCGTGAATTGCCTTGGTTGAAAGCACCAATATGCTTACGGAGAACGACAGAGTACCCACTACAAAAGCAAGTGCAACCCATTCTTTACCACTCTCAGGGATAAAAGGAACTGCAGATAATACAAGTAGTGCCAGACCATGGAACATCGTGTATCGTATGGCTATCATAAAACTATTGAGTGAATCTTGGCTCAGTTTCTCCTCTAAAGCATGACTTCCCAGCGCACCCAAGAGTACACCAAAAAACATAAATAAAGCACCTATAAAAGCGGCAATGACTAATTTCATTTGTTGTCTTTTAAACGAAGGTACTTAAATTATAACAAAAATAGCTGTTGGTAAAATCAATTGATTGATTACTTTTGATGAATATTATTAGTTTTAAGCATGAATAAACAAGAGAATGTAAAGATAGATGGTATTGACAAAATCCTACTAAATGGACTGATGCAAAATGCCCGCATGTCGATCAACCAATTATCCAAGCAAGTAGGGATTTCTGGTGCTGCTGTTCACCAACGCATAAAAAAATTAGAGAAATCAGGTTTAATTGAAGGCTCTCAAATAACGATTAACCCTAAGCAATTGGGTTATACCACGCTAGCATTCGTTGGGATTTATTTAGACAAGGCCATGAACAACCCATCGGCTGTTACTCAATTAAAAAAAATAAATGAAGTCATCGAGTGCCATTTCACGACCGGAGATTGGAGTGTATTGGTGAAAATTCTTTGTAAAGACAATGAACATTTAATGAATTTACTCAACAATCAGATTCAAAAAATTCCTGGGATTTCACGAACCGAAACATTCATTTCACTCAATCAACAAATTGGGCGTCAAATAACGCTTTAGTCGCGACTATTCCCCATTACTCTAAACAAGAAATAAAGCAAGGTCGCAAGTGACCCAATGGCCGCTACAACATAGGTTCTCGCGGCCCACTTCAGGGCATCTTCTGCACCAGCAAGCTCTTGCTGACTAACCATGTTTTTTCGCTTCAACCAGTCAATTGCGCGATTACTTGCATCATATTCTACTGGGAGGGTGATAAAACTAAACAATGTACCCATACCAAACAGACCAACCCCAATCAGGGCAATTGTTTGTCCAAATGCAGTACTCTGACCCAAGATAAGACCACCAAAAATGACCCACATTGAAAAACTGGAAGCCACATTAACCACAGGGACCAAAGTCGATCGCATGCTAAGCCACTCATAACCAATGTTGTGCTGCACTGCATGTCCACATTCATGGGCTGCAACAGCAGCAGCAGAAGCATTGCGTTGCGAATAAACTCCCTCGCTTAAATTAACTGTTTTTGTTCTTGGGTTGTAGTGATCTGTCAACATTCCAGGAGTAGAAACCACCTTAACATCACGAATACCGTGGTCTATTAGCATTTGCTCGGCAATTTCTTTCCCAGACAAACCGTTGCGCAACATAACCTTCGAATACTGCTTAAACTTTTTCTTTAATCGACTGCTCACCATTGAACTCACCAGTCCAAAAACAATGATAATCAAGTAATATCCTCCCATAGCGATTCTTTTTATTTAAACTTTAATTTGAAGTAAATAACCATCAGCAAAAGTAATGCCGTAACAATATTTGCGACAATTATGGGTGGGCTTTTAATGATTAAACCGTAAACCTCCCACAAACAGACTCCACTTAACATGACCAAATACATGACCAAGGAGACATCTTTAGCTGATTTTAGTTTCCAAATCTTATACACTTGCGGCACAAAAGCAACAGTGGTCAAAATGGCAGCAATGAATCCAATTGTGTCAAGGTACATTAGCCAACAATATTAATTATTTTTCCAGGAACAACGATCACCTTCTTCGGTGTCCTTCCTTGCAGTTGTTCTTGCGTTTGTTCATCTTGTAATATAATTTCCTCAATTTCTTTTGGCGAAAGGTCCAGAGATAATTCTCGGGTGAAACGCATTTTTCCATTGAAAGAGACAGGATAGTTTTTCGTGCTTTCTACCAAGAATTTTTCTTCATAAACAGGGAAATCAACTTCACTAATCGAACCTTCGTGTCCCAATAAAGACCATAATTCTTCTGCTATGTGCGGTGCAAAAGGAGACAATAACACCGTGAAAGGTTCTAGTATTGCTCGTTGATTGCATTTTTGTGCAGACAACTCATTTACACAAATCATGAATGCACTGATGCAGGTATTGAACGAAAAGTGTTCAATATCCTCGGTGATTTTTTTTATGGTTTGGTGCAATGTTTTCATTGATTCTGGAGATGGAGTTTCTTCGCTAATCACAACTTCATCCGCTGGTGAAAACAATTTCCATGTTTTTTTTAGGAAGGAATAAACCCCAGACATCCCTGCAGTGTTCCATGGTTTTGCCTGTTCAATAGGGCCCAAAAACATTTCATACATCCGGAGGGTGTCTGCCCCATAATCTTCACAAATTTGATCTGGATTCACAACATTGTATTTAGACTTGGACATTTTCTCTACTTCTCGTCCCACATTGTAAACCTCCCCTTCAAGCACAAAATATGCTTCGCTAAACTGTGGTTGCCATTTTTTCAACGCTTCACAATCAAGTTCATTTGAAGCATTTACCAAGGAAACATCTACACGAATTGGCTCTACTTCTTGTTCCTCAATCAAGCCTTTGGAAAGATATTCTTGGGTTCCCTTTTTACGATACACAAAAGCTGAAGAACCTAATATCATGCCTTGATTGATTAATTTTTTAGCGTATTCCTCAACGGGTAAATACCCTTGATCAAACAAGAACTTTTGCCAAAAACGAGAATACAAAAGGTGCCCTGTAGCATGTTCGCTTCCTCCCAAATACAAGTCAACATCTTGCCAGTAGGCTGCCGCCTCTTTGGAAACAAAGTCGGTTGAATTAGTTGCATCCATATAGCGGTAAAAATACCATGAGCTCCCTGCCCAACCGGGCATAGTATTCATTTCAAGTGGAAAAATTGTTTTTTGGTCGATTAAACTATTCGAAACCACCTTTTCACCTTGGGTGTCCCATGCCCAGTCGGTTGCGTTTCCTAATGGAGGTGCACCGTCTGCCGTGGGTAAATAGTTTTCTACCTTGGGTAATTCTAATGGAAGGTGCTTTTCCTCTAAGGGAACTGGAAGGTCGTTTTTATAATACATCGGAATGGGCTCTCCCCAATAACGTTGACGGCTAAAAATAGCGTCTCTTAGGCGGTAATTAATTGTCCCCTCTCCTGTTGCTGTCTTTTCCAAATAAGCGATAACACTCGACATTGCTTCGTCATACTCTAATCCGTTTAAGAAATCAGAATCCTGAAGTTTTATTCCAGCATTTTTATCACTGTAGGCCTCTTTAGAAATATCCGTATCCGCGAAAATATTTTTAATTGGAATGTTGAAATGCTTGGCAAAGGCATAGTCGCGTTGATCTCCACAAGGAACAGCCATAACAGCCCCGGTCCCGTAGCCTGCCAAAACATAATCGCCAATCCAAATTGGCACACGTTCTTGCGTTAACGGATGAGTAGCGTAGGCTCCCGTAAAGACACCACTAATGGTCTTAACATCGGCCATACGGTCGCGTTCTGTACGCTGAGTGGTTTGTTCTTTATAGGCATCAACGGCTTTTTTTTGCGCTGGAGTAGTGATTTCTTGCACCAAGTCTAATTCTGGAGCAAGGGTCATAAAGGTGACACCAAAAAGTGTATCAGGTCGAGTAGTAAAAACCTCTAGAGATGCCGAGTGATTTTCTACTGGGAAACGCACCAATGCCCCAACCGATTTCCCAATCCAGTTGCGTTGCATTTCTTTGAGTGACTCTGGCCAATCAATTGTTTCCAAGCCTTGAAGCAAGCGTTCGGCATAGGCGCCAATGCGCATACTCCATTGTTTCATTTTCTTTTTGGTCACCGGAAATCCGCCACGTTCAGAAACCCCGTTGATGATTTCATCATTCGCCAAAACAGTCCCTAAGTCTGCACACCAGTTCACTTCCGTTTCAGAAATATAGGTTAGACGGTAGTCCAACAATATAAGTTGTTGTTGATCTTCCGAAAAAGAATTCCATTCTTGAGCAGTAAACTGTGCTGTGTTCGATGCGCATTCTGCATGAATTTTCACATTCCCTTCTTTTTCAAAAAGAGAAACAAGATCGGTTATACGTTTTGCTTTATCCTCAATTTCATCGTAGTAGGAATGAAATAGTTGTAAGAAGATCCATTGTGTCCACCGATAAAACTTTGGATCTGACGTACGTACTTCTCTACTCCAGTCAAACGAAAAGCCCAAACGATCGAGTTGCTCGCGATAACGAGCAATATTTGTTTTAGTCGTCAACGCTGGATGTTGCCCCGTTTGTATTGCATATTGTTCTGCGGGCAAGCCAAAAGAGTCATATCCTTGTGGGTGAAGAACATTAAAACCAGTATGACGCTTGTAGCGCGCATAGATATCACTGGCAATATACCCAAGAGGATGCCCAACATGCAAACCTGCCCCAGAGGGATAAGGAAACATATCGAGAATGTAGTACTTTGGTTTATCGGATGAATTGGATGCCTGAAAAGTTTTGTTTTCAGCCCAATATTGCTGCCATTTTTGTTCTATATCTTGGAAATTGTAGCCCACGAGAATTAATTTTATAACCCTACAAAAGTAGCGCTAATGGGGGAAAGGAAAAAGTTTATCCAAGGCAAGAATACAATTTGGCCTGTGTTTTGTAATTTTACTGGCAAAGCACACAATAATATTCCATGAAATCAAGAGATACATACCAAAAAAGACGTCTTATTTCCTCCTATTTTTCGGTGGTCATTAGCATTAGTCTTGTGCTCTTCATGGTTGGCGTGCTAGGCATGTTACTGCTAAATTCAAAAAAAGTAGCCGATCATTTTAAAGAGCAAATTGCCTTTACAATATACATCAACGACTCTGCAAAGCCAATTGAAGTAAAGCAACTGCAAAAAAGCTTAGCCCTTCGGAAGGAAACAAAAGTTGCGCGTTTTGTCTCCAAAGAAGAAGCTGCTGAAACTCATGCCAACGATATTGGAGAAGATTTTATGGAATTTTTGGGTTACAACCCCTTGCTGAGTTCCATCGATGTTTATTTTGTTTCTGAATTTGTTTCCCCAGCTTTTTTAGCTGAACTCAAAGAAAATTTTGAAACAAAATCTTATGTCAGCGAGGTAATCTATGATCAACCTCTTTTGGAAATTCTAGATGAAAATATAAAAAAAATCACTCAAGGAATCATTGCGCTGAGTACCGTCTTTATTCTCATTGCGGTACTACTCATCAATAGTTCCATTCGTCTATCGGTGTATTCAAAACGACTCATCATCAAAACTATGCAATTGGTGGGAGCCACCAAGCGTTTTATTCGCCGTCCATTTATTTGGAAACATCTCCAGCTCGGCTTGTTGGGAGCAATACTAGCCTCGGCTGGATTGGGCTATTTATTATACGCATTAAACCTTCGCTTCCCTGAACTCTCCTTGTTGAGTAACCCTACAGAACCTGCACTTATTTTTGGATTTATCCTTTTCATGGGTATTTTTATTACTGGTGCCTGTACTTTTTTTGCCACCCAGCGTTTCTTAAACTTAACCACAGATGACGTAAATTAAGCTCCCATGAAAAAAAATCCTTCCACCCAAAAGCAGTTCTTGTTTCAAGCCAGCAACTATCGCATGCTACTCATCGCCATTGCAGTAATTGCCTTGGGATTCATTTTGATGGTTGGCGGAGGAAGCGATGATCCATCCGTATTTAACCCTGAAATGTTTAACTTCAGGAGAATACGTTTAGCGCCTACTTTGGTTTTAATTGGTTTTGGATTAGCCGCCTATTCCATTTTGATTAATGGGAATAAAAAATGAATGAATTAACAGCCTTGCTTTTAGGAATCGTTCAGGGACTTACTGAATTTTTACCTGTTTCTTCTAGCGGACATTTAGAGCTCGCTAAAGCGCTGAGCTCTGCTCAAAATCTTCCAAAAGAAAGTCTTTTATTCACCATTGTTTTACATGGTGCTACTGCATTCAGCACAGTCGTTGTCTTTCGAAAAGATATTGGAGAACTATTAAAGGAACTCCTAACTTTCAAACCCAGTCCATCGTTCTACTTTTCACTTTACATTGTCATATCAATGATTCCGGCTGCCTTGGTTGGCTTATTATTAGAAGATCTCATTACTTCTTTGTTCAATCAAAACATATTGCTTGTTGGTGCAATGCTGTTATTTACGGGTGGACTCCTTTTTTTGGCTGACCGTGCAAAAGCAAGTACAAAAAACATTAACGCCTCCTCTGCCGTGGTCATCGGTCTTCTTCAAGCTGTCGCCATATTGCCCGGAATTTCGCGGAGCGGAGCGACCATTGCCACGGCTGTTCTACTGGGAATTGACAAGGAAAAAGCTGCGCGATTCTCGTTCCTTATGGTTATTCCCCTGATTTTTGGAAGTATGGCAAAAAGTATCCTCGATGCCGACAGCATAAACTTAAACGACTCTTTATTTCCTATGTTTATTGGCTTTGTGAGCGCATTTATAACTGGTATTATTGCCTGTAAATGGATGATTGCAATTGTCAAAAAAGCACAACTTTCCTACTTTAGTTATTACTGTTTCATCGTTGGAATATTCGCCATTGTTTTAAGTTTACTATGATCATTACAAAAGAAGCTTTTTTAGCTGGACAAGTTATACTAATCAATAAACCCCTGAACTGGACCTCTTTCCAAGTGGTCAATAAAGTGCGTTGGTTGATTCGACAAAAATTCAATATCAAGAAAATAAAAGTAGGACATGCAGGTACCTTAGACCCCCTAGCCACAGGTCTACTAATTATTTGTTCTGGAAAAATGACCAAAGAGATTGATCGATTTCAAGGGCAAGAAAAAGAATATAGTGGTCGTTTCTTGCTGGGTGCCACCACACCCTCATTTGACCTAGAAACAGAAATTAACCAAGAGTTCCCCACCAGTCATATTAACGAAGAAATGATTGAAAGTGCACGGAAAAAGTTTGTGGGAGCCATTCAACAAAAACCGCCTGTTTTTTCTGCACTAAAAAAAGAAGGAAAACGTTTGTATGCCTATGCCCGAGAAGGGGAAGCTGTGGACGTCCCTGTGCGTGAGGTTTCTATCGCTAGTCTCAGGTTGGATACTTCAGAATTTCCGTCAATTCAGTTCGTAACAAGCTGTAGCAAGGGAACCTACATTCGCTCATTGGCCAATGATTTTGGTAAAACACTTGAAAGTGGAGCGCATTTAACAAATTTGTGTCGGGAACGTATTGGCGAGTTTCACTTGAATGAGGCCATTTCAATAGAAGAGTTCGAGGAACAATTGAACACCGCAAAAGAAGATATTTCTTCAAAAACAGATTCTTAAATCATCAATAATCATCTCCCATTATTGCTTATATTTGTGGGAACAGAACAATTATGAAATACAATCGTATACTATTAAAACTAAGCGGTGAAGCGTTGATGGGGTCCAAATCTTATGGGATTGATCCAAAGCGTATCAACGAATATGCAGAAGATATTAAGTTACTTCATTCCAAAGGGGTGGAAATTGCGATTGTTATTGGAGGTGGAAATATTTTTCGCGGAATGGCTGGCTCAAACGAAGGTGTTGATCGAGTGCAAGCCGATTATATGGGCATGTTAGCCACCGTAATGAATGGTCTTGCCCTGCAAAGTGCTCTTGAAAATGTTGGTGTACCAACTCGTTTACAAACAGCGCTAAAAATAGAAGCAATTGCTGAGCCATACATCAAAAGAAAAGCAACGCGTCATCTCGAAAAAAAGCGCATTGTCATTTTTAGTGCAGGCACCGGAAATCCATTTTTTACCACCGATTCTGCTGCAGTGCTGCGTGCTATCGAAATTAATGCAGATGTTATTTTAAAAGGAACACGTGTAGATGGTATCTACACAGAAGACCCTGAAAAAAACAAAGCAGCCGTCAAGTTCGACACACTCTCTTTTGAAGAAGTATTAAAACGAGGATTAAAAGTAATGGACACCACTGCTTTTACCCTCAGTCAAGAAAATAAACTCCCCATCATTGTGTTTGATATGAACACCAAGGGCAACTTAAGTAAAGTTGTCAATGGAGAAAAAATCGGTACACGTGTAGACTAAATAGCTGAACAATGAACGAAGAATTACAATTTATTTTAGACAGCACCAAAGAAAGCATGAACGGTGCACTTGCGCATTTAGAGAACGAATTATTAAATATTCGTGCTGGAAAAGCCAACCCTGTAATGTTAAAAAGTGTGATGGTTGATTATTATGGCACCCAAACTCCACTGAGTCAAGTGGCCAATGTCAACACTCCCGATGGAAGAACGTTAACCATTCAACCTTGGGAAAAAGCTATGTTAACAGAAATTGAAAAAGGCATCATGATCGCTAACATTGGTTTTAATCCAATGAACAACGGTGAAAGCATTATCATTAATGTTCCTCCTTTAACTGAAGAGCGGCGTAGAGATTTAGCAAAAATGGCCAAGGTAGAGGCTGAAAATGCCAAAGTTAGTGTGCGAAGTGCACGCAAAGAGGCCAACCAAGAAATAAAAAAAAGTGAGAGTTCGGAAGACGAGCAAAAAAATTGCGAAATAGATGTTCAAACTTCAACCGATAACTTCATTCAAAAAATAGACAGTATCCTAGCCGCCAAGGAGAAAGAAATCATGACAGTATAAAAGTCTCCTAGGGCAACCCACGCAATGAAAAGAAAAAATAAATGGAATTTTTGGGAGGGGATAGCTCGCCTTATTTTACGCAATCGCTTTGCCTTAATTTTGGTGCTGATTGGCGTTACTGGTTTTTGGGTATCGCAATGGCAACACATGCGCTTCACCTTTACAGAAGCAAATTTATTACCCGACGATCATCCGCAAAACATTAAATACAATGATTTTCTTTCGTTATTTGGAGAAGAAGGCAGTGTTTTACTAATTGCCACCAAGGACCCTGCATTATTTTCAAAAAAAAAGCTAATCGCCTGGAAGGAATTGAGCGAACAACTCAATGCCTACGACGAAATTGATGCTGTGCTATCGATAGACAATGTCAAAGAATTGGTCAAGAACAAGCAAAAGAAAAAGTTTGAATTAGCCCCTGTACTTAAAACGATTCCCGAAGACAGCAGTGCCTTTGCTAAATTTAAACAAAAACTATTTCTCGAACTACCGTTTTATCAAAATCTGCTCTTCAATAAAGATTCTGGAACAGTTCGCATGGCCATTTACATGAATCAAGAGGTGGTTAACAGCTCCGCTCGAAAAGAGTTTGTTTTCGAAACGTTTATTCCTTTGGTCGATGCTTTTGAGAAAGAGAATAAAATGAAAATTCATCGATCTGGTATGCCCTATATCAGAACCCTCAATGCCCAAAATATTGTTGATGAAATTGGCCTCTTTGTCTTTGCAGCAATGGGGGTTACTTCGTTAATCTTCTTTTTATTTTTCAGATCAATACGCGCCACATTTATTTCAATGATTGTAGTGCTTATTGGCGTTTCTTGGGCACTGGGTACCTTGGGGCTTTTGGGCTACGAAATCACTGTACTGACTGCGCTAATTCCTCCATTAATTATTGTCATAGGTATTCCAAATTGCATTTTCCTGATTAACAAATACCAGCAAGAAGTTGCCAAACATGGGAATCAGGTAAAATCATTGCGACAGGTCATTGTGAAAATTGGTAATGCCACCTTAATGACCAATTTAACAACAGCTTCTGGTTTTGCAACCTTTATTTTGACCAACAGTAAATTACTCAAAGAATTTGGCGTGGTCGCTTCGATCAACGTCATTGGAATTTTCATTCTCTCTTTGCTTGTCATTCCGATAGCTTACAGTTTTATGCCACTACCCAATAAAAAACATCTGAATCACCTAAATAATAAAACTGTAGATCGTTTTGTCAAATGGATGGAAAACAATGTGCGCCACAAACGTATTAACACCTACATCATTTCGCTTCTTACCCTAATTATTAGCATCATTGGAATTTACACCATTAATATATCTGGAAGTATTTTGGAAGACATGCCCAAAAAGCAAGCCTTCTTTAAAGACATTCTCTTTTTTGACAAAGAATTTGATGGAATAGTACCCCTCGAGATTTTAATAGACACCAAGCGAAAAGATGGGGTGCTCAAACTTTCTACATTACGTCGCATGGAACGGCTGAATGAGAGTATTGCGCAAATTCCGGAGCTGTCGGCACCCACGTCAGTTGTCAATGCCATGAAATATGCAAAACAGGCTTACTACAATGGGAATCCAAATTATTACTCACTACCCAGTCCCCAAGAAAATAGTTTTATTCTGTCATATTTTGATCAGTCAGATAACAATGAAAATGTGTTGACGAACTACGTAGATGTAACCGGCCAATATGCACGTATGACAACTTACATGACGGATATTGATACCGACCGAATGGAAGAAATTGAAATAGAACTGAATCGCGAAGTGGCTAAAATTTTTCCCGAAGAACGGTATAATGTGAGTTTAACAGGAAAAACGCTGCTCTTTTTAAAAGGGACAAAATACCTTATAAATAATCTTGTGCTCTCTTTGACCCTTGCCATCTTTTTGATTGCCTTATTCATGGCTTACATGTTCCGATCCTTTAAAATGATAATCATTTCGCTGATACCGAACTTACTTCCCTTAATCATCACAGCAGGAATGATGGGCTTTTTGGGAATACCTCTCAAGCCGTCAACGGTTTTAGTTTTCAGTATCGCCTTTGGAATATCTGTGGATGACACCATTCACTTTTTGGCAAAATACCGACAAGAACTTATTGATTCCAATTGGAAAATTCAACGTTCGGTATATGCCGCATTACGCGAAACTGGGGTAAGCATGTTCTACACATCAATTGTTTTATTCTTTGGATTCTCTGTCTTTATGATTTCTAATTTTGGCGGAACGGTTGCCCTTGGTGGTTTGATTTCGATGACCTTGCTATTCGCCATGCTGGCGAATCTTGTGCTTCTTCCCTCTTTGTTAATTTCCCTCAAAGACACTGTTGCTAATGAAGATGTATTAAAGGCGCCAAAAATTCAAATAATTGATCCCGAAGAGGATAAAAAAGCATCCAAAGGAAAAATTAAATAATTAAGCGGATAGCGTATATTTGCATCAAATTTTCATCATGTCAGTAAAAATAAAAGCACTACTCAAGACCGCTCCCGAAGGTCAACAGTTAACCGTACAAGGATGGGTAAGAACTTTTCGTGCCAATCGATTCATTGCATTAAATGATGGGTCAACTTTGGGAAATTTGCAATGTGTAGTTGAATTTGAAGATTTTGACGAAGCCTTGCTCAAAGACGTTTCGACCGGAGCAGCGCTTAAGATAACTGGACGATATGTCAAAAGTCAAGGAAAAGGACAAGCGGCAGAAATTCAAGTAGAAGACCTTTTGATTCACGGTACTGCTGACCCTGAAAGTTATCCAATACAGCCCAAAAAACACAGCTTTGAGTTTCTTCGCGAGAAAGCTCATTTACGTGTTCGAACTGCAACCTTTAGTGCAGTAATGCGTGTACGTGCAGCCTTGTCTTTTGGAGTACATAAATTCTTTCGAGAAGAAGGATTCCATTATGTCAACACCCCCATTATTACAGGAAGTGATGCTGAAGGCGCCGGAGAAATGTTTCGCGTGAGTGCCTTGGATGCCAAAAACCCACCTTTGGACGAAAACGGAAATGTAGACGTTACACAAGACTTTTTTGGAAAAGAGACCCACTTGACTGTTTCTGGCCAGTTAGAAGCAGAAACCTATGCCATGGGACTTGGAGAGGTCTATACCTTTGGACCTACTTTTCGTGCTGAAAACTCTAACACCACCAGACACCTTGCTGAATTTTGGATGATTGAACCAGAAATGGCCTTTTTTGATCTAAATGACAATATGGATTTGGCGGAAAAATTTATCAAAAGTGTTTTGAGCTACGCGCTTGATAATTGCCAAGAAGATCTTGCCTTCCTGGATGAACGCTATGCACAAGAAGAAAACAGCAAACCCAAATTGGAACGATCAGAAATGGGATTATTGGAGAAAATTCAGTTTATTGTTGACAATGACTTTAAGCGTGTTAACTATACTGAAGCCATTGATATTTTAAGAAACAGCAAGCCCAATAAAAAGAAAAAATTCAAGTACATCATTGAAGAATGGGGGGCAGATTTACAAAGTGAACACGAACGCTATTTGGTTGAAAAACACTTTAAAACTCCAGTGATTTTATTTGATTACCCCGCCAAAATAAAAGCCTTTTACATGCGCATGAATGATGATGGAAAAACAGTTCGTGCCATGGACATTTTGTTCCCTGGAATTGGCGAAATGGTTGGAGGTTCGCAAAGAGAAGAACGTTTAGATGTATTGCAAGAGAGAATTAAAGCCATGGGAATTGAAGAAGAAGAATTATGGTGGTACCTAGACCTACGCAAGTTTGGATCGGCACCACACAGCGGCTTTGGTTTAGGCTTTGAACGACTTGTGCTTTTTGCTACTGGAATGGGAAATATACGTGATGTGATTCCTTTTCCGCGCACCCCACAGAATGCTTCTTTCTAACTATCTAAGAAGTTTTACTTATATTTAGATAAGACTTCCCAATTATGCTAAAACAACAACTTCAACTCAAACTTTCTCAAAAACTGTCTCCTCAGCAGATTCAGTTAATGAAGTTGATTCAACTACCTACACTTGACTTTGAACAACGTTTGCAAAACGAACTTGAAGAAAATCCTGCTCTTGAAACAGGAAAAGAAGAGGTTGCTCAGGAAGATTCGTATGAAAACGAATTTGAGGAAAATGCAGAGGTTATCGACACCCAAGACATTGATATCGAAGCCTACTTGAGTGACGATGAAATTCCCTCTTATCGTTTAAATGCCAATAACTACAGTTCGGATGATGAAGAAAAGAGTACACCTATTTCGGGTGGAATCAGTTTTCATGAAATGCTTACAACTCAAATTGGATCATTAATTCTATCTGAAAAAGAAGAGATGATTGCCGACTTTATTGTTGGAAGTATTGACGAGAGCGGATATCTACGGAGATCTATTGAAGACTTAATGGATGATTTGGCCTTTACACAAAGTCTAATTGTGGATGCAAGTGAAATTGAAGATGTATTGGAAAAAGTACAAGGAATTGATCCACCGGGAGTAAGTGCTCGAGATTTACAAGAATGTCTATCGCTACAATTGGAACGAAAAGAGTTGAGTGTACCCATCATCATGGCAACGAAGATTGTTAATGAAGCGTTTGAGCTTTTCTCAAAAAAGCATTACACTAAAATGCAAGACAAATTTGATGTTGATGAAAACTTACTCAAACAGGGCCTAGACGAAATCGAAAAACTCAACCCCAAGCCTGGGGGGACAATGTCTGGAGTGTTTCAAAATACCCATATTGTCCCAGATTTTCTGCTCACCATTGACAACGGAGAAATCAATGTAGTCATTAACCGAAGAAACGCACCTGAACTACATGTTTCTTCCTCTTACCAAGAGATGATGAAGGGCTATAAAGAAGCTTCGACCAAATCTAAATCACAAAAAGAAGCCGTTCAGTTTATTAAGCAAAAACTAGATGCTGCCCAATGGTTTATCGATGCCATTCAGCAACGCCATCAAACCCTTCAACTCACCATAAACGCCATTGTAAAACATCAGTATGAGTATTTCCTTACTGGAGACGAGCGCATGTTAAAACCAATGATCTTAAAAGATATTGCTGAAACCATTCAGATGGATATTTCCACCATATCACGTGTTGCAAACAGTAAGTATATTGACACCCCTTATGGAACTAAACTACTGAAAACTTTTTTCTCTGAGTCGTTGACAAATTCCGAAGGCGAAGAAGTATCCACCATAGAAATAAAGAAAATCTTACGAACCCTTATCGAGCAAGAAGACAAGAAGAAACCTTTAGCAGACAATGCTTTGTCGAAAGAATTACTCGACAAAGGCTATAAAGTTGCACGAAGAACGGTAGCCAAGTACAGGGAGCAGATGCACTTCCCCGTTGCACGACTCCGAAAAGAGTTATAGAAGATAAAAAATCAAGCCAACTTGAACTGGATAAATATTAGGGCGAATTCCTTCCTGGGTTTGAACAGCACTGGATAAGGAAGGGGTTAGTCCATAAGAAAAATGCAAATTCCACGTATTAAAACCAAACGAAAGAGACAGCGAATGCTGCCATTCCTCAATTTGATCGTCTATTTTAAATGATCGTCCAAAAAAGGGCTTGTAGGTCGGTAAGAACTGATAACTCAATCGATAGCCCAAATAAATACGCCAGAAACGATAATTATCGATAGTAGATGTTCGCCATCTTAGCTCAATAGGTAATTGTAGTTGATGAAAAGAAAATGTGTTGCGAAGAGAAACCCCATTAGATGGAAAAGAATAACTAAACTCATTTTCATTTTTCTGAACATTTAAATTATTTACCAAGCGTTCAAAGCCGTATCCCAATCCAATTGCAATTGCCTTATCACCTTTCTTGGTGAATGAAAAGTCACGTAAAAATCCAGCATGAATACTCCGTGAAAAACCATTTTCTTGGAAGGAATTTATATCGTTTGCTTGAATAATAAAATTAACATCTATGTAAAATTGATCTTCATTATATGACAGACTATCCTTTTCTTGCCCCAATAAAAGGCCAATAAAAAAGAAATAAAAAAGGAAGAAAAATGCTTTCATGTTGTAAAGGTACAATTTTGAAAGAGTAAGGGTAAAAAAAAAGCACCCTAGTGGGTGCTTTTTATCTTTCAATGAAAAGATTAGTTGATATTCTGTGTGTAATCTCCTAAACGAGTTGTGTAGTTAATTTTTAAGGCATTTACTTTACGTAATTCCTGCTTAATATCAGTAATCAATCCCATATTAGTATCTCCATCTACTTTTAAAGCAGTGGTAAGCACATTTTGTAATTCTTGACGCTTGGAAGCGCGTTCTGCCAGAACAAAAGCAGCAACATCGCCCACATCAGCAAACTTGTCGTTTAACTGAATACGCGCTTGAGATCCATACTTATCTGAATATCTACCCGAAGGTTTCCCAGCATAGATATACATCACCCGGTCCTTCTTGTCCAATTTCTGGATTTGATCGGCAGCTGGGAGAGCGTTTTGAACCATTAGGGTACTGTCCCGCATAACGGTCGCTACCATAAAGAAAAACAAAAGCATGAAAACGATATCCGGAAGGGAAGCCGTTGAAATAGCGGGCAATTCGCCTCCTTTTTTCTTTTTAAATTTTGACATACGTTGTGTTTTTAATTGGTTTTACTCGGCTCGGCTTCAGAGAGCTTTTGCGGATACATGTTCTTCACTTCGTCTAACTTGGGCTTGAGTTTAGCTTTTTCGTTAGCTGTTGTACGTGGATCACTGTAACGTTTTTGGGCTTCTGTATAGGTTATTCCAGCCATTGGATTTAGGAGAGCAAACTCACGATCACGAAGGTCGTTGTATGCAGCTACTAACTCATTTTGAACGGCGATATACACCTTGTAAGATGTTTCTCTATCGTTCTTTAATGAGATAATTGCTTTTTCCGGATTATCCGACGAACTAGTATCTCTTTTTCCTTTACAGTAATCACAGGCTTCTTCACCTTGACCACCACCATTGTCTAGAAAGGCAATCGCCGCTTCGCGAACTTCGCTAATATCCATCAACTCTTCTTCAACCAACAAACGGTTATCCTTGTTCACAACCACCGTAAAAATATTACGTTGTTTAATGACAGGGGGATCAACAACCTCATCGGTTGGAGGTAACTTACGGTTGATTCCAGAATCGGTTTCGATCGTAGTGGTAACTAAGAAGAAAATCAATAGCAAGAAAGCGATGTCTGCCATCGACCCTGCATTTACTTCAGGTGCAGCTCTTTTTGCCATATCTTAACTATTAATTAAACGTTTAACTCCTGCATATACCATAGCACCTACTGCAATAGCAGCTAGGTAATAGAATACACGAATTCCTGTTTCTACCCAACGAGCACCAGAAGCAGAAAGTACTTCACCGTCTTTTAAGGCAGTTTCTTCACCGCTAGACAAAGCAAATGCAAGTCCTACTACTACTACCAAGAAACCAATAGAAATAACGGCTTTTTTTAGCTTTTCTTTGTCACCAAATAATGTGATTAAAGAAAAGATAACGGTAGCTGCAATAGCTATAATAAGGATTATTTGGGCAATGCTAATTAATGGCGATACAGTTCCATAGTCTCCCATAGACGCAGCCATTTTTATTTCTTCATCTCCAGTACTCATGATCCTAAGAAGGAAAAAGGCTACGCCTAGAACGCCAAAGATACCGGCGACTGACTATTTTGACTATATTCTGAAACTTCATAATTTCCATTGTTTAAATGGAAGGTTCTTACTTCTTGAGCGACCACAAGGATGTCAACTCAAGTGTGATGGAAGCATCTTCCATGTCGTTGACAATACCATCGATTTTGGCAACGATGTAGTTGTAAAAAACTTGAAGGATGATGGCTACAATCAAGACCGAAAACGGTAGTCAGAAGGGCAACTTTAATCCCCCCTGCAACTAATGATGGTTGCATGTCTCCTGCTGCTTCAATTTTATCAAATGCTTGAATCATTCCAATTACTGTTCCCATGAAACCAAGCATTGGTGCCAAGGCAATAAATAAAGAAATCCAAGAAACGTTTTTCTCTAATTGTCCCATTTGAACACCACCGTAAGCAACTACTGCCTTTTCTGCACTTTCAACGCCTTCATCTACACGATCAAGTCCTTGATAGAAAATTGAGGCAACGGGTCCTTTAGTATTTCGACATACTTCTTTTGCGGCTTCTACTCCACCACTAGATAATGCTTCTTCAACACCATCTGTTAATTTTTTTGTGTTTGTTGAAGCAAGGTTTAAAAAGATAATTCTTTCAATAGCAATCGCTAAACCAAGGATCAAACAAATTAAAACGATTCCCATAAATCCTGGGCCTCCTTCGATAAAACGTGTTTTCAATTCTTGTGTGAAAGAAGCTTCTGCAGCTACATCAGCTTGCTCGTCTTCTTGAACAATCATTGAAACGGTAAGATTGTTTAGATTAACTGTATTGGCATTAACGGCTGATGTTGCCATGAACATGCTCATTACAAGGGAAACGAATAGTTTTTTCATTTTGATGAATTTTTGTTCTTAATTGTTAAAGCTTTAAAGATATAAAAAAATATGATTTACAATAAAAATTAGTGAAAGACTGTACACTTTATTTTTATTCCATCATTAAGGGCTAAAAAAGAGTCCTTTAAAAGCATTAAATCAAATACAATGTCGAAGAATTACCTCTTATTTATTTGATCAACTCATAAAACAGTTTACATATTATAGACACCACCATTAATATCTAGGGTAGCTCCAGTAATGAATCCATCATATTCGGAAGCAAGATAGATCACCGCTCTAGCTACATCGTCTGCGTTTCCTGCTCTCCCAATTGGAATACCTGCTGTTGTTGCAGCGGCAGACTCTTTGGTTGTGTGCGTATTATGAAATGC
The DNA here is from genome assembly GCA_943788165.1 of uncultured Flavobacteriaceae bacterium. Lineage (GTDB taxonomy): Bacteria > Bacteroidota > Bacteroidia > Flavobacteriales > Flavobacteriaceae > Arcticimaribacter. Next base: position 249,149 of record CALSPF010000001.1, on the reverse strand, counting down.
CGTACCTAAGATTAGACCTGGAGCTACTGCATTTACTTTCACCCCTTCTGGTCCTAATTCAGATGCCAGGGCTCTTGTAAAAGTTAGAACTGCTCCCTTGCTAGTAGAATACACCAGTGAACCAGGATGCCATCCCTTACGGCCAGCAAGTGAAGCTAAATTAACAATACTACTGTACTAATTTTTTATAAGGTGTTGTGAAGCAGCTCTTGTCACTAATAACATGGAAGTTAGGTTAACGTCCATTACTTTGTGCCAAAAATCAGTTTCCATTTCATGCAAAAATTTACGTGCAACAAGAGACCCTGTGTTGTTTTATGAATACATAAAAGAAATTGTTGGTCTTGTAACATTAACTAAGGCAACGATTGAGAAATATAAAAGAACTCCTCGGAAATTTCCCACAAGCCTACTCACATTTAGCGCTGATTGAAACGGCAATGAATTTGAATAAATCAAAACCACTTTAAGTGGAGGAGTTGAATTTTTGTTACATTCCTCGATAGACAGATCGAATGTAAGCTTTTTTCCAAGAGGGATAAATCTAACTTAGCCAGCTAATATTTAATCGTCTTTTGTGTAGATGTAGTCTTCGATTGATTTGAATAGGTTATGTCTTGGAATAAGGTCAGGGATAATGTCAATCCGCTCCATCATGTATTGAGGCTGCTTCTGAAGGCCTACAATTTCTACCTCTATATCGTCTTGAATAAAACCGAGGATAACAGATTCTAAAGCGTAGAGTCCAGACTGATCGATATAGGGAACTCGATCCATTCGAACAACAACCTTTTCAGTGTCCTTCGGTATTTGCTTGGCCACTTCAGTAAACTTCGAGGTAGAACCAAAAAACAGAGGTCCATCTAAATGCTTCAGAAAAACCTTGTCTCCCTTCTTAATTCTCTTTTCATCCTTCCAGGCGCCTTCCTTCTCAAGCGGCTGCACATTAAAGCTCTCTGCAGCATTGTCTCCAATCTTCTTCATGAACATTAGCGAGGCAATCACAAGACCAATCCCCACGGCATAAACCAGGTTCCAAACAGACGATAAAACTAACACGACAATTAAAATAAAGACTTCAGCTCTTGGCATGTAAGGAATGGCCTTTAATCCTTTGTAATCCATTACTCCTATTCCAACTGTAATTAAAATTCCAGCTAGCACAGCTGCAGGTATTTGAGAAGCGATTGGTCCAATGGCCAAAAGAATGAAAAGCAACAATAGGCCGGCAACCATTCCCGACAGGCGTGTCTTCCCTCCTGAGTTAATATTTACTACGGTACGAATGGTGGCACCTGCTCCAGGGATACCTCCAAAGAGTGCTCCAAAAACATTTCCGATCCCTTGTCCTACAAGTTCCTTGTTTGGCTTGTGGATAGTCTTAGTCATGTTATCGGCCACAACAGAAGTTAAAAGCGAATCGATTGCCCCCAACAGGGCTAAGGTAATGGCAGTGAAAATATAAAGCGTTACAGTCTCTATGCTATAGGCGGCAAACAATCCCCACTGCGGTATTGGCAACCCACTGGGTATAGCATCTATTGGGCGATAGTCTAAAGCTAAAGCGTACGCTCCAAATGAGACGACAAACAGCGCCACAAGCGTACTTGGTACTGCCGAGGTAAGCCGTTTAAATCCATAGATTATTACAATGGTTAAAAGTGCAAGACAGAGCTCAAGGTAATTGATGTTATCTAGAATACGAGGTAGTACCTTTATTGTGCCCAAAACGCCAGAGGCTTCTCGACCAGCTAAGGTTTTAGCCTCCACCATTATATCTTGTTCTGATATCTTTTTAGCGCGATCGATGGTAGTTTCAAAGTTTTCTATAACGAGTATCCCTTCTCCCATCTCTTCTTTCAAGACATTCTCTAATAAGATTTCTTCAGCCTTGGGTTTAAACTCCTGTACAAAGCTTATATCTTCTTTTACGTAATATCCCATGGTTGGGGCTATTTGCGTAACTAAGATAATAACGCCTATGGCAGTCATAAAGCCAGAGACAACAGGGTATGGAATGTAACGTATGTATTCGCCGATACCAATAATCCCTAAGAGGATTTGAATAAGTCCTGAAAGTAAGAATACCGATAGAATGGTCGGCAGGGCAGCCTCTATACTGCCATCAAACCTAGCAAGCATTTCGGCAATAAAAACAAGGGACACCGCCGTCATGGGTGCAGTAGGTCCTGATATTTGTGTTGGCGTGCCTCCAAAGAGTGCAGCAAAGAAACTAACAAAGATAGCTCCATAGAGTCCTGCACTTGGACCAAGTCCAGAACTCACACCAAAAGCAAGTGCCAGTGGTAATGCTACAATCCCCGCAGTCAACCCTCCAAAGAGGTCTCCACGGATGTTACTAAAATCAAATTTAAATAAGCTCTTCATGAAGATGTAATTACGCATTTTGAAAGAATAATAGCAATGACAATAATTATCAAAACAACGACTTGAGATATTATTTTATTTTCCAAACTTTTCAGGTTTATAACTTTGCAATATAAACCTTTTTTGGCAATCATAGGCTTAACAACATATAAATCATGTGGTGCTGATGTAGTGCCTCCAATGAATTTCCTGTTGTTTACGATCTGAATATCCTTAGCCTCACCATCACCATGTTTTGGTTTACTCAGATTTTTTCTTAAACCATTTTTCCAATATGATGGTATAAGTGAATGAGATTTCATTTAGTAGCCAACGCTAAATAGATTATTATCTTGATCTACTTCAATTCCCCAGCTCATAGAATCCGCATTTACAGTAAGGTTCGTTTTGGATCCATTTTTCCAAAAACAGGATCCGTTTTGAAAATAGCCCCCAACATAGATATCTCCTTTATTAATGGTTATTCTTTGGCCTTCCGAAAAACTCCCTTCAAATTCGGTTTGAGTTTGATTAGATCCATCCAAATCCATAGCCCAAACACTTCCTTTTCCTCCATATGCCCATCCTGTTAAATATATCTTATTGTTTTGATGGAATAAACCGGTTGCTTCTGTTGCATCGCCAATTAACTTGATTTTCTTCTCGTTGATCCAAACTATTGCACCATCATTTAGTGTTGAACCTGCTACAACAATAGTTTTATTTAAAAAGGTCTCATCAAAAAAACCTGAACTTTTTTGATCAACAAAATCTTTATTACAACTAAAGAGTGATAAAATAGATATTAAAATAAATAACCTGTATATTATATATTCTCAAATTAGTTATGTTCTATGAAAGCCTTCAATGATACTGATGTTCTTTTGCTGTTAACTCAAAAAGTGATATTTTTAAAATTATTACTTGAAATTTATTTAACCTAATTCGAATTTAATCATGGGAAAACTTCAACTTAAAAACTTAACCAAAACATACGCTAACAATGTCAAGGCGATGGATGACATTACCATCGATATCTCCAGTGGAATGTTTGGTTTGCTGGGCCCTAACGGTGCAGGGAAATCTAGCCTAATGAGGACAATTGCTACCTTACAAGAGCCAGACAGTGGAAGCATTACTTTTGGTGATCTAGATCCCTTAAAAAACCCCAAAGAATTTCGTAAAATTTTAGGTTACCTCCCTCAAGAATTTGGTGTCTATCCTCGAATTTCTGCGGAACAATTACTGGATCATTTGGCAACTTTAAAAGGCGTATCCAACAAAGGTGAACGTAAAGATTTGGTTCATTATTTGCTGCAGAAAGTAAATTTGTTCGACAAACGAAATAAAAGTGTCAAAGGCTTTTCGGGTGGAATGAAGCAACGTGTTGGAATTGCGCAAGCTTTGATTGGCAACCCAAAAGTATTGATTGTTGATGAGCCCACAGCAGGACTTGATCCAGGTGAGCGCAATCGCTTTTACGATCTCATCTCTGATGTTGGAGAAGATGTCATTGTAATTCTATCGACACATATTGTAGACGACGTTCGTGAATTATGTACTAGTATGGCTGTGCTAAATTATGGAAGTATTGTCTTTAATGGCACTCCCGATGAAGGGATCCATGAATTAGAAGGAAGGGTTTTTGAAAAGAAAATTGAACGCTCAGAGCTTGAAAAATACACACAAAATTATAACGTAATTTCAAACCGATTGATTGGTGGAAAACCTGTAATTCATGTATTGGGCGAAAAGCCAGATGAGGATTTTAGTGCTATTGCACCTTCGTTAGAAGATGTTTTCTTTTCTAAATTACAAGGATAAATTTATAAAAACACCTTATGTTTAAACAATTCTTTTTTTCTGAATTACGCTATAACCTTCGTCAACCGATGGTTTATCTTTTTTTCTTTATTGTGTTTTTGTTGGTGTTTGCAGCCAATTCAACAGATAATGTGCAAATTGGTGGATCAATTGGGAACGTGCATCGAAACGCACCTCATGTCATTACAACCTTCACCACTGTAATGTGTATTTTCGGATTGCTCTTTGCAGCTGCTTTTTTTAATAATGCTGCGCTTCGTGATCGAAAGTATAATTTTCAAGAAATTCTCTTTTCAACACCCCTGGATAAATTTGGCTATTACTTTGGCCGTTTTTCTGCAGCACTAGTTTTGTCTACAATTCCTTTATTGGGGGTTTTCTTTGGAATAGCCCTAGGGACACTAATAGCTCCACTGGCGGGTTGGATTGAACCCGATCGTTTTGGTCCAGTCCAACTAAGTGCTTTTGTAAGTAACTACTTCTTGTTTATTCTTCCCAATATGTTGTTTGCGGGCTCCATTATTTACATGTTGGCACACCGTTTTAAAAGTACCATAACCTCCTTTGTTGGCGCTTTAATCATTATTGTTGCCTATTCTGTTTCTGGTCAATTCTTATCCGATTTAGACAATGAAACCTTGGGGGCAATGGTAGACACATTTGGCAATCGAACTTACGGTGTTATTTCAAAATACTATACTCCTCTTGAAAAGAACACCTTCAATCCTTCTTTTTCTGGCTTGTTATTTTGGAATCGACTTATTTGGATTTCTTTTTCTTTAGTGGTTCTGGCGCTGTCTTATATGAGCTTTTCCTTTGCAGAACGAAAAACAAAAACCAAAGCAGAAAAGAAACAACACAAAAAAGAAATAATCGATATTTTAAAGCCTACAGTTCATGTTGGTAAAGAATCTTTTGGACATCAATTCTTTAGTTTCTTTTGGATTAACTTTATAAGTATTTACAAGCACGTCACCTTTAGAATCTTATTTCTTTTCAGTATAATTCTGCTAATTTCAGATTTAATTTCTGGTTTTGAGTACTTTGGTTTACAATCCTATCCACTGACCTATATTATGACAGATTCCATTTCAGGAACATCCCTTTTTGTCATGATTATTTTAGTGTTTTTTAGTGGTGAATTGATTTGGCGTGATCGCGACTTCCGTATCAACGAAGTTGTGGATGCTACCCCCCATTCTACTCTAATTCCTTTGTTTGCTAAAACCCTTTCATTGTTTAGTTTAACTATTTCCTTACACCTGTTTTTTGTATTTATGGTGGTTTGCTACCAGCTCATTAAAGGGTATTTTCAAATAGAATTCTCTACCTATTTTTTTCATTTTCTGTACAATTCATTTCCCCTGTATTTAGTCACGAGTGTGACCTTGGTTGCTGTACAAGTAATTGTCAACAATAAATATTTAGGTTATATGGTGTCTGTCATAATCATTCTTGGATTAGACATCATTCTATCCATCATGGATATTCAATCCAATATGTTGAGCTATCTAGGTTCTCCTTATTTAATTTATTCAGATATGAATGGATTTGGACCCAGTAACGTAGGTGTATTTTGGTTCAATACCTATTGGATTATTGGGGCGTTTTTCTTACTTATTATCTCGGGTGTTTTTTGGGCAAGAGGAAGCGTCACATCGATTAAAGAACGGATGCGTTTTAAGCAAGGAAAACTCAACAAAAGGTATCTGATGTTGGTTAGTATTGTTGGAGTCGTTTGGGTGGTATTGGCCGTTTTTGTGTATTACAATACGCAAATTTTAAATTCCTATAAGTCAAGCGATGCACTTGAAAAATTGGCAGTTAACTATGAGGAAACCTATAAGAAATACAAAGATGCTCCACATCCTAAAGTAATTGAAGCCAAGTATGATATTGCCATTTTTCCTTACGAGAAAGCTGCGAATATAAGTTCTAAATTACTCATGATTAACCCCTATGATCGAGCCATTGATACCTTGTTGCTAAATGTGAGTAGACAATGGGAAGAAGAATTCAATTTTCCCAATGCTTCCTTAGTGAAAGAGGACGAGAAACACAATGTGCATTTCTATGTGTTTGACCCACCATTTGTTGCTGGAGACACCCTAGAAGTTAAAATAAAAACGAGCTACCGTACCAAAGGGTTTGCCAATGGAGGCGCTTCCACCAGTATCATTAAAAACGGTTCTTTTTTAAATAATTTTCAAATCTTACCTGGTATTGGATATGACAGTGGTAAAGAATTGAGTAGTCGAAATAAACGCCGTAAATACAAATTGCCTCCAAAAGACAGAATGCCTGCCTTGGAAGAGAATTGTGGGGTTAACTGTATGGAAAACTACCTAACCAATGGTTTTTCTGACTACATAAATGTAGAAACCGTTATATCTACCTCCAAAGATCAAATCGCAATAGCTCCAGGTTCGTTATTAGAAGAATGGGAAGAGGGCGATCGTAAATATTTCCGCTATCAAGTGGATCATCCGTCACAAAATTTTTACTCCTTTATTTCAGCAAAATATAAAATCGCCAAACGCAATTGGGAGGGGGTAGATATTGAAATTTACCACGATAAAAAACACGGTGTAAATATTGAAAAAATGCTTGATGCTGTTGAACGTTCATTGACATATTACACCAAGAATTTTGGCCCCTATACACACAAGCAATGCCGTATCATTGAATTCCCTCGTTTCTCCACTTTTGCTCAGGCTTTTCCAGGAACTATGCCATATTCTGAAGCTTTTGGATTTGTCATCAATTTAGAAGATGAAGACAAAAACAATGTAATTGATGCAGTAATTGCCCACGAGATGGCACACCAATGGTGGGCACACCAAGTCGTTGGCGCCAACATGCAAGGTGGAACCATGTTGAGCGAAAGTTTTTCAGAATATTCTTCCCTAATGACCATGAAGAGTATCGCGAAAACACCCATGGAAATGCGCGAATTTTTAAAGTATGACCACGATCGCTATCTGCGGGGAAGAGCAGGAGAGTTGGAAAAGGAACTACCCTTGTATAAAGTTGAAAACCAATCCTATATTCACTACGGAAAAGGAAGTGTGATTCTATATGCACTCCAAGATTATATTGGTGAAGATAAGGTAAATGAAGCCTTAAGTGAATTTTTGACCGCATATAAATACACAACACCCTATCCAACTTCGCTAGATTTCCTTTCCTATCTAGAACCAAAAGTTCCCGATTCCTTAAATTATCTGATTAAGGACTGGTTTAAAGAAATTACTCTATACGATAATCGATTGATTTCTGCCAGTGCAATCCTTATGGAAAGTGGGGAATATGAAGTTACCCTTGAAATTGAAGCGAGCAAAATAAAGGCAGATTCTATTGGAAATGAATCTGCGGTTGAATTAAATGAATGGATTGATATTGGTCTCTTTACAGATACCGATGAGAAAATATTGATGCATCAAAAACGAATTCACCTGACCAATGCCAAAACAATGGTTACAATAATTGCAGATTCTATTCCGGCTAAAGCTGCAATTGATCCACGTCATATATTGATTGACAGGGTGTACGACGATAACATCAAAAAAGTAAAAATTGACTAGTTTATTGTCTTATTAGAAACCGTTCACTAGCAAACGAATTGTGAGCAAACAATTAAGAAGCCCCACGAGTTGATCAAGTGTTAGCATATTGGTAGCAACACTTTTTTTTGCAACCACATGATTTGGGTGTGCTTTAATGAACAAGCCATCAATATGGTTGACAATTCCAGCATGTGAAATGATCTCGATCAAAGCAGGACGAACCCTGGTCTTACCGCTGTTCTGTTTGGGTTGCTGCAACAAATGGTTCAAATCCAAGACTCTAGGAGCTAGGAATCGTGTGACTGGCATGTCACAAAGTTTACGATCAAGTAGGTATAACCAAATTTTGTTATTCTTGATGTGCTTAAAGATGAAATGCTCCAGGCCGCTCCAGTCTATCCAAAGCTAAATAGACAGCAATCAAAAGATTCTCACCTTTTGGTCATTGATCCAGCTGACATTCACATCGATAAATTGGCCACAGCCTTTGAGACTGGTGATGCTTATGATGTAGAAATTGCATCCAAAAGAGTTCATGAGGGTGTCCAGGGAATACTTGACAAAACCTCATCATTCAACATTGATCAAATCCTGTTCATTGGTGGAAATGATATTTTGCACACCGACAACGCCAAAAGGACCACAACAAGCAACACACCCCAGGACACCGATGGCATGTGGTATGAAAATTATCTAACAGCAAAGGATGTGATTGTTGAGGTTTTGGAGAAATTAATCACAGTTGCCGATGTGCACTACATCCATTGTCCATCGAATCATGACTATGTCTCAGGATTCTTTTTGTCAGATGTGATCAAAACCTGGTTTCATAAGAATGAGAATATCACTTTTGATTGTTCCATTGCACATCGAAAATATTTCCGATATGGAACAAACCTCATAGGGGCCACACATGGGGACGGGGCAAAACAAAATGACCTTCCATTGCTAATGGCTGAAGAAACGCCAGAAGATTGGGCCAAAACAAAGCATCGACACATATACACTCACCACGTTCACCATAAGACATCGAAAGACATTGGAAAAGTGAACATTGAATCACTGAGATCTCCATCTGGGACAGATTCCTGGCATGATCGAAATGGCTATCGATCCATAAAAGCAATCGAGGGATTTTTGCATCATCCAGAACATGGTCAAATCGCTCGGATCAGTCACATCTTTTAGGGCTAAAAAAAGAGTTTGGACCCACACCCCGACCCACAAAAAAAACAAAACCCCGTAAACATTGAGCTTGCAGGGTGTATATGCAGAGAGGAAGGGATTCGAACCCTCGATACGTTTGCACGTATACATGCTTTCCAGGCATGCGCCTTCGACCGCTCGGCCACCTCTCTAATTCGTCCCGAAATAACAAAAAAAATACGTCCCCTTGAAATTATTTTGGATAAAAAAACAGATTAAATCCCTGTTTCAAATACAGCCAACGCATTTTGGGTGGTCTGGTTAACAATTTCTTCAACTGGTAGCGAATAAATAGCACTTAATTTCTTTGCTACCAGAGATAAATAGGCACTTTCATTTCTTTTTCCTCTATACGGAGCAGGTGCCAAATAAGGGGCATCCGTTTCTAGAACAATTGATGTGAGTGGCAATTGCGCCAAAAATTGATCAATCTTGCCATTCTTGAAGGTAACCACACCCCCAATACCAAGTTTTAAATTATACCCTATCGCGCGTTTTGCTTGTTCAAGTGTTCCTGTAAAACAATGAAATATCCCAAATAAATCTTCCCCTTTATTGGCTTCCAAAACCTCGAACACCTCGTCAAAAGCATCGCGACAATGAATAACAATGGGCAACTTTCTTTCTTTAGCCCATTTGATTTGTTGCTCAAATGCCGCTTGTTGCTCCTTTAAGAATGTCTTGTCCCAATAGAGATCAATACCAATTTCACCGACTGCATAAAAAGAATGTTTATCCAACATTTCCTTTACATGTGCCAATTCTTCAGCGGCATTCTCTTTTACGTGCGTGGGATGTAGGCCCATCATTAAGCGAATATTATCTGGATAAGCTTCTTCGAGGGCCAGCATTCGCTCCGTGTAAGCACTATCAATTGCGGGCAGGTAAAAGGTTTCGACTCCTGCTGCGCGAGCATGCTCAATAACCGCTGCTCTATCTTGGTCAAACTCCTCTACATATAAATGGGTATGGGTATCTATCATCTTCATGGAGCAAAAATAGGGATTTGACATTTGATCATCCACTATTTTTATATCTTTAGTCTCAATGAAAAACCCGTTTAAAAGCAGCTTAGAGACCTATACCATTCCTTTGAAATTCACCAACAGCAAGCATCTTGTTTGCCAATTGTTTCTCAACGGAGTAGAGGGAAATTTCTTAATTGACACCGGCGCCTCCAATAGTTGTTTAGACAACACCCTTACAACAAAGTTTTCAGTCATTCAAGAAGGTGATGAACTCCCCTTAACCAGCGCAGGAAACGAGAAACTAAATGCTATTGGAAGCCAGAAAAGCAGCTTAGGCATAGCAAGCAAAGCATTGGCCAGCATTCCTTTTATGCTAATCGATATGGAAACCATCAACGCTGCGCTTGTCGAACAAGGCGATGAGAAAATTGACGGGATCATTGGCGCTGATTTTCTGCACAAAAAAAAGGCAAGTATTGATTATGATCAATCTTGCCTTGTACTGAAAGAAAGCAGTTGGTTTTAAAGTTCCAATGCTTTTTTAGGGTTGTTATCCATCAATAATTCGACGGGGTTTTCCAGCGCTTCTTTTACAGCTACTAAAAAGCCAACCGACTCACGCCCGTCAACAATTCGATGATCATAAGACAACGCCAAAAACATCATCGGATGAATTTCTACTTTTCCATCAACCGCTATTGGACGTTCAATGATATTGTGCATCCCTAAAATACCCGATTGTGGAGGGTTGATAATTGGCGTAGAGAGCATGGAACCGAAGACACCTCCATTCGAAATAGTGAAAGTACCTCCTGTCATTTCGTCTACGGTAATATGTCCGTCACGCGCTCGAATAGCTAAGCGTTTAATTTCTGCTTCCACTCCACGGAAAGATAAACCCTCTGCATTGCGCACTACAGGAACCATCAATCCTTTTGGTCCAGAAACAGCCACACTAATGTCACAATAATCAAATTTAATTTGGTGGTCTCCATCAATCATTGAATTCACATCAGGGAATTCTTGTAAAGCACGAACAACGGCTTTGGTGAAAAAACTCATGAAACCAAGACCAACTCCGTGTTTTTCTTTGAAGATTTCTTTGTATTCGTTACGCAAAGCAAAAATTGGGCTCATGTTGGCTTCATTGAAGGTGGTCAACATAGCCGTCTCATTTTTAGCACTCACCAAACGTTCGGCTACTTTTCTACGTAACAAAGACATTTTTTTACGACCCGTTTCACGGCTTCCATGTGCTGGAGAGGTTCCCATTGAAGGGACTGCTTCTACAGCATCTTGCTTGGTAATACGGCCGTCACGACCAGAACCTTTAACGTTTTTGGATTCAATTCCTTTTTCGTCTAAAATTTTCTTGGCTGCTGGAGAAGCTGTTCCACTTGCATAGGTTGTCGCTGCTTCAGCTTTTACCTCTACCTTGGGCGCCTCTGTCGCTGGAGCTGGTTCTGCTACAGCAGGAGCTGCACCGTCTGCTGGCTGACCGTCGGTGTCAATTAGACAAACAACTTGCCCTACTTCTACTGCGTCTCCCTCCTCTGCTTTCAAGCTGATGGTTCCGCTTACTTCAGCGGGGAGTTCAAGGGTTGCTTTGTCAGAGTCAACCTCAGCAATTGCCTGATCTTTTTCAACATAGTCACCATCGGCAACAAGCCATTGGGCAATTTCTACTTCTGTTATCGATTCTCCTGGAGAAGGAACTTTCATTTCTAATATCATAACATATTATCTTTTATATAGAACTATTTGCAGTAATTACAATCAAAACATACCCAACAATCATTAAACACAGAACAAACCAATATTTCTTAAACATTGATTTAGTCCATTTGTTTCCACCCCACATAGGGAAATTATTTTTTTTGACATAACTAACTACTTTTTATTCTAATTCAAAACTTTAATTTGTTCAATTTCTAAATCGAACTTATATAAAAACTTTTTACCTAATTTATTAACTCTATTATATCTAAATATAAACATACAATTCCAAACAATTTCTTCTGTATAATAAAACTGACGATATCGGAAGGGAATTTAGCTCTATTTTTTAGTACGAATAAAATTATCTTTTGTAGCGTCAAAGACATAATCAATGACTCCTTTATGGCGTTTGGCGGAACGTGTGGCACTTCCTGCTGCTGGAGTACCATAAAAACGTCGGGTTGCTGGGCGAAAACGTGCAGCTTCCGGCATGTGTAATAACAAATGAGACCAAGTCCCCATATTTCGGGGTTCTTCTTGTGCCCAAACAACATCTTCTACTCCTTTGTAGGCTGCCAATTGCTCTTGAATGGCCGCTACGGGTAGTGGGAACAATTGCTCAACACGCACCAAAGCAACATCATTTATGCCTCTTTCTTCTCGTTCTTTCAACAGGTCATAGTAAAATTTACCTGTACAAAAAACAAGTTTCTTTGCTTCTTTTGGGCCTATTTTATCGTCAGCAATTACTGTTTTAAAACGACCAGTGCTAAACTCTTTTAAAGGAGACACAACGGCTGGATGACGAAGTAAACTTTTGGGGGTAAATACCACCAAGGGTTTACGATAATTCGATTTTACTTGTCGGCGTAAAAGGTGAAATAAGTTTGCTGGAGTAGTACAATTTGCAACAAACATATTGTCTTTTGCACAGAGTTGTAAGTAGCGTTCCATTCGTGCAGAAGAGTGTTCTGCTCCCTGCCCTTCATAGCCATGAGGTAATAGAAGAACAATTCCATTTTGCAACTTCCATTTATCTTCTGCCGCAGAAATGTACTGGTCAATCATTATTTGTGCTCCATTGGAGAAATCACCAAATTGTGCTTCCCAAATGGTCAATGCATTTGGACTGGCCATGGCAAAACCATAGTCAAATCCAACCACAGCATATTCAGAAAGAAGGGAATTGTAGATGCGTAATCTACCTTGCTCTTTTTGAATAGTATTGAGTAAAATAATTTCTTCTTCAGATTCTTCTGCTTTCACAATCGCGTGTCTGTGAGAAAAAGTTCCACGTTCAACGTCTTGACCAGAAATTCGCACATCATGACCTTCTGCCAATAAACTTCCATAGGCCAAGAGTTCCCCCATTGCCCAGTCCATAGCATCATTTTCAAAAAACATTTTTTTGCGATCGCCGATTAGTTTTTCAATCTTACGCAAGAATTTTTTATCGCCCGGTAGCTCTGTTATTGTGGCAGCAACCTGAGTCAATACCTCAGCCAAAACAGCCGTGGGTACATCTTTCATCATCTCTGACTCGTCTACACGGGTAAAACCTTTCCATTCATCTTGCATGAAAGGCGTAATTTCAGTTTTCTCTATTTTTCGAGAATCTTGTAAATAAACTTCTAAAGAGTCTTTGTACTCTTTCTCCAATTTCTTGATATCACCTTGGTTAACAATGCCTTGTGCAATTAATTTATCGGTATAGATGTCGCGTGGGTTTTTATGCTTGGCAATGGCTTTATACAAATTGGGCTGTGTAAAGCGTGGTTCATCACCTTCATTATGTCCATATTTTCTATAACCCAAGAGGTCAATAAAAACATCTCTTCCAAACTTCATGCGGAAATCCAACGCAAACAAGGTTGCGTGAACAACTGCTTCTGCATCGTCGGCGTTGACATGTAATACGGGCGAGAGAGTTACTTTTGCAACGTCGGTGCAATAGGTAGACGAACGTGCATCTAAGTAATTGGTGGTAAACCCAATTTGGTTATTGACAACAATATGTACTGTACCTCCGGTTCCATACCCTTTCAGGCGAGCCATTTGCACAATCTCGTAAGGCAATCCCTGGCCAGCAATTGCTGCGTCTCCATGCACAATGATTGGGAGTACTTTATTGGTGTCGAAATTGTATTTGTTTTCTAGTTTTGCTCGGGTAATTCCCTGAACAACAGCTCCAACTGTCTCTAAGTGAGAAGGATTAGGCGCAATATTCATGTTGATTTTCTTGCCCGTATCCGTACTGCGTTTCGAGGTCCAGCCCAAGTGATATTTTACATCTCCATCAAAAACCACTTCTTCGTAGTCTTTCCCATCGAACTCAGAAAAGATGTCTCGGCTCGATTTCCCAAAGATATTGGTCAAGGTGTTGAGGCGACCTCGGTGAGCCATTCCCATAACGAACTCTTCTACGCCCTGTTCTGCTGCGGCTTCCACCACTGCGTCGAGTGCAGGAATTAAGGACTCTCCACCTTCTAATGAAAAGCGTTTTTGTCCTACATATTTGGTGTGAAGAAAGTTCTCAAACGAAATTGCTTGATTGAGTTTCTTGAGAATATGTTTCTTCTGTTCTACCGAAAAAGAAGGATGGTTATTGTTGATATTTAAACGTTGCTGAATCCAATTCACCTTCTCAGGATCACGAATGTACATATATTCAACCCCAATAGAATCACAGTAAATTTGCTCGAGATGATCAATTATCTTAGCCAGTGTACTTGGGCCAATGCCCATGGTTTCTCCTGCGCTAAAAACCTCGTTCAAATCTGCCTTGCTTAGGCCATAATTCTCTATGTCTAAATTGGGGGTATACGTACGACGATCGCGCACTGGGTTGGTTTTGGTAAACAGGTGTCCTCGCGTACGATAAGCATCGATAAGCTGAACTACTTTGAATTCACGTTGTAAATGTGCTGGTATTTCTGTCGATACATCAGCAAATTCATCACCTAAACTGTTTTCCATTCCAAAGTCAAAGCCTTGAAAAAAAGCACGCCAGCTTGGTTCTACACTGTCCGGTTGTTGTAGATACTGGTCGTATAATTGCGCAAAATAACCGGTATGCGCAGCGTTTAAAAAAGAATATTTATCCATTTATATTCGATCTGGTCAAATCTAGTAAACAAAATTACAATATTTAATTCGAGGAAATAGAGGGCTGTTCTACTTTTTGTTTCTCATTTAGCCACGAAAACGTGGTTTTTGAAACAAATCCATTGAATAAAAAAAAGGGGGTTTTTCTTTTCTCCATATTCCTTTAAAAAACGAGGACCACTTGGTGACATAAATATGTATTTTTGATACATGTTTGCATTGGTCGATTGTAATAATTTTTATGCTTCTTGTGAACGGGTATTCCAACCTCAGCTAGAGAACAAACCCGTCGTTATTTTATCCAACAATGACGGTTGTGTCATTGCGCGAAGCAACGAAGCAAAGGCATTGGGCATTCCCATGGGAGCCCCGGCTTTTCAATATAAAGAGGTTTTTGCGCGAGAAAAGATCACTGTTTTTTCTTCCAATTATCCACTCTATGGCGACATGAGTAGTCGCGTCATGAAAATCCTAGAAAGCTATACGCCAAATATTGAGATATACAGTATCGATGAAGCTTTTCTTCTCTTCGATGGTTTTGATCACTTTGATCTCAATGCACAAGGACTGGCCATGAAAAAACAGGTGCAAAAATGGACTGGAATCCCAGTTTCTGTGGGCATTGCCCCCAGCAAGGCCTTGGCTAAAATCGCCAATAAGATTGCCAAAAAATATGCGATTAAAACTGGGGGAGTTTACCTAATGCAGACCGAAGAGCAGCGGATCAAAGCACTCAAATGGACCAAAACAAAAGACATTTGGGGCATTGGGCGGCGCCATGTAAAACGACTAGAGTTACAAGGAGTAAAAACAGCCTATGATTTTTCAAACTTACCCGATACTTGGATACGAAAACACATGAGTGTACTAGAGTTACGCCTTAAAAAAGACCTTCTAGGGATTCCCTGTATTGAGTTAGACGAAACACAGCCGGCAAAAAAATCCATTGCCACCACACGAAGCTTTCAGTCCTCTCTTTATACATTTTGGGAAGTAGAAGAACGCATTGCCACCTATGCGGTTAGTTGCGCTGAAAAATTACGCCAACAAAAAAGTAGTTGCACTGCCTTACTTGTTTTTGTTCGGAGTAATCCTCACAAAAAAGATAGTCAACAGTACCGCAACAGCTGTGTAGTAACCCTTCCTTATGCCACAGACTCGAGTATTACCCTAGCAAAATATGCTGCTTTTGGCCTGAAAAGCATTTATAAAGATGGGGTTGATTACAAAAAAGCTGGTGTGGTTTTAATGGGACTTAGTCCCTCGAACGAAAAACAATTGAACCTGTTCCACGGTGATCAAAACAAGCACGACACCCTAATGCAAACAATAGACAAGCTTCACTTGCGCTTTGGCCCTCATCGCATAAAATTGGCCAATCAAGATTTAAATAAAACATGGAAAATGCGGCAAGAACACCTTTCTGCTCGTTTTACAACAGAACTGAGTGAAGTTATTTGCATCAATCCCGAAAAAAAACAATGAATAAAACGACCGAAAATTTAATTTTTTTCAAACCTGCCGAAGAAAAAACACATCATATTCCTCTAGCCAACACAGGAGTGTCTGCTGGCTTTCCTTCTCCTGCCGATGACTTCAAGGAACTCCGTATTAGCATTGACCAAGAGGTTGTAAAAAACGAAGAAGCCACTTTTTATGCACGGGTTGCCGGTCAGTCCATGCAAGGTGCAGGACTAGACGACGGGGATTTATTGGTTATTGATCGAAGCAAAGAACCGCTGGACAACGCCATTGCCGTTTGCTTTATCGATGGAGAATTTACCGTAAAGCGACTCAAGGTTGAGGCAGAATGTGTTTACCTCATGGCAGAGAATCCAAATTACTCACCAATCAAGGTAACCGAAGACAATGAACTTATCATTTGGGGGGTAGTTACTTATGTGGTGAAAAAAGTATAAATTAGCCTTGTCATGCAAAAAAACCAAATCCTACTTGGACTATTTATAGTCGTAAGCATACTAAATGTGTGGGCAAAAATATACGGCCTTGACTTACTCGCTGCAGGGAGTAAAATAATAATTATTCCCACATTGATTGCACTGGTTATCTCGCAAGGAAAACCTTCTAAAAAATACATTATTGCCTTGCTTTTTTCCTGGCTGGGAGATACATTATTAATCCCTGAAAGCACTTCTTTTTTCATCGCTGGAATTGCTGCATTTTGGACAACCCAGTTACTCTATTGTTCCTTAATGTTGTCGCTCTTAGGCGGAACACTTGGACAACAATTTTCAAAAAGAAAAGCGCTACTGCCTTTAGCTTTGGTGGGTGCGTATTTGATTGGCACTATCTATATTATGTTTCCTAGACTGGGCGATCTTTTGATACCCATAGGTCTTTATGCCTGTACTTTGTCCATCACTGGATTCCTAGGCATTCTCCTTTGGAGAGAAACAAAAACAAAAACAACCACCCATTTAGCCATGGGATGTTTCCTTTTTATGGTTTCAGATAGCATGATCGCCTTTGATGCTTTTTACTTTTCTGAAGCTGTATTTACACATTGGGTGATGATTACTTACATCCCTGCACAGTATTTAATAAGCCTGTTGTTGAGAAAATCTTAATAAATTAATTTTTGTATATTTAAGTGTGTTTATTAAAAGTATGCAAAAAAAAGCTATTCCCTAATTTTTCTTGCTGCTTTTTGTGCAAATTCGGCGATAAATATTTTCGCATTATACAACGATTTTCTCCTCTTAGAACAATTGACAAAACCATTGATAATTCTCTTCTTAATGGGCTTTTACCTACACAAAGAAGAAAAAAGTAGTGCCTATTTATTTATTCTTTTCATTTCCTGGATTGGGAATTTATTGTTTATGTTTAAAAGTCCAAGCTATACAATTGCTGGTCTGATTTGCTTTTGGGGAACACTCTTGCTGTTTTCTCATTTAACCATGAATGACTTAAACAAATACCTTTAAGCAAAATTCAAAAAAAGAAGTACATTCATTCTCTTAGCCATATTCACATCTTATGTGGTTGGAATTATTGGCATTTTGGGCCCTAATCTTGGTGATTATTATTTTGTAATGCTCGCTTATGCCATTACCCTTGCTTTTTTGGGGTTTATCGTGAGTTTGCTTTTCATCGAAAACCCTAAAAACATATTCCGTCTGAGCTTCCTTATTTGCATTCTTATTTTGTTTGTGGACGCAAGTAAAATTTGCTATCAATTATTTATTGAGGATAACATTATCATTTCTGTAACAGTTCGAGGGCTTTACATTTTGGCACAATTGCTAATTTGCTTCTATTTTATGTATGAACATACACCTAAAAACTTTACCAAATGATTAGAAGTACGGCAGAAAAAATACTTTTATTGGCCTTTTGGACCTGCTACTTAACAATTGCCATAGCAAAAGTAGCTCAGTGGACTATGATGGAATATACTCTGACGCCACTTCCTCCACTTATTTTAATGGTATTATACGCTCATCTAAAAAGAAAAGATCAAACCATCTACTTTGCGTTTGCATTTTGTTTAGTGGGAGATGTTATGATCTTAGGTACAGATATTAATTATTTTATTTCTGGTCTAACAGCCTATTGGGGAGCAAGCATCCTATTTAGTTTTTCTCTCTACAGAGAGCTAGATACTTCCATGCATGAAGCCCTCAAGAAATCCAAAATGAGCCTAGCTTTCTATATCTATGGAATTTACTTTTTCTTCTTGATGTATTTTATTCAGCCCTACATGGCTGATGTCTTCATCCCCACATTAATCTACGCGTTGTCATTATCCTTTGCCTGTGCTTTTAGTTTTGTTGTCAACTTTAACAACAAAACAAAGACATCCCTTTACTTTTGCCTTGGCCTCTTTAGTGCTAGTATTGCAGCTAGTATTATTGGAGTAAATCGTTTCTATTTTACCCTTGTTCCATTGCACTTTTTTAAAACATTTTTTTACGCCCCCTCTCTTTACTTTATTTTTCTGTACTTTAAAACAAAAAAAACGAGTGACTATTAAACCATCCTTCCTTTTTATTGTATTGGTGACTGCGGCTTTATCTGCACAAACTAATGATCAATATTATGCGGACGAGGAATATGTAGAAGAGGAATATTTCGAACCGTTAAATGACAAAAGCAGTGAGGGGCAAATGATCTTTGTAGAAGAATTACTCGATTTGGCTGGGTACATTATCGAAACCATTGAAGTTTATCAAACGCTTCCCAACAGTGCACGTATATACCGAGTCAAATATAACGAAAACACACAAGGAGGGTTCATTTTTATTCGTTGGGATAAAAAGAAAAAAGAAAACTACATTGCCAACAAGATGATTGATCCTGGTATCTATTACAACCTCAACACTGCGCGTGAAATCATGCGAAACCAAACGAACAAAGAGTCATTTTCGGTAGAAGATATTGCGCTTCAAGCCCCCGATCAAGAAACCATTAGCACTGATGATATCGAAGGCCTCCGACAAGCATACGATCTTGAACAAGAAGAAAAAAAATTAAAGGAAATAGAACGTCTTAATAAAACAAAAAAAAAGCGGCGAAAGCGCAAAAATTAACTGTTTAACTTTTGCATTAAAAAAGTTAAACAAAACTTTGCTGCATTCACATAGCTAGTCTATTTTTGTAAAAAAAATATGATGCTAAAAAACCAGCTTTCTACCCTTTTTATTTTACTAATAACAATGGTTAGTGCCCAGAGCAATGGAACACTAACAGGTCAAGTAATCGACAACAAAACACTTCTTCCACTAGAAGGAGCCACCGTAATTATTGAAGGAACTTCCATTGGTGTAATTACAGGGACAGATGGATATTTCAGTATTCAAGATGTAACACCACAAACATATAGTATCGTTGCGAGCTTTTTGGGCTACACTTCAGAAACAAAATTCAATGTAATTGTCAAATCGGTTGGGACAGCCGACCTATTATTTAAACTAGAAGAAGACAACCAAATTCTCGACGAAGTTGTGGTGGTCAAAAGCTCATTTAGAACAACTAAAGAAACTCCACTTTCAACACAGTCCTTGTCTGCTGTAGAAATAGAAACCTATCCTGGTGGAAACAATGACATTGCAAAAGTTGCACAAAGTCTTCCTGGAATCTCCCCTTCCATTGGAGGATTTAGAAACGATTTCATCATCCGTGGTGGAGCGCCAAACGAGAGTGTATACTACCTAGATGGAATTGAAATCCCAAACATCAATCACTTTAGCACTCAAGGAAGTGCAGGTGGTCCAGTGGGAATGCTCAATGTAGACTTCATTCGAAATGTAACACTTTCTTCTTCTGCTTTTGGTGCAGAATATGACAATCCGCTTTCTGGTGTTTTAGCTTTCGAACAACGCGATGGTTATACCAAGGATTTCGCCGCCAAAGTACGTATTGGTGCAAGTGAGGCAGGAATCACAATCAATACGCCCCTTTTTAAAGGAAATAAGGAACGGTCGAATACTACCCTGATGCTCTCTGCACGAAGAAGTTACTTGCAGTTTATTTTTGAACTGGTAGGACTCCCCATTCGCCCAGATTACTGGGATTATCAATGGAAACTTACCCATAGCTTTGACACCTACAACAGCATAAGTTTTATTGGCTTAGGATCTATTGATGATTTCTCGGTTGTTGCGCCAGATGAATTTGATGCAGAACAACAAGCAACCATTGAACAGGTTCCAATTATTCAACAAAGAACAACCACGCTTGGTCTTTCATGGACACGAAAATTTAAAAGTGGTGACGGCCGTATGCTTACTACATTAAGCACAAATCGTTTGCAAAACTTATTCAGTCGTTTTCGAGAAAACGAAAGCAAAAGTGGATTACTTTTTGAAAATGATGCAATAGAACAAGAAACCAAATTGCGCTCAAAAATCACGCAATATTCGGGGGACTGGAAATATAGTTACGGATTAAACTTGCAATTATCGAAGTATTCTAACGCTACCCTATCTCTCTTAGAGAACTTCAACTATGCGACTTCTATCAATTTTACTAAATACGGATTCTTTGGAAAAGCCAGCAGATCCTATTTTAAAGAACGTTTATCCCTTTCACTTGGTGTGCGTCTTGATGCAGACAGTTTCACCACAGGATCAAGTTTGATTGATAATTTTTCTCCTAGAGTAGCAGCAAGCTATCGTCTCACAGAAGACGAGCGTTGGAAAGTAAACGCCTCAGTGGGGCGCTATTTTAAAATGCCAACCTACACCATGCTTGGGTTCCAGGATTTAGCGGGGAACTTCATCAACCAAAATAATCGTTATACACAGAGTGATCATTATGTTGTGGGAGTAGAATACAATTGGTCGCCAACTTCACGCATAACCATTGAAGGGTTTTTAAAGGACTACAGTCAATATCCCGTTTCAGTTTTGGACCAAGTATCTTTGGCCAACAAAGGGGGTGGATTCGAAGTTTTGGGGAATGAGCCAATCGTTGATTCGGGGGAAGGCCAAAGCTATGGTATGGAAGTTCTTTTCCAACAAAAATTAACCAAAAACTTTTACGGGGTACTTGCCTACACTTATTTCTTCAGTCAATTCAGTCAAGAGAATGGTCCCTTACTCCCAACGGTTTGGGACAGTCGAAACTTACTCTCTTTTACTGGAGGATATAAACTGAAACGAAATTGGGAAGTGTCTCTACGGTATCGTTATGCTGGGAAAACTCCCTTCGTCCCTACAGACGTTGCTGCCAGTTTAGCAGACTACCCACGCATTGTATTGGACTACAATAGACTAGGCGATGTTAGTCTAGAAGCATTCACTCAAGGAGACATTCGAATTGATAAGAAATGGAACTTCAAACGCTTGTCGTTTAACTTTTATCTCGAAGTGCAAAACTTTTTGGCACAAGCCGTTCCACGTCCGCAAGAATATGGTCTGGAAAGAACCGAAACTGGACAGGAAATACAGCCAAGAAACTTAATTGTTATTGATACCGACAGAACTCAGACACCTTTACCTTCGTTTGGTTTTGTATTTGACTTCTAGGGCTTTGCCAAATAAAAGTCTTTCACCAATTCTTGATGCGCAAGCGTACGTATATTACGACTAAGCTCTAAACAGAGGTCGTTTTCCGTGGGAACATTCTGCTCACGAGAAAAAGAAAGTAATACGCGTTTGAAAGGCGCATCATCATTTCCTTTTACTTTAGTAGAATGGAGTAAGAATAAATCATTCTTTTCCGCCTCAAGAATCACAACTTCAAAGGCGGTAAATGGAACAATAAGTAAACAGATTCCGGTCACCTTTAAAAGAGAATTGATCGACGCAAACAACACTGAAAACGGGAGAGATGCGTTGTTGCGTGCGCTATCTCTTGCATTGTTGTCGATAGGATACGCGCCTTGATAAAAGGGGGGATTACAAACAATGTGATCATACTTTAAAGGTGTGTTTAAAGCATGATCTTGCACAGGTGCGTGAATAGCATTTAATCGATTTGACCATGGGCTATTCTTAAAATTAAACTTCGCTTCTAAAGCAGCAGCTTCGTTGAGTTCTACTGCATCTATTATTGCATTTGGATAACGTTGGGCAAGCATCAAGGCAACAAGCCCAGTGCCAGTGCCAATATCTAAAACAAAACAATCTTCCGTCAAAAGCATTGCCCAGGCACCCAGCAAAACGCCATCGGTCCCAATTTTCATGGCACTGTCTTGTTGGCGAATCGAAAATTGTTTAAAATGAAAAAGAGCGGATTTCATTATCGGTACAAATCCAAGTAATCGTTGGGTAAGGCTACTGTGATATGTTTCTTTTCACGATCAACTTTAACTAAAAAATCATCGTGTATTGGGATAAGTACATCAAATTCTCCTGTGACTTCAAATAGAGCTTGAGCTGTTTGATCAATCACTCCTTTGATGTTACCAATTGCTTCTTGCCCTTCTTCTCCAATAGTGAAGCCAGTAACTTCGTGGTAATAAAATTTATTCCCTTCCAACTCTGGAAGTAATGTTAGCGGAAGGTAAAGATCTTTTTTTATGAGTCGGTCAGCTTCAGCTTCGGTATCAACATCTTCGAGTTTCAAACGAAGTAATTTAGATTTTTGCAAGAGCGCATTTTCAACAAAAAAAGGAATCAATCTTTGTTTGTCTTCTACAAAGATTGATTCCAATGTTGTAGAGTCTTCAGGGGAATCGGTATCTAGCTTGGCTAGTAATTCTCCTTTAAAACTGAATTTTGAGACGAAGGTTCCGAGATAGAAGCAGTCCTCTCTTTTCATGTAAATTTATTCAGCAGCTGGTTTGTCTTCTTCAGCAGGAGCTTCTTCAACAGCAGGTGCCTCAGCAGCAGGAGCTTCTTCAACAGCAACTTCTGCAGCAGGAGCTTCTTCTTCTGTTGCAGCAGCAGCAGCTTCTTCAGCAGCAGCCTCAGCCTGAGCAGCAGCTTCTACAGCGGCAGCCTCATCGACCAATGCTTTTGCATCAGCCACACGTTTTTCGTTTACCGCTTTTTCAGCGTCCAAAGCACTCTTACGAGCGGCTGCTTCAGATTTAGATAAACCATCAACTTTGGCTTGAATTTCACCTTCTTTGTTCTCTAACCATACTTCGAATTTAGCGTCTGCCTCTTCTTGTGTATGTGCACCTTTGCGCACTCCACCATTTAAATGATGCATTAACAAAGCTCCTCTGTAGGATAACAATGTTCTTGCTGTGTCAGTTGGTTGAGCCCCATTTTCTAACCATTTTACTGCAGTATCAACGTTGATTTCAACTGTTGCAGGATTGGTGTTTGGGTTGTAGGTTCCAATTTTCTCTAGGTAACGTCCGTCACGCTTTGCACGTGCATCGGCCGCAACGACCCAATAGAATGGTTTTCCTTTTTTACCGTGTCTTTGTAGTCTAATTTTTACTGGCATATCATATTAATTGTGAGCGTGCCCGACGCTCGGGTTATTAATTAAGCCGCAAATGTACTATTTTATTTTGTAAGAAACTTCTCTATTTACTGCATATACATCAATTTAAAGAAATCTCCACTTACTCAGGTTTGTAGAACCATTTTAAAACCTTATTTTTGCGCACTAATTTATTGAAAAAAATTCATGCAAATTACTATAACAGACGTCGATGCTTTAAATGCAAAAATTGCTATTTCAATCGAACAAGTAGATTTTACTGAAAAAGTAGATGTTATCTTGAAAGATTACAAAAAAAACGCCAACATACCTGGCTTTAGAAAAGGACATGTACCCATGGGCATGATCAAGAAGCAGTATGAAACAGCTGTAACGGCCGAAGAGGTCAACAAACTATTGCAGGAAAGCCTCAATAATTATATTCAAGAAGAAAAACTCGAATTGCTGGGAAATCCGTTGCCTGTTATGCAAGATGAAATTGACTGGCAAGCAGATCAACTTTCGTTTGAATTTGAACTAGGATTTGCACCAAGTTTTGAGGTGAAAATTAAAGGAAAGAAAGCCATCACTCAGTTTCAAATTGAAGCAGATAAAAAAATGATTGATGAGCAACTTACCTATTTGCAAAAGCAGTACGGGAAGTTGGAGGCTCAGACAAGCATTGACAAAGGCTTTGAACTCACACTTCATATCACCAACGAGGAAGCTGCCATCGACACCAAACCTACCATTGAATTCGATCAATTCAAAGGAAAGAAAAATACTGATGCACTAAAAGCAGCTAAACTAAATGAGTCCATCACTCTCAAAACAAAAGGCCTCTTTACAGAAGATCATATTGCAGCACGCGCATTTGGCGTTACTGCTGATGCTTTGGTCGATATTCCTGCTGAAGTTAGTTTGACTGTCACAGAAGCCAACAAGCGTATTTTAGCTGAATTGGATCAAGAGTTATTTGATAAACTCTACGAGCCAGGAACAGTTAAAAATGTGACTGAGTTGAAAGACAAAATTAAAGAAGGGATCGAAAAGCAGTTTGTTCAACAAACCGATCAAAAGTTACTCAATGATGTGACCGAAAGTTTAATCGATGCAACTAAATTTGGTTTACCCAAAGAATTTTTAATCCGTTGGTTGCAAAACAGTGGTGAACAACCGTTGACCGAAGAAGAAGCGATCGAAGAATACGATAAGTCTGAAAAAGGAATTCGTTACCAATTGATCGAGGGGAATCTGATTAAGAATCATGACCTACAGGTTAAATTCGAAGAATTGCAAAGTTTTGCCAAAGACATGATTAAACAACAAATGGCGCAGTATGGGCAATTGAACCCTGCAGACAAAGAGTTGGATGATATTACAGCACGTATCTTTAGTAACCAAGAAGAAACCAAACGTTTGTCTGATCAATTGATGAGTCAAAAATTATTGGAATTTTACAAAGAAAACGCCAACCTTAAGCTAAAGAAAGTGAATTATGAAGCCTTTGTAAAAGAGGCATATGGCTCAGCACAATAAATTTGTGTACATTTATTTATAATAAAAAAAGTTCAAATGAATTACGGGAAAGAGTTTAAGAAATACGCAACCAAACATCATGGCATCAATGCCATGTACTACGATAAGATCACAAGTAGCATGACGCCTTATATCATTGAGGAACGTCAAATGAATGTTGCTCAAATGGACGTTTTTTCCCGATTAATGATGGATCGCGTCATGTTTTTGGGTACAGGAATAGATGATCAAGTAGCCAATATCATACAAGCACAACTATTGTTTTTACAATCTGTTGATGCAAAACGTGACATCCAAATGTACATTAACTCGCCTGGTGGAAGTGTTTATGCCGGTCTAGGAATTTATGACACCATGCAATACATCACACCAGATGTTGCTACAATTTGTACCGGAATGGCGGCTTCTATGGGAGCTGTTTTGTTGTGTGCTGGCCAAGAAGGAAAGCGTACAGCGCTTCCTCACTCGCGCGTAATGATTCACCAACCACTTGGTGGAGCGCAAGGTCAAGCGTCAGATATCGAGATAACCGCACGTGAAATAATAAAACTCAAAGACGAGTTATACCAAATCATCGCAAAACATTCGGGTCAAACCATGGAGAAAATCACCATGAACAGCGACCGAGATTATTGGATGAAAGCCGAAGAGGCTAAAGCCTATGGTATGGTCGACGAAGTATTGACAAAATAACCCCCATTTTCCATGAGCGAAGAAGAATTAACCTGTTCCTTTTGCGGTAGAGCAAAACCACAAACCGATTTATTGATTGCAGGTCTCGATGCACACATCTGTGATCGATGTATTGCTCAAGCACATGGAATTGTGGAGGAAGAAAGTTCGGAATCAATTACTGAAGCTTCCAAATTCGAACTAAAACCTCCTAAAGAAATTAAATCCTTTTTGGACCAGTTTGTTATTGGGCAAAATGATGCTAAAAAAGTTTTGTCTGTAGCGGTATACAATCACTATAAGCGAATTTTGAATCCTCAAATTGACGAGGAAATTGAAATTCAAAAAAGTAACCTCCTTTTGGTTGGTCAAACAGGAACAGGAAAGACTTTATTGGCGCAAACCATTGCCAAAATGCTTCAGCTGCCGCTTGCCATTGTGGATGCAACCATTTTAACGGAAGCTGGATATGTTGGAGAAGATGTTGAAAGTATTTTGACACGCCTCCTACAAGCCGCTGACTATGATTTGGAAAACGCACAGAAAGGAATCGTTTTTATTGATGAAATCGATAAAATTGCGCGCAAAAGTGATAACCCATCTATCACCAGAGATGTCTCGGGAGAAGGAGTGCAACAAGCGCTGCTGAAACTACTGGAAGGAACTGTTGTCAATGTTCCCCCAAAGGGCGGACGCAAGCATCCCGATCAAAAATTTATAGAAGTCGACACCTCCAACATTCTCTTTATTGCAGGAGGTGCCTTTGACGGAATCGAAAGAGAAATCAATAAACGACTTAATTTACAAGCCATTGGATACAAAATGGCCAATACCACAGAAGAGGTTGACAAAGACAACCTTTTACAATATATTAACCCGAAAGATGTTAAGTCCTTTGGTTTGATCCCAGAAATCATTGGTCGTTTACCAGTGCTTACCTATATGCATCCTTTGGACAGAGAAACCTTGCGTTCTATTTTAACAGACCCAAGAAACGCTTTAACCAAGCAATACGTTAAATTGTTTGAATTGGACGGGATAAGCTTAGAATTTACCAATGGAGCGTTGGACTTTATTGTCGATAAAGCATTGGAATACAATTTAGGGGCAAGAGGATTACGTTCGCTTTGTGAAGCCATTTTGAATCAGGCGATGTTTGACATGCCTGGAGGAGAAGAAACCACCTTAAAAGTCACCAAAGCATATGCTGAAGGGCAACTTAAAAAAGTAAACACTTCTAAGCTTAAAGCTGTTTCCTAGGCATTCATTTCGAGTAAAATTTCAAGCAATTCACGGTCATTAGACAGGCGAGGGACTTTATGTTGCCCCCCCAACTTCTTTTTCACCTCCAGCCAATCGTAAAAAAGTCCTTTTCTAGCAATATGTATTGTAGGAAGCTGCATGGTCAAACTTTTGTATCTTTTGGCTTCATAATCAGAATTTAATTGCTGAATTTCAGCGTCTAAGGCACATGTGAATTGCTCTATATCTGATGGTGGAAAAAGAAACTCAATCACCCATTCGTGACCGCCTCTGGTTGTATCCTGCATAAAAACAGGAGCAGCAGTATAGTCCAACACCTCAACACCGCAATGCTTGGCCGCATGAGCAATTGCCCGATCTGCATTTTCAACCACCAATTCTTCGCCAAATGCATTGATGTAATGCTTGGTTCTCCCGGTAATTTGAATGCGATAGGGAGACAAGGAAGTAAAGCGTATTACATCGCCAATTTTATAGCGCCATAAACCAGCGT
Organism: uncultured Flavobacteriaceae bacterium; assembly: GCA_943788165.1. Lineage (GTDB taxonomy): Bacteria > Bacteroidota > Bacteroidia > Flavobacteriales > Flavobacteriaceae > Arcticimaribacter. Next base: position 221,580 of record CALSPF010000001.1, on the reverse strand, counting down.
TGGTTGTTATGACAAGTGCATAGTGAACCCCCAATTGAACGTTATCCAGCGGAATAATGGCGTTATCGCTCTCTCCAAGAGGAATGAATTCATAGAAAATACCATAATCTAGCATAAGCAATAATTCGTCAGAATCATTTTGATCTTGAATGGCAAAAAAGCCTTCAGAAGCATTATATATTTCGTAATACTTAACCTTTTGCCCCTCAAAAAGAGCTTCATACTGATTTTGATAAGGACGGAAACTTACTCCGCCATGGAAATAGACTTCAAGATTTGGCCAGATATCACTTAGCTTTTTATCTGGTGATGCTCCCAATATTTTGTGAAGCAGCACCAACATCCAAGAAGGTACACCAACCAAACTGGTGACATTTTCCTTCGAACACTCCATAACCATTGCCGCTAGCTTAGCTTCCCATTCTGCCATTAACGAAACGTTTAAGCTGGGTGTAGTATTGATCTCAGCCCATAAGGGAAGGTTTTCGGTCATAATCGCCGATAAGTCTCCAAAAGAACTGTGTGCATTTTGGTACATTTCTTGACTCCCCCCCATACGCAAACCCTTCCCTGTAAACAGTTGTGCTTCAGGGTTATTGTTAATATAAAGAGACAGCATGTCTTTACCTCCCTTGTAATGGCAATCTTCCAGAGCTTCGACACTCATTGGAATAAATTTACTTTTGGCATTGGTCGTTCCACTTGATTTTGCGTACCATTTTATAGGTGTTGGCCAAAATAAATTTTGGGCACCATTTCTACTTGCATCGATATCGCTTGCAATGTCTTCATAGGTTACAATAGGAACGCGTTCTGCAAAAGTTTCATACCGATGAATGGAACCAAAATCGTGGGTAGACCCTACCTTAGTCTTGTGAGCAAAGCCAAGCAAATCTTGAAGGACTTCTTGTTGCACTTCATTGGGATACCTTAAAAAAAGGTCAATTTGATGAATACGCTTTTTTAAAAACCAAGAAGCTATGGAATTGAATAAGGGGAAAGGCATAGAATATATATCTTTAGCATAAAATTAATCCTTTCCGCGATATGTTTACAGGAGTTCTCCAAAAAATGCAAACCGAAATAAGTCAAGAGATCAATTATTACTTGAATCTATCAGGTCAATTCCTTCACATGAACCAATGTATCAACAAAACAATTTCATTGTCACACAAAGGATATGAATGTTTAAACTGCAAAAGAACCGAGGCAATTTTTAGGCAGGGATTTTGTAAAAATTGTTTTTTTGAAAGCCCGCAAGCAGGCGATTGGATCATGCGTCCGGAACTAAGTAAAGCACACTTAGACATTGAAGACCGGGACCTGGCCTATGAGAAGAGAGTGCAGCTCCAGCCACACATAGTGTATTTAGCGCTTTCGAGTCATATAAAAGTTGGCATTACGCGTAAAACACAGGTGCCTACCCGATGGATTGACCAAGGAGCGCATCAAGCTTTAGCCTTGCTAGAAGTTCCTAATCGTTACCTCGCTGGTGTAGGAGAAGTAGCACTAAAAGAGCATTTTTCAGACAAAACAAATTGGCGAAAAATGCTTCAATTTCAAGCGGTTCCCGATATCGATTGGCATGAAGAACGCAACAAAGCCATCGATGCCTTACCCAAGGAGCTGAAACCTTATATCGTTCAGGATGAAAGCATTCTCACGCTTCCTTTTCCTGTGGAACGTTATCCTGAAAAAGTAAAAAGTTTAAATCTAATTAAGGTCGAAAATTATACTGGCATCTTAAAAGGCATCAAAGGGCAATACTTCATCTTTGAAGATGATACCGTGTTTAATGTACGCTCAAACGAGGGATTAGTAGTAGCAATAGCCACCCATTAAACATCTTGCGTTTTTGCTGAATCTTCTACCATGCGGTTAATTTCAGTCAATTCTGCTTTGGTGAGATTACGCCATTTACCAACGGGAACATCTAATCCGACATTCATGATTCGTGTGCGTTTTAGTGTTACCACTCGGTATTCAAGGTACTCACACATCCGTCTAATTTGTCGATTCAAGCCCTGAGTAAGAATAATTTTAAATTCCTTTTTATGGGTTTGCTTGATTTCACAAGGACGCGTTACAGTATCTAAAATAGGCACTCCCTGTCCCATTTTATCAATAAATTCTTGGGTAATGGGCTTGTTTACTGTAACCACATATTCTTTTTCGTGTTGGTTGCGCGCACGTAAAATTTTGTTTACAATGTCGCCATCGTTGGTTAAGAAAATGAGTCCCTCAGAAGGTTTATCTAAACGACCAATGGGGAAAATTCGCGTTGGGAAATTAATAAAGTCAATGATATTATCTTTTTCCACGCGTGTATCTGTTGTACAAACAATGCCCACCGGTTTATTGAAGGCGATATAAACTGGCGCATCTCCTTTTTGATCCACCGAAATCCCATCAACAGCGATCAAATCTGATTTGGTCACCTTCATCCCCATTTCAACAGGATTTCCATTAACGGTAATGCGACCAGCATCGATTAGCTTGTCAGCTGCTCTTCGTGAACAGTAGCCAATTTCACTGAGATATTTATTGATGCGAACAGCTGTATTTTCTTCCATGATTAATCTAAATGTATTTCTTCTCCTACCGCTAGGGAAAACTTTTTTCTAAAGAGTCCAACGAACAAATATAAAAAAGGTGTATCAATTGCGGCAATCAGAACTTTAAATAGCACGCTTGACACAAACAATCCCCAAAACAAACTCCATGGCAAAACGCCAAACAAACAGAGCAAGACAATAACGGTAGCCGAATCGATTATTTGTGAGGCAAAGGTGGAAAAATTATTCCGTAACCACAGCTGTTTGCCTTGGGTTAAATTTTTCCAAAAATGATAAATACGGATATCAATAAACTGGGCAAACAAATAAGCAATCATGGAAGCTAAAACCGCCAAGGGTGACAAGGAAAAAACACTGGCAAAGGTGGCGTCATCTATTGGGGAAGAAGCCATGGCCGGAGCCATACCAGCTAATAGTAAAATACCAATGGAAAAAAAAGAGGCAAAGATCCCAGCGACGACCACTTGATTGGCACGCTTTTGACCATAGATTTCTGAAATTAAGTCAGTAATCAAAAAGGTAATTGGATAGGGCAAAATTCCAACCGAAAGTTCAAATAAGCGAATCCCAAACACAGATACATCCACGGGATACCAGTAGAAAAACTTTTGAAAAATGAGGTTGGACACCACCAAAGATGTGATGAACAATGCCGCCAAATAGAGATAAATCTTTTGTGCGAGTGCCCTGTCAGTTAACGTCATGCGCTATTTTATTTCCACCGTGTAGGGTAAGCGAATTTCAATACCGGGTCGCTCAGTTTTTTGTGTTAAGCTAGTTAAAAAAGCCTGAATTTCTTTGGGGTAATTCTCCATTAACTGCTCTTGAATACTTCCAAAAGGTCCCATAACCGATAAAAAGTCATCGAATTCTGGGTCTATTTTTGGGTAAGAAGTTATGTTATATTCTTCGAGTTCTGCCAAACGTGCAGCGGCTTCAAGCGCTTGCTCTAAACCACCTAAACCATCGACCAAGCCATTTTCTAAAGCTTGTTTTCCAGTCCATACGCGTCCTTGGGCGATGGTCTCCACTTCTTCCATTGTCATATTCCTTCCCTCAGCAACGCGTTCTTTAAAGGTTTCGTAGACATGTTCAATTCCTTCTTTAATACTCGCACGGAATTCGCCAGACGGAGCCTCAAAGAGACTAAAACCTAAAGCGTTTTTGTGGGTCATAACATGCTGGGCGTTGATCCCTATCGATTCGGTGAATTGTTTGGCATTGAGAACCGTGGCAAAAACACCAATAGAACCTGTAATGGTTAAATCATTGGCATAAATTTCATCTCCGGCTACAGCCAAGTAATACCCTCCAGATGCCGCTACATTCCCCATGGAAACCACCAAAGGTTTTTTCTCTTTCGCTTTCATCAAGGCATTCCAAATGATATCAGAACTCAATGCACTTCCACCTGGGGAATCAATTCGCAATACAATGGCTTTTACTCGGCGGTTATCTACTGCGTCTTGAATGGCATCTAAAAAGACTTCTTGGCCAATAATGTATTCTGTACCTTCACCATATAAAACAGGACCTTGTGCATAAATAACAGCTATGCGTTCACGCACTCCTTTTTTATACAATCCATTGCCACCTGTTAGCTGATTCAAATCTGCTTTCCTAATTTTATTGTCTTCTTCTAAACCAAGTGCAGTTTTCAATTTTGCGTCATAATCACTTTCATAAATCACACCGTCAATTAAGCCAACTTCCATCGCATTTTCAGGGAGGCTAGCGGTTAACTCTTCTGCAATTGATTTTAATTTTGCGGCAGACAATGAACGAGAAGTTTCAATTTCTTCACTCACTGTTCCCCATATAGAGTTGAGTAAGGATTGAATTTGAGTGCGATTGGCTACACTCATTTCGCTTTCCAAATAAGGTTCTACAGCACTTTTGTATTTTCCGTGACGAACAACCTCCATTTTAAAGCCATATTTATCTTGGAAGTCTTTGTAGTAGAGCACTTCTGCCGCCAGGCCTTTAAACTCCATTCCCCCTAGCGGGTTTAAAAAAATGGAATCAGAAACAGACGCCAGGTAATATCCTTTTTGGGAATAATAATCACCGTAAGAATAGATGAATTTTCCTTCTGCTTTAAATTCATTCAAGGCTTTACGTATGCTTTGTGCTTGCGACCAACCCATTGATGGAAACTGACTTTGCAGATCAATTCCTTTTATGTTTTCATCTTTGGCAGCCTTTTTAATGGCTGCAATGACATTATTGAATTTCAAGACGTCATTCCCTAAACCAAGAACTTGTTCAAACTCTTGGGTGGCAGCAACATTGTCCAAAACAGAAAGATCTAAGTCCAATTCCAATATACTGTTTTCGCGAATGTCAACCTTAATGGTTTCTTCTGACCCAAAGGCGGAAGCAATTCCTGCGATGGCCATGAAAAAAACAATCCCCATAAAAATAAAGGCAACAACAGTACCCAAGATCGATGCTAGAAAACTCTTTAAAAAATTCATGATTATTTGTTTATTATACTCATTAGGCGATAAATCATTCAATATGTTACAAAGAAAGACGCTTTATCTTCAAAATAATTAACTTTGGAAGAAGCTCAAACAACCAAATCATGAAACAATTCACCTATCTATTCTGCCTCCTCTTCCTATTCACTTCATGCAAAGTTAATCAATACACCGGAAAAAAAACATTCAATTTTTGTGGAAATAAAACTGTATTCCCTTTGGCTTTAAAGAGTACTCTTCCTTTCTTGAAGAAAATGAAGTAGTAGAAAACACTGACGAAAGCAAGCAAATTAAGCGGGTAGGGGAAAAAATAACAGCTGCTGCAGAAGCCTATTTTCGTCTTAAAGGTAATTCCACTTTTCTCAAAGACTATGCTTGGGAATACAATTTGGTAAAGAATGAGCAACGCAATGCTTGGTGTATGCCCGGAGGAAAGATTGTCTTTTATACAGGCATCTTGGCCACTGCTAAGACAGAGGCCGGAATTGCCGCCATCATGTGGCATGAAGTTGCCCATGCATTGGCCGATCACGGAGCACAACGCATGAGTGCAAACAGGGCTAAACTTGGACTAGACTATTTGGTGGGGAAATCTGTTGAAAACAAAACCGAAGACAAGCAAAAGAAGATTTTAATGGCTTATAGCATTGGAAATCAAGTTTCTGGTGTCCTCCCTTTTAGCAAAAAACACGAAACGGAAGCCGATCGAATTGGATTAGAGTTGATGACCATAGCGGGTTATGAACCTAAGGAAGCTGCTGAATTATGGTGGAGAATGCAGGCCGCTTCAGAAGGAAAAACACCCCCCGAAATTTTGAGCACTCACCCCAGTAGTCTTCGAAGAATACGAAACATTGAAGCACACATTCCAGTAGCAGATTCCCTGGCAGCGATCATTCAAAAAAACTAAGATCACTTCCCTGCTCTGAGTGATTTACGTATTTTTGACCCACAGAAAAAGCAAATGATTTATCTTTCCTTGGGCAGTAATATGGGTGATCGAATGGCGTTTTTACAACTCGCCGTAGGACTGATTGAATACCGCATTGGTTCCATTCAATGCATTTCTAACGTATACGAAACCCCGCCTTGGGGCTTTGAAAGCAGTCCTTTTTTCAATGCTTGCTTGGGTGTGACATCCACTCTTTCGCCAGATGAAGTATTGACCGAACTCTTAGCCATTGAAACTTTTTTGGGAAGAAAACGTACTGAAGCAGAAGGTTACCAAGCAAGAACCATTGACCTCGATATTCTTTTTTATAAAAATAAAGTCCTCGACACAGCCTTCCTAACACTTCCTCATCCACGGATTAAACAACGGAAATTCATTTTAACTCCCCTAACTGAAATTGCTGGTGACTTTATGCATCCGCTCTTTGCTCAAACCATCGATGAATTGAATCAAAATTGTGAAGACGAAGCCGAATTGATTCAACTTAGCAAAAAACTCATCTTACCAAAAAAGAAGGATTTTATTGCAATCGAAGGAACCATTGGAGCAGGGAAAACGGCTTTTGCCCATCGACTCAACGAGGCGGTAAAAGGTCGACTATTGTTGGAGCGTTTTTATGACAATCCCTATTTAGCCGACTTTTACAAAGATCCTAAAACCTTCGCCCTTTTGGTTGAAACAGCTTTTTTGGAGGAACGTATAAACCAGTATAATCCGTTTTTTTCGGAAGAAATGAAACTACCCGTTATAGCCGACTATAGTCTGGAAAAGTCCTTGTTGTTTGCATCAAAAAACCTTTCCAAAAAAGACTTTGATGCTTACCAAAAGAAATACTTCAACCTCACCCATGCGCAACCAAAACCCGATCTAGTACTTTTATTACAGCAAACAGTTTCCCAGGCTTTGTACAATATTAAACAGCGTGGGCGAGCATTTGAACAAAGCATTGCTCCAGCCTATTTGAACAGTCTTGAAAACGGCTACAAGGAATGGAGAAAGACAACCGCACTAGACTACGTAGAACTCGATTTAACTGCGGTAGATTTCGTGAAACGGCCTGAAGATTTCTACCCCCTACTTTTAGCGTTTTTTCGCCATTAACTTTTGGTAAAAATCCCAACATACTACTCCAGTTGTTACGGCTATATTGAGGGAATGCTTTGCGCCCTCTTGCGGTATTTCAATCACTTTTCCAGCTGCTTCTACCACCGCTTGTTGCACACCTTTGACCTCGTTCCCTAGAACGAAAGCTGTTTTGCCCCCTAATGTTGGCGAATACTCATTTAAGTATGTTGCTCCTTCTGCTTGTTCAATGGCGTGTACCTCTAAACCCTGTTGCGTTAAAGCTTTCACAAGTTCGACGGCGTCTTCGCGGTATTCCCAGACAACAGAATCTGTGGCTCCAAGAGCCGTTTTATGAATATCTTTGTGTGGCGGGGTGGCGGTGATCCCACAGAGGTATATTTTTTCAATCAAAAATGCATCGGCAGTGCGGAAAACAGAGCCAATATTATTCAAGCTCCGGATGTTATCAAGTATTATAATCAGAGGCGTCCTTGGAGCTTGCATGGCCTCTTCAGTTGACTTACGTCCTAACTCGCTGTTTTTTAATTTTCGGTTTTTCATACTGTTCAAATCCTATTCGAAGGGTTTCATGCTGTAAAAATAAGGGTTATATTCGCAAGTACACCACTAAAGAAAATCCTTTGGCCAAACAAGCGAAAGAAACCCCCTTAATGAAACAATACAACCAGATCAAGGCCAAGTATCCGGATGCCTTGTTATTGTTTCGCGTAGGTGATTTTTACGAAACCTTTGGGGCCGATGCCGTGAAGGCAGCAAAAATACTCGGAATCATTCAAACCAAACGCGGTGCCGGAAGCACCAGTGAAACAGAATTGGCCGGTTTTCCCCATCATTCCCTAAACACCTATTTACCTAAATTGGTTAAAGCGGGTTGTCGGGTCGCTATTTGCGATCAATTGGAAGACCCAAAAATGACCAAGACCATTGTCAAACGAGGCGTAACCGAATTGGTTACCCCAGGTGTGGCGTTAAACGATGATGTCTTGGAGCAGAAGAAAAACAATTACCTGGCCGCCCTCATTGAAGGAAAGAAAAATTGGGGGGTGGCCTTTCTCGATATTTCTACCGGAGATTTTATGGTGAGCCAAGGGAACCTATCTCACGTCAATCAACTTCTACAAAAATTTCAACCCGCAGAAGTTCTGGTGCCCAAACCTTTAAAAAATCAATTTCAAACCCACTTCGGTGCTGAATTAAACCCCTTTTTTCAAGAAGACTGGGTGTTCCAATATGCCTTTGCGGAAGAAAGCTTGAACCAGCACTTCCAAACCAAAAACCTAAAAGGCTTTGGTCTTGAAAATTATACTGAAGGTATTATTTGTGCAGGAGCTGTCCTACACTATCTGTCGGAAGCGCAACACACCAGGTTAGAGCACATCAGTGGTATTCAAAAAATAGCGAGCGATGACTATTTGGGCATTGACCGTTTTACGGCCCGTAATCTTGAGTTACTCTATTCTACTTCCATTGGAGGAGTTGCTTTGATCGATGTGATCGATCATACAGCAACCGCCATGGGAGGTAGATTATTGCGTCATTGGGTAAGTTTCCCCTTGAAATCGAGAGAAACCATTGAAGATCGGCATGCCATTGTACGTGCATTTTTAAAGGACCAAAATACGAGCGAAAAACTGCGTCTCCACTTAAATAAAATTGGAGACATCGAACGCTTAATGGCCAAGATTGCCACGCAAAAAATAAGCCCACGCGAGTTGATTTTATTACAGCAATCCCTGGAGGAAAGCATCGCCTTAAAATCGCTGCTCGAAGAAAGCAGCGAAAACGAATTAAAGGCAAAAGCACAACAGCTTCCACCCTGCACCCAGTTGCGCGAAACAATAGCAAAAACGTTAAAAGAAGATGCGCCGGTAGCGACATCGAAAGGGAATTTTATTGCCGATGGCTATTCGGCAGACCTAGACGAATTAAGGGTCTTACTCAATTCTGGAAAAGCCCACTTAGATGCCATGTTGGAACGCGAAACAGAAGCCACGGGTATACCTTCATTAAAAATTGCCTTCAACAATGTTTTCGGCTACTATATAGAAGTACGCAATACGCACAAAGACAAAGCTCCTGATCGCTGGACCCGCAAACAAACGTTAGTGAATGCAGAGCGCTATATCACTGAAGAGCTCAAAGAGTATGAAACCAAAATTTTAGGAGCAGAAGACAAGATCCAGCAATTGGAACTCAATTTTTATCAGCAACTACTTGCCTCTCTTCAAAAGAGCTTGGGGGAATTGAAACAAAATGCGGTCGCTTTGGCGCAAATCGATTGCTTACAAAGTTTTGCACTCTTGGCTAAAAAACACAACTATTGCTGCCCACAATTAATGGAAGGCACCACATTGCGTATTTCAAAAGGGCGTCATCCAGTCATTGAACAGCAATTGTCTGCTGGGGAAGCCTTCATTGCAAATGACGTCTTCCTTAACCGTGAGGAGCAACAAATCATCATGATTACTGGCCCCAATATGTCTGGAAAATCTGCCTTACTACGTCAAACAGCTCTGATTACCATCCTCGCACAAATGGGAAGTTTTGTGCCTGCAACAGCCGTTGAAATGGGCATCGTAGACAATATTTTTACCCGCGTTGGGGCAAGTGATAATATCTCTCTTGGCGAATCGACCTTTATGGTAGAAATGAACGAGTCGGCTGCCATATTAAATAATATCACTCCCAATAGTTTGGTCTTATTGGACGAAATTGGCCGAGGCACCTCGACCTATGACGGAATCTCTATTGCATGGGCCATCGCCGAATATTTGCACCAACACCCCGCCCAGCCCAAAACACTCTTTGCTACACACTACCACGAACTTAACGAAATGGAACATCGTTTTGAACGAATTAAAAACTTCAATGTTTCGGTAAAAGAGTTAAAAGACAGCGTCTTATTTCTACGCAAACTCACTCCTGGTGGAAGTGCACACAGTTTTGGGATTCATGTGGCTAAAATGGCCGGAATGCCTACACAAGTCGTCAAAACGGCGGAACGAAAGCTTGGTTTCTTAGAAAAAAGCCATCAAGAAGAAGATCGTAAAGAAGCTTTGCAGAAAGATCAGCACGAAATGCAACTCAGCTTCATCAACCTAGACGACCCATTGTTAGAGGAATTACGTGATGAAATCACTGACTTAGACATTGATACGCTCACGCCCGTTGAAGCACTGATGAAACTCAATAGCATTAAGCGACGATTGGGCGGAAAAAAGGAGGTGTAAATTCTTGAAAAAAGTCGACAAAATTTAAAATTTATTTTACCTTTGCCATCCCATGCGAAAGTAGCTCAGGGGTAGAGCATCACCTTGCCAAGGTGAGGGTCGCGGGTTCAAATCCCGTCTTTCGCTCTATACCAATCAAATGCTCGAGTGGTGGAATTGGTAGACACGCCGGACTTAAAATCCTGTGCTCTTTGGGGCGTGCGGGTTCAAGTCCCGCCTCGAGTACCATTAGCCCTTCCTTACGGAGGGGCTTTTTGTTTAAACACGGGGCTAACAGCGTTTTTTACTGATTGCTGTTTTTCTTTTCCCTCCTGTTTTCCCTCCTGTTTTCCCTCCTGTTTTCCCTCCTATTTTAGCATTAACTGTACGGTCGTTGGCATTGTTAGTGTTTAAATGATATGCTATATTTGGCATTATGACAGAAGCACAGATGAAGTTTATAGAAGGGGTTGCAGATTTATCTACTGAAGATAAACTGAACACTATTCTTAGATATGTAATGAACTTAGAGACCATTATAGCAGAGCACGAAGAGAAGGTAAAAGCTCTGGAGCACTCCAGTAATATACAGGATGCTATTATTGAGCTGTTAGTAAAAGAGACACACTGGGTTAATGAGCAGTTGGGCGCAGGTGATAAAAAACCACAGATCACAGAACGGATTAATGCTGATATATTATCTACTATTGAGACGTTAGAGGCTAAAAGTATGTGGTCTAAGAATGAGTTACTATTCTATACGAAGTGGCATAAAAAAAAGTATCAACGATTGAAGGCTGATGGTGATATTAGAACTAAGTTTAATGGGAAGGCTGAATCTGTGATGAGGGATGATATGTTAGATAAAAGTAATCTTGAATGATACACGCTCTGTTAGTCTATTTGTCGTGCTATACCCCTCGTTGAGAATATCGTAATCCAGAATCCTATTTTACATAATAAGGTTTATAAACTAAAACCCTCTGGGAACCCCCGTAAAATGGTGTTTTTGTTAGAGTTTGGGACTTGTTTTAACCCTAAAACCCCGTTACGAATGTCGTAATCGGGGCTTTTTTGAGGATTATTCAGCGTTTTGCTGTTTTTGATGCGTTTTTTATAGTCGGCTTATGCGGCTGTTTTTGCATTATCCTTAACATTTTGAGGTTGGCGCATCTCATTGCTAAACTCCTTAGAAGGGTAAACCACCATCTTTGCTGTCCTCCTCTATCCTTTCTAAGAACGGTTTAAACACCAATAATTTGATGTTTTGGTTTATGGTTATCATAAACATAGTAAATAACTTTCAAATTAAAAGGAATTAATTGTTATATTACTAATTCACCCTTTGCCTCTTGTTTTTACAATAGTGCATTTTAGGAAAAAATAGGGTGAAATCTACCAATTTAGCCTGCTAATCAAGCCAAAATTAATAAAGATGCTTATGTTTATTAAAATGCAAGTTTTTATAAAAAAAACACTTTGTCTTTTTTGTGTTATCATAATTTCAGCTTGTTTTAGAGATGAGCCCGTAAATAATGAAAGCTCAGGTGTCCCCGCGAATTATTCATATTTCTGTACCGTAATCGTTGGAGAAGGGGGTATTGTGTCGTGTTTACCTACAGGTTTACCGAATTCAGCGTGTAAGTCTATTACAGAAAGAATGGATGGGATACCTTTTAAAGTCAATAAAGGAAGTTCAGCGATTCTTAAAGCCATACCTAATGATGGATATTTATTTTCAGGCTGGCCAAATGGGTCAGATGAATTAACGACTATTGTACACTTTGATGCTGATGTTTCCATTACCGTTTCTTTTTCCCTCATAGAAGCAGCAGATTGAATACGGAGAGCGGGCTAGAAACGATTACTAGAAGATCGTCTAAGTCGACAAACCGTTGTTGAAATTTGAATTACACGCCATCAAATTATTCATTTTAAAAAAAATTGAAATAGTTGGTTTGTTGATTATCTTTTTAGATACTTTTTCATCTCTTGCGCTTGTCTGCCCCTATCTGGATCAACGCCTAAATACTTAAACAGCATAGCCTCTGTAGAGTGGGTGCTTATCTGTAATATTATTTGTGTTGGAACGCCTGTATTAAAAAGGTTAGTTAATGCAGTATATCTCGAACTGTGAGCTTTTAAAAAGTGATACTTCGGTAACTTGATCCGTTGTAATCGTTGTTTGTAAATGGGATCACCGTTTTCGTCATCCTTAATGTAGGTATTCATTTTTTTGTCACCCCATATTTCCTCGTCTATACCACAGACCTTCCCTAACTCTTTGAGATATAGATTGTATTTCTGCTCTGATATATCCTTGAATAAACCAGTTTCTATCACTTTAACAGCTCTTCTGTCTATTACTGGTAGCTGTAGTGGTTTTACACCTTTTTTGGTTTCTAAATGCAGTATATAATCGCCTTCATCATCAACCTTGAATGAGTTCGTTTTGAGCTTCATTAAATCGCTTACCCGTATTCCTGTTACTGCCTGAATAGTGAATAATCTTTTTACATTATCGAGCTTATCAGTTAATGGACCATCGTAACTTAAAATGGCATCCACCTCTTGATCTGTTAGGTAAATAATCTCTTCTCTGTTCTTTGCTTTTTGACGGGTGTTCTTAAAATCAACGAATGCTGAGCTTACCGTCATTCCATTATTCTTGGCATAACCCGCTAAGGCTTTAAGGTCTTTAATCCTTGTCTGGGTTGTGCTTGGCGCTAACTTTTCAACCTCTAATAAATAACTCCTGAATGTACTGAGCTCATCTTGGGTTGCATATTGTAGAGTTATGCGCTTAAACCCTCCTTTTACCCGTGTTGCCTCATAACGCTGTAGAGCATCGTTTAACTGAGAATAGTTTTGAACCGTATCTTTAGATAACCCCAACTGACCTTTAGGATTTACGATGGTTTTTGTTTTCCCTAAAAATATTTGAGACCATTGGGTTAGATAAATAATCTGGGGGACCTCTTCACTTAGACCCTGTGATTTACGAATAGCCCGTATTAATGTTGCTTTGTCTGGCTCTAATCCCTTCTGCCTTTCCTTCTGCGCCTCATCATAAAAGAATGCTTCAGCTTTAGATAGAGATGGATTGATTTCGTGCTTTGAATAACTATTCACAACCCTTCCATTGCTAAAATGCTTGGCTAAAACCTTATAATCCGTCTTGTACTGGATCTTAGTTGGCTTCCCGTCCTTGAATCCGTTAAAATAGGCTATAATGCTTTGAGGGTTGTCCAGATTTGTCGCTTTTCGAATGTCTTGCTTAAATAATAACTTCATTTGGCTAAGTTAATAAATAAACCTATTCGATTTCCCTCCTTTTCCCTCGATATTCCCTCCTAAATGATGTCCAGATGTGTTCATCGCTGTCCGATTTTGTCCGATTTTGTCCTTTTACAGATTATTAATAGTAGTTTTTATATGGGATTATCGCTGTAATCGACTGCTATTACTTAGATTGTCATTGTTGAGGTTGTAGTCCCGTCTTGAGTACAAAAGGGAAACATCGAAAGATCGTTTCCCTTTTTTTATGCTAATTTTTGACTTCCACAATTTGATTCTAAAACTTGCACTGTTGCGTATTGCATTCTTTTTTTATCATTAAAAAATCATGAATTGAATGCAAATTCAAAACTACTCTGAATGATTATGTTCAAATTAAATATAATGATGTATTATAGCCTTTTAAAGAATTTAAAAAGTAATAATAGATTTAATTATGAAAAGTATTCGGAAAAATAGCCTTGAAAACGAATTAGACAAGACTGACAAGCAAATAATTAGACTCTTACAAAAGAATGCTAGATTATCTAACAAACAAATAGCTGCAGAAGTTGGCATTGCAGAATCTACCTGCTCCGAAAGAATGCGAAAACTACAGCGAAAAAAAATATTCTTTGGGTTTCATGCTTTTGTTGATTCTTCGAAGCTTGGCACTAATATAGAAGCTATGGTCGCTATAAAACTAACCAAAAACACAAAAGACGAAGTTGAAGACTTTAAAAATTCAATGTCATTATTGCCAGAGGTTGTCAATATTTATCACCTAGCTGGTCAAGTAGACTTCATGCTTTATATTGCCGTTAGAGACAAAGATCATTTAAGGGATTTTGTAATGGATCATGTTACAAAAGATTATGTGAAAAGTTTAGAAACGTCCTTGATTTATGATTTTTCACAAAACCCATTATTCCCTATCTATTTGGATCATGAATGAAAATAAAAAGTGTTTTAAATTTTTAATTTAAAACAAGCAATTTTGGTTTCAGACATCGCTTCAATAGCTGACTTTACACCTTCTCTTCCCATTCCACTACTTTTAATACCTCCAAACGGCATAGCATCTATTCTATAATCTGTGGAGTCATTAACCATGACACCAGCACACTCTAGTTCATTAATTGCCTTGTGTGCTTTATTAATATTATTAGTGAAAACTGCGGTATGCAAACCAAAAGGAGATTTGTTACAACATGCTATAGCTTGCTCTAAGTTTTTCACTTTTGATACAGTTACGACAGGGCCAAAAACTTCTTTGCAATTGGCAGTATCATTATCGCAGTCAGCCTCTAATATGGTTGGTGTATAGCAATTACCAATTGTTTCTCCGCCACTAATTATCTTAGCTCCATGCTCATAACTTTCGTTAATAAATTCATCAATTTGAGTAATCGATTCTTTACTTATAATAGGGCCAATATCTATATCTTCAGATAATGGTGAACCAATTTTCAAAGTAGACGTTAATTGAGAAAAATGTGTTAAAAATGAATTGTAAATATCGGCTTCAACAAAAATTCGTTTTACACCAACACAATTTTGACCACTTGCATAAAATGCGCCGGATACACAAGATTGAACTGCTTCTTCTAAATCTGCATCCGACAAAACGATTACAGGTGAATTAGAACCAAGTTCCATGACTATTTTCTTTAAACCTGCTTTTCTCTGTATAACTTTTGCAGCTTCTAAACCACCCGTAAAACTTATAAGTCGTACTCTTTCATCACTAATTAAAGAATCTCCAAACGCTTCTGGTGCTCCTGTAATAATACTAAGCATCTCTTTTGGTAGTCCAGCCTCAAAAAGGATTTCTCCAAACTTGATAGCCACTAAAGGTGTATAATCACTTGGTTTTAATATGACCGGGTTTCCTGCTGCAATTGCTGGTCCAAGCTTGTGGCAGACTAAATTTAAAGGATCATTGAAAGGGGTAATGGCAACAACAATACCGATAGGGAATTTGGTTTCATAACCAAATCTATCTTCTGAACCTGGAACAGCATTAAATGGAATTGTTGCTCCAATTATTCTTCCTGCTTCTTCAGCAGAAAGCTGCATGGTATTTATAGCTCTAGTTACTTCTTTTCTTGCCTGAACTATGGTCTTAATACCTTCTGTTGCGATAAGGTTCGATAATATATCAAACTCTCGCTCCATTAGTGTAACAGCTTTCTTAAGAATTGCTATTCTTTTAGACGCTGGCATTTTTCTGCCAATTACTTCTCCTATTTTAGCAAGATCAAGTGCATCCAATACATCTTTCTCAGTGGACTGAGGTACAGATCCAATCGTATCTCCTGTAAAACTATTATAAACAGCTATTGTACTTGTATGTGTATTTTCTGAAACCATATTTAAAATTTTAACGGTTAACTATGGATATAATGTCATTATACAATGCAAAACCTGTTTCTATTTTCCCTGCTCCTGCTCCAACAATTGTGGTGTCTCCCAAAATGTTAGATGTTATTTTTAAAGCATTAGTAGCATCTGAAATGCCATATAATGAATCGTTTATCGGAACAAGCTTGGGACTTACTGAACCATGTACTTTACCATTATTATCCTTCCAAACGCTTCCAATTAGTTTCCATCTTTCATTCTTTGATGATGCTTCTTTTACATCTGAAAGTGTAATGTCTGATATTCCACGAACCTCAATATCTTCTTGAATTAATTGCTCATCAAAAACAACATTTGCCAAAATCATTACTTTGGCTAATGTGTCTAGACCTTCTACATCACTTGTTGGATCAGCTTCTGCATATCCAAGCTGTTGTGCTTGTAAAAGCGCATCACTATAAGACATCCCTAATTCCATTTTAGAAAAAATATAATTAGATGTTCCATTCATAATACCGCTTACAGCAGTGATATCTGAACCTAAAAGACCATTATTTAATACATTTATTATTGGCGTACCACTCATTACAGTTCCTTCAATTACTACATTTTTTTTCAATAATGCGGCTAAATTAAAAATCTGTTTATACGCTACAGCAAATGGTCCTTTATTAGTAGTGACAACGTGTTTATTAGATTTTAGTGCAGATTCCATGTGAGATATTGCAGGCTGTCCTGTTTTAATATCCGTGAAACTAGCCTCAATGAGGATGTCTGCATTAATTTCTTGTATTGCTTTAGGAATATCAAGTATAGTATCTGTTAGCAAGCTATAATCGCCTTCTTTAGTATTTAAAAGCACATCATGCATATTTATACCACTAGCATCAATCCTGCTACCTTTCTTTGTGTCCAGTATTCCTACTGTTTGTATCTCTACGGTCTCAACTAAAGGCAATACAGAATTATTATTTAAAATGATTTCAGCCAAACCTTGTGACACAATACCAAACCCTACATACACTACCTTTACCATCTGTGATTATTTAATTCATGTTTACAGAGCAAAACTATACATACATTCAATTTAAATATTAAAATATGAATTATATTCGTTATAAATTATATATGATGAATCAAATTCGAATGATAAAGAAATAAGTGCTAGGAAGTATATTATAATCGTTTCAGCAATAATTTATTGAGTTAATTCAACGTAATTATTATACAATTTGGATTAATAAACACACAAACTAAGTAAGGTGTATTTGTCATACTATATTAGTTCAACTCCTTGCTTGTAGCGATGAATTATCGCTTAGCCCAAGTGAATCTAAAGAACTGTGAGGATAATTGTCAATTCCTTAGTGTTCAAGGGTGTCTTTTAAATCGTAGAGTTTATAAAGGTCTTTGTAAAAAAGTTCAAGAATTGAATCGTCTTGGGTACAAAACCCTCCTTTTTAAGGAGGGTTTTTTGATTTAATAACCTTTTTCTGTCATCATATTGGCATCAAACAAAAAAATAAACCCATCTTGGGACTTATAAATAAAACCCAGAAAGTTTTAGCGCTTCAGTTGATTTATAGAGAGGGTTGGTTTTATCGAAATGATTTTCATTTTTGAAGTTGGTCGTGATATCTATATATAACCTAAATGTCTCTCTTCTTCAGTTTTCTAATTATTAAATAAACTATCCCATCAAACACCAGCGTTTTATGGGTAATTTTAAAAAAATATACTCACATAAAAATTTCAAGTAACTCACAATTTTTAGAAATCAATTTAACAACCAATGTGTTTGCTGGAAGCAAGATTGTTTCGCCATAATTTAAAGTATAAAGTTCACTATTTACAAGAACCTTAATGTCATTATTTACACACATATAAATTACAAATGAATCTAATTGTGAATAATCCTTAGTTACTTCACCTTCAACTAGTATATAGTTAGTTTTAAAATGAGGAGAATGGATTAATTCATTTGATATATTCTTTGTAGTAGCATAGTCCGTCTTATAATTATCATAACACTTGAAGTCTAAAACATTTACAGCTAGGTCATTATGTAATTCTCGTTTTTTCCCTGTCAATTTATCAATTCGATCATAATCATGAATTCTATAGGTAATGTCAGATGTTTGCTGAATTTCGGCTAATACAGCACCAGCCCCAATAGCATGAATGCGTCCTGCGGGAATATAGAATGCTTCTCCTTTATTTATTTTTTCAAAATGAACTAATTCTAAAAGAGTATGTTTTTTTATTGCCTTTTTATACTCTTCAACACTTGAATCTTTATTAAAACCAATTATAATTTCAGCACTTAAATCTGTTTCCATAATAAACCACATTTCATTTTTACCAAAAGAATTGTGATGCTTTTTGGCAAATTCATTATTGGGATGAACTTGAATCGATAAAGGTATTTTAGCGTCAATGAATTTTATTAATAAAGGAAACTGACCGTTGAATTTTTTAAATACAGAATGCCCGATAAAATCTCCTTTAAATTCATAAATTAATTCTTTTAAAGTATACCCTTTTAAAGAGCCATTTATCACTTTAGTTTCATCACCGTCTATATCTGAAATCTCCCACGATTCTCCAATGTTATTGTCTTTATAATCTTTTTTTAAATTATTTTTTAATTTATCTCCACCCCAAAGTCTGTATTTATAAATGGGTTGAAATTTTATTGGATATAATTCCATTTTATTTTATTTAAAGAAGTGCTTTTTTAATCACAGAAAAAAGTAATTTACTTTTTGCAATTAATATAATATAAAAAAACTAGCAGATAAAAGTTCAAGAAATATTTATCTTGATATAAATCTGCTAGAGTTTAACTAAACCAACTATATATGCTAATTATGTCATAAATACTATATCATAATAGTACACTTGATTTTTATTAATACCCAGTGTTTTGCGTCAAATTAGGGTTATTAACAAGCTCAAGTGCTGGAATTGGAAACAACAAGTGCTTTTCCTGAAGCGTTTGATTTGAGCTGAGAATAGTATGTCCCACAAAATTGTCAAAACCACCCGTTATGCTATTAAACGCCTTTCTAAGACGAACCATATCAAACCAGGTTTTGCGCTCATAGCACAACTCATGCCATCTTTCTTTCCAAATTAATTCTCTAAATGCATCTTTTGTAAAAGAGCTCGACGTAGTTAAGCCGGCTCTATCTCTTACTCTTTTAGAAATATACTGTAAGGGAGATAAACCAACCAAAAGGTTATATCTTTAATAAATGAACACAACTACCAAAAGACTAATTGCGCTCTGCAATCGACTTGACAAGGAGGCCGAACATTTCGACAACTTAATCGATATCCTCATCGCAGACAAAAGCAAAGAAGATATCATAAAAAAGGCAAAGAAAGAGTTAGTACGGGGTCAACTAAAAAGAAATATTGTTGTTACGCAGGAAATTGCCGAAATAACGAAAGTCAGTCCTCTTTTAGATGCCGGTGGGGCAAAAGTTTTGACTTACCTGGAAGATGTTCTAAAAGACACCTCAGAAGTTAACGACTAAACACCTTGTGCCTCATCGACAAGCTAATCTGCTGAAATTTGTTTTAAGGCTTAAGTATTAGCTTCCGAATAGAAATAAACACAAGCATCAGAACGGTATAGCCAATAAAGAATGGAATGACATAATTCTGAAGTTGAAACACCAACATCAGCGCCATAAGTAACAACTGAAACCCAAGGCCATACAACGAAATGAGCGTCATAAACCACTTCGGAAACGGCTGGCTATTGCTTGCGTTTTTATCCATATAATACATGCACTTGTCAAAACAGATGTACAATACATTGTAAATAGTATAGAATAGCGTTACGCGGGATTGACTTTCGCCTTTAAACGCTTTTGGCGTGGTACTTTCAAAAATACGACTGGTCGAATCTCCTTGGACCGAATTGCGTAAAATCACGTAATAGTAGTTATACAAGGTCCCTTGTAGCTGAATCCCAAAAAAAGCGATTAGCATATAAAAGATGGAAATATCAGTGATATACCAAAAGCTTAGTAAAAAACAAAAGTTAAGCAATAGATCTGCGATTGAATCATAATAACGACCAACATAGGACGGTGTTTTTTTTAAACGCGCTAATTCCCCATCTGCAGCATCTAAAATAGATTTTAGGACTAAAAGAAAAGCGGCAGTAATCAAGTATCCATTTAACAAGAATCCAATGGCGACAAAGCCAGTTATAATAAACATGCTCGTTACATGAATCGCAGTTAAATCGGTGTGCTGGAGTTTGCTTGCAATCCAATGGCCTGGTGTACGTCCGTAATCAGACAAGTCTAAAAATTGATACTCTTTGGGTAATTTGGCCATTTATAATAGTAAAGAAAAGCAAAAATTTATTGCTCAAAAGTACACCGAATTTTAAGCAATAGGGCTTCGATGCTACATAAAAAAGAATGTTTTTCTTCTTTGTTAGGCCAACACTATACCGATCATAGCTACAATAAAATAAATGGCGATGGTTTTTGCTCCCTCATAATTTTTAGAAACACGCTGACCAAATAAAAGAATCAACAGTGCAAGAGATCCGGTTATTAGCCCGAGTAATCCAACAAAACTGAAGTCATTAAAAATAAAATCACCTATACCGATTAAACACAATACTCCAGATATTACTTCTAAAATAGTTACTGAAATTAACGCCAATGTAATTAGTGGTGGTGAGAAAAAGGCTTTAAATAAACCCTTTAAAAAAGCTAAGTTCCCCTTATAATCAACGATCTTATCTACTCCACTTTGAAGGAATACGATCGAAAAGAAGGCTAAAACGAAAAGAAAGGCAATGTTTTCTGGAATCATAGCCTCAAATTTAAGCTTTTAGATTTTGATGGAATCTAAAAACAAAGGTATTCTCTTAGCCTGTTCGTTTCACTAAGCTTAGGACCTTATTGTAATGGTTAATTTTCATCCCGGATACGTCCTTCTTCTTGGGTTCTATTTCGATCTTCTTTGCTCTTACCAAATTTTGAGCCAAAGCTATAAACCAACCTCAATTGAATATTTTGTCGCGATCCATTACTATCTACTGCGGCCGTTCCGTTTCCATAATCAATTGTCCCTATAAAACCTCTGTTGAGCACTTTATCTAAACCTAGGTTTACTTTCAATTGGTCGTCCAAAAAGGCTTTTCCAAAAGAAAAGTCTAACTCGGCCAACCAGTCTACGTCAATTTGACCTTCTAGCGCACCTGTACCATAGTTTCCACTCATTTCAAAATTTATCTCCCACGGCAATTCATAACTTGCTTGAATAAACCAAAACATGTACCACTTGTTTAAATCTACGTTGAACATTGACGATTGATAATCTGTATTGACTAAAATTATACCCGTATAACCGTCGAGCTTTTCTACAAAACTTAGTGGAGCAAATAACCTAAAGTTCCAGTTTGAGTTTTCTTCCACATTAACTTCTCGCTGCCTAATCTGATCATTGTCTTGCTGAATTAGCTGGAAGATTTCATCGTCTGTTTTACTGTGAGCTACCGTAAAAAACGGCTGACCTTCATAGGTCAAATTGAATTGATAATTATTGGTATAGGAAGGGGTTAAATTGGGATTTCCCTGACTGGCCGAAAAAGGGTCTAAAAACTCAGCAAAAGAATTTAAACTACTGTAAGAGGGACGCTCAATTCGGTAGCTATAAGACAAGCTTGCCCCTAAAACATCCGACAACTCTCTACTGATTGACGCACTCGGAAATACTTTCTTGATGGGTCTTCTTTTTACACTCCTATCGGGAGTCCCCTCTTCCGTAAAAATCGAGGTTCCGTCGGTATTACTGTCCTCGTAACGCAGTCCTCCAGAGAAAGACCATTTCCCCTTGCTAGCTTTAATTTTCGCATACAAAGCAAAAATAGTTTCATCGATCAAAAACTGACTACTCTCCTCTTCAATAAAATTAAACGTTCCTTGACCATTATCCAGGTAGGACTGTAAATCATTGTCCGTATTAACATCAGCATACCTAGAGCCCAAACTTAATTTGAAATGCTCACTGAACTTTTTGGAATAATCTATTTTATAGGTCTTAATCGCGTACTCACCATTTTGGATGTACCTTCTATCCGTAAAAGGGAGAGTGCT
Organism: uncultured Flavobacteriaceae bacterium; assembly: GCA_943788165.1. Taxonomy (GTDB): domain Bacteria; phylum Bacteroidota; class Bacteroidia; order Flavobacteriales; family Flavobacteriaceae; genus Arcticimaribacter. Next base: position 199,503 of record CALSPF010000001.1, on the reverse strand, counting down.
TCCCGCTAAACCAGACAACTGGTTGGTATTATTGTTTACAAAGTTGATGTAGTTAAAATCCAAGAATAATTTCTCTGTATCGGTTTTGTATTGATAGTATGGATTGAAGTTAAAATCACTTCGATCTCTATCAAAACTGTTTTCGGAGAACAGGGTGTTGGTCGTGTTTTGATCGGAAATAATGGTTTTACTCGTTCCAATGCGTTCAGACTCTCTGCTATTCCATCGCCCCGCAAGTCCAATAGAATGTTTCTCATTCAAATAATAGTCTACCGCAGCCGAAAACCTCCGATTGACGGGAGCATAAGGTTCAATTGTTTCCTGATCATAGGTTTGCTCTTCAACAGTCCGCACCAAAAATAAGTCGTCTCTCCAGGTAGGCTCCGAATAACCGATGCTTGTTTGCCAATTCAACTTATTCTTGTAGCTGGCAATGGAAGCACTTGTGCCGTATTCAAAACCCTGATCCTCTCCTATCCAAGTATTGACACTTCCATGGGTGCCTAGGCGAACATTTTTCTTTAAAATAATATCAATGATGGCAACAGAACCCGAGGCTTGGTATTCTGCTCCAGGTTGCTCTATTACCTCTATTTTAGCAATGTTGTCAGCGGGTAAATCCCGCAACAATGTTTGAACATCCATATATTCAGTTGTCTTCCCATTGATAAGGATCCTCACCCCTCTATTTCCTGCGATTGATATACCATTATTGGTCACTAAAACACCAGGAACCTTCCGCATAACATCGCGAAGACTGGTGTTAATCATCTCAGAGCTTTCCAGATCGACCACCAATTTTTCGGCCGTCTGTCGAATGGTTGGACGCTTGCTTTTGACAACAACTTCATCCAAACCTTGCGCTTCTTCTTCTAAAACAAAATCTGCAATTTTATTTTCCAACAAGTCAAACGTCTCGGTTTTCTTCAACTTAAATCCTAAAACAGAAACTTCAATAAGATAGGTTCCCGCTTCGATATCTTCAAAAACATATTCCCCTTCATTGTCTGAAACAACTCCTTTGAAAAAGGTCTCATTCCCTTTTTGTTGTAGAACTATATTGGCGAATGATATTGCTGATTCAAAATCATCTATAATTTTTCCACGAATAGAGTATTGTGCTTTGACTGAAAAAAGGCCCAAAAAAAGAATGGCAAAAAAGCATGATTGTAGGTTCATATCTTGGTATAGATTTTATGTGCAAAAATTATATCTTTTGCACAATATTAGATGCTTCTACCCTACTTTTGTTACAGAAATGACGCTTTAAATCTTTAGTGACTTCTTGGTAACCCTTTAAATCATTGAATAATTAATCCTTTCTCTCCGAAGAAAAGTATTCCGATGTTCCTTCCCAATCTGGGTCTGCAGCGCCAACCCAAGAATCAGACTCAGGGTCTTTAGCAATGGCATGTACGCGACCAAAACGCGCAATTTCTTCTATGTATTTCACTGGATACTCAGCAGGATTTAAATCTGCATTTACCGCCTTGACAGTCGCATGATCTTCGACCCATAAACTATCTTGAAAGGGATAAACACGAGGTAAAAAGACGGCTTTATCTAAAGGGTGTTTTTGTCCCAAAAATCGACTAATCACTTGGGTTACGGCCGTCACAATTCTACTTCCCCCCGCAGCACCAAGGGCCAATACTAAAGCGCCTTCCTTGGTAACAAGCGTTGGTGTAATATGCGAATTGGCACGATCCCCGGGTTTATAATCACCCAAGTAACCTCCCAGTGTAACAGCATATAAAAATCCGAGACCCTTAGTGGCTACTTTAGATCCCATGTTGGGGCCAACTGTTTGGGTCAAGGAAACCGCATTCCCCCATTGGTCAACAGCCGTTAAGTGCGAAGTATGGCCTTGTTTTACCGTCCAAGAAACAGGCGTATTTTGGTCAAAATCAGCGGTAAATGTGTAGGCTTCTTCCCGTATTTGTTGGGCCAATTTACCCGCACGGGCATAGGAAAGTATCAATGCCAAAGAATCTTGATTGTCTTGTTTTTTGCGATAAGTGTAGGCTATTTTCGTCGCCTCGCCTACTTCCTGGGCCCATTGCTCTTCGGATTGAATTCCCTTTAAATGATCAAGGATCTGTAAAATCTGTATGGTAATTGCACCATACGACGGAAGGTATAAACTGTGAATATCGTGTCCATAGTATTTTCCATGAAGTACACGAGAAGACAGCGCCTTGTAATTTTTTAAATCCTCTAGGGTTAAGATTCCCCCATTCGCCTGAATATCATCCACCATTTTTTGCGCTACGTCTCCTTCATAAAAGCCTTTTTTACTTTTCTTTGCTATGGCTTTTAACACCTCAGCAAGGTCTTTTTGTACAATGATATCTCCGGCTTCTGGAGCCTCACCTTTTTCGTTTAAAAAATGATAAGCTGATCCGGACAATGTCTTAACTTTATCTACTGCCATTTGTTGTCTGTAGGCTTCTCCAGGTAAAATTGCATAGCCTTCCTCTGCCGCTTTAATGGCAGGCGCAAGAACTTGTGTTAATGTTAGACTCCCTTTATCCTGATGTAGTTTCAGTAGTCCTGCCACCACCCCTGGAATCCCAATTGTTGGATAGCCAAAAGAATGTTTTACAGTCGAAGGTGTATAATTCTTGGGGACTTCTGTCGAGGCATCAACACCAGCGATTTCGCCTGTTTGGGTTTGATAGATCGCTTGCAATCTTCCGCCTAATCCACTCATGCTTGGCTCAACTACTGCAAGAGTAAATCCTGCTGCTACTGCCGCATCAAAGGCATTCCCGCCCAGAGCATACATTTGTTCACCCGCTTTAGACGCCAACGGCTGTGCAGCCGCAATAACATTATTTGTGTAAGCTGGGCGTTCCTTGGAACTACAGCTAATAAGAAAAAGTGTACTTAGGCATCCAAGGCTCAAAAGTTTGGCTAGTTGTCTCATGAAAATAATTTATAAGGTCAATGTAGTAAAAAAAGAATGATGTAAAAACTATTTCTATTAGAGGTTGGTCACCAAACAAAAAGGTATTAATCAAAGAACTAAACTTGGTTTTTTACTCAAGTTGATCCAGAATAACTACTATTTTTAGTATATTTAGATAAAACAAACTAATTATGAATGAAGTAGTTATCGTTGTTCTTGCAATAGTTGCACTCGTTGCTGCTGTTATTATATATGGTGTTGTAAGCACAACTATGGGATATGAAGAAGATGTTAATGAAAATTATATTCCTGATCGTCTTGAACGAATGCTAGGTAAAGATCCTCAAAAAAAGAACGAAAAAAAACCCTAATCCGCGCCCTACCACCAATACCCATCATCCACCAAAGAATGTTTGGATAATCAATCATTTAATACTAGCTTTACAAGCAATATTTAATTGAATTTCAATTAAATTAAAGTGCATAAAATAATATTTAACTAATATAATCACCATGGAAGCATATATTTATGACGCCATCCGTACCGTTCGCGGAAAAGGAAACAAAAAAGGGGCTTTGATCGGAATAACCCCAGCAGAATTGGCTCGACAAACACTCGCTGAATTAAAGCATAAACATCAATTGGACACTAGTTTAGTTAACGATGTGATTCTGGGCTGTGTAGCGCAAGTAATGGACCAAGGCGCAAATGTTGCCAAGTCTGCCGCCCAAGCTTCTGGGTACGGGGACCATTTATGTGGTGTTACCTTAAATCGCTTTTGTGGCTCTGGACTAGAATCTATGAACCAAGCTGCGGCTTACATCAAATCTGGATTTCGCGATTTAATTGTTGCGGGAGGAGTTGAAAGTATGTCTCGTGTTCAAATGGGATCTGACGGAGGAGGAATGTTTATTGATCCCTCCACGGCCATTCCTGGAAACCTAGTTCCTCAAGGAATTTCAGCCGATTTAATTGCATCAAAATACGGCTACACAAGAGAAGCAACGGATGCTTTTGCTGCTGAATCACAACGAAGAGCCTCGGAAGCAGAAGCAAAAGGCTTGTTCAAATCACGTATCGCCATTAAAGATCAAAATGGAGTAGATATACTCACTGCCGATGAAAATATTCGCCCAGGAACGACAGCTGCTTCTTTGGCTTCGCTTCAACCTGCCTTTCAAATGATGGGTACCATGGCTGGATTTGATGATGTAGCTCTTGACAAATATCCAGAAGTAGAAACCCTACACCACGTTCACCACGCGGGGAACTCCTCTGCCATTGTAGACGGAGCGGCTATATCGCTGATTGGAAACAAAGAGGCTGGAGAGAAAATGGGATTAAAACCTCGCTTTAAAATGACCACTGCCGCCATAAGTGGAAGTGATCCAACCATTATGCTAACTGGACCTGCTCCTTCGTCGCGTAAAGCGCTTAAACAAGCAGGAATGAACATTGGTGACATCGACTTGATCGAAGTTAACGAAGCCTTTTCAGCCATTCCAATGTTATTCATGGAAGAGATGGGTGTCTCACACGATATTGTTAATGTAAATGGAGGAGCAATTGCCATGGGGCACCCACTTGGTGCAACAGGTTGTATGCTTACTGGGACATTGATGGATGAACTAGAACGTCGAGACCTAAATACTGGATTGGTAACCTTGTGTATCGCTGGAGGAATGGGAATTGCCACCATTATCAAGCGTGTTTAATTATAAGTTATAGAAAAAAAATGGAAACTATTCAAAATAAATTATTGTCCTTTGGCGTAGATAGCGACGGAATTGGGACATTGGTGATTAACCAAACAGAAGAGTCGACAAACCTCTTTTCTGAAGCATTTATCATTCAATACATCGAAGTGGCACAACAAGCCATTGCTGATGAAAGTGTAAAAGGTGTAATCGTTACTTCAGGGAAACCCATCTTTATGGCTGGAGCCGATTTACGTGCCTTGCTTGAAGATATTACAGACAAAAAAGCTTTTACCGATAGCGTAATTAATTTACACACTGGTTTACGCTCAATTGAAACAGGAGGAAAGCCCTTTGTCGCAGCAATCAATGGAACAGCACTTGGTGGAGGTCTAGAATTATGTTTGGCCTGTCACCACAGAATTGCCCTCAACTCAACAAAAATAAAAATTGGCTTTCCAGAAATCAAAGTTGGCCTATTCCCTGGCGGAGGTGGAACAGTAAAAGCTCCTTATCTCTTAGGAATTCAAACAGCATTAATGTATTTACTTCAAGGAATTGAAGCACGTCCACAAAAGGCCCTAAAAGATGGCTTGATTGACGCTGTTGCAGAAACGGAAGAAGAAATGTTGGCTGCGGCAAAAGCATTCATCTTGGCCACACCAAACCCTGTACAACCATGGGACAACAAACGCCATAAGATTCCTGGAGGAGGCATTTGGACCCCCAATGGAATTCAAACCTTGGCTGGAGCGTCTGGAAACGTGGGGAAACTTACCCACGGAAATTACCCTTCCGCACAAAAAATCGTGAAGGTTATTCACGATGGATTACAAATTCCTATCGACAGAGCCCTGGAAGTTGAAGCACGTAATTTCACTCACGCTGTTTGCTCTAAGGAAGCAAAAAATATGATTCGCACGGGCTTCTTTGCCATTCAAGACGCTGCCAAAGGAAAAGCCCGTCCAAAAGATCAGCCAAAGTATGAAATCAATAAACTTGGTGTACTTGGTGCAGGAATGATGGGTGCAGGAATTGCTTACGTTTCTGCAAAAGCTGGTATGAATGTAGTCCTTAAGGATGTTAGCCTAGAAGGTGCAGAAAAAGGGAAATCGTATTCCATCGGTTTGCTAGACAAAGCAATTGCCAAAAAACGCTCAACAGTTGAAAAGAAAGAAGCTTTACTTGCTAAAATTACACCAACAGATGACCCAAATTCGGTTGAAGGAAGTGACCTTATCATCGAAGCTGTATTTGAAAATGTTGACTTAAAAGATCGTGTGACCAAAGAAACCGAAGCTGTGCTTGCGGAAGATAAAATATACGGTTCAAATACCTCAACCATTCCAATTAGTTTGTTAGCAAAATCATCTCAACGACCAGAGAATTTCATCGGAATTCACTTTTTCTCCCCAGTAGATAAAATGCCCTTAGTGGAAATTATCGTTGGCGAAAAGACAGAAGACAAAGCCATTGCTGCTGCAGTTGATTATACCGTCGCCATCAAAAAAGTACCGATTGTTGTAAACGACAGCCGTGGATTCTTTACCTCGCGTTGTTTTGGTACATTTGTTAGCGAAGGTATGTTCTTACTAGAAGAAGGCGTACCTGCTCCAATGCTAGAACGTATTGCAACCAAAATCGGCATGCCAGTTGGACCATTGGCTGTTCATGATGAAGTTTCGCTAACCCTTTCAGTACATATTTTTGAAAGCGATCCAGCAGAGAAGCAAGAAAGCGAAAAACGCACCTATGCGATTGTGAAAAACCTCGTGGAGAATCACAACCGCACCGGAAAACGCGATGGCGCAGGTTTTTATGACTACCCTAAGGGCGGGCAAAAGAAACTTTGGCCAGGTTTAAAAGAAATTTTTACACCAAATTTAGAAGCTGTTTCGGAAGAAATAATCACTAAACGTTTATTAAGTCGTCAAGTATTGGAAAGTTATCGCTGTCTAGATGAAGGCGTATTGCGTTCTTCAACAGATGGAGATATTGGTTCAATTCTAGGATGGGGATTCCCCATTTTTACTGGTGGAGCTCTTTCTTATATTGATTATGTGGGAATGGATAATTTCATTGCGGATTGTGACGCATTTAAAACTGCCTATGGCGCGCATTGGGAAGTATCCCAAAGCCTACGTGCTTTAGCCGCAGCTGGAAAATCAATTCATGATTTCGGGAAATAAACCTAATTCTACACCCATAAAAAAAGCGCCTAATGGCGCTTTTTTTATGGTTCAAATTGACTAAAAATAATATTATTTACAATTTCGGCATGCTGCTCTATTTGTTCTTTAGAAAACACTTCGGTTCCATATTGATTTCTCATTAGCTGTGAGAGCATAAAGAAACTACTTGATGCACCCATGATGATGGAAATGAAATTTGCGCGCGGAATGGTCTTAAACTCTTTTAATGAATCCAACGGTGTTTCTATACTCTTCTCGCCAAACCAAATTACTGGCGTAAATAATTGCTCAATCAAATAAGTTGAACGCCATGTATCATGGCCCAATTCTTGAAAAATAATTTTATACAGCGCAGGATTTTCAGCTAAAAAGTAAATGTATTGTTGGGTATAAGCACGTAAAGCCATGGTCCCGGTCAAGTCGACATAATAACTTTTGATGTGTTCAAATCGATCGACTAGTTTTTCGCCTAAAAAACTTACGGCTTTTTTCCATAGATCCTCTTTGTTTTCAAACCGATAGCTAATTAAGGGATTGGTCACTCCTACCTTTTGGGCCACATCTTTGAGCTGTGCGCCATCATATCCTTTTTCGGCAAAAACATCTAGTGCAGCAATAAGGATATCGTTCAAATCTAATGTTTGAGACAAACTTGGTCTTCCCCTTTTTCGCTTGGAGGGTTCACTACTCGGCATAAAATAAATTTAGGTTGGTAAAATACTGCTTTTTTATGATTCGGATTGTAATTTTTGCGCAACAGCTTCTACTTCTTCCATAACACGCAATAAATTTCCACCCCATATTTTTTCGATTTCTTCTTGGGTATATCCCCGTTTGACCAATTCTTTGGTTACGTTTAAGGTTTCTGAGGCATCTTGCCAGCCCTCAATTCCACCACCACCGTCAAAATCTGAGCTAATCCCTACGTGGTCAATACCAATTTTGTTTTTAATGTAATCAATATGATCAACAAAATCATTCACTGATACAGGTGGGTGCTCTTTTTTAACCGCTGCTAAATCGGCTGCAGCTAAAGTCAGCAGTTCTTTTCGTTGAGCAATATATTCTTGTAGATCTGCGAATTCCAAAGCACGCATTTCATATTTGTCCAAAACCGGAATATCGTGTTTTTTTCCAACCATCTTCAAAACAGCATCTTTAGTCGCATTGTAGGCATTGTGTTTTTGCGTGTGTAAATAGGAACTAAAAGCAACCGTTTGTATGACTCCTCCGCTTTGCTTGACCCATTCCAATTGCTCGTCATCTAAATTTCTCGAATGATCACACAAGGCACGCGCAGAAGAATGTGAGGCTATGATAGGCGCCTTGGAACGTTCTGCCATTTGACGTATAGCCTCTTTGGATGGATGCGAAATATCAACCATGATTCCATAATAGTTCATTTCATCGATCACTTGCTTTCCTAACTCACTTAAACCGTTGTGTAAATAAACACCGTCCTTCTCTCCGGTGTTTGAATCGGACAATTGACTATGTCCGTTGTGGGCTAAAGACATATAACGTCCGCCACGATCAAAGAACTTTTTAACATTCGAGATGTCTTGCCCAACCGGATATCCATTCTCTATGCCAATCATGGCAACTTTTTTTCCACTTTTCCATATGCGACGAACATCTGCCGCCGTTAGAGCTAATTCAATCTGGTCGGGTGCATAATCATTTACCAATCGGTGTATGGCGTCAAATTTATCGGTTGCATTCTGCGTTGCTTTTACAAATCCATTGGCCGTGAGGCTGTCTTGCCCAGTATAAACAATGAACCAAGAAACATCTAAACCTCCGGCATTCATATTTGGAAGATTTACCTGTGAATTTGTTTTTTGGGTATAATTGAGATCTGCCGTGAAATTCCCCACATCAATATCATCATGGGTATCAATGGTAATAACGGCTTTGTGAATTTTTTCTGCTTCTGTCATTTTGGGGATTGATTGTTTTTGACCGCAGCTTGCGCCAACTAGTGCAAACGAAAGAAGGGCAACAATACTCTTGTTTTTCATGCTTGTTTTGTTAGTGAAATAGAGCATAATGTAAGAAGATTTATTGTATTCAAAGAAAATTCTATCTTAGATGTATAAATTTACCCCAATGAATAAACTTACACAATGGTCCTTGACTGCGGCACTAGCAGGCTTTCTGTTTGGATTTGACACTGTCGTCATTTCTGGAGCCGATCAAAAACTCCAATCCCTTTGGGGTTCCTCTGACATATTTCATGGCTTTGTCGTCATGGCTACTGCGCTATGGGGAACGGTAGTTGGCTCGCTCTTAGGTAGTATTCCTACCCGAATATTAGGCCGTAAAAAAACACTTTTATGGATTGGTGTTTTTTATACCATATCTGCCATCGGATCTGCCTTAGCGAATGATCCCTATATTTTTGCACTCTTTCGTTTTCTCGGGGGATTGGGCGTTGGCGCATCGACCATTGCCGCCCCAGCCTATATTTCAGAAATCGCTCCAGCAAAAGATCGTGGCAAACTAGTAGGACTTTATCAGTTTAACATTGTCTTTGGGATACTCATTGCCTTTGTTTCCAATTATCTCTTAGGCGGCCTGGGAGAGGAGGCATGGCGTTACATGATGGGAGTTGAGGCTTTACCCGCCATTCTCTATACTTTTTTTGTCATCAGCATACCAAGAAGTCCCCGCTGGTTATTCTTACAAAGAAAAACAGCTGAAGCAAAACGAATCATTCACTCTGCTTATTCCGAGAAAGATGCAAATCAATTGATTTTAGAAATCTCTAACGGACAAGACAAGGCTCCCAACAGCGAGAGTATTTTTAATAAAAAATATCGGTTTATCTTGTGGCTAGCTTTCTTGATTGCCTTTTTCAATCAATTTTCGGGGATTAACGCCTTTCTCTATTATGCTCCGCGTATATTTGAAGAAGGTGGATTAGGCGAAAGTACAGCCCTCTTAAGTAGTACTGGCATTGGCCTCACCAATCTTGTTTTCACCCTAATTGGAATCAATTTGATTGATCGTCTTGGGCGCAAAATATTGATGTATATTGGTTCTATTGGCTATATCATCTCACTCTCTTTGATTGCCGCTTCTTTTATTCTGGAATGGCAAGGCTTGTCACTCCCCATTTTTCTCTTTGTCTTTATCGCCTCTCATGCCATTGGACAAGGTGCGGTTATCTGGGTGTTTATTTCTGAGATATACCCCAATCATTTACGTAGTGCCGGCCAGTCTTTTGGCACTTCTACGCATTGGGTACTGGCAGCCATTATTCCATCACTGGTTCCCGTTTTATTTACAAGCATAGGCGCAGGAGCTGTTTTTGCTGTCTTTGCCTTTATGATGGTTTTACAACTTGCTTTCGTGTATTTTTTAATGCCCGAAACAAAGGGGATTTCACTAGAGCAACTAAGTCAACAATTAATCAAGTAATGAAAAAGAAACTTTTTTTATTCTTGGTCGTGCTAATCGTATCCCGCCAAAACACCACTAAAAAAACAACTACAGTTGACCAAGAAGAAAACCATCGACCTTCTTTCCATTTTACACCGAAAAACAATTGGATGAATGATCCCAATGGGATGTTTTTCTTCAACGACACTTATCATTTGTATTTTCAACATTATCCTGAAGGAAATGTTTGGGGTCCCATGCACTGGGGACATGCAACTAGTGAAAATTTAGTTGATTGGGAGGAGCAACCTATTGCCCTCTATCCAGATGAAATGGGCTATATTTTTTCAGGAAGCGCAGTCGTTGACAGTAACAATACTTCTGGTTTTGGAAAGGATGGAAAAACACCAATTGTTGCCATTTTTACCCATCACAAAATGCAGAAAGAAAAGACAGAACAAATCGATGTTGAGACCCAAAGTATTGCCTACTCTTTAGACGAGGGGATGACATGGACAAAATACGAAGGAAACCCAGTGATAGAAAATCCTAAAATTCGAGATTTTAGAGACCCAAAAGTAATCTGGCATCAAGATACGGAGCAATGGATTCTTACTCTTGCAGCACATGACAATGTTCGTTTTTACTCCTCGCCCAATTTAAAAGACCGGACATACCTGTCTGACTTTGGACAAGATATAGGACACCACGGCGGCGTATGGGACTGTCCCGATTTATTCCCACTTAAAGAAAAAAATAGTGGCGAAACAAAATGGGTTTTTTTGGTGAGCATGAATCGAAGGGGACCAAATCAAGGAAGTGCAACTCAATATTTCATTGGAGACTTTGACGGAGAAAATTTCACATTGGATCAAGAATTTGCAAACGAACTAGAACATCAAAACAATTTCTGGGTAGATTTTGGTCGCGACAATTATGCAGGTGTCACTTGGCAAAACACCAAAAAAGCAAACGGAAACAAACTCTTAATGGGATGGATGTCCAATTGGGATTATGCACAAGTTGTCCCCACCCAGAAATGGCGGTCTTCAATGACCATTGCTAGAGAGGTTGGACTGATAAATACTGAAAACGGCTATCGACTCACTTCAACGCCAGTCGAAAACGCCTTTGCTCTCTTACAAAAAAGTTCCGATAAGAATCAGGATTTAAATGGCTGGAAAAAGCTTGAGTTTAATCCAAACTTCAATGAAAAAGTAGGCTATCGTCTTTCAAATCATCTTGGAGAAATCCTTGAATTTGGATTTGATGCGAAGACAAATCAGTTTTATGTAGACAGAACAGCAGCTGGAAGAAAAGACTTTTCTGAAAAATTTGCCCATAGAGTATCTTTCGCTCCTCGTATATCAAATGACAAAACCATAAAAGATATCATGTTATTAGACAAAACCTCTATTGAACTTTTCTGGGATAATGGAACCACTGTTTTTACTGAAATATTTTTTCCCAATGCTCCGTTTACACAAATGGAAAAATTTTAGAACACAGTGCATAAGAGGTTAAGAACTATATGAATTACGTCAAAAAATATCATTTGTTTTGGTGAGGTACTATGGGATGTTTTTCCAGAGGGTAAAAAAATTAGCGGGGCTCCGCTCAATGCTATTTTACGTCTATGCGCTTTAGGCCTCCAAACTACTCTTGTAAGTAAAGTGGGAAAAGATGATTTGGGAGAAGAACTACTTGATTTTGTAGAGCAAAGTGGGTTGAAAATCGATCACATTCAACAAACCAATCAATTTGACACAGGAAAAGTTATTGTCACTCTTAATGACAAAGGCTCAGCCAGTTACGACATTGCTCAGCCTGCTGCATGGGATAAGATCGCTGTTAGGCCGGAGCTTCTTGAAGCTGTTAGGAAGTGTGATTTATTCCTTTTTGGCAGCTTGGCAACAAGAGATAAGGTGACAAAACAAACGTTATTCCAGCTTTTAACCATTGCATCTTTTAAGGTGTTTGATGTCAATCTTCGTCCACCACATTATACTTATGATTTGCTAGATGATTTAATGAAAGCCGCCAATTTCATAAAATTTAACGATGAGGAGTTGACAGAGATTTCCCAAGAAATGGGCTGTGCCAGTTCTCAAGTGGAAAATCAAATCAAGCATATTGCCAAACACTCCAATACGCATAACATTTGTGTCACCAGAGGAAGTGAGGGTGCTTTGTTGTATTTAGCGGGCACTTTCTACACACAAAAAGGGTTTCCCATTGAGGTAGCCGACACCGTTGGCGCAGGCGATTCTTTCTTGGGCACCCTACTAGAAGGTATATTGACAAAACGCAGGCCAGAAGAAAGCCTAGAATGCGCATGCGCAATGGGTGCACTGGTGGCTTCTAAACAGGGAGCAAATCCCAAAATAACAGAGAAAGAACTCATCGATTTCATCCAGAATTCTGCATAACAGAAGTTTGAGTTATCTTCGTAAAAAAAAATAATCGTGTACGACTTTCTTCCTCCCAATTGCACAGAACAATCTAGTTCAAAAGAATTACGTCAATTTCTATCGCCAGAAGGGGTGTTGTATTTGATAATGGATCGACCCCAAGTACACAACGCCTTCAACAGAGAACAAATTGAAAACATTCTCCTCACACTTGAAAATGCTGCTGAGAATGAAAATGTGAAAGTACTCGTACTCACTGGAACAGGAGCAAACTTTTCTGCCGGGGGTGACATCAATTATATGAAAACCATTGGATACAATTCTTTCAAGGAAAACAAAGAGGATGCGCAAAACTTGGCTTTTTTGATGAGTAGCTTGCACGAATTCCCTAAACCAACCATTGCCCGAGTTAACGGAGCAGCTTATGGCGGAGGTGTTGGTTTGCTATGCTGCTGTGATATGGCCTTTGGAACCCTAGAAACTAAAATATGTTTGAGTGAAGTTAAAATTGGAATGGTACCAGCCACCATTGGTCCATATGTGATAAAAGCCATTGGGCTTCGCAACGCACACCGATTAATGTTAACGGCTGAAGTCATGCAGGGCCAACAGGCGGTTGACTGCCAATTCTTATCAGGTCTTTTTTCTGTAGAAGAATTCAATGAAAAGGTAAACACCTTGGCGGCAAAAATCACACATAACGCGCCAAAGGCAATGGAAATCACCAAAGCACTATTGCTTAACCTAGCACATCAATCCATTAATGATGGAGTGATTGATTACACCGCAGATGTAATTGCGACCGTTCGGGAATCAGAAGAAGGAAAAGAAGGTCTTACTGCTTTTTTAGAAAAACGAAAGCCCAAGTTTTAGTTAGGATCAAAAAAAAATGCAAGCCTGTAAAGGATTGCATTTAGTACCTTGGGTGGGAATCGAACCCACACTCCCGAAAGAACTGGATTTTGAATCCAGCGCGTCTACCAATTCCGCCACCAAGGCATCAAGGAGCACAAAATTAATCAAATAAATATTAAGACCTAGAAAAACTAGCATTTTAAGTTCTAGAAGGAAAATAAATTTTTACATTTGCAATCCCTAATTAATAGAACCTAAAAGGATTAGGAAAAAATGACAGAGGCAAAAATTTTCAGTTGTACACAGAGTGAAGACCTTGCGAGACAAATCGCAAAAAACTTCGGTATCCCCATGGGAAAGGTTGCGTTCTCTCGCTATAGCGATGGAGAATTTCAGCCCTCATTTGAGGAATCTGTTCGCGGTTCACGCGTATTTATTGTTGGATCTACTCATCCAAGTTCAGACAATTTAATGGAAATGTTATTGATGTTAGATGCCGCAAAACGCGCTTCTGCTCGACACATTACTGCTGTAATGCCCTATTTTGGTTGGGCACGTCAAGACAGAAAAGACAAACCACGTGTGCCCATTGGAGCAAAAATGATTGCCAAGCTTTTGGAAACTGCAGGAGCTACACGCATCATCACTATGGATTTACATGCAGACCAAATTCAAGGGTTTTTTGAAAAACCAGTTGATCACTTATTCGCTTCCACCATCTTTGTTCCCTATTTAAAAAACTTAAACCTTGATAACTTAACCATTGCATCTCCAGACATGGGTGGCTCTAAAAGAGCTTATGCCTATTCTAAGTTCTTGAGTAGCGATGTAGTTATTTGTTACAAGCAACGTCAAAAAGCCAATGTGATTTCCCACATGGAATTGATTGGAGACGTTAAAGGAAAAAACGTTGTCTTGGTTGACGACATGGTAGACACCGCTGGAACGTTAACAAAAGCTGCTGAACTCATGATTGAGCGTGGCGCACTTTCTGTTCGTGCCGTATGTACACACGGTATCTTATCGGGTAATGCGCATGAACGTGTTGAGAACTCCGCATTGGAAGAACTCATCATTACTGATACCATTCCACCAAAAAACGAAAGTCCCAAAATAAAAATATTGAGCTGTGCAGAACTCTTTGGTTCTACCATGAAAAGTGTGCACCTCAACAAATCAATTCACGAAAATTTTATCAATTAAATCAATATGGAATCAATTACAATTAACGGATCTAAAAGAGAAAGTGTAGGCAAGAAAGCAACAAAAGCCTTACGCAATGCTGAGATGGTTCCCTGTGTTTTGTATGGCGAAAAAGAGCCTATACACTTTGCAGCGAAAGAACTCGATTTCAGCAAATTAGTTTACACACCCAACGCGCATACGGTTGTGATTAAAACGGAGGAGGGAACATTTGACGCTGTCCTACAAGACATTCAGTTTCACCCTGTAACTGACAAAATTCTTCACATCGACTTTTATCAGTTGAACGAAGGGAAAGAAATTTCTATCAACATTCCTGTGGTTGTTGAAGGAGCGGCTCCTGGAGTTTTGAACAGCGGAGGAACATTGATCTTAAACAAACGCAAACTACGTGTACGTGCATTGCCTAAAAATTTACCAGATGTTATCGTAGCCGATATTTCTGAATTAAAACTTGGTGATAAACTATACAAGGCACAACTAGCTTCTGAGGACTACTCGTTCTTACACCCAGACAACACTGTTATTTGTCAAGTAAAAACTTCAAGAGCATCTGTAATAGAAGACGTGGTTGAAGAAACAGTTACCGAAGATTCAGCTGAAGCTGCAGAATAATTTACGTTTACACAGAATAAAAAAAGCATCTGAGGTTAATTCACAGATGCTTTTTTTATTTTTACACCGATATGTCTTTTTTAAACTGGCTTTTCGGCAATAAAACAACAGACTCAAATTCTGGAGAGGTGAAAAAATATTTAATTGTTGGCTTAGGAAATATTGGCACAGAATACGATGAAACACGTCATAACATTGGTTTTGATGCTTTAAATGTGCTGGCTGCAAAAAAAGGATTAAGCTTTGAAGAATTACGCTATGGCTCAATGACCAAAACGCGCCTCAAAGGAAGACTTATTTACTTCCACAAGCCCTCCACCTTTATGAATAATAGCGGGAAAGCTGTGCGTTATTGGGCCTTAAAAGAAAATATTCCATTAGAAAATATTTTAATCATCACAGATGACCTGAATCTTCCTTTTGGAACACTTCGTTTAAAAACAAAAGGGAGTGATGGTGGACACAACGGCTTGAAAGATATTCAAGCACAATTGAATACACAAAATTATGCACGTCTTCGATTTGGAATACATTCAGAGGATAAAGGCTATAATACGGTAGATTTTGTGTTAGGAAAATGGTCAACGCTAGAGCAGTCTCTCTTGAAAGAGCGCTACGAAATGATTGAAGAAATCATTTATTCCTATACTACGCAAGGTCCACAAAACACCATGAATCAATTCAACGGAAAGTAATGTACTAAGGGGCCGTTTGAAACCGAAAGTAGGGTGAAGTAGAAATATTGTTTGATTCATCTCGCGTTAAAACCTGCCAAACATAGAATGTATTGGCCAGTAAATTCACTCTGTGATTTGTGCTTTCAACCCCAGGAGCAACCTCATTTAACGTCTCTTCGCTTGTTCCCAACGCAATACTATAACTCACAATATCGTCATCCAAATCGAGGCCAATCCAGACCAGAGAAACGCCCCCATCTGTCAAATCAATTAGTTGATCCATTTGCGGAGAAACGAGTTTTGCAGGAAAAGGAACAAAGTTAAATCGTTGCACACCCTCTAAATAGAAAAGCCTAGACAGGCTTGGTGTTTCTACATTACTTAGTTCGGAAGAACTAACGACCTCCCAACTAAAGGGAGCTCCTCTGTCCAAAGTCAACGTTGCTCTTATTTCTTCTGTACGTATTGATGTTAACTTCTGCGTTGTCAAATTCACCACATTTAACGTATATGTATCAGTATGTTGGGCTAAATCCCAGCTAAATAAAACCCTCGCTGTAGTTGACCCCACAGAAACATATAAGCAGCTTTGATCGGCTTCAGGCAGTTGAAGAAGCGCCGCCTCGGGGGCAGGAATTGGGTCTTTACAGCCCATTAAAACAAAAAACAAAACGATGTGTAGATTCTTCACTAGTCTCATTGCTTAATAAATCTAAGGTTTTCTTCGGTGGTACTTGTTACCACCTTAACAATATAATTTCCTTGCGATAGATGATTTACGTCAATCAAAATTTGACGAGAAGCATTGAGCATTAAAAATTCTTTATAATAACTTATATTTCCTTGAATATCGTAGACAAAAACTTCTGCTATCTGTGCAGAACCGCCCACCAAAATAGCAACTTCGTCAACAACTGGATTAGGGTATAAGAGTGAGGGCTCATCGATATAAATCAATTCTTTGTATTCTCCTTGACAACTTAACGAAGTCTTGACTGTAATAACATTAAGCCCTTTATCCAACGGAAGTGTTTTTTCTGACACATTGTTTGCCTCAAACACAAGTTCATTTAGCCCAATAATATATTCTTTACTTCCACTAAGATCAAGGGTTACCATAGAGGCGGAGGCATTGATATTTGCATTAACAGACAATGGAGCGGGCTCAAGGATAGATACAGTAAAACATTGCTCAAAATCTGGAACATCATCGCTGGTTATACACAAAAGATAATCTCCACTTTGTAGACCATCGAATGCAATTGATTCATCAGAAAAGGGTGAGTTATATCGGAATCCGCTAGGGCCTATAACATCAATATCATAATCAAATTGAGCAACCGAAGAAATAATAATACTTCCATTATTTCGGTCAATACAGGTTTCATCACTTTTAACAATGGTGAAATTTCGCTGGGCATCTATATCGCAAATATCTCCCTCGCCATCGCTGTCTGTATCAAGCTGATCTGAATTTGTAATCAAAGGGCAATTGTCTTCATCACTCGGTATTAGGTCGGTATCTTCATTCAATTGAGGTTGTCCATCAAAACAAAAATTCAAAGCAAATAACTTCACTTCCCCAGTATCGATGGGGCCACTGTCTATTATCTTTAAACGCCAAATACCTCGCGCAATACTCCCGTAAAATTGCGTCAAGTCTCCTTCAGGTCGAAAAGTACCGGTAAAGGGGGCTGATGCTGATGTTATTCTAGGTTCGGCTTCCGCATCAAAAGTGGTATTGTTGAAGTTTTGCCCCTCTCCTCCCCGGTTTCTTATCAAACTAACTTCATCCCCAGCTGGACTAATTAAGCGAATGCTGAGATCGCCAACAAAGGTGTGTGTTAAACGTAGTTTTACATCTATATCCAACACGGTAAGTGAATCTACCACAGCAATAAGAACTTCAGTCACCCCTTGCTGGGATTGAGTGGCATCTTCTATGGGGAATGGAGCGTCAAAGGCTGTAAAGGTTTGACAAACAATTGGAGCTGTACTAAATTGTTGCACTGAACTAGGTGCGCTTACACCACAATTATTGAGCATAGAGACACGCCAGTAGTAAGTTGTTAAACCCTCCAAATCATCTACTTGAATAGTATTTAACAAAAGGTTTTCGTTTACCACTGTTGTTGAAAAATCTTGCTCTTTACTCAGCTCAAAACGATATAAATCAGCTTCTGCACTTTTTTCCCAAGTGAAATTGACAAATGAAGGCAGGTTTTCTGATAAATCTGCGGGTGATTGTACCGAGGGCACTGGAACTGTGGGAGATAAAAAACGTATAAAAAACGGTTGCTCCACCTGCGTTTTGCTGGAGGCACCCACAAGAGTGGCTGAATAGGTGCCTGTTATGGTTTCATCAGTCACCAACTCAAGGGTAACCGTTGTTCCATCAGTTTGAACAACAAGCGGATTAATCGAAGCACTAATGGCAGGCGGAAGGCCTGTTATACTTAAACTAACTGTAGAAGAAAAAGCATCAAAAATTTCGAAATTTAGGTCAAAACGAACATTTCCCGTTCCACAATTCTCCTTGGCAACTTCAACAAAAGGAAGTGCAAAAGAACGCTCTTCCACCTGGAAGGGTGTTGAGTTAACCGCAAAATATATATTCTCATCGGCTACAATTTTTATACGTGCATTTGCACTGGTAATACCCGCAGGAACAACAATATAGGCTTTACCGTTATTCAAGGTGTTTTCAACCAAAGGATAGGGAAAACTTTGGCCTCCATCAACCGAAAGATATATTGATACGGTTTGGGTATTAATGGGAGCTCTATTGGTCCTAGCAACATCCCATTCGATCAGTTCATTTGCACCTGCTCTCCAGATTACTGATAAATTGTCTTGAGAAAGAACCACGAAAGGCCCTGCGTCGTCTTCCACAGAAATTATTTTTTCATCTTGCGCAGTAAACCCAACCCCATTTGGGGCGTTTTGATTTCTGTCACGTACCGTAACTCCCCATCGAAGTGTGCGTTCTACCATCGAAACTGTTTCCCAACCCGAATTCAAAAAAGGGTTTATTTCAGTTAAATCACCGCTCAAAATAGCTGCTAAACGAGGTATCGTTCGAGTAGAATTTACGTTGGGAGGCAACGACCTATTCATACTTCCTGCAATTATTTGAGGTCCAAAATCTTGCGAACGAACTATGCCAGAATCCAATTGTTCCCAACAGTAAGTCAATTGATCTCCGTCAGAATCTTGAGCAACAGCATTCAATACGTAAGCAGTCCCAATAGGGATTGTGACATCATTCCCTGCAAAAACTGTGGGAACTTGATTGACTCCAACCTCTACTTGTTGGCATGAATTCTGGGCTAAATAAGCATTAATTTGTACTATGTTATGGTAATGAAAATAAGGGTCACTGTGTCGTTGCAAATTTTGTCCACTCACAATCCCTGCATAAGACATGATGGATGAGCCACTTCCCGGTTCGCTATTTACTCCGCTAAACTCATTTTCATGAGAATAGGTATGGGTTCCACCAAATTGATGGCCTACCTCGTGAGCAACATAATCGATATCGAAATAGTCCGTTAAAAAACCACCCGAGCTTCCGTTTGTGGACGTAAATGGGTGAGACGAAAATCCACTCCCTTTTTTAAAAGATTCACATACATTTCCAATACTTCCGGCATTCCCGTTGGCTGAACCACGGTGAAACAGATGACCAACGTCATAATTGGACTCTCCAACTTCGGTCGTTAAAACTCCTTGAATTTCGCTGTTTAAATTGTCATCAAAAGGATCTTCTTCTGGATTGTCGTAAATGATTGCCGTATTTGAAACCAATAGCAAACGAACCCCCAAATCAACCTCAAAAATTTCATTCATCCGATTAATTGTATTGGCAACTGCAGCAAGTGCATCTTGAGTATTGTCACCATTGGTGTCGTCATCGTCTCCCCAATACTGAGTGTATTCTCCGGAGGTTGCTACAGCAAATCGATAGGTTTTCAATGATCCGGTTAGTTGGCTTTTTGTTGCTAATTCATTTTTTAATGCTATGCTTTCGGTTTTGGGAAAACTATTTTCTGTTGTACAAAATAGGCTTTCCTCTTGGTCAGAAAAAATATCTTTTCGTTGATAAAACACATAAGAAGAGATTGAACCATTGGCGGGTTGAAAAAACAAAAATCCTGAAGAAGTTCGCATTGTTCCGCTTAGTCCGCGTGGAGTAACTGTGATTCGTACAGATACATTTATACGCTCGGTGCTTTGACCACGATAAGCTTTTATAGATGGATGGGCGAGAGCACTTTTGTTGGCAAAAAGAGGAATTGACACTAATGAAAAAGACTCTAGGTGGCCATTTTCATTCGGGAAGAAGAAAAGGTCTGAGGCCTTTTTCTTTGTCAAATCAATGGCATCAATCTTTGCGCGAATGAGGGTATCATTTAAACGAACTGATCTAATTTTTGACGTTTGAGGGCTGACAGTCTGAACGTTAATGCGCTGAATATCGTTTTGAAATGTCCAATAGTCCTGTGCAATTAAACCATTGCAAAAAAAAAGTAGTAGAACTAAATGAAGTGTTTTTAATTGCATTCGTTTAACCTTAAATGTTTCGGTATTTTGACCCTAGGATTGCAGTAAATATCATAATTTTACTTTCAATATATAAAGATAAACATTTTTTGTGAAGGTCATTTTAAACATTGACAACTACCATGCCATCAAGGCATGTTCACTTACCATTGGAACCTTTGATGGTGTTCATGTTGGCCACCGCGAAATCATCCAACGCTTGGTCAATAGTGCTAAAGAAAAGAACCTTTTGTCTGTTGTCCTTACTTTTTTTCCACATCCCAGAATGGTCTTACAAAAAGACACTTCAATCCGACTTATCGACACCTTGGCCGAGAAGCAACAATTGCTTGAAGGTTTGGGCGTAGATATTTTAATTGTGCATCCTTTTTCGAGGGAATTTTCGCGTCAGTCGGCCGATGAATTCACCCGTGATATTTTGGTTAATTCTTTACAAATTGGTCACCTCATTATTGGCTATGATCATCGGTTTGGCAGGAATCGTGAGGCAACTGTAGATGATTTAATTTTAGCTGGAGACATCTATGGGTTTTCAGTAGATAAAATAGAAGCCAAAGACATTGACTCGGTTAATGTAAGTTCAACTAAAATTAGAACCGCATTAAACGAGGGAGATATTTCAACCGCTAACACTTATTTAAATCGACCATTTAAATTGACAGGAAAGGTCATTCAAGGTGAGGAAATTGGACGAACAATTGATTATCCAACGGCAAATATTACCATTGAAGAAGAATATAAATTACTCCCGGATGATGGTGTTTATTTTGTTCAATCTAAACGAGAGAACGAAATACTATATGGAATGATGAACATTGGTTTTCGTCCCACTTTGGAAGGGGAAACCCGTAGCTTTGAAGTTCATTTTTTCGATTTCCAAGAAGATCTATATGGAGAAGAATTAGCCATCGAATTCCTTCAACACATCAGAAAAGAAAAGAAGTTTACTTCTTTAGATAAACTAAAAGAACAATTGCGAAGCGATCAAGCATTGTGTCGCACATTGATTCCCGTAAAATAGAGGTGAATTGATTCTCAAAGTTTTATCTTTGCACCAGAGAATATAGTCCATGATACCATTAAAACAACTTAGAGAAAACAAAGCCCTTGCGAATGAGCGTTTGCAAAAACGCAATTTCAAACAACTCGATTTGATTGATCAAATATTGGCGTTGGATGAAAAACGTCGTGCTACCCAAACAGAATTGGACCGTCAGTTGGCAGAAGCCAATCAGTTGGCCAAACAAATTGGACAGCTTTTCAAGACCGGGAAAGCACAAGAAGCTCAAGGCCTCAAAGAACGCTCTGGAGAATTAAAAAACAGTTCAAAAGTCTTGCAAGAGCAAATGCAGTCTATAGAAAAAGAACTTCTAGAGCTTCGGTATCAAGTGCCAAATATCCCACAAGAAAGTGTCCCTTCTGGTGTTTCAGAAGAAGACAATGAAGAAATCGAAAAAGGAGGGGGAAATCCCGTTCTGGCAGAAGGGGCTCTTCCCCATTGGGAGTTAGCGAAAAAATATGACCTCATCGATTTTGATTTAGGAAGTAAAATTACGGGTGCAGGATTTCCTGTCTACAAAGGAAAAGGTGCACGGCTTCAACGCGCACTTATCAATTATTTCCTGGATAAAAACACTGCCGCTGGTTATGAAGAAACACAAGTCCCTCATTTAGTCAATGAAGCATCTGCATATGGGACAGGACAATTACCCGACAAAGAAGGGCAAATGTACCATGTTGGTGGAGACAATCTATACCTTATACCGACCGCAGAAGTTCCCTTAACCAATATGTTTCGTAACGTTTTGTTGGAAGAAAGTCAATTGCCAATTGCTGTTACTGGATGCACCCCTTGTTTTAGAAGAGAAGCGGGTAGTTATGGAGCGCATGTTCGTGGTTTAAATCGATTACATCAATTTGATAAAGTTGAAATTGTACGTCTCGAAACCCAAGAACGATCAAATGCTGCTCTTAAAGAAATGATGGAGCATGTAAAAGGAATTCTGATTGAATTGGAAGTACCTTATCGTGTTTTGCGTTTGTGTGGTGGTGATCTTGGTTTCACTGCTGCCTTGACCTATGATTTTGAATTGTATTCTGCTGCTCAAGAAAAATGGCTTGAAATCAGTTCAGTTTCTACTTTTGAAAGCTATCAAGCCGAACGTTTACAATTACGCTATCGCACCAAAGATGGACAGAAAAAAAATGTTCACACCTTGAACGGAAGCTCTCTCGCACTTCCACGTGTATTAGCCACTTTATTGGAAAATTGTCAAACCCCAGACGGAATTATAATTCCAAAAGTTTTAGTGCCTTACGCTGGATTCGAAAAAATCAATTAAATATGTTTATTTACAACGTTACAGTACACGTAGAATCTTCTTTAGAAGGAAAATGGCTTGACTGGATGCGAGATGAACACATCCCTGCAGTTTTGAATACGGGTAAATTTACACAGGCAAAACTTTTTAAAGTCGTTACCAATCAAGACCAAGGTGGAGTGAGCTACGCAACGCAATACCACTGCGCTTCATCTAAGGAATATGAGCAGTATTTAAGCGAAAATGCTGAAAGTCTGCGGCAAGAAGCCCAAGACCGTTTTGGCAGTTCTATACTTGCTTTTCGGACTCAACTCGAAGAAATTCTTTCTTTGTAATGAAAACCGTACGCCCAAAGAAAAAATTAGGGCAGCATTTTTTGACAGATCTTTCTATTGCAGAGAAAATTGCAAACACATTATCTTTTGACACCTATGACCGTGTACTTGAAATAGGACCCGGAATGGGGGTACTCACCCAGTACTTGCCGTGGAAAGAAAATAAAGTCTCCTTGATTGAGCTCGACTCAGAGTCTATTCTTTATTTGCAAGCCGCCTACCCATCCATGGTTGACTCCATACACGAAGGAGATTTTCTTAAAATTGACATTCCTAGCCTTATGGGAGAGGATCAATTTGCCATAATCGGAAATTTCCCCTACAATATCTCGACACAAATTGTTTTCAGAACCATTGAAAACAGAGAGCAAATTCCTTTTTTTGCTGGCATGTTCCAAAAAGAAGTTGCTCAGCGAATTTGTGAACCACCCGGCACAAAGAAATACGGGATCCTCTCGGTTCTCACACAGCTATTTTATGAGGTAAAATACGAATTCACAGTTCTCCCAGGTGTTTTTAACCCGCCGCCAAAAGTAGATTCTGGGGTGATTTCTTTGAAAAGAAAAGTGGATTTTTCGCTCAATTGCGATGAAAAATTACTTTTTAGAGTAGTTAAAATGAGTTTTCAGCAAAGGCGAAAAACAATTCGAAATAGTTTAAAAACGCTCGGACTCTCTAAAGATCTTACAGAAGATAGTATCTTTGACCTACGGCCTGAAAAACTTTCGGGAGCCGATTTTATTGCACTGACGAACAAAATTGAACATGGCCAACTTTCAACTTGACGAAGATTTTTTAGCAGCAATAAAGGATCTTATCCAAAAAGAACAGGACAAGAAACTCAAAAAGCAGCTGCACGAGCTTCACTATGCGGATATTGCTGAAATTTCTGAACAGCTAACACTAGAGGATGCTATTTACCTTGTTAAATTACTCGATAGTGAAAAAACAGCGGATGCTTTAACTGAAGTTGACGAGGACTTTAGAGAAAAAATATTACGCCAACTTTCTGCCAAAGAAATAGCCGAAGAACTCGAGGAACTGGATACTGATGATGCTGCAGATATCATCGCAGAATTACCCGAGGAACGGCAAGAAAAAGTTCTTTCGCAAATTGAAGACACCGAGCATTTAAAAGATATTCGGGAACTTTTAAAATACGAAGAGGATTCTGCCGGTGGATTAATGGCAAAAGAATTAGTAAAAGTACACGAGGACCTGAGTGTATTAAAATGTGTTAACTCCATGCGCAAACAGGCCGAAGAAGTTACCCGTGTGCACTCGATCTATGTGGTCAATGCAAAGAATCAATTACTTGGAAGACTTTCATTAAAAGATCTATTAACGGCAAGTTCCAAGGCAATCGTAAAGGATATTTATATCCCAAAAGTAGACTTTGTCTATGTAGACACCGATGTGGAAGAAGTGGCTAGAATAATGTCTAAATATGACCTAGAAGCCATTCCTGTAGTAAACAATAAAAAAGAATTATTAGGACGTATTACCATTGACGATATTGTTGATGTAATTAAAGAAGAAGCCGATAAAGATTACCAGCTTGCCGCAGGTATTTCTAATGATGTTGAAGCCGATGACACTATTTTAGAATTAACTAGAGCCCGACTTCCTTGGTTATTTTTAGGTCTTCTGGGTGGACTTGGAAGTGTTTTTATTCTCAAGGATTTTGAAACCATTATGAATCAACCTCAACTGCGGAGTTTGTTTTTCTATACCCCACTTATTGCCGCAATGGCTGGAAATGTTGGTGTACAGTCTTCCGCGATTATTGTGCAAGGCTTGGCCAATGATGTTGTCAAAGGGTCTCTCGTGCAGCGTTTATTTAAAGAAGTTGGATTAAGCCTCATCAATGGTTTTTTCTTGGCGATATTTCTCGTATTGTTTGGGCATTTCACCGGGCAAGAATTGGTTTTAAGCCTCACCGTTGCTAGCTCAATGATGAGCGTAATTGTTATGGCTGCCCTAATTGGCACCTTTGTCCCTATTGTTTTGGAAAAACGCGGAATCGATCCTGCAATCGCAACAGGACCGTTTATTACCACAGCAAATGATATATTCGGGATCTACCTTTTCTTTTTTATGGCCCAACAAATTCTTGGTTTTTAGTCCATGAGAATTCTCCATTTAGACGAAAATCATCCGCTACTCATTCAGCAATTAAATAATGCTGGTTTTGAAAATACACAAGCGTATACTACAGCAAAAAAAGACATAGAAGCAATGCTCCCTGACTACCAAGGAATTGTTGTTCGTAGTAGATTTCCCATCGATAAAGCCTTCTTGAGTAAAGGCCCGCAATTAAAATTCATTGCTCGTGTAGGAGCCGGTGTAGAAAATATTGATGCTGAAACCGCAAAAAAAAGAAAAATTCAACTCTTTGCCGCCCCAATGGGAAACGCAAATGCAGTGGGTGAACACGCCCTCGGAATGCTCTTGGGCTTAATGAATAAATTACGTCTAGCGCATCAGTCAATACGTGCTGGTGATTGGTTACGTGAAACACATCGCGGCGAAGAACTCGAAGGGAAAACAGTCGGAATTGTTGGCTATGGAAATATGGGGAAAAGCTTCGCTAAAAAACTCAAAGGCTTTGACGTAAAAGAGGTCATCTTTTACGATATTGAACCCAAAGAAGCAGACGCCTTTGCCCGTCAAGTGTCTTTAAAGGAATTACAAGAAAAAGCAACTGTTTTGAGTCTGCACACTCCTCAAACTGACCTAACCAAAGGAATGCTCGATGCCTCATTTTTTAAACAAATGCAACATCCTTTTTGGCTCATCAATACCGCTCGAGGTACTGCATTAGTTACCTTGGCCCTGGTGGAGGCACTTAAAAGCGGAAAGGTAAAAGGAGCCGCTTTAGACGTGTTGGAATATGAAAAAAGTTCCTTCGAAAATTTATTTTACAATTCTCCACCAGCAGATTTCAACTACCTCTTGGAAGCAGAGAACGTTTCCCTTTCCCCTCATGTAGCAGGATGGAGCATAGAAAGTCACCGCAAATTAGCCGAAATTATTGTTGCACAGATTTTAGCTAACTACGGTGTTCGTTAATTTTTAAGAACCACCTGAAGGGTTTTTTGCGTTCGCTGTTCCAGCAAAATCTTATCGCCATGACTGCGCACTTTTTCTTTGGCCGCCCGATCAAAATGACGTACAGTAAATAGGTTCACATTCTCGGTAACCGTAACTTTAAATTTAGCACGAAGTTCCACCAACAATTCTTCTAAACGATTATATTTGTTATTGACAACAACAGAGAAACTAATGGCTGAATTTTGGATCAGCTCTACTCGCATTTGGTAAGTAGCTAACAAGCCAAATATTTGGGCAATGTTATCTTCCACTATAAAAGAAAAATCGAGCGAAGAAAGCTTTAGCAAAACTTGATCTTTCTTGATGATATAACAAGGTACATAAGGGTCCAAGGTTTTTCCTTTAGACACAGCGGTTCCCGTCCCCTCAGGATTCAAAAATGAACGAACATATAAAGGGATTTCTTTACGCTGTAAGGGCTGGAGTGTTTTTGGATGAATAACCGAGGCACCATAGAAAGCCAATTCAATGGCCTCTCGATAGGAAATTTGATGAAGCAATACGGTATCCTTAAACTCGCGAGGATCTCCATTCAATACACCAGGAACATCTTTCCAAATGGTAACCGATTCTGCTCCTAGAGCATAGGCGAAAATAGCTGCAGAATAATCTGATCCTTCCCGCCCAAGTGTAGTGGTGAAATTATTTGAATCGCTCCCAATAAATCCCTGTGAAATAATCAGGTTAGAACCATTGACCTGTGCCATAATTTGCTTTTGAGTTTCTTCCCAATCCAAATTTGCGTCGCGGTAGTAACTATCTGTCTTGACACACTTACGCGCATCTAACCACAGCGCCGGGAGCCCAATAGTCTTCAAATAATAGGCGATGATCGTAGTAGAAATCAGTTCTCCAAAACTAACCGTTTGATCGTAGACAAAACTGTAGTTGGGAGACTTATTATGCTCAAGGAATTGCAACAATTCTTGGGTCAATGACTTTACTTTTTCCTTTAAAGGATCTTTGTCTTTGTCCAGTAATTCGTCAATTATTTCAAGGTGAAAACGTTCTAATTCCTGCACAACTGCTTTCAATTGGCCGCGATCGTTTAAATAGGTCTCAACAATAGATTCAAGAGAATTTGTTGTTTTACCCATTGCAGATACAACAACCAAGACATCCTCATGACCTTCTTTTTGAAGGACCGTTGCTACATTTTTTACACTTGCAGCATCTTTTACAGATGCTCCACCAAACTTAAATATTCTCATTCTCAGTTGCTAAGTAACGGCCCATTGCCGTTTGATCCATTTGTACTGTTTGCCAATCGGTTAAAACGTTGGCGCCACTCTTTTTATAAAACTCGACCGCATGTTTATTCCAATCCAATACCACCCATTCTATTCTTTCTACCCCTTGCTTTTTCCCTTCGGCAATAAAGGCAGTATAGAGTGCTTTTCCAACACCCGTTCCACGTTCAGGCTGGGTAACGATTAAATCTTCCAAGTGCAATGTAGGTCCTTTCCAAGTAGAATAACGTGGATAAAACAAGGCCATTCCTACAATAACACCCTCTTTTTCTGCAACGATACAGCTAAACTTTGGTTGATCTCCAAAAGCATCGCGCTGTAGGTCTTTTACTGTGACAATAACCGCTTCAGGTTCCTTTTCAAAATCAGCAAGTTCTTGGATTAGTCCTAAAACGGCTTCCATATCATCAGGAGTAACAAAACGTAATTTCGGTGTTTTCATCCTTACAAAAATAGTACAGTTGAGCCGAATATTGTTGACTCCCATGTTTTTTCACAATTTGGTGGTAAAGTGTGAAATCTTATAGCTGCCACCAATTTTCAATTGCCTGAGCAAAGTCTTTTGGATTTTCAGCATGGAGCCAATGTCCGGCACGCTCAATACTTACAATTTTTGCCTTGGGAAAGTGATGACGAATCAGAACTTTATCTTCGTTTTCAATGTAACCAGAGTTAACGCCTTTAAGAAAAAGTGTTTCTCCTTGATAAACCAGCTCTTGTCCCATTGTCTCCCCAATTTGCTCGCTCACGTTTTTTAATACGTCAACATTCAGGCGAAGGCCCAGTTGAGTGGGAGTAATTCGGTAAATGTTTTTAAGCAAAAACTGACGTGTTCCGGCATCTTTGATAAACTCGGCCAGCGCATCATCGGCTTCTTTTCTACTTTTAATCACTGAAAAATCAAGAGAAGCCAAGCCATTTAAAATCATTTGATGATGGGAAGGATAAGTCTTGGGGGCAATATCCGCAACAATCAATTGATCGACTTTCTCCGGATGGAGACAAGCCAACAACATGGCTACTTTTCCTCCCATAGAATGCCCTAATACAGTTGCATGTTCTACTTTATTTTCGGTTAGATAATGGTGAATGTCTTCTGCCAGTAAAGCATAGTTAAACGCTGTGCTCCAAAAACTTCTTCCGTGGTTGCGCTGATCGATCAAGTGCACATGCCAACCTTGGGCAACCCATTGCTTTGCATGAGTTTTCCAATTATCGCCCATCCCTAAAAAACCATGAAGAATGATCAAATCGCGTGATCCTTCACCAAGAACTAATGCGTGTAATTGCTTCATTTTGACAGACAAGATAAGTAGCGCTGAACAACTGTCTCAAATCCTAAATACAAAGATTCGCTCATGAGGGCATGACCAATAGATACCTCCAATAAATCTGGTATTTCTTGCACGAAAAAAGAAATATTTTCTAAGCTCAAATCATGACCTGCATTGATCCCTAAGCCTAATTTGTTTGCTAAGAGGGCTGCTTCACGATAAGGAGCAATGGCCAGTTCTTTATTTTGAGGGTAATAATGTGCATATGCTTCAGTATACAATTCGATGCGATCTGAACCAGTAGCTACAGCGCCTTCAATCATGTTAAGATCTGGATCAACAAAAATAGATGTACGAATATTTTCTGCCTTAAAACGGTGAATCACTTCTTTTAAAAAAGAGGCATTGGCAATAGTATCCCATCCTGCATTGGAAGTTAAGGCATCTACAGCATCGGGAACCAAAGTAACCTGTGTAGGCTTAATGGCGAGAACCAAATCCATGAATTCGTTGATTGGATTACCCTCTATATTATATTCGGTTGTTACTACAGATGGCAAGGCTTTGGCGTCTGCATATCGAATATGACGTTGATCTGGTCGTGGGTGGACGGTTATACCCTCTGCACCAAAAGCCTGTAAATCTGTTGCAACCTTCAATAAATTGGGCACATCACCTCCACGTGAGTTGCGTAAAGTCGCTACCTTGTTGATGTTGACACTTAATTTTGCCATGAATAATTTTTTGTAAAATTACAAACTTCAAGTCCGTTACCCTACCAATTGGATTGAAAAGTGAACTTCTTTGGCGTATAAAAAAAGGGGAATGAATATTTTGTATTTTTGTACAAATTCTTTGTGATGCAGATTGCTGTAATTTGTCCTTTTATCAACTCTACTGCCGTTGGCTATGCCGAGGGAGTAATTGAACATTTAATGGGGTTAAATATCAATGTAATCATTGATAAAAACCTACACGATGGCCTAGAAGACATTGCCTTAAAAGAACAGCTCACTATTTTCGAAACATTAAGTTCTACTACATCTTTTTTGATTTGCATTGGAGGCGATGGCTCAATGCTTCAAGCAGTAACCACGGTTCGGGAAAGCAATGTCCCCATTTTAGGAATCAATACGGGGCGTCTAGGCTTTTTAACTAGCTTGCAAAAAGAGTCTTTAAATAAAGGACTCCAGCTTTTGTGGGAAAAGAAATTTACCTTGATTAAACGCAGTCTTCTGGAAGTTAAAATTGGCGATCAACAAGCCCTCTTAAATGATTTTCCATATGCATTAAACGAAATCAGTGTAAGTCGAAAAGACACAGCCTCTTTAATTAGCATTCAAACAGAGATTGAAGGGCACCCCTTAACAACTTATTGGGCCGATGGTTTAATTGTGGCAACACCTACCGGCTCCACAGGCTACAACTTGAGCAGTGGTGGCCCCATTGTTTTACCAGAAACACCCAGTTTTGTAATGACCCCTATTGCACCACACAATCTCAATATTCGTCCGCTTGTTTTACCCGATCATTCTACCATTAAACTAGAAGTTTCTGGTCGAGAAGAGCAGCACTTATTGTCCTTAGATTCCCGCTTGGTTACCCTAGCACACAACACACCCATTTACATCAAGAAAGCAAATTTTAGCATTGCAACAGTACAGTTCAATGATACTGCCTTCTACAGCGTTTTACGCGAAAAACTTTATTGGGGTCTTGACAAACGGAATTAAACAATAAATTACCCTAAAAACAGTTTAGTATAACAGTAGTGCACAGGCAACTTTTGCTTTGGCTCTACTTTGTACCCTAAACTGAATGAAACGCATTTGCTTATTTCTTTTTTGTCTAATATCCTTTTGGACTGCTAAAGCTCAAATACATGAACTTGGTTTGTTTTTAGGAGGAAGCAATACCATTGGTGATGTTGGATCTACTTTACCCATTTTTGCTAACTCCCCAGCCTATGGCTTGGTATATAAATGGAATATAACTACCCGCTACGCATTTCGAGCTAGTTTTATTTCTAGCACCTTGAAAAGTTATGATTTCTATGCACAAGACCTCAGTCGTTTTAATCGATTCTTTACCATTGACAATAAAGTCTTAGAGTTTTCAGCCGGAATGGAGGTCAATTTTTTTGAATTTAATTTGCACGATGATGACAAAGAATTCACTCCCTATTTATTCGCTGGGATTAATTATTTTCAACATCAATTATTTACGATTCGAGAAGATATCGCCGATCCTATCATAGAAAAATACGACAGTGAACTGCAATTTTCTATTCCTGTCATCGTTGGTATCAAAGCAAGTATTTCCCCTTTATTTATCATTAGCTTCGAAACTGGGATTCGCTATACCTTTACAGATAACATTGACGGCAGTAATCCCATTGGCCAATTTGAAAATGATCCTACCCTAAAACACGGTAGTTTGTACAATAAAGACTGGTATGTCTTTACAGGATTCACATTTAGTTATACCTTTGGCCAAATTCCTTGCTATTGTAAAGACAAGTAACGATGATAGAAACCAACAATTTACCAAAACATGTTGCCATTATTATGGATGGAAACGGCCGCTGGGCAAAAGCCAAAGGAAAAAATCGTGTGTTTGGTCATCGAAGCGGAACTCAAGCCGTCAAAAAAATTGTCGAAACTTCCGCTGAAATGGGAATAGAGTATTTGACGCTTTATGCTTTTTCAACAGAAAATTGGGAACGACCAAAAACAGAGGTAAGTAGTCTTATGGATCTGCTGATCAAAGCACTACGTCGTGAACTCAATAAAATGCTTTCCAACAACATTCAATTAAGAAGCATTGGAGACATTAGTAAACTTCCTGTTGAAGTAGAAAAGGAATTGAAAGACACCATTCAAAAGACGAGTGAAAACTCCGGAATGGTTTTAACGCTGGCTCTAAATTATGGCGCTCGACAAGAGCTTATACAGGCGATACAAGAAATTAGTCGCAAAGTTAAAAATAACATAATTTCCCCCGAAAATGTTGATGAAACCATTATAAATGAGCATCTTTACACGCGTAATTTACCCGGTGTGGATCTTTTAATTCGAACCAGTGGTGAACAGCGAATAAGTAACTTTTTATTGTGGCAAATTGCATATGCGGAATTATACTTTTCAGCGGTTTTATGGCCAGATTTTAATGAAGAACATTTTAAGTCTGCAATTGATAGCTACCAAAAACGAGAACGTAGATTTGGAAAAACAAGTGAACAACTCACCAACTAATCTTTTTTTGAACCCCTTTATAGCGGCATGTCTTTTCCTAGGCCTGTTGCTCAACTCACTTTCAGTAAGTGCACAAGAGGTAGAGTTTATCCCTGGAAAACTTTATTCAATTGATTCAATCCAAGTAAAAGGATTAAAAAGCTTTAATGAGAAAACAGTTGTTTCTTACAGTGGCCTTCGACGTGGACAACGCGTTCGTTTACCTGGAGATAAAATTAGTTCCATCATTAATAAATTGTGGAATTTAGATCTTTTTTCAGACATCAATTTTTATGCAACCAATGTAACGGCCAACAGCATAACGCTACAAATTGAAATTGAAGAACTCCCTACCCTAAATGAAGTGAAGATAAATGGCCTCAAGAAAGGGAAAATCCAAACGGTCATTAAAGAAACTGAACTTGAAAAAGGGAAGAAGCTTTCGGAAAGTTTTTTGACAAACACCAAAAATTTCTTGATCAACAAATACAAGAAAGAAGGGTTTCTCAACACCAAAGTTACCCTAAGAACAATTCCAGATTCTACCCAAATCAACGTCCTCAACATGTTGGTAAATATTGATCGTGGTGAGCGGGTTAAAATAAGTTCAATTGATTTTGAAGGCAACGAACAATTCAAGGATTGGATACTAGCAAAACAACTCAAAAACACCAAGAAAAAGGCCTTTTATCGATTTTGGAAGAAATCAAAATATATTCCAGATGACTTTGAAGAAGACAAGCTGAATTTGATCAGTTTTTTCAAAGAAGAGGGCTATCGTGATGCGCGAATCTTAAGTGATAGTCTGGTTGTAAACAACGACAATAGTCTTTCTTTAAAATTTAATTTAGAAGAAGGTCAACGCTATTATTTCGGTGATGTAAAATTCATTGGAAATGGTGCTTATACTGATCGGCAACTAGAAATTGTTCTTGGAATCAAAAAAGGAGATCCCTACAATGGCGTATTGCTCAAAGAACGTATTGCTGACGATACAAAACCCGATGGAAATGACATTACAAACCTCTACCAAAACAACGGGTATTTGTTTTCCAACATAAACGCGGTTGAAGTAAGCGCAGAAAAAGATACCATTGATTTTGAAATTCGAATCACTGAAGGGAAACTAGCTGCTTTCAACAAAATTAGTGTTGTTGGAAATGAAAAAACCAATGACCATGTGATTTTTAGAGAATTGCGCACAAAACCAGGCGAATTGTACAGCAAGGACAAAGTGGTCCGAACTGTTAGAGAACTGGGTCAATTGGGCTTTTTTGATGCCGAACAAATTTCACCCGACTTTAAAAATGTTGATCCCAATGCGGGAACGGTAGACATTGAATTTGGATTGCAAGAGTCTGGAGCAAGTCAAATTGAACTCCAAGGTGGATATGGTGGAGGTGGTTTTATTGGAACACTAGGACTCTCTTTCAACAACTTTTCCATGCGAAACATATGGGACAAGGAATCATACAAACCAGTCCCTTCAGGAGATGGGCAAAAACTAAGTTTACGCTTACAGGCAAGTCAATTTTTCAACACCTATAGTTTTACATTTGCAGAACCATGGTTAGGAGGAAGACAGCCGGTACAGTTTTCTACGTCTTTATCGCGAACCAATCAATTTCGTTATGACTTTTTGACGGGTAGAGCCGACAAAACACAGTCGTTTGAAATTAGTAGCATCACCGTTGGGCTAGCAAAAAGACTTCGTGTTCCTGATGATTATTTCACCCTATCACAAGCACTGACTTTTCAATATTACAACCTTCAAAATTACTTCACTGGATTGTTTACTTTTGGAAACGGGGTGTCAAACAACTTTTCGTATACCATTTCTCTCTCAAGAAACAACACCTACACAAATCCAATTTTCCCTACCGGTGGATCGAGTTTTGTGGTTAGTGCAAAATTTACCCCTCCCTATTCCCTTTTTAACGATGTTGATTATGAAAATCTGGGAGACTTACCCGAATATCAAACGGCTGGTGCCGATGGCCTTTTGGTTGCAGACCAAAGTAAGATCGACCAAGAAAGATTCCGCTATCTTGAATACTATAAGTTAAAATTCAGCGGAACATGGTATACACGTTTGTTCGATAAATTGATTTTAAAAACACAAACAGACTTTGGTCTCATTGGAGCATACAATAGTGCACGAGGCGATATTCCTTTTGAGCGCTTTTATCTAGGTGGAGATGGAATGGCTAACAACTTTGCTCTAGACGGTAGAGAAGTCGTTGCCCTTAGAGGATATCCCAACCAATCTTTATCAAGTAGAGATGGGTCAACGGTTTACAACAAGTTTTCTCTAGAGTTGCGTTACCCGATCACATTAAAACCCAGTGCATCAATTTATGCATTGAGTTTTCTCGAATCTGGACAAGGATTTGATGGTATTAAAAACTTCAACCCTTTCAATGCAAAACGTTCTGCAGGTGCAGGAGTTCGCATCTTTATGCCTGCCTTTGGACTTTTGGGCATAGATTTTGGCTATGGATTTGATAATACAAATTCAGCCCTAAAAACGCCTAATGGATGGGAGACTCACTTTATCATTGGTCAACAATTTTAGTATATTTGTATAAACCCTTCATAATGAATGTAGTTCGCTCCTTACTTATGCTTTTCCTCTCTTGCAGTTCACTCATGAGCTTTGCACAAAGAGGGGTGCGTTTGGCTTACATTGATATGAACGAAATTCTTGAAAATGTTGACGACTATACAACAGCCAGCCTTTTGTTAGAAAAAAATGTGGCTACGTGGAAAGAAGACATTGCCGTCAAAAAAATGGAGTTAAAAGGAAGAGAAGAACAGTTACAAGCAGAAAAAGTTCTGCTCACCCCCGAGCTCATAGAAGATCGTCAAAATGAACTCTCTCTTTTTAGAAGTGAAATTGTTGCTTTACAAACAAAATACTTTGGATCTCAAGGAAATTATATTCAACAAAAAAATAAATTACTAAAGCCAATTCAAGATCAAGTACTCAGTATTGTACGTCAAATTGCCCAAGAGCGCAAATATGATTTTGTCTTTGATCGTTCATCTGACTTGGTTATGCTATATTCCGCAAAAAATTACGATATTAGTGCCCTGGTTTTACAACGACTCAATGCGCAAGAGCGAATTAAGACCAGAAAAAAACAAATTGAAGAACGTAAAGCTAAAATTGAACAACGACTTAAAAACTAATTCCATTTAATTAATACTACAAATGAAACACCTAAAAACCCTTTTTATCGCCATCTTAATGGCTGCTCCAATGACGTTTGCTTCTGCACAATCTAAAATAGCACACATCGATACGCAAAAATTGATTAGCGAAATGCCAGAAGTAGTTGCTGCTCAAAAACAACTTGAGCAATTGGAAAAGACCTACACTACTGAAATTGAAAACACCTACAAAGAATTTCAAACAAAAGCACAAACTTATTCAGCAGACGCGGCTAACCAAACGGATGTCACCAACCAAGCACGTCAGAAAGAATTAGAAACCATGCAACAAAACATTAATCAATACCGTGAAACGGCTGCACAAGATTTGCAAAAGAAGCAAGTTGAAATGATGCGCCCTTTATACGACAAAGCAAAAGTTGCCATTGAAAAAGTTGCTGCCGCACAAGGTTTTGACTACGTTCTAGATGCTTCTGCAGGTGGAAGTGTTATTATGGCAAAAGGAAAAGATCTAATGGCTGATGTAAAGGCTGACCTAGGTTTTTAATCTAACCTTATTCCAAATAATGAAAGTCACTTATTTTACAATGAGTGACTTTTTTTTTAAAAGAAGATGAAGCAACCCATTGGATTTTTTGACTCAGGTGTTGGAGGACTTAGTTTACTTCCGGCTGTTTCAGCCATTTTACCAAATGAAGACATCTGCTATCTCGCAGATGAGGCTTTCTCTCCCTATGGCGATAAAACGCACAAAGAAATCCTTGACCGTGCTAGAGCAATTACCCTCAAGCTACTCTCTTTTGATTGCAAACTAATTGTGCTGGCCTGTAATACCGCTACCACACAGGTCATTAATCAACTCCGAAAAGAATTCACCGTTCCATTTGTTGGGATTGAGCCTGCCATTAAACCCGCTGCTTTGACTACTCAAACTGGGGTTGTAGGTGTTTTGGCAACAAAAGGGACACTCAACAGTCAGTTGTTTCACAAAAGTTCATTGGAACATGGGTCGAAAATTCAACTCGTTGAACAGATTGGCACTGGCCTGGTTGCTTGTGTTGAAAGCAACAAAATCGATGATCCCTCCACCTTCACGCTTTTGGAAAGCTTCCTTAACCCAATGGTCGATCGAGGAATGGACAGCTTAGTATTGGGATGTACCCACTATCCTTTTTTAATCCCCGTAATCAAAAAGATCATTCCACAACACGTGCGTATCATTGACAATAGTCAAGCCGTTGCACAACAAATAAAAAGGCGGTTAACGGAATTGGACCTTTGCGATACTTCTAACACAACGTCACTACACACCTATTTCAGTTCATCTTCTAAATCTAACTTAAGTAGATTTGTAAAACATACCATCAACTTC
Source organism: uncultured Flavobacteriaceae bacterium (assembly GCA_943788165.1). Lineage (GTDB taxonomy): Bacteria > Bacteroidota > Bacteroidia > Flavobacteriales > Flavobacteriaceae > Arcticimaribacter. Next base: position 162,921 of record CALSPF010000001.1, on the reverse strand, counting down.
CTTCCTCTTTAAACCAGCCTGCATACATTAAATAGTTATGGGCTATTCGCTCAATTTCTCCTTTTTGCAAATTGGGATCTACTTCTTTTATTTTTCGCGCAGGAATTCCGGCATAAATTGAACCTGCTTCAACAACAGTATTTTGTGTAACTACACTACCCGCTGCAATGATGCTGTTGGAATGCACCACACAGTTATCCATAACAATACTTCCCATTCCAATCAAAACATTATCGTGCAAGGTGCAGCCATGAACAATGGCATTGTGACCAATGGAAACATTGTTCCCAATAGTGGTCGCTGCCTTTTCATAGGTGGCGTGAATCACTGCGCCATCTTGAATGTTAACGCGATTTCCTATTCGGATTGCATGGACATCGCCTCGAACAACAGCCTGGTACCAAATTGAACACTGATCTCCCATTTGAACATCACCAATAACAGTTGCATTTTCAGCAAAAAAACAATCTATACCCCATTTGGGTGTAAACCCACGCACAGTTTTCTTTAACATAAACTTGATTTTTAGGAAAGGTAAAAAAATGATTCTTATTTAGCCATTCGTAGGAGTTGAGTTTTATGTAATTTTGTAAAAAAAAGAATGAGTAATTTTCTAGTCACGCCATCCATCAAAGAAGACAATAAGTTTGCTTTTTTTGCCCTCAATGTTTCATTGGGAATCGCAAAAGACACCACCTATAGTTCTGTAGAAGAAGCCAAAGATGCTCCACTGGTACAGCAAATGTTTTACCTTCCTTTTGTAAAATCTGTTACCTTAACCGACAGTGGTTTAAATATCGAGCGCTTTGATATTTTAGCCTGGAGTGATGTAATCAATGAAGTTGCGCAAGAAATTCAAAATTACTTAAACAACGGTGGTCAAGTTGCCGCCCAAAGCGAAGTGAAAAAGGTACCTGTCACGGTTTATGCTGAAAGCACGCCAAACCCCAGCGTAATGAAGTTTGTTGCCAACAAGATGTTGGTGGACACTATTTATGAGTTTAAAAGTATAGACGAAACCAGCAATGCTCCTTTGGCCAAAAGTTTATTTAACTTTTCGTTTGTTAAAGAAATATTTATTGACACCAATTATATTTCCATCAATAAAAACGAAGGTATTGAGTGGGAGGAAGTCGTGATGGAAATTCGCGAATTTGTCCGCGCGTATATTGAAGACGGAAAAACCATTATTACTGCAAATCAAGAAGGAGCCAATGGTTTTGCTGCAAGTGCAACTCCGTTAGAAGACTTGGATGAAACCTCCCAAGAAATTGTGAAAATTATTGAAGAATACATCAAACCTGCGGTTGCCTCTGATGGAGGAAACATTCTATTTGATGCCTACAATGCCGAAGACAAATCGGTACAGGTTGTTTTACAAGGTGCCTGTAGCGGCTGCCCCTCTTCCACCATTACGTTAAAAAATGGAATTGAAAATATGCTGAAGGAAATGCTCCCAGGGAAAGTAGCGACTGTTAGCGCATTAAATGGCTAATTCTCCTAACCTCTCTTCCAACATTCTTGCAAAAGAACAAAGCGCTTACTTACGGCAACATGCATCAAATCCAGTGCATTGGGTTCCATGGGCAGAAGATCATTTTACTTCGGCAAAAGAGAACGATCGTTTAATCATTATTAGTATTGGCTATGCCGCCTGTCATTGGTGTCATGTTATGGAACATGAATCTTTCGAGGATGAAATTGTTGCTCAACTAATGAATGACAATTTTGTAAGCATCAAAGTAGATCGTGAAGAACGTCCAGATGTAGATCATGTATATATGCAGGCACTTCAACTCTTAACTGGTCAGGGAGGTTGGCCATTGAACATTGTTGCGCTACCAGACGGACGCCCTGTTTGGGGAGGCACATATTTTCCCAAAGATCAATGGATGCATTACCTTCAACAAATCGTTCAGTTGCAGAAAGAAAATCCAGAAAAACTATTGGCCTATGCTTCCCAATTGAATGAAGGAATGCAGCAGCTTGAGCTGGAAAAACACAAAGATCAACAAGCCGTTACAGCCAATGACCTAGCGAAAGCTGTAAATGATATTTATCAAAAATTAGATTTAAAAAATGGCGGAATGCAAGGTGCGCCTAAATTCATGATGCCAACTCTTTTAGAGCTGTTTACTGCGTCTGATGATTATACCGAACACCTACGGCTGAGTTTAGATAAAATGGCCTTAGGCGGCTTGTTTGACGTTTTAAGAGGCGGTTTTTCGCGTTATTCTGTAGACGAACGTTGGCATATCCCCCATTTTGAGAAGATGGGCTATGACAACGGTCAATTACTATATATATACAGCGAAGCTTTTCTTACCCAAGCTTCTCCTTTGTACAAAGAGGTTGTGGAAAAAACAGTGGACTTTCTTCAAGAAGACTTGCATAACGGAACTGGGGGATATTATGCTTCGCTGGATGCTGATAGTTTGAATAAAAACGGACAGTTGGAAGAAGGAGCCTTCTATGTATGGACCAAAAATGAACTCGAGGAATTAGCACTCCTACAACAACCACACTTTAGCAGCTATTATGGCATAAATCAAGATGGTTTGTGGGAAAAGGACAACTATGTGTTCTTTCGTAAACAAGCTCTTGAGGACTATAAATACAAGCATGAGCTAAACGATAATTTCAACACCCAAGTGGCCCTGTGGGAAACACGTTTATTGGAAGCGAGAAACAAACGCTCCAAACCACGTTTGGACGACAAAATTATTTGCTCATGGAATGCCTTAATCGGAAGTGGACTCTTGCGTGCCTACCGTGCATTTGGAAATGAAGATTATGCTCGTTTGGCAAAAAACAACCTAGACTATATATTCAAACACTTGCACTCGTCTCAAGGGGGGCTTTATCGATTAAATAAAAAAGAGGCTCCTGTTGTACACGGTTTCCTAGAGGACTACAGTGCGTTAATTCGGTTTTATCTGGATGCATATGAATGCTTTTTTGATCCGATTTATTTAACTCATGTACGTCATTTAATCGACTATTGTTTTACGCATTTTCTTGACAGTCAATCTCCCTTATTTGTTTTTTCAGCAAAAGAAAAACTGGTAGTAGAGACACGGGAAATAAATGACAATGTCATTCCTTCTTCCAATGCAATGATGGCCGAAAACTTATTGCGCGCAAGTGTTCATATAGGTAAACCCGAATGGTCGGAACATGCACAAAAAATGCTCGCTACTGTGGCAGAAGAAATGTATAACTACCCTAGAGCCTATAGTTATTGGTTACGCACAGCCCTTAATGAGCAAAAAAAGCAACGTGAAATTGTAATTGTAGGGCCAAAAGCATTGGATTGGATTAGAGAAATACAACAACAGCCATTAGAAAACACGCGTTGGGCCGCAAGCACCGTTGCCAGTAATCTGCCCTTATTACAAAATCGTTTTAAGGCAAACATAACGCAAGTTTATATTTGTGAAAACAATCAATGCGGTCTTCCTCTGAGGAGTGTAGAAGAAGCGAAAATAGCATTAGGCCTTACTTAACTTTGGGCGCATTGGTGTGAAAATCCTTCAAATAGTAGGGTTCAAAATAGGCCACGTCTTCGAATTGTTTGTTTGTATATTTCTTGGCTACCATGGACACCATGTTTCTGGCAGAAGGGACTTCAATCTCATCAATATAATTAAACTCATTCCCTGTCAAAATTGGCATGCACTTAGCTGCGCCTGAACCAAAAAGAACTTTTTTTCCTTTGGGTAAAGTCGCACTGGTTTCCTCAGAAATTATCCTTGCGGAAGTTGGTTGAATGATTTCATGTTGAGCGTTGAGTGCCATGGTAAACACCTCCATACGTCTCGCATCGATCATAGGAACAATTACTTCATTTTCTTTGGGGGCATAAGCTTGTGCAAGTACCTCGAGTGTGTTTACGGCTATTAACGGCAGATCGTTGGCATAACATATCCCTTTTGCTGAAGAAACACCAATGCGCAGCCCCGTATATGATCCAGGGCCCATACTGACCCCTAGAGCAGAAAGTGCTGAAAACGAAAGACCAACCTCAGCCATGACTTCTTCAATAAATACATGCAAGTAATCACTGTGTCGGAAATTAGCTTCATTACTTTCTTTACAAAAAAGCAATTCACCATTGTTGGCTATAGCAACAGAACAATTGGTTGTTGCTGTTTCCAGGAGTAAATGATAATTATTCATTTTAAAGGCAATCTAATGAGTTCTATTTGTTGCTAAAATTACAAAAAGAGCCGCTAGCTTTAACCTCGACTATACATTAAAATGAAAGCGGAACACCAAAATAGAACTCAACGACTTTTAACTTAAATATATAGTCATATTTTGCACGAACTTCGTCAGAAACCGCCGCATCGTAACGTTGCTTAATTTGGGTGTAATTAAAAGAATTCATCACTCCAGCTTCATACCTTTTCTGCGCGTCATCAAAAGCATCCATGCGAGCTTGGGTTGTTTTCTTTGCTGCTTCGTAAAATGTATAGGCTCCTTTCGCATCATTGTATGCTTGATTAATAGCCGATTCAAGATCGAGTTGTTGCTGTTCTAGACTATTCTTGGTACGCTCTAAATTTACCTTATTACGCTTTACATTGCTTTTTGCAGAAAGTCCATTAAAAATCGGAATACTCAATTGTAGACCAAAATTATGTCCATCATTTATATCTAATTGATCTGCGATGGGCAATGGGCCGATTACTCTTCTATTTTCACGGGTGGTATATACTTCGCTTCCGTCACTGCGCACAAATCCAATGGGAAATTCTGTGAATTCCCCCGTTCCTTCTGTTCGATCAGAATAAGATAAACGTGAACTATAGCCGTAAAAAGCACTCAACGAAGGTTGCAGTGTTCCTTTGGCTAAAGCGACATTTGTTTCAGCTATTTCAACATTGGTAACCGCCAATTTTATGTCATCTCGTATGGTCAATGCTTTTTCATAAATTTTCTTTGTGCTTTCTCCCATGACCTGTGAAAACGGAACATCTAACTCCATAAAGGAAATGTCAAAATTCTCATAATCGGTTATCAAAAGCAATTGAGCCAAATTAATTTTAGCCAACCGCAAAGTGTTATCAGCCTGAACAACGGCTTGTTCTTGGGTAGCAATGGTCGCTTCTAGTTCAAAAACATCTCCAGCAACCAACACCCCAGCAGAAATCAGTTCCATGGTTCGTTCAAGCTCAGCTTTAGACACAGCTAATTGCGCTTGTTGAACAGACAAGATTTCACGGTTGAACATGATTTGTAAAAAACTATTGGCCACCAGTAGAGAGATATCATTACTAATATCTGCCAGTTGATACTGTCTCGCCAAGAGGGTCAAATTTGCTCTGTGTAATTGATTGAAATTTTGTTTCCCCTTGTAAATGTCTATTCCAAGATTTACCCCAGCTGAAGAGAACTGTGTAGTCAAATTCTCCAAAAGACCTGTAGTAATGTTTTGGTTAAGTCCAATATTCCAAGAATGACTTAAGTTGGAATTCACCCGTGGGAAAAACCCAGCAATGGTGGCTTGTTTATCTATTTGCGCATTGACATAATCCAATTCACTTTGCTTAATGGTAATGTTTTTTTCCAATGCCAATTCCACGCATTCTTCCAATGTCCACTGTTTTGTTTGTCCAAAAACAATGGTTGAAAAAAGGAGAAATAGGGCTGTTAAACTTTGGGCAGTATTCTTCATGTTTGGCTTATTCATTATCATCAGAAGTTTCATCGTCACCTTTTTTCTTAGCTTCGGTTTTGTTCCAGACCTTAATTTTATCTTCAAGGGTAATCCCGGAAATGATTTCTACATTCATTCCATCAGATATTCCTATTATAATGTCTCTTCGCTCAAATTTCTGCTCTTCTAATTCAATTTCAACAAAGGGCTGTTCGGTGTCTTTATCAAATTGCATCAAGGCTTCGGGCAAAGCAAGAATACTGTCTTTACGTTCAAGTACTAGCGAAGCATTTGCACTATATCCTGCACGAACAAAGAAATCACTGTCCAGGGTAACATCTCCTTCTATTTTAAACTGAACTGCTCCTTGCTCTTCATTTCCTTTCGGAGCGATGAATTTCAATTTAGCCTCAAACTCTTTGTCTTGAATTGCGCCCAAGCTCACGCTCAATGGCATTCCAATCGATAGCTTTCCTACTTCGGCTTCATCTACTTTCCCTTCAAAAATCATTTTATTCAAATCGGCAATAATCGCAATGGTTGTACCAGCATTGAAGGAGTTACTCTCAATTACTTGATCTCCTTCTTTTACGGGCAACTCAAGGACTGTTCCAGCTACAGTAGCACGCACATTGGTGTTGGCAGAAGCTGAACCACCGGCAGATCCCAGTTTGATGATTTCAAAATCGCTTTGTGCATTGGCTAAATCTTGCTTTGCGCGACTGTAGGTCAAATCGGCTGTTTGAAATTCTTGCTGTGAGATAATCTCTTTATCGAATAACGATTTGTTACGGTTGTATTCAACCTGTGCATTCTTAAGGACAATTTTAGCGGTTGCTAGTCGACCTTTAGCACTATTGAGCTGACCTTCGTCGGCAACAACTTTAATTTTTGCCAATAAATCACCTTCTTCTACATAGTCTCCTTCTTCCACAAAAAGAGATTGAAGAATTCCTTGTACTTGAGGCTTTACTTCTACTTCGTCTTCAGGAATAACTTTTCCAGTGGCAACGGTTTTCTGTTCAATCAATGTGATCAAAGCAGTTTTTGTTTCAAAACTTATTGTTGCTTTACTATTCGATTTAATAAAAAATGCAGCAGCAAATAATACACCGAAAATAACGAGTAAAATTAATGTGTAACGGACAAATTTGTTCATAACGTGGGTTCTATAATTATTTAATTTTTATTCTTCTCTTAATGCGTCGATGGGCTTAATACTCACTGCTCGTTGAGCAGGGATCAAACCAATTATTGTGCCTAGAGTAACCATTATAGCCAACGCACCGAGCACAAAGGGTATAGGAACGGTTGGGTTTGTATAGGGAAAATCTTCAAGGCTTGCGGTTCCCGCATTGATTCCAGCGAGGACAAAGGCTCCTAAAATGATTCCGAAAATTCCAGCCAAAACGGTCAGGAAAACTGATTCTAAAATAATTTGCATGCGAACCTCAGAAGGGGTTGCTCCTAGCGCTCGTCTTACGCCCAATTCCTTGGTGCGTTCTTTTACTGATATCAATAAGATATTTCCAATACCAATTACCCCAGCAATGATGGTCGCTATACCAACAACCAAGGATAAAAATGTCATTCCTTCAGCAAATCCCATGATTCTATTGAAAACCTCACCTAGGTTAAACGAGCCAAATGCTCGTTCATCTTTTGGATCTACACGGTGAATACGTTTTAGTGTTTGCTTGACGTCTTTCTCGACTTGCACAACATCTGCATCATCAAATGCAGCTATAGTAAACCATTCCACATTTTCGCCTGTGTTATACAGTTTTCGGAAAGTAGCAAAAGGAATAAATATATCTCCATCACTTTCAAATCCACCCCCTTCAATATATTTGTGTACCCCAATGACTTGAAAATAGATATCGTCAATTCGCACAAATTTCCCTACAGGATCTTCGCCTTTCTCAAACAGTTCCTTTTGGGTTCGTTCGCCAATAACACAAACTTTGCGGGCTAAATTTATATCAGATTGATTGATGAAGCGCCCAGGGGTAAATATTTTCTTGGTGGCAATTTTTGTGTATTCAGGAAAATCTCCATAGATATTATAGGTGCCCGATTTTGATCCACGTACAATTTGCGAACCCGAAGATCCATCAAAAATTCCTCGTGCATTTCTCGGGGCTATAAATTCAATTTCAGGGATGTTGTTCCGTAAGGTTACGGCATCATTTAACTTCAGTTGAGGGTTACGCCCTGTTTTGAATCCGTCATAGGGTATGCTGGTACTTTTTGCCCAAACAAACATGGAGTTCATGGCGATGTTTTGAAACTGACGTTCGAACCCATTGTCCAAACCTTTGGCAGAACCTGATAATGCTATGTAGATGAAAATCCCCCATAAAACACCAATTACAGTAATAATGGTTCGGACTTTATTTTTTTGGATGGAGCCAAAAATTTCTTGCCAGGTGTCGCGATCAAATATGATTTTAAAACTATTCATCTCTTAGGGCTACAATTGGTTTTATGCTTGCTGCACGTTTGGCTGGGATGTATCCAGCAATTCCGCCAAAAATGATCAAAATTAGGGTCGCAAATAAAGCGGTTGAAATATCGATATAGGGGTTTTTAATAAAGTAATCTTCAAGGGTTTCGTTAATGTTTTTCAAAAGAAACACCCCTAGTGCCATGCCCACATAACCTGAAATAGTAGTAATAAAAATAGATTCTTGGAGAATCATTTGAATCACAGATTTAGGTGTAGCACCCAAGGCTTTACGAACACCCAATTCTTTGGTGCGCTCTTTAACTATAAACACCATTATATTGGATATACCAATGATTCCAGCAATTAAGGTGCCTAAACCAACAAAGGTTACTATGAGTTGAAGAACATTGGCAAACTGCTGGTTTTGCTTTATGTTGTCGGCAATGTTTCGAATAAAAATACCGTTGGGGTCTTTGGGCGCAATAACTTTCTTTTCTTTCAAGAAAACACGTAGTTGTCGTTCAAATGCCAAAGAGCCTTTGTAGCCCAATTCTGGACGAAAAGCGACGATCATTTGATCAATTTTATCGTTCCCTTTTTCGAGCGATTGACGTGTAGTGTAGGGAATATAAATAAAACGCTCTTCGTTATCTCCTCCATCGTCTTGAAAGACACCAACAACTTTAAAAACACTATTTCCAACATCAATAAATTTACCTAATGGGTCTTCTTGTTTAAACAGGTCACGAGCCACTAAACGCCCAATAACAGCGTGTTTACTTTTATTTTTCACGTCCAACTCATTGACATAGCGTCCTTCCATCATGATGGTTTTCTCGGCATATTGATGATCTGGTCCTACCCCGCGGGTGGTGTAGTTGTCAAATTCATTTTTATAGCGCACAGTGGCTCTACGTGATATTCGAGGTGTAATGTACTCGAGGAAAAAGGGGAAATTATCTTTTATATCGTAAAGGTCATCGTTGGTGAATTCTATTCGTCTATTGGCCTTAAATCCTTTGTAAGGTTCAGAGGTTTTTCCAGCAAAAATGAACATTGTATTGGTGGCATCGTCTAAAAAGAATTCCTGAAAAGAATTTTTTAATCCGTTTCCAAAGCCAAAGAGAATGATAAATATAAAGATTCCCAGTGCGACCGTAAATCCGGAGAGAAAAGTACGCAACTTATTCTTTCGAATGGTTTCAAAAATTTCTTGCCAACGATCTTGATTAAACATATTGGGTCGCTAAAACTTGATTGACTTTAGTGTCTTCAACAATTACACCATCTTTTAAACGAATAATACGTTTACACATTTGAGCAATGTCTTCTTCGTGGGTAATCACTAGTATCGTTTTCCCTTCTTGATTGATTTTTTGAATTAAATCCATCACTTCATTAGATGTTTGCGTGTCAATTGCACCAGTGGGTTCATCAGCCAGTAATAGTTTTGGCTCAGAAGCCATTGCTCGTGCAATAGCTACTCGCTGTTTTTGCCCACCCGAAAGCTCACTTGGAAGGTGTGTTGCCCAATCTAATAGGCCCACACTTGTTAAATATTTCAAGGCTTTTTCTTGACGCTCTGCACGTTTCATTCCTTGGTAATACAAAGGCAAAGACACGTTTTCAACAGCGGTTTTATAATTGATCAAATTGAATGATTGAAAAATAAAACCAAGAAATTTATTTCTATATTTTGCCGCTTTTGTTTCGTCCAAATCTTTAATGAGGACATTGTCCAATTCATAACTACCTTCATCGAGTAAATCTAACATCCCAATAATATTGAGCAAAGTGGATTTTCCTGATCCAGAAGACCCCATAATGGCAACAAGTTCGCCTTCTTCAACGGTTAAGTTTATTCCTTTTAAAACGTGAAGCGATGAACTTCCCATTTTGTAGGACTTATGTAAATCTTTAATTTGAATCATAGGTAGGGTTTGGCATTTTACAACTTAACAATAAGACGTAGTTAAAGATAAAATGTTACAGTAGAAAGGGATTTTATTTATACATCATTCTGTAAACAACAAATCCAACACCGGCAACCAAGATATAGGGCATCGCCATTAGGTATACAATTCCGTTGTTTATCCCCTTGGCTGTTGCTTGGCCTTCTTCCGACTCAAGTACTGCACGACACATGGAGCATTGGGCTTCTACTGTTTCTGGAAACAAACAAAGAGCGAACAATAAGACAATTCCGAGAAAGGTTCTTTTTTTCATTTAGGCGTAATAAGGAGAAATCATTAAATAGATAACAACACCCGTAATGGTAATGTACAACCATATTGGAAAAGTGATTCTTGCAATTTTTCTATGGGAGGTAAACTGTTGAGAAATCGCTCTTACATATGTAATCAACACCAACGGAATGATAGAAATAGACAAGAGAATATGTGAAATCAAAATGACATAGTAGACCGTTTTAACCCATCCTTCGCCCCCAAATGGAGTGGGTTCAGAGGTTAAATGGTAGGCAACATACATTACCAAAAAAGCCAAAGATAAACCAATGGCGGTTTTCATTAATTGCTCGTGCAGGGTTATTTTTCTATTCTTTATCGCCCACAGGGCAATCAAAAGAATGATGGTGGTGTACCCATTGATGGCGGCATATATAGGTGGTAGAAATGTTAATGGCTGTACACCATCTAGACGAATACGAAATAAAACTGCCACTACAACAGGGATTAAAACCGATACTGCAATAATCAAGTTCTTGTACTTGAGTTCATTCTTTTTAAAGAGTGTCTTTTCCATAAACTTGGTTTTCATTTAATAATTTATCAATGTCGACCAACAATTGATCTACACCTTGCTCTTCTGCCTCTTCTTGGTCAATACCCATGTAGTAAACAATGGGGTTTCCATGCTCATCTTGCCGCGAGCGGATATACCCGTTTTTGTCGATCAAAGCAAAATAGCCTTGATGTTCAAAACCGCCGGCAACCGCTGGATTAATTGAAGCAAAAATATTAAAACCTGTATTGGCCAAAGCATAAATAGTTTCTTTCTCGCTGGTTAAAAAATTCCAAGTAGATGATTTATCTACATAACCTTCTGCATACTTTTTCAAGACCGAAGGAGTATCGTTTTCAGGATCTATGGTAAACGATGTTATGCCAAAATCTGAGCGTTCGCCAAATTGATCGTACAAAATCTTCATGTTTTTATTCATGATTGGACAAATAGACGGGCAACGGCTAAAAAAGAACTCGGCGACATAAACCTTTCCAAGATAATCTTCGTTAGAAATGTATAAACTATCTTGATTCAACATAAGAAAATCGGGCACTTTTTTGGCTTCTCCATTTAAGCGAATAAAATCTAAAGAAGTATGGCCTGGCTTCACAGAACGATTACTTGTAATGGTTTGATCTTCTGCGAGACGATTAATTATTTTGGGAATAAATAGGTAGCCAAAAATAACCAAGACAGCAACAAGACCAATAGAGGTATTCTTTTTCATACCGTAAAATTAATGAATTAGAAAATGCTAGGGAACTAAGAACACTTATTTCGAACGATTGCTGTTGTTCTTTTTAAGTGCTAATCGATATTCTGCCAAAATAACCTTTACATCGTCTGTCATCTTTTTGTTTAGCTCTGCCACAGAGGTGGTATTGTACCCATAAAGCGTGCCTACTTCTTCGTCATCGTCTCTTCCGCGTAACTTCTTGGCTCTATCTACAATAAATACCGTAGAGGTGCTTTTCTGTGCGTTTAACTGAACATCTGTTTGAAAACTATCAAAAAGGACTTGAATTTCTTCTTGGGAACCGAAAACAAATTTCCATTTAGATAGATCTGTTGCGGCACCTTTTTGCAATTCTGTAAGGATTTGTTTGATTGTTTCTTCTTGTCCATTTTCTACAACCATGACAAATTGAAAATCATCAAATTGGTAAAAACGCTTGTAAATTTTCTGGTTCAAATTAAAGGCGTCGGCTTTTCGCAGCTCCAAATCATTTCCCCAAAAACCAACAATAGAGATCTTTGTGTCAAACTGATGGTTTTCTCCGCGAAGTGTAGACCAATCTTTAATGTCGTTGACTTCTTCAGTGAGAATTGGAAGACGAGCAAAATTATTAATCCCGGAAGCAAAAAATAAATAAATGACCAATGGAAACACAAAGAGGATTCCCAAAACCAAAAATTTCTTAAAAGCTTCTTTATTTACAGACATGGATTAAAAATTCCAGCTCACAAACCCAGTGTTCATTACCTCGAAGATGTAATCTGCTTCTATCAAAAGGATAAAAGCTAGGTAAGGAATTAATATAACTAGTGGAAGTACAATTGATCCTTTTAAAGACCCTTTTTCATCGCGAATGTGCATGAAGTCCCAAGCAATATAATAGGCCTTAACAATCGTTAAGATGATGAAAATCCAGTTCAAGATTTTCATTCCCAAAAACATAGACATAAGGCTTGCAGGTTTAATGATCCCTAAAGCTACTTCTACAGTTGTTACGATAGATAAAAATATGAGGACGCCCCAAATCTTATGAACGTTAGATTTGAATTTTAAAAGTCCTCTAAAAATGGCTAATTTTTGTTCTGCGTGTGCCATGTGTGCTGTAATTTATTATTATACCAAATAGAAAAAGGTGAATACAAAGACCCATACTAGATCGACAAAGTGCCAATATAATCCGACTTTTTCAACCATTTCATAATGCCCTCTTTCCTCATAGGTTCCTCGAATAACATTGAAGAAGATAATGATATTAATCACTACTCCAGACAATACGTGAAAACCGTGAAAACCAGTAATGAAGAAGAAGAAATCTGCAAACAAGCGGTTTCCATATTCGTTGTGGATCAAATTTGCTCCTTCGACTACATCAACTGCGTCATTTATTTTCACAAGTGACTCTTCACGGGACAGGACGATTTTCTGCCCTTTTGCATTTAATTTTTCACCTCGAATGACTAAGTTTTCGTTGGCTGTAAAACCAGCCTTAACTTCATCAAGCGAATAGGTTGGCAGAGAAAATTCTCCAACAAACCAGATTCCATTACTACTTTCGTGCGTTGATCTATCGGTTGCAATTGAAGCAGCAAAGGCATCTAAAGCAACACGTTTTCCTGTATCTCCATCAACAAACTGAAGGATTTGGCCACCACGTGTTTCTAGTGCGCCATATTCCCCTTTGATAAAGTTTTTCCATTCCCAAGCCTGCGAACCTACAAATATTGCTCCACCAATAATGGTAAGCAACATATAAAAAGTCACTTTAGCCTTGTTCATATGATGTCCTGCATCCACGGCCATTACCATGGTCACGGAAGAGAAAATCAAAATAAAAGTCATTAAAGCCACATAGTACATAGGTGCATCTATGCCGTGCAAAAACGGAAAGTGTGTAAATACTTCATCGGCAATGGGCCAAGAATCGATGTTCTTGAAGCGAGAAAAACCATAGGCTACTAGAAATCCAGTAAAGGTTAATGCGTCAGAGACAATGAAAAACCACATCATCATCTTTCCATAACTCGCGTTTAAGGGTTTGTTCCCTCCACCCCAAACGTTGGTCTCTTCACTGGGATTGGTTGCTGCTACTTCCATAAAAAAATGTCAAATTTTATTGATACAAATTTAATTGTTTTTACTGATAAATTGTCACAAACAGGAACAAATATAGCCAGAGAAAGTCAAGGAAATGCCAGAATAATTCTGCCAGTTCTACGCCAAGTGTTTTCTCGGGAGAATATTGATTTCTATAGGCATTCACCAAAACTACGCTCAGAACAACAAATCCTCCGGTCACGTGAGCTAAATGTAAAAGCACCAAAACGTACAAAAAAGAGGTGGTGATTGAACTTTCTGCGCCTGTAAAATAATAGCCAGAAGAAATTATTTCATTGAAACCCTGAAACTGTAAGTTAATAAACGCAACAGTCAAAGCGAGTGTAACCCATAACATTCCCTTGAATTGAGCAAGTTTGTTTTGCTGCAAGCTTCGCTTGGCCACGAAAAACGTAAGACTACTCAACAATATTATTAGTGTACTATAGCTAAATGCTTGTGGGAGCACAAAACCTTCTAGCCAATCTGCCCGTGAACTACTTACTACATAGGCACTCGTTAAACCAGCAAAGGTCATTGACATGCTAATCATTCCAAACCAGAGCATCATTTTTTTGGTTCGACTATTTCTATTATCCATATACTACAAATTTATCAATCACATATATTATTTGAATAGCGCTGATATATATCACACTGCTGAGCATCAATCTTCTTGCGGCTTTATTGTCTTTTTTCAACATTAGGTCTGTCGCAAAATACAACATAACTATTCCAACTATTGCAACTGCAACAGCACTATAAACACTCAATTGCAAGGCACCAGTATAGTGCGTAAAAGGCAACAACGAGATCAAAAGCATCCAAAGGGTATAAACAATTATCTGAAAAGCAGTTCCTTGATCTTTAGCACCTGTAGGCAGCATTTTAAAGCCTGCCTTTTTATAATCTTCATCGAGCATCCAACCGATGGCCCAAAAATGCGGGAATTGCCAAAAGAATTGAAGCATAAATAATACTCCTGGTTCAACACCAAACTGATTGGTATAGGCAACCCAGCCAAGCATGAACGGTATCGCTCCTGGAAATGCGCCAACAAAGACCGCAAGCGGGGTTCGGGTTTTCATGGGAGTATATAGAGCCACGTATAAAAAAATGGAAATGCTCCCAAAAAGAGCCGTTCGCCAATTCAGCAAATACAACACCACTATTCCAATCACTGTCATGGTGATGGCTATGGCCAACGCTGTTGACGATTGCATTCTACCTGATGGGAGTGGTCTGTTTTTGGTGCGCTGCATCAAAGCGTCCAGGTCTTTTTCTATGACCTGATTGAATGCATTCGAAGCACCAACCATACAATATCCACCAAAGGCAAGTAAGATTACATCAAAATAATTAATGGTATTCGCAGCTAATAAATAGCCCGCCAAAGAAGAAAATACTACACTTAGAGCCAAACGCATTTTAGTGATTTCTTTAAAATCACTCAGCCATGAAACAGTAGGTGCAATTCTGATATCCTCAGACATAATCATTCTTTCTTCCTGGGTGCAAAGATAACGCACCCTGACAGATATTCACTCTTTTCTTTCTCTTTTTGGCCACAAAAAAACCCGAAGTTTCCTTCGGGTCATAATTTAAATATTTTTCAATTACTGTAAACGGAAAGTAATTGGAATACTAAATGGAACACGTACCGGTCTTCCTCTTTGTTTTCCTGGAGTCATACTGGGAAGTTTAGAGATAATACGCGCTGCTTCTTTCTCTAAATTCTTGTCAGGTCCACGCATACGCACATTGGTAATACTCCCGTCTTTGGCGATTACAAAATTCACATATACTCTTCCTTGAATTCCCATTTCTTGTGCAATTTCTGGGTAACGGAAGTTTTTACGGATGTGCTTGTTGATTTGATCTTGAAAGCACTGTCTTCTTTGTGACTTAGCTACCTTTTCACAACCTGGATAGATTGGCACGTCTTCAATTACGGCAAAGGGAACGTCTACATCATCAAAGTCATCTTCAACTTCAATATCTTCTACCTCAACAATCTCTTCTTGATCCGTTTCAGTAGACTCAATAATGGTTTCTTCCACTTCCTCCTCATCCTCAACTACTTCTAACACTTCAGGTGCTGGTGGTGGAGGTGGTGGTGGGGGCGGTGTTTTTATTTGTTCGGTAATTGGCACTTCCTCATCGTCTTCATCGTCAACGTTAAGTGCTTCGTATCCGTAACCAGATTTATCATAGGTTTTCCACTCAATGGCTTGCCATGAAATGAACAAAACAACCGCTAAACCAATAGCAAAATACAAGCTGCTATTTTTGGTTAAATCGGCGTTGGGATTTTTTTTTAATTGCATTACTCAGGATTTAGATAGCTAATTTATAAAAATACCGCTTTTGACCACAACTTTTTCAATTGTTTTTCCAGAAAAAAAAAAGCGCAAATTCCTGCGGAGTTTGCCAAGAGATCAAAGTCCTCAAAAGTCCTGTACAGTATGAGATACCCTTGAATTAATTCAAGTACCATGTCAAAAGAAAAAACACCTAGGATCACCATTAACCTAGTTCTTTTCAACCTCCAATCTAAATTAAAGGCTAAACCAAGACATGTAGAGAAGATAGAATAGGCCAAGAAGTGGGCTATTTTATCCGTATTAAACACATTTGTATTTAGTGGGGGTAAAGACAATGGTATTACAGACAAAAAAACAATGGCCACACCAATGCTAAATGCTGCAATAGTCAAACTGTATTTAGGCACCTATCAGCGCTTTGTATCCTGCTGCGTCCAAAAGATCATTAACGTCGTTCGGATTGTCCAATTCTATTTTTATCATCCAACCTGATCCATATGGATCATCATTGACCGCTTCTGGAGCATCGGTCAAGTCATCATTGAAAGCGACAATTGTCCCTTTCAAAGGCATAAACAAATCAGATACTGTTTTCACAGCCTCAACGGTTCCAAAAACTTCTTCAGCATCGATGGTTTCATCAATTGTTTCTACTTCCACATAAACGATATCGCCTAATTCTCCTTGTGCAAAATCTGTGATTCCAATTGTAGCGGTATTTCCTTCTATAGACACCCACTCGTGATCTTTGGTGTAGTGTAAGTTTTCTGGTACATTCATAGCTTCTTATTTTTTACTTGAAGCAAATATAATTTTTTAGCTGAAATCCCTGTAATTTAATTTCCAAAATTATACCGAATGGTAATTCCTGATCGGATACTGGTTTGTGGGAAGGCTGTAGAAATTGCGAATTTGGAGAAGTTATGATCGTAGAAGAACAGGCCGGTTAAATTCTTGGAAAGAGCATAATCTGCCGTGACTTTGATGGACCAGAGAGTTTGCCCAGCTGTAACTTGATTGTTGTCTATTTCTAGGTTCCGCAAAACAGTAATGTTATTTCGATAGGAAAGGTCGGCTTTGATGTTCAAGTCGCCTTTCAAGGTGCGTTTTCTCCCACCAATTGTGGTTCTTAAAGGCAATTCTTTAATGCGATACCCTATTCCAACAATGTACTCTTCTCCACTGGATTCTGTCAACAAGTTGTTATCCAAACTTAATGATAATGCGCGATCTGTTTTGAGTTCTGCAAGAAATTTAAACGAATTTTTTAGCTCCAAATCAATACGAACTAAAGGATTGAATTGTTCAACTAAGTTCAAATTACCATACAATTTCTCTGAAACAAAATTCCCATCACCGTCCTTTTGTTCTGGAAAATCGGGGTCATAGTCTAGGTTTGTTTGAAATTGATTGATGGTGTAACTTGAACGATAGGCGTGGGTTAGTGAAAAACGATTAAATATTTTTTTCAATGACTTGATATTCATCAAGCCCGTGTATTTTAAATTCCAATTGGGCAAGGGTACTTTTTGAATTGGATCTAAGGCGATTTTTGCTGCATTTGTCCCAGAATAAGCTGCAAGAAAAGCGGGAATAATTACATCTTGTTGACTTTTACTGAAACCCACAGGATAGCCTTCTTGGTCTACTCCTTCTCCTGTCGATTGGCGTTGGTTTGCCAAACGTTTTGCAACCATTAAACGATTCTCTCTAAAGTCATCAAAATAGGGGCTTGCTTCTCGTTTGGAGCGTTGAAAGGCTGTTTTGATCAAGAGTGTAGATATTCCGAAATTACCAAATTGATTGGCGTTCAATGCTACATATTCTTGATTTTCTACCTGGAAATTTTCTGTCCCGTTTTCTGAATAATTGCGTTCTGCTGTTAAATCGATCAACAAGCCTTTTCCAAAGTCCAATTGGCCGGTAATATTCAATTGGCTATTATGCACTTGAGTAAATGGCTGATTAAAATTAGGGAAATCGGTTAACCAACCTTGTTTGGCTGCTTCAAAACGAACATCCGCTTGACTTCCAAAGGTAAAACCTGGCGTTGGTTGTAATGTCCCAACTAAACCAATCGAGGGGAGATACCCCGGCAAGACTTTTCCATTGCTTTCAGAATAAGAAAACTGCACTCGCTTAAGTATGCTAATTAAATCGACAACGTTGGCCAATGCCTTGCGCTTCTTTTTAGGTTTTTTCGCCCCTGTAGAGTCTTTCGATAAAGTTCGTAGCGGAAGCCTGCGCTTAACAGTATTCTTTTTATTCAAGCCTAAAATACGGTACAAGCGATCGGTAGAAATAGAACCGTTTAAACTTTTAGTATTGTTGTTTTGAATCGTATTTACAACACCCAATACAGCTCCGCTTTCGGCGGTGACTTCAGACAAAACATCTGAGCCGCGTTGCCAACTAAAGTCTCCTGTGTAGCTATAATTTGCGTCAATGAAGCTCAAAAAAGGTAAGTAATTAAAGGGAAGTTTGTAGGTTAAATTGAGGGTCTGGAAATGGCGGTTCGGGTCACCAAAATCCCATAAACCATCCCAAATACCTCTTGCCTTATCTACCCGCTGCCCTCCTTCTTGAGTGTCTTCGATGTAATTCCGAATAATATTATTACTAGAAGCCGTGAAATTCAAGCGTAATGATCGGGTTAGGTTGTGGTTTAACGAATAGGTCCAATCGAACAAGAAATTTTTCTGTTGCAAATCGGGCAAGCCCAATTGTTGCGATGCATCTACTCCTTCAAGATAAACTTCTCTAAAGCGTTGGTTATTGAACAGACGATTGATATTGGAAGTGATGGAGATATTGGCAGGAATAGGATTCAAATTGATTTCCCGCAACCAACGTAAGTATTGCTTTTTAGTCAGGAATTTTATCTTTTTGAATGGATTGATTTCAAAAGGTTTAAATGTATGCCCATAGTTTGCCCCCAAACGAAGGGTAGTGTTGGATTGATTTTCAATTTCATAATCATGATGGGTCAATTCATTAAAAGCATAGGAAAAATCAAAGTTTTCAATATTGTAAAAACGTTGCTTGCTTGGACTTCCCAACTTTCGTATACCAATCAAACTAACACTCTTACGCTTGGTGTAATCGATAGCCTGCTGCTTTATTTGTTTTCTTTTCTCAGGAGTATCTGCAGCACTCAATCGATCATCGAGGCGCAAGTCTTGGTAGAAAGGATCGTACTCTGGTGTGATTTGCGTTTCTCCAACACTGTAGCTCAATGGCAATTGTACACCCCATTTCTTGGGTAAAAGTTGTCCAGCATTTACCGTTGAGACCAAATCATACTGCACTAATTCTTCTCGACTACGTTGATTTGGCGATTGATCTATGCTTCCAAAACCTACAGTTGAATAACGCCCACTGGCGCTAAGATTAGCAAAATCAGCAATATTAGCGTCCAGGGCGCCAATGGCTGCCCATCCGCCTTGGCTATCGATTCCTGCAATTCGTAATTCATTGAACCAAACCTCGCCAGCAAGAACATCTCCCACTTGTGTTGATGGGTTTTTCACACCAATCATCATGGTTTTAATCGCCCCCAAAGAAGGGTTTCCTTTGATCGATAATCGGTATTTTTTATCACCAAGCAGGCGACTAATTGGAGTGAATTCTTCAATCTGATTCAATTCTTCGTCAAAATAACTTGCCGATGTAAAAGATGGGTTTTCCAAAAAGGCAGACTTCATTTTAGACAGCAATTCAATGGGTATATCGATAGAGTTAAAGTCGGGTTGCCAGACTTCTTCTGCACTCAGTCGATTGGTCGAATTTTCAACAAATTCTGTTGGTTTTAGCGGCACTTCAATTTGATAGTAATTGTCTTGGTAGTCGGTTCCTAGACGAATAAAAGCAACCAGTCTTCGATCGAATTCATCGGTTGTTACTGACCCAGGTAAAGGCGTTTGACCCTGAATGGATTCTGCATGCAAATACATTTTGAGTTTTTCATATTGACGTAAATCAACATCGACTCCTTTGTAAATTCCACGTGCATCCATGGGCTGTAATCCAACCACTCTGAAGGCCAACGACTGCTCGTTCTGACGGACAATGGTATTGTTATTATTGATTTGTTCTCGTTGAATTTCGGGAGGTAAAATATAATTTACCGGAATTCTATTTTCGTTTTCTAAAATGTTGACGGTGCTAATGTCTACCGTGGTGTTGTTTGTTGTGCTAATTTGATCGTTCAACGAACGATTGTATCTTCGCCAATCGCCTCGAACCAAATCCAAGGTTCCAAAACGGAATACAACAGGCTGATCGAAACCGTTCAAAAGCATTCGCATAAAACGAATGGAGCGCAAATCTTGAATTCCGTTGATGTTATCAAAATAACTTGCAAAGCTTGTTCCTTGATAGTAACTCTTGTCAATAGGTACCTTGAACTGAATCCAACGGGTGGTCAAACTCTGACCATTAGGAAGGCTTACCTCAACATTTTCTCGCACATCTGTTACAAAAGGATGATTCCCTACAGTCATCCCTTTTCGGATGGGGATTTTATACTCAAAATAACTGTCGATGGTATTCATGGTTTGATCCCGATTGACGTCTTCCGTATCAGGTTCGGCAGTACTTCCACGATTGTTATCCGAGAAACCAATGGGAGAGTTACCATCGGTTCCATTAAAGTTTTTATAACGCTCTACAACACCGCCCTGGCCTTGTAAAAAATAAGCGTAATTGTCCCTCGCTGGGTCATTGGCAGGTCCGTTAGTATAGATTAAACGCTCTTCCTCATCATTTAATCCATCTAAACCTACATCTTGTCGTTGACGGTCTTCTTCTACCGTATTAAATGCATACAACAAGGATTGAGAAGAAGGAGTACGTCCCCAATTAGTTGTCTGAACTGCAGTTGGCTCAATACCCGGTAAACCGTTTTCATATTGCTTGCGACCATCCTTTAAAATATCTTCGGAGATATTACCTAAATGAAAGACCAAGTCGCCCAAATCATCATTTTGCGACTGCACTTCATTGAAGGTATCTAAGACCCAAAATTCGATAAACTCTACATTGGACTGTTCAAAATTAGTCGCATTAATAGAACGCATAATTCCTCCCCAGTTTTTGTCAGCTTCACGCCCAAACTCATTGCTTGGTTGATTATTATACGGGCCTTTCTCCTCTGGAAAATAGGCCAAGTCTAAGGTTGTTTGAACGGTAGACTGTCCTTGTACTAAATCTTGCTCTGGAAAAATTTCATTTATAAAAATACGGCGGGTAGTGTTTAACGATATTGCTGAATTATTAATCCCAGCTGGACGTAGTTGTGTAGAATAAAACACTGGATCTACAGTGTACCACGCAAGTTTCGCGCGAAAATGACCTGCGGCTAAATTGTCGTTTCCAGCATCTACCCCTGCATAGCCCTCAAAAGGAATGGAAGCCAATTTCCACGCAAAGGCACCTTTGACATCAATATTGGTTTGCGCACCTTCAAAATCGTCTAAATACACATTGGTTTCCCCTTCTAACTGTGTGTTTCGGGGATTTCCCGCAATCAAACTTGCCACTTCTCCACGAAAGGATATTTGTGATGGAGCCGTTGTTTCTATGGTTGGAAGTTTATTGATTAATCGTGTTAAAAAAGAAACTTCATTAGAAAAATTGGTATTGAATCCTATCATGGTATTATTTACCGGCTCAGTTCCATAATTAGCTTTTTGCGTTAATGGATTTTCGCTCAGATTGATAAGGGTTCCTCCAATAACTACTTTTTCGTTGAATTGGTGAACAATGTCTACTCCTGAAAAACGTTTATTCTGCTGTCCAAAAAAAGTATTGTTCTCTGTAGAAATCTGAATAGGAATATTGGATGCCTGCAATCCGGGGTCTAAAATTTTGACACGTCCAATTTGATAGTTCACTGTATAATCTACTCCTTCGCGTAAAACTCTTCCGCCAGCAGTAACCTGAACCGAACCTCTTGGAACATTGAACGCTCCAATGGCAATCCCGTCTCCTCCGGCAGATTTATATCTTCCTTTTAACTGAAACTTATTCTTCTCCGTTGCCTCCAAGGCTGCTGCTTGGGTAAGGGCATACATGTCGCGGAAAACATACTTCGATTGATTAACGTTGTAAGTCAGCTCATTGTCATAGTCTTCTGCGCTAGAATTATCGGCTTCTAAAAGTTCAAACAAACTTTCACCAAAGGGTTCAACCGTTGGGAAAATAATACGCCCATATTGGGGATCAACTGTAATTCCTGGAACAAAATCAAAAAAACCATCTCCTTCTGGTTCTGGATTATTGTATATGTTTAATCGATCCAAACGCAACGAGCGTAACAAAATAGTATTGACCAATTCTTCTGGCCAAATTGCTTTGTCTACTGGTGTTAAATAATTGATTGGCGAAGGATCCGAATACAGTATGTTTAGACGAAAATCTTCTTGTTCCAATTGAAAAGCGCCTGTATTATAAATATTCTTCATCATCATGTCCCATACAGGCTGACGGACATCTGTTAAGCTACTTTTCAATAATTTAACAATCAAGTTATTGGTCTCAACCTGAGGAACGACTTGTCCTTGCTGACTAGGATCAACCGAGGTTCCAGCGATTCCACCATTGGCAAATTCTCCCACCTGATACACCTCCCCATTGAAGGTAAACTGAAAAGCAATCCCTAATATTTCATCATTGCTTAACCGTTGATTCAACGATATGTATCCCAACTGTGGGTGTAAGGTGTACTCTGAAGGCTCAAGTTTACGCGCACTTTCCAAAACAGCATAATCAAAACCTTCTCTTACTTGTCCATTCAAGGGTCCAAAACCTTGCGGAATTGTTCCAACATCACGAATTCTATCGCTAATAATTGATCCTGCATTGATTTGTTCTGGATCGAGTTTATTGGCTTCATTCGCTGGAATTCCACTGGGTAAGGCTTGATTAAAAAAATCATTATTCAACTCGTCCAAACGAGTGCGTTCTGGATTGGATTCACCCAAGTCTTGGAATGCAACGATATTACGAATATTGTTTGTTTGTGATTGGCGATTGGTAATCCAAACCTCAGCTCGTGTAATCTGAATGGGCGAATTTATGTAAGGATAGGTCAATAAAAACCGATCGTAATTATCTCGGAAATAATGCGCTAAGAAAAAATGACGGTCTGCTTCATAATCCAACGCAAAAACAGAAAACTCTTGTAAAGTACCTCCTCCTTGTGCAACAACAGATTGCGATTGTGATCGCTGTTCGGCAAATACTCCTGTGATATTCGTACGCCCAAATTTTAATTGCGCTTTTACCCCCATTAAACTTTGTGCCCCAACAATCAATGTACTGTTAAGTGGCATATTGATATTCCCAATATCGATATTTTGGAGAATAGCGTCTTCGGAAGCTGGTTTGTCTAGAAATTCGTTGATTTTATTTTTATAATTTCCTACTGTCCCTTGTAAGTTATCTGCCTTGTCTTTTAGAGACTGTAGCTTCCCTTTAACGTCCTCTACTGTGCTTCGGGCTTGATCAACCTGAGATTTGACTTCATTGAATCGATTTTGAATTCTTTCACCTTTGGCTTTAACACTTGCAATATTTTCTTGCACTGAAGTCGGTAGGTATTCACTCAGTTCGTTTAGCTTAGGTGGATTGAATTGAAGTTTGACTAGGTTCTGAAAGTCAAATGTTGATTCGGTATCATAGTTAGCCGTAATCTGAAGGCGTTCTCCAATATTTCCTAGTAAACTAAGGCTAATGCGTTGATCAAAATCAAAGCCGAAATTTCTTCTGTTTCGCGGTGAAAAACTGGGATTGTCTGTTTTTTGATAACGAACACCCAAATCAATACCAATGGATCCTTGTGGACGGACATCAATAGAATTGCTTCCAAAAATGGAGGAAAAGAATTTTGAATTTACATACAACTCCGGGAGTAAATCCTTCTGAGCGTCATTTGCTTTTCCCTTGGTTTGGTCAATAGCACTTACTTTGTCTTGAAAGTAATCATTCATCTGTTCTTTCAAAACGCGCTTTTCAAATTCCTCGGGTGTCAACACCATTGGCGTTCCCAAAGGATAGTCTCCAATGCTAGCTGAAAAAATATATAAATTTTGTTCAGGGACGTATTCGTAGAGCGATACAACACTTTGAGGATCGGGTAAAGAGATCCTTCCCAAGGGTGAACTGTCTTGGATTTGGGAGTAGCTTTTCAACGTTCCAATCACTGCTAAGATCAAGAACAACAGATAAAAGCGAACGTCAGGGTAATGCGCTTTTTTTCTTTTAACCAAAGGGTTTATAATTTATTCAAAGCTTGTTTGATGAGGGCTTCAACGCTGCTCTCAGGAGCACTTTGAATGATGTTATCAATGACTTTCTCGGCTTGCCTTCTTGGATAGCCGAGAACCTCTAATGCTGATAACGTTTCTTCCTTGGTTGTATTGTTTTTAGACGCAGAAATTTCTTCCATTCCCGCAACATTCTGAATTTTATCTTTGAGTTCAATCAGAACTCGTTGTGCTGTTTTTAAACCAATTCCCTTAACCGCTTTAATCGCTGCCAAATCTTCATGAACAATGGCATGCTGAATTTCATTTGGCGTCATCGAAGAAAGCATAGTTCGTGCTATACTAGCCCCAATTCCAGAAATTGAGATTAACAAGCGAAAAATACTACGCTCCATGGGTTGAAAAAAACCAAAAAGCGTGTGCGCATCTTCACGCACTTGCAAATGAGTATACAACCGAATATTTTCATCGTCTCCCAATTGTCCAAAAGTATGCAATGAAATATGCACTTCATAGCCCACTCCATTACAGTCAATGACCACATGGGTTGGAAATTTTTCTATCAATCGACCACTTAACTGAGTAATCATAGTTTCTCTTTTTGCTGGGCATCTACCACAACCAATGCCGCCATGTTAACCATTTCATCTACGCTAGCACCCAATTGTAAAACGTGTACAGCTTTGCTTAAACCTAACAAAATAGGCCCAACTGACTGTGCTCCGTTTAATTCTTTGAGCAGTTTATAGGTAATATTCGCTGACTCAAGGTTTGGGAAAATTAAAGTATTTACTTTTTTCTTGACCAAATCTGAAAAAGGGAATTTCTCTGCCAACATGTCTTTGTTCAATGCAAAGTCAGACTGCAATGGTCCATCAATATCTAAATCAGGGTAATAACGATGTAAATAAGCTACAGCATCCGACACTTTCTTCGCTCCGGGATGAGTTGCTGCGCCAAAATTCGCATAAGAAAGCATGGCAATGACTGGCTTAAATCCAAACAACTTAGCTACCTGTGCATTCATGTGGGCAATTTTGGCCAATTCTTTTGCCGTAGGATCAATATTAATCGAAGTATCCGATAAAAACAGTGGTCCTCTTTCGGTCAACATTAAATTTGTAGCTGCAATACGGGTAACTCCTTTTGCTTTCCCAATGATACTCATGATGGGTTTAACAACCGAGGCATAATTTCGTGAATAGCCCGAAAGCATCGCATCAGCATCTCCTGTTTTGACCATCATTGAGGCAAAATAATTACGCTCTCTGAGAACAGAATTCGCTTCGTATTCTGTGACTCCCTTGCGTTTTTGTTCTTGCCAATAGAGTTGGGCGTAATGGTTTTTTATCTTACGTTCTTCACTGCTTTTGGGGTCAAGAATTTCTACTTGATCGGTGAAATCGATGGATTCCATCAAATCGTGAATGACTTCTTTTCTCCCCAAAAGAATGGGCTCTCCAATGCCTTCTTCTTTGACAATCTGCGCCGCTTTTAACACATCCAATTGATCGGCTTCAGCGAAGACAATTCGCTTTGGGTTTTGCTTTGCGCGATGGTGAAGCACGCGGAGTGTTTTTTCATCTCCTCCAGTTCGAGCAGCCAATTCTTCTCTGTAGCGATCCCAATCTTCGATGGGTTCTTTGGCCACACCAGATTCCATCGCTGCTTTGGCAACCGCCATTGGTACCTCAACAATGAGTCGTGGATCAAAGGGTTTAGGAATGATGTATTCGTTTCCAAAAGTCAAGCGTGTTTCATTGTAGGCAAGGTTCACTTGCTCAGGAACAGGCTTTTTTGTTAACTCTGCTAATGCTTTTACTGCGGCCATTTTCATGGCTTCATTGATTGTCGTTGCGCGCACATCGAGTGCTCCTCTAAAGATAAAAGGGAATCCTAGCACATTATTTACCTGATTAGGATGATCAGATCTACCTGTCGCCATCAAAATATCGTCACGGGTAGAACAAGCCAAATCATAAGCTATTTCTGGATCCGGATTCGCCATAGCAAAAACAATGGGCTTTTCATTCATGGATACCAACATGGCTGGGGTAACAATATTTGCCATCGACAAACCAATAAATACATCTGCATTTTTCATGGCATCATCGAGTGTATGCAGGTCTAGATCAGTCGAAAACTCTGCCTTTTCAGGAGTAAGGTTCGCTCGGTCTTTGCGAATCACTCCTTTGGAGTCGGTCATGACTATATATTCGCTTTTAGCTCCAAATGCTTTGTATAGTCGAGTACAAGAAACTGCTGCTGCTCCAGCGCCAGAAATCACAATACGCACGTCTTCTATTTTTTTTTCAGACAATTCTAGGGCATTGAGTAAGGCCGCACAAGAAATGATGGCTGTTCCGTGTTGATCGTCATGCATAACCGGAATATCCAATTCTTCTTTCAAACGACGCTCAATCTCAAAAGCTTCAGGGGCTTTTATATCCTCTAAATTAATTCCACCAAAAGTGGGCGCAATGGCCTTGACCGCAGCAATGAATTCTTCTGGATCTTTAGCGTCTACCTCAATATCGAAGACATCAATCCCAGCGAATATCTTAAACAAGAGGCCTTTTCCTTCCATGACAGGCTTGGAGGCTTCTGGTCCTATATCTCCAAGACCAAGGACAGCCGTTCCATTGGAAATTACCGCAACGAGGTTTCCTTTGTTGGTGTATTTGTATACATTGTCAATGTCTTTATCTATTTCTAAACAGGGAACTGCTACACCGGGTGAATAGGCCAAGGCTAAATCGCGTTGGGTGCTGTAGTTTTTGGTTGGAACTACTTCTATTTTCCCTGGTCGTGGTTTAGCATGATAAATCAATGCTTCCCTTCTGTTGTTTTCTTTACTCATGAATTTGTGCTTATAACAAATGTAGGAAGTCTATCGAGACTAGACCATAGATTCCAAAAAAAAGACCCACCATAATTGGTGGGTCTTTTTTTGTTTTTGTTCGTGCTCAAAGCATTGATACTAGATCATTTGTTTTTGTAAGACGTTTTCAGACTAAAAAAAGTTTGCGATAACCACATCTTGTCATCTGTGCTTGAAAATGGACTATCGTGGAAAATTTCAACTATTGGGAACACAATTTTTTCATTTTGCATTTCAACTTGTTTTAATAACTGAAACCAGCCGCGGTGCGATTTGTTATAATTTCCACGAAAATCATATACATAACCCTCAAATGAAGGGAAATTTTTAATGAAAAATGGGGCAGTAACTGACTTAATATTTGTATTACTAATTGGAAAACAAAAATCAGATTTCATTTGATGAGAAATTTTATCTATTTCGTATATGTATATCCAAGGAGGTGATTTTTTGTCTTTTGGAATATATGAAGCCAGTGCATCAATGTTTTTATTCATTTAAATCTTTGTTGAGTTCTTTATTGAAATTACGGATGTATTCAATGCTTGCTTTTGTCCTATCAGATTGATCAATGATAATTTTGAGTTTTTCAACAATCCGTTCCTCTAAGAAATTGACTGCAATCGTAACAGATGTTTTATTTAAATCCACAGGTTTTATTGACCACAAAAATTCTATCCCCTGAAAGTTCTCTCCATTAGACACTTCTCTGAACCGGATTTCATCATCAACGAACGCTACCTTATCTACACGTTTATGCAAAAGATTATATATTGTGAGTGGAGCTTGCTTTGTTGTAAATCTTATTTGATAATCAAACGTCAAATAAGCAAATTACAGTTTGAAAACCCACGGATACAGATATAATATTATACCTTAAAAATGTTTCTTAAGAATTATGCTGAAAAAGACAGCTTGATTAAATTTAGCACATGAAAAACTTAACCTTAAAAGACATTGCGGCTGCCCTTAATCTCTCGATCACGACTGTATCCAAGGCGTTAAAAGATTATCCCGATGTTAATACCAACACCAAAGAACGGGTTAAGGCATATGCTAAAAAAGTGAATTTCACCCCAAATGCTCATGCTGCATTTTTACGCACCCAACAATCAAAACTAATTGGTGTAGTTATTCCACGATTGAATCACTTCTTTTTCAGTAATGTCCTTCGCGGAATTATGAAAGCAGCTGAAGAAGAAGATTACATGGTTATTGTCTTAAGTTCGGATGAATCCTATGAATTAGAAAAAAAGCAAATCAATCGTTTGTTACAACAAAATGTTGACGGAATTCTATTGTCCATTGCAGATTCAACGCATGACACCAAACATATCGATGCGATTATTGAACAAAAGATCCCGCTCATCTTCTTCGATAAATATTCCAAACTAAGCAATTGCTCTAGTGTTGTCATAAATGATCAAAAAGCAGCCTTTAATGCGGTAGAACATTTAATTAAACAGGGAAAGAAAAATATTGCCCACCTTCGGGGTCCCTTACTTCCGCAAAACTCAATTGATCGTTTCTTGGGCTATCGAAAAGCACTGGAACAATACGGGCTTGAATACAGGAAGGAATGGGTCTTTACCTGTGATCAAATTTCGAATGAAGAAGGCTATGCGTATACCCAAGAAATCATTGAAAAACATCCTGAAATTGATGCGATTTTTGCCGTTGCAGATATGCCTGCAGTCGGTGCAATCAAATGTTTGAATGAACAAAAAATTGTCATCCCAGATCAAATCGCTGTGATGGGTTTTAGCAATTGGCGTATCTCGAATTTAGTCACCCCAACGCTTAGTTCTGTCAACCAGCCAGGAATTAAAATGGGAGAGAAAGCCTTTGAACTGTTTTACAAAGAACAACAGTTAATAAAAAAAGGTGAGTCTGTTGTGTATGAGAAAATTGAATTAGACACCAAGTTAATTATTCGTCAGTCGAGCTAAATTATTATTTGCTCAAAACAACCCTCCTTGATTTCCTTTGATTCTACCCAGGTGCTTATAGGCCAACTCAGTTACTTCTCGACCGCGAGGGGTTCGAACAATAAAACCTTGCTGAATTAGGAAGGGCTCGTAGACTTCTTCAATGGTTTCACCGTTCTCAGAAACGGCTGTGGCAAGGGTAGATATACCAACAGGTCCACCTTTAAACTTATCGATTAGTGTTGTAAGGATTTTGTTGTCCATTTCGTCTAAACCGTGGGTATCTACTTGCAAGGCATTTAACCCATACTGTGTAATGGGTAAGTCAATTTTCCCATCCCCTTTTATTTGTGCGAAATCACGAATACGGCGTAGCAAGCCATTGGCAATTCGTGGCGTACCTCTACTACGTCCTGCAATTTCAATGGAAGCATCTTGTTTGATGGGAACCTTTAATATAGTCGAACTACGCTCAACAATCGTTGATAAAAGTTCGGTTGAATAATACTGTAAACGACTACTTATACCAAATCGTGCTCGCATAGGAGCGGTTAAAAGACCTGAACGAGTCGTTGCTCCGACCAATGTAAATGGATTTAAGTTGATTTGAACTGTGCGAGCATTTGGGCCAGATTCAATCATAATGTCGATTTTATAGTCTTCCATAGCTGAATATAAATATTCTTCCACTATGGGACTTAAACGATGGATCTCGTCGATGAACAAGATGTCTCTTGGATCTAAATTGGTCAACAATCCGGCTAAATCCCCAGGTTTATCTAAAACCGGTCCAGAGGTCATTTTTATGCCAACATTGAGCTCATTGGCTAAAATGTGAGCAAGGGTGGTTTTTCCTAAACCGGGAGGACCATGAAAAAGGGTATGATCCAAGGCTTCTTCTCGCTGATTAGCCGCCGCTACGAAAATTTTTAGGTTTTCAATAATGGTGTCTTGTCCCGCAAAATCGTCAAAACTTAGTGGGCGTAATGCGCGATCAATGTCTTGCTCTTCGGGAGAGAAATGCTCATTGGTGGGATCAAGGTTTTCGTTCATTTAACAAAGATAACAGAACAGAATAAAAAAAGAGGCCCAAAGGCCTCTTTCATCTATTTATTCTAGCAAAGATTAGTGTTGTAACTCTTCTTCGCCTTCTTTTAAGGGAACTATTTGAGAAACCCAGTCTTCTTCTTGACCTGGTTTAGAATAGTCATATGCCCAACGGTGAACTTCTGGAATCTCACCTGGCCAGTTACCATGCATATGTTCAACCGGAGTTGTCCATTCCATTGTATTCGATTTCCATGGGTTTTGCTCAGCTGCTTTTCCATAAAAAATACTGTGGATGAAGTTGTATAAGAAGACCAATTGTGCTGCTCCTGCTGCAAAAGCAAAAAGAGAAATCACAATATTGATGTCTGCAATATCATCAAAATAGGGGAAGTTGGTGTTGGTGTAATAACGTCTTGGAAGACCAGCCATCCCGATAAAGTGCATGGGGAAAAACACACCATAAGCACAAACTGCCGTTACCCAGAAGTGGACATACCCAAGGTTTTTGTTCATCATCTTACCAAACATTTTTGGGAACCAGTGATATACACCAGCAAACAATCCATAGAGGGCTGAGATACCCATTACCAAGTGAAAGTGAGCAACAACAAAATACGTATCGTGTACATTAATATCTAGTGTACTATCTCCTAAAATGATTCCTGTTAATCCACCAGAGATAAAGGTCGAAACCAAACCAATGGAAAATAACATGGCGGGGTTTAATTGTAAATTACCTTTCCACAGTGTGGTGATATAGTTAAATGCTTTTACAGCAGATGGAATGGCAATCAAAAGAGTTGTAAAGGTAAATACAGAACCTAAAAATGGATTCATTCCAGAGATAAACATATGGTGACCCCAAACAATGGTAGACAAAAATGCGATAGCTAAGATAGAAGCTACCATGGCTCTGTATCCGAAGATGGGTTTACGCGAGTTTGTCGCAATAATTTCAGAGGTAATACCAAGTGCAGGGAGTAATACAATATATACTTCTGGGTGACCTAAGAACCAGAAAAGGTGCTCATATAACACCGGAGACCCTCCTTGGTAATGCAATACTTCACCTTGAATAAAGATATCTGAAAGGAAGAAAGATGTTCCAAAACTTCTGTCCATGATCAACAACAATGCTGCCGATAAAAGAACAGGGAAAGAAACAACTCCAATAATAGCTGTTACAAAGAAAGCCCAGATCGTTAATGGTAAACGAGACATTGACATTCCTTTGGTACGTAGGTTAATCACGGTTACAATGTAGTTCAACGAACCAAGTAAAGAGGAGGCAATGAAAATTGCCATAGAAACCAACCAAAGTGTCATTCCAAGCCCAGAACCAGGCTGTGCTTGTGGCAAGGCAGATAATGGAGGATAAATTGTCCATCCTGCTGCTGCTGGTCCTGCTTCAACAAAAAGAGAAGCAATCATGATGGTAGACGATAGGAAAAACAACCAAAAAGAAATCATGTTCAACAAACCAGAAGCCATATCGCGGGCACCAATTTGTAGTGGAATCAAAAGGTTACTAAAGGTTCCACTTAAACCAGCGGTCAGTACAAAAAAGACCATGATTGTTCCGTGGATTGTAACCAATGCCAAATACACATTGGGATCCATTACTCCTTCCGGAGCCCATTTACCTAAAAGAACTTCAAAGATGGTGAAAGATTGTTCTGGCCATGCCAATTGAATTCTAAACAATAAGGACATTGCAATACCAATGATCCCCATAAACAAACCAGTAATTAGGTATTGCTTGGCAATCATTTTATGATCCTGACTGAAGATATACTTCGTCATGAATGTTTCCTTGTGATGATGTCCGTGATCCTCTTCGTGTGCTTGCGCTGCTACTGCTGACATATCTTTTTCTTTTTTAATAATTTATTGAATGACTTGTGCAAAGGTTGGCTGTTGAGCTATCCATTTTTCATACTCTTCTGGCGTCTCAACAATGATTTTCATTTGCATGTTGTAGTGAGAAGCGCCACAAATTTTGTTACACAATAATAGGTAATCAAATGTGTAAGGCTCTAAGGCTTCTTCGCCATTAGCTACTAAAGCTTTGCTTTTTTCTACTCTAATTTTGTTGATTTTTTTCACTTTCGCGATCATGTCTGGTTTTTGACGCATCTCATCGGTTGTTATAACTGGTGTAAAGGCAAACTCAGTAATCATTCCAGGCACACAGTTCATTTGTGCACGAAAATGTGGCATATAAGCAGAGTGCAATACATCTTGTGAACGCATTTTAAAAATAATTTCACGGCCAACTGGCAGATGCAATTCTTGAACGATCACATCATCTAATCCAGTTGGGATCTGTTGCGTCAATACCTACTTGGTTCTTACCGTCAAAATCTTGTAAGAAACGAACATTTGCATCGCCTAAAACACCATCTTGACCAGAATAGCGGGCCTTCCAGTTAAACTGTTGTGCGTACAACTCGACCACAAGCGCTTCGTCGTTTTCTTCAACCGTCATGATGGTCGTCCAAGTGTACAAACCGTATAAGATTAGTCCAGCCAAAGTAATTACAGGAATAATGGTCCAAATGGCTTCCAACACATCGTTGTCTGCATAAAACAGGGCTTTCTTTCCTTTCTGTCCACGATACTTGTAGGAGAAATAGTAGAGTAATGCTTGCGTAACTGTTTGAACAAAAAAGATCAATGCAAAAGAAATCCACATTAAGTTGTCGTATTGACTTCCGTGTTCAGAAGCTGCCTCTGGCAACAACACATCCCCCAGGCGTAGAATGAATAAAGGGTTAATAAGTAAATAAATACCAAAAAGGCGAACATTAATTTTCCTTGGGTGTTGTTGTCGTTGTCGTTGGCAACTTGTGAAGTGTTGCGTTCGGTTTGGGACAAATCAAACATCTTGGAAATTTGCCATATGGAAATTCCGATTAAAACAAGTACCGTAAGGGTTAGTATAGCCGTCATCTATCTCTTTCTAATTATATTTTAATAATGAAAACGTTCACTTTCGCCCATGTAAGGATCTCCTTTGGCTAAAAGTGGTGCTTTCGTTAATTCTGTAAATACTACAAATAGGAACAATCCAAGGAAGAATAAAAATCCTCCAACCTCTGGAATTCCTATAAACCATTGATCACCTACTGCAGAAGGCATAATCATGTTGAAAACATCTAAATAATGTCCTAGAACAATGACGATCCCTGCCATGATAATGAAGTAGTTGGTGCGCTTGTAATCGCTGTTCATTAAGACCAATAGAGGGAACAAAAAATTCATTGCCACCATTCCAAAGAAGGTGATATTGTAATCTTCTATTCGCGTAATGAAATAGGTAACTTCTTCAGGAATGTTTGAATACCAAATCAGCATAAATTGAGAGAACCATAGGTAAGTCCAAAAAATACTTACACCAAACATGAATTTTCCTAAATCGTGAATATGAGAATCGTTCACAAAATCTAAGTACCCTTTTGATTTAAGGTAAATGGTTACCAAGGCAATTACGGTAATTCCTGAAACAAACATACTGGCAAAAACATACCATCCAAAAAGTGTACTGAACCAGTGTGGGTCAATAGACATAATCCAGTCCCAAGACATGATAGATTCTGTTACGATATAGAAAACAAGGAATCCAGCAGAAATTCTGAAATTCTTTATGTGGTTCGAAATATCATTCGATTCATCTTGCGCTAACGAAAATTTACGTGAGTAAAAACGGTATAGCGTCCATCCAGCTAAAAAGAATACGGCTCTCGCCAAGAAGAAAGGCACATTTAAAAAAGCTGTTTTTCCAGCAATCAATTTATCGTGTGCTACTACCTCAGGGTCCATCCATATAAAGAGGTGATTGAAGTGCATTCCAGATAAAGCTAAAATAACAATTACAATGATACCACCCGGCAATAAATAGCCCGTGATACCCTCCATTACTCTGTAGAGCACAGGCGACCAACCAGCCTGAGCGGCACGTTGTATGGCGTAAAAAGCCAATACACCAAGAGCAATCATAAAGAAGAAGAAGGCAGCAACATACAAAGCAGCCCAGGGCTTATTTTGCAATTGATGCAAAAGGTGTTCATCATGAGAAACATCGTGTTCTTCCCCGTGCGCTTCTGAGGCATGCGCCTCCTCACCATGAGCTTCTTCAGTTCCGTGTGCTTCTTCGGCATGCTCATCTGTAGCGTGAGCAGTGGTTGAAGCATGCTCATCGGCTGTTGCTCCGTGCTCGTCACCGTGATGTTCGGTAGCGACCATGGCTTTGGCTTCGTCTACCGTTTTAGGAGCGGCTAAAAACCCGTAGACCAAACCGGCAAAACCAACAGCCATCAGGGCAAAGGCTAAATTTCTGAGTTTATTTGAAAACGTATACATAGACCTTTAATATTATTTGAGAAGCGAGCTTCTTAGTTCCATAACATGCTGTGCAATTTGCCAGCGCTCTGTTGCGTTCACTTGACCTGCGTGAGATCCCATGGCGTTCTTACCATACATCAATACATGGTATATACTTCCTTCTGTGATTACACGATCGGCATAACTAGGTACCCCTAAAAACTTTTCGCGTGTCATCAAAATTCCTTGACCATCACCTTTTTTTCCGTGACAAACAGCACAGTAAATACCATACAATTCTTTTCCGTTGGCAAGGTTTGCGTCATCGTGTACAATTGGGGAATTCAATTCTACCTTAGCCGCTTCGTAGCCTTCGTTGGTGTCAGGATAATCATAAGGTGCCCAACCGCGTGCAATTGAACCATCAGCAGGAATCTGTGCTTCTATTCCGTTGGCAAATGCGTCAGAATCTGCATAGGCTTCATAGCCTACAGGTTCGTACATGTTGGGGAAATATTGATAGTTTGGTTTAGACGGATCTTGGCAAGACCCCAATCCTAGGGCCACCACGATACTGAATGAAAATGCTAATAGTTGCTTCATTATTCTTCCGTATTTTCTGGGACAGTGATTTCGATCGCTCCCGTTTTTTGCAATAGCGCTGTTAACTCCTCTTCATTTCCATGCATAGCCACTTCCATCAAAAATTTGTCGTCAGTTGTTAATGGATTTGGGTTTTCAGCTTCTTTAAAAGGCCATAGTCGACTGCGCAAGTAAAAGGTAATTACCATTAAGTGAGCAGCAAAAAATACAGTCATTTCAAAAATAACCGGTACAAAGGCTGGTAGATTTTCTAGAAAAGTGAAACTTGGTTTTCCGCCAATGTTTTGTGGCCAGTCAGAAATCATGATAAAATTGATCATGGTTATAGCAACACCAAATCCAATACAGCCATAAATAAAAGCCATAATAGCGATTCGCGTTTCTGCTAAGCCCATGGCTTTGTCTAGTCCGTGAACAGGAAAAGGCGTGTAAATTTCTTCGATGTGGTGCTTTTCTGCGCGCACTTCTTTGACAGCGCTTAGTAGCGTGTCATCATCGTCGTACAATGCGTGAATTACTTGATTACTCATTTCCGTCTCTTAATTGTTTATAGTTCTCGCCCGAAGACTTTAATATTGTTTTTACTTCAGCTTGTGCAATTACAGGGAATGTACGTGCATAGAGCAAGAAGAGAACAAAGAAGAAGCCAATGGTTCCAATAAATATTCCGATATCTACAAAGGTTGGGGAGAACATCGTCCATGAAGATGGTAGATAGTCACGGTGAAGCGAAGTCACAATGATCACAAAACGTTCGAACCACATTCCAATGTTTACAACAATAGAAATTATAAAGGAAAACATGATACTTGTTCTTAATTTTTTAGACCACATAAACTGTGGTGAAAACACATTACAAGACATCATAGCCCAATAGGCCCACCAGTAGGGTCCAGTTGCACGGTTGAGGAAGGCATACTGTTCGTATTCAACCCCAGAGTACCAGGCAATAAACAGCTCGGTGATGTAGGCTACCCCAACAATTGATCCGGTAATCATGATGACAATATTCATCAATTCTATGTGCTGTACCGTAATATAGTCTTCTAAATGCGATACTTTACGCATGATAATCAATAGCGTGTTTACCATGGCAAAACCAGAGAAAATCGCTCCTGCAACAAAGTAAGGAGGGAAAATAGTGGTGTGCCATCCTGGAATAACCGACGTGGCAAAGTCAAAGGATACAATGGTGTGTACAGAAAGTACAAGTGGTGTAGCCAAACCAGCCAATACCAAAGATACTTCTTCAAAACGTTGCCAATCTTTTGCTCTACCTGACCAACCAAAACTCAATAAAGAGTAGATCTTCTTTTGGAACGGACGCACTGCACGATCGCGAATCATGGCGAAGTCAGGCAATAAACCTGTCCACCAAAATACAAGTGATACAGATAAATAGGTCGAAATCGCAAATACATCCCACAGTAATGGAGAGTTAAAGTTTACCCATAAAGATCCAAAACTGTTTGGAATAGGTAGAACCCAATATGCCAACCAAGGACGACCCATGTGAATGATAGGGAACAGTCCAGCTTGGATAACAGAGAAAATGGTCATCGCCTCCGCAGAACGGTTGATGGCCATACGCCATTTTTGACGGAATAAAAGAAGTACTGCAGAGATCAATGTTCCTGCGTGCCCAATTCCAACCCACCAAACAAAGTTGGTAATATCCCATGCCCAACCAACGGTCTTATTAAGACCCCAGGTCCCAATTCCGGTTGAAATGGTGTAAATGATACATCCTACTCCCCAAAGGAAAGCGGTTAATGCGATCCCAAAAACAATCCACCATTGGTGGTTGGCTTTCCCCTCTACTGGTGCTGCTACATCAATGGTAACATCATGATAGGATTTATCTCCAGTAATTAAGGGTTTTCGAATCGGTGCTTCGTAATGCGAGGCCATATGCGATTGCTTTATCTAGTTATATTATACGTTTCTCACTTTTGTTTGGTACATCACATTGGGTTTTGTTCCAACGCTTTCCAACAAGTGATACATTCTATCGTTTGCTTTCAACTCAGCAACTTTACTTTCCTTGTCATTAATGTCTCCAAAGGTCATTGCACCATTGCTACAGGCAGCAGAACAAGCCGTTTGGAATTCTCCATCAACAATGTCGCGTCCATCTAATTTGGCGTCTAAAATGGTTTTCTGTGTTTTCTGAATACACATGGAACATTTTTCCATGACCCCTCTAGAACGAACAACCACATCTGGATTCAATACCATTCGTCCAAGGTCATTGTTCATGTGGTAATCAAACTCATCATTCTTGTTGTACAAGAACCAGTTGAATCGACGTACTTTATAAGGACAGTTGTTTGCGCAGTAACGGGTTCCAACACAACGGTTATAGGCCATGTGGTTTTGCCCTTGACGACCATGTGAAGATGCCGCTACTGGACATACTGTTTCACAAGGTGCATGGTTACAATGCTGACACATAACGGGCTGGAAAGTAACCTGTGGATTTTCTGAAGCTTCCTCCATACGTCCAAAGGTGGTCAATGAATCACCAATTCCTGAAATGTTTTCTTTGGTGGTTAAATCGCCGTCAAATGTTTGTTCAGAAGAATAGTAGCGGTCAATACGCAACCAGTGCATATCGCGGGAACGTCTAACTTCTGTTTTTCCTACAACGGGCACGTTGTTCTCTGCATGACAGGCAATTACACAAGCACCACATCCTGTACAGGCATTTAAATCTATCGATAGGTTAAAATGATGACCAATTGAGCGGTCAAAATTTTGCCACATGTCTACTTCTGGTGAAGTTACTTCTTGTTCCATGTGGTTTTTTGATACCATGGGTATCGCATTCCAATGAGACTTATCTTTTGTATTGAATACTTCTAGCGTAGTTTCTTTTACAATATCTCCTCTACCCATTAAGGTGTTGTGAAGCTGCGTACAAGCAAATTCGTGGTAGCCATCGGCTAAACTTACCGTCGCTACTTGAACTTCACTTGCATTGTTATAAAATGCAAAGGCATTTACCCCTATTTGCATTTCATCTTGTACACCCATGCGCTCTCCGTATCCTAAGGCTAAACCTACAGATCCTTTGGCTTGCCCTGGCTGAATAACTACTGGAACAGTTAGGCTTGCATCACCAACAGTTACTTTGGCATAGCTCCCGTTCAACGCACCATTGGCAACATTAACGTTTTTAAGGCCCATTGCATTTGCATCTGCAGCAGAAACGGTCAAATAATTGTCCCAAGTTACACGGGTAATTGGATCTGGGAATTCTTGCAACCAAGGGTTATTGGCTTGTTGCCCATCACCCGTACCTGTTTTGGTGTAAAGTGTCAATTCCATCCCTTCAGCTTTTGCTGCTGCAAGAGCAGTTACCGCTGAAGATAAATCGCTTGACGAATAGTTGGCTTTGATAGTTCTATTGGTGCTAAAGTATCCATCGTGTAAAACAGCATTCCATGAACTACCACCAAGAATGGAGGCAGACCAATTGTCCTGAATGGCATCGTAATAACTCTGTTCATTTCCTGTCCACTTTAATAAAGCATCTTGGAACTGAAGTGTATCGAATAAAGGGCGAATGGTTGGCTGTGCTAAAGCAAAGTGACCTACCTTAAATTCGTAATCTCCCCACGACTCTAAGTAATGTGGAAGAGCAGCAATATATTGTGCGGCAGAAGCTGTTTCGTCTTCTTTCATGCTAAAAGCAACAGATAAATCTAATTTCTTGATCCCTTCAGCAAATGCATTTCCTTCTGGCAAGGTAAAGGCAGGATTGATTCCAACAGTAATTAATCCACCTA
The DNA here is from genome assembly GCA_943788165.1 of uncultured Flavobacteriaceae bacterium. GTDB lineage: Bacteria > Bacteroidota > Bacteroidia > Flavobacteriales > Flavobacteriaceae > Arcticimaribacter. Next base: position 124,068 of record CALSPF010000001.1, on the reverse strand, counting down.
GTGTACCCGCAACGACTGATTCTACAACCACTTTTACTTCTGTGCCGTTTTCTTGGCGTATCAAACGTGGGCTAGCCACATCCATTACTTCGCTTCCCAATGCATTGTTGATGGCAAGTACTAGCGCTTGAGCGCCTTTGTCTTGAATTCCAGAAACAACCACTGCTTTATTTCCTGCAGCTTTAAGGGCGGCAACAGCAGCCTTTACTTTGGTTTGATGTGCATCACTCAAAGTGGTAGAAACAGCTGTTCCCATTAGGGCACCATAAATGTGTGCTAAAATATTTTTTTGTGCAGATGGAGTTGCGGGTACTCGATGGTCAGCCGCTGCTCCACTCAATGTCATATTGGCTTCAAACTGGAAATGCTTGGACATGGTTGCTTTTCCGTGGTGTTTGTTTGGCACACGTGACTTGGAATAACCTGAGTCATATCCACCACCTTGCCAGTCGCCCAATATATCAGCACCTACAGAAACAATTGCTCCCGCTTTGCTGAAGTCATAATCGGCTAAACCGCGAACGCCATAGGCATCTTCAAAAGCATCTGCTGCATCAGAAGAAGCGACAGTGTCAAAAGAAACATGCTTTACGTTTGGGTATTTTGCCGTAAAGGCTGCAATAATTTTTGTCGTTGTTGGACTTGCAAATGTTTGGGTAAGAAGAACAACATCTTTCCCCGTTGCTGCCAAAGCATTTAATTTGGCACCTACTTGTAGGTGTAGATCTTCCCAGCTAATGTCTGCTCCATTTCCTTTTGGTCCTTGTAAACGTTGGGTGTCGTACATAGATAGAACCGAAGCATGAACACGTGCATTTGCTCCTCCTAGTGTTGGCACATCTGGATTGTTCTCTACCTTGATGGGACGACCTTCACGTGTTTTGATTAAAATACTTCCAAAATCAAATCCATCGGCGATGGCTGTTGCGTAGTAGTTGGCAACACCTGGACGAATTTGCTCTGGCTGAACAACATAAGGCACAGACTTGATCACTGGACCTTCACAGGCAGCTAAAGAGGCTGCTGCGGTAGAAAATCCAACGTATTTTAAGAAATCACGACGTGATGTACTACTGTCTTCTAGGGACTCTTTATCTTCTAGAAATTCGTTTACTGGAACATATTCGGCAAATTCTTTTTGCTCTAGCTGATCAACCAACGGAGAATTCTCGTTGAGTTGCTCTGCATTTTTCCAATAGGTTTTATTTGCTGCCATAAGACATTCTTCTGTTTAAGCTCTTATTAATAGTGACATTTTCCACACTCTAAACCTCCCATTTGGGCGACTGTGAGTTTTTCTACTCCATATTTCTTGGAGAGTGCATCGTGTATTTTGGAGTAGTACTCGTTGTTCTCAACTTTAACATTGGTTTCACGGTGACAGTTAATACACCATCCCATGGTTAAAGGAGAATACTGGTACATCACTTCCATTTCTTCAACTGGTCCATGACATGTTTGACACTCGATTTGACCAACTTGCACGTGTTGTGCATGGTTGAAGTAAACAAAGTCTGGTAGGTTATGAATACGCACCCACTTTACTGGCTCTGTTTTTCCTGTGTATTGTTGGTTCTCTTCGTCCCAACCTACTGCAGCATATAATTTCTTGATCTCTTTGGTGTAGAAGTCTTTGGTGTAACCATTTTCTAAATCTTCTTCTCCGTTATATTCAGCAATGTTTTGGTGACAGTTCATACAAACGTTCAGGGAAGGAATTCCAGAATGCTTGGAAACACGTGCTGAGGAGTGACAATATTTACATTCAATTTGGTTTGCACCAGCGTGAATTTTATGTGAATAGTGGATAGGTTGAACGGGCATGTAGCCTTGGTCAACACCCACTTGCATTAAGAAACCGTAGGCAAAATATGCACTGGACAAGAGTAAAAACACCACGGAGATCAAAACCAAGAATTGGTTTTGCGCAAAAGCTTGCCATAATGGACGGCGAGCAGGTTTTTCAACTTTAGAGCTTAACTCAACTCCTTGCGCAGAAGCAATTTTCTGAAGCGTTCTGTTGACCAAAATCAACATCACGACCAAAATCGCGAAAACCAAGGCTAAAGCGCCAAGGATAATATCATTTGAAAAAGAATCTTGAGCTGCTACTGGCGCTGCTGTGGCAGCTGAAGCGACTGGTGCGGGAGGGGTATAATCGGTGTAGGCAAGAATATTATCAATATCTGCATTGGACAATAACGGAAAAGCCGTCATGGCTGTTTTGTTGTATTCTTCCCAAATGGCAACCGCTTGCGCATCGCCAGATTTGATCATTGCAGAACTGTTTTTGATCCAGCTGTACAACCATTCTTTGTCATACTTGGCCGAAACACCCTTTAATGCGGGACCTACTGCCTTTTTGTTGAGCTTGTGACAAGCTGCACAATTGGCATTGAATAGTTTCTTCCCTGCGATTGGGTCGGCGTCCTGCGCATTTACAGTAAAAGACATCGTTATAACTAAAGCTAGAATGATATTCTTTACTCCTGCGACAGCGTCAAGGCTAATCTTCCTCATACTATGATTAAATATTAATGTAGATCATCAATTTGATGCCTAAAATCCGACACAAAAATAAGACATAGCCCCCGTTCTGGAAAAGGTTCTCATTTGCATTTCTCTAATTTGTACTGAGTCTAAATAAGATGCTAATTTTGTTGAAGAAAATAAAAATAAGCTTGAAAATTCATTACTTTGTAGGATGAAGCAATGCATACGAATATCCGTTATTTACGTTTTCCTAACAGCAGGTTTAGGTTCAACAGTTTTTGCACAAGAAAAAACAAGTTCAATTGAAACATCAGAAGTTGTTGAAATGCTTATTGAACAGAAAAAAAAGGTAAATAAGAAGGTGTTTAACGCCCAGTATTATGCCATTCAATTATATTATGGAAACAACACAGCTGCAGAACGGATTCTTACTGCTTTTAGAGAGGCATATCCTGACTGGGAAGCTGAATTAAGTTTTGAAACACCTAACTACAAGGTGCGTGTTGGTCGCTTTAAAGACCTCAACATTGCCAACCAAAAACTAGAGGAGGTTCGAAAAGAATATCCTTCAGCTTTCTTATTGGAACCCAATAACTTATAAAGTTTTCTTAACTGCTACTTCTTGGAAGAATTCGACTACATCCTCGTTCTTGATATCGTTGTAGTTCTTAATTTGTAATCCACAATCATAGCCTTTAGCCACTTCTTTTACATCGTCTTTGAAACGCTTTAAAGAAGACAAGGTTCCTGTGTAAACCACAATTCCTTCACGAATAATTCGAACACCGCTGTTGCGATAAATTTTCCCGGTAAGAACCATACAACCTGCAATGGTACCCACTTTAGAAATTTTATAGGTTTCGCGAATTTCAGCAGTTCCAGAAATTTCTTCTCTCATTTCTGGAGAAAGCATCCCTTCCATGGCGTCTTTCACTTCATTAATCGCATCATATATAATGGAATACGAACGGATATCAATTTCTTCTTTCTCTGCAATCATTCTTGCATTCCCCATTGGACGTACATTGAACCCAATAACGATTGCATCAGATGCAGAAGCTAACAATACGTCAGATTCTGTAATGGCTCCTACTCCTTTGTGGATGATGTTTACCTGAATTTCTTCGGTAGAAAGTTTTTGTAGTGAATCAGTCAATGCTTCGACAGATCCATCAACATCTCCTTTAAGGATAATGTTAAGCTCTTGGAAGTCACCTAAAGCAATTCGACGACCAATCTCATCTAATGTGATGTGACGTTGTGTACGAACATTTTGCTCACGAAGTAATTGTGTTCGCTTTGCAGCAATTTGCTTGGCTTCACGCTCGTCTTCCAAAACGTTGAAATTATCTCCAGCCTGAGGTGCCCCGTCCAATCCTAAAATAGAAATTGGTGTAGATGGTGGGGCTACTGTTACATCGTTTCCACGTTCATCGAACATGGCTTTGATTTTTCCACTGTGTTTTCCAGCAAGAATATAGTCCCCTATATTTAGTGTACCTGTTTGAACTAAGATGGTTGATACATATCCACGTCCTTTGTCCAAATAAGCTTCAACAACCGTTCCTTTTGACTTACGGTTAGGATTTGCTTTTAGCTCAAGAAGTTCTGCCTCGAGTAATACTTTTTCAAGTAGTTCTTGCACACCAGTTCCTTTTAGTGCAGAAATGTCTTGAGATTGTATTTTACCGCCCCAATCTTCAACCATTAAGTTCATGGCTGCGAGGCCTTCTTTAATTTTCTCTGGGTTGGCTGTTTGTCTATCTACTTTATTGATTGCAAATATTATGGGCACGCCCGCCGCTTGTGCGTGACTAATTGCCTCTTTGGTTTGTGGCATTATGCTATCATCTGCTGCAATAACGATAATGGCGATGTCGGTTACTTGAGCACCTCTTGCACGCATGGCGGTAAAAGCCTCGTGACCAGGTGTGTCCAAGAAGGTGATTTTTTGCCCTGCTTTTAGGCTAACCGAATAAGCACCAATATGTTGGGTTATTCCTCCAGACTCTCCGGCAATTACATTCTCTTCGCGGATATAATCCAATAGAGATGTTTTACCGTGATCTACGTGTCCCATTACAGTAACAATTGGAGCTCTCGCTTCAAGATTTTCTTCGCTTTCAACTTCTTCGTCTTCGAAATTATCTTCAAGATCACTCTTAACAAATTCTACTTGGAAGCCAAATTCGTCAGCAACTATACTTAGGGTTTCAGCATCGAGTCGTTGATTCATGGTTACCATGATTCCTAAACTCATACAGGTAGAAATAATTTCGGTTCCACCAATTTCCATCAGGGTAGCAATTTCACCAACAGTAATGAACTCAGTAACCTTCAACACCTTGCTTTCCGCTTCTTGTTGTGCTAACTCTTCTTCTGTTTTTTGGCGGTGTTGTACACGCTTGTCGCGACGGTATTTTGCCCCTTTAGATTTATTTGATTTCCCTTGAAGCTTTTCTAAAGTTTCACGGATTTGCTTTTGCACTTCTTCTTCTGTAGGCTCAACCTTTGCCACTTGCTGTGGTCGAGTACGTGATTTTGAGCCAGCATTGCGGCCAGTATTTCCAGCGCCAGGTTTTGGTTTGACTCCGGTATCTTTACTGATGCGTTTACGCCGCTTTTTACGCGCATCTTCAACATTTTTTTCTTTTTGCTTGAAGGCATTTAAGTCAATGGTTTGTCCCGTTTTCTTGGGACCCGTTAACTTGGTGTATTTTGTTGTCAGCGTCTCTGATTCTTCTGATGAACCTTCAGCAAGAGGCTCTTTTGTTTTCTCAGCGGACGTTTCAGCGGGTTTTTCAGTTGGCACTTTTGCGGTTTCTGCAACAACAGGAACGGCAACAACTTTTTCTTCTGCCTTATCTTCAATAGGCGAATCGACTTTAACTTCGACCTTAGCTTCTTTTTCTTCCCCCTTTTTCACCTCAGCTACTGTAGCTGGAGTTTCTTCTTTCGGCGATTCTTTTGGCGCTACTGGAGCTACTTTCTCTGAAATTTCAGCCTTTTCAGCTGGAACAGCTTTTGCTGCTACTGCCTTTTTGGGTTCTAAGTCAATTTTACCAACTGCCTTTGGTTTTTTGATCGCAGCTCGTGCTTTGATAACCTCTTGTTGAGCTTTTTCACGTTCAAGCTTTTCTAGCTCAAGCTTTTCTTGTTGTACGCGAAGGTTCTCCTTTTCTTTTCGCTTTTCTTCACTAATTTCAGCGGAAGCATCTTTTTTGGATTTATCAGTTTGAAATTCATCTGATAAAAGCGTGTATACTTCCTGCGTGATTTTGGTGGTTGGACGGGCTTCAATTTCATGGCCCATATGCGATAGATGCTCAACGGCTCTATCAAGCGAAATGTTTAACTCACGTAAAACTTTGTTTAAGCGCAATGTTGGTTGGTCTGACATAGATTTGTTTATGCGGTATCAAAAATAGAAAAAATATACTCTTTTACTATTCTTCAAACTCTTCTTTCAATATTTTAACGACTTCTTCAATGGTTTCGTCCTCCAAATCGGTCCGTTTGATTAGTTCTTTCAAATCTAACTCCAACACACTTTTGGCAGTATCTAAACCTACTTTCTTAAATTCTTCTATTACCCAGCCTTCAATCTCATCAGAGAATTCTGCAAGCTCGACATCTTCTTCCATTCCTTCACGGTACACATCGATTTCAAAACCTGTCAATTGACCTGCTAATCGTATATTATTTCCTCCTCGTCCAATGGCTTTTGAAACCTCTTCAGGATTCAAGAAAACCTGTACACGTTTGTTTTCTTCATCAATTTTCAATGAATTGACTTTGGCAGGAGAAAGCGCTCGGGTAATGTATAGTTGTAGGTTACTGGTGTAATTAATTACATCAATATTTTCATTCCCTAACTCACGAACAATACCATGAATACGAGAACCCTTCATTCCTACACAAGCACCTACTGGATCGATTCTATCATCATAGGAGTCTACCGCTACTTTTGCTTTGTCTCCCGGAATACGGACAGCGTTTTTAATGTTGATTAAACCATCGAATACCTCAGGTATTTCTTGCTCGAAAAGTTTTTCCAAGAATTTAGGTGACGTTCTTGAAAAGATGATTCTAGGCTTGTTTCCACGTAATTCTACCGATTCGATAATTCCTCGAACATTGTCTCCTTTACGGTAAAAATCAGCACCAATTTGACGATCCTTTGGAAGAATAAGCTCATTCCCGTCATCATCCAATAAAATTACCTCACGGCTTCTAATGTGATGCACTTCTGCAGTATACAATTCGCCTTCCAGTTCTTTGAATTGCTTGAAGATATTGGTCGAATCGTGCTCGTGAATTTTAGCGACAAGATTTTGACGTAGAGACAATATAGAGCGACGACCAAGATCGATAAGTTTTACTTCTTCTGAAACGTCTTCACCAACTTCAAAGTCAGGTTCGATTTTATGTGCCTCCAAAAGCTCAATTTCTTGATTGGGATCTTCAACTTCTCCATTGGCAACCACAATTCTGTTTCGCCAAATCTCTAAATCTCCTTTGTCTGGATTAATGATAATGTCAAAATTCTCATCCGATCCAAATTTTCGTTTTAGGGTATTTCGAAAAACTTCTTCCAAGATGACCATCAAGGTTACTCGATCGATTAGTTTCTCATCTTTAAATTCTGAAAATGAATCAATTAATGCTAAATTCTCCATAATTATATACTTAAATAGATACGATTACTTTGGCGTTTTTAAAACTGCCGTATTTAAATTCTTTTGTTTTTGTTACGGTTACTTTTCCTTTTCCGATGGGCTTTGGCTCACGTGCTTTCCACTCAAGGGTAAAAGAATCTTCAGTAACAGTGATCAAAGTGCCTTGCACCAATTTATCTTCACTATCTGTTACCTCAAGTTTCCGATCGACATTCTTTTTAAACTGTCTGGGTAATGTCAATGGTGATCCAACACCACATGAACTCACCTCTAATGAAAAATCATTTTCTTCACGGTCAAGGTTGTGCTCTACTTTGCGACTAACCTCCATGCAGGAATGAAGGGAAACGCCTTCATCTCCATCCAAAAGGATACGGATAGTGTTGTCGCCTCCAATGGTTAAGTCAATCAAAAAGAGGGTTGGATTTTCATCCAACGCCGTTTTCACCAACTGCTCTACTTGCTCTTTAAAACTCATTAAAAAAAAAAGAAGACCTTAAGTCTCCCATGCTTTTTGTTCAGAATGTGATGCAAATATAGGTTATTTCGGCGATTTTTTTGGCTGCTCAGTATATTTTTTTCATATTTGATTCACCTTAAATCTTATCAAAATGAATTTTCCTTTAAAAGCACTCTTGCTACCTATTGCATTTATTGTGTCCTGTCTGACCTTTGCGCAAAACACTATTTCTGGGACTATCCTTGTTGAAGAAGGGAATGCTCTCTATGGCGCTTCGGTCGTTTTAAAAGGTACATCTGACGGAATTGTCGCAGATGAAGACGGTAATTTTTCACTGCAAACCAATGCTCAACTTCCAATTGAAGTAGAAATATCTTTTATAGGTTTTGAAACTTTAACTTATTCCTATAGCTCATTCGACGCACAAAATTTTCGCCTCAATTTTGGGAATCGTTTTGATGAAATCATTGTATCTGCTTCAAGAAAAGCGGAAAAATTACAGGAAGCTCCCGCCGCCGTTTCTGTTCTTTCGGCTGCGCAAGTATTTAAATCAGGTGGTTCAATTTCCCCAATTCGCGCTCTGATTAATACCCCTGGAGTAGAACTACAACAGCAAACGGGACAACGAATCAAGGTGTCTTTGCGAGGAGCCAGTGGAATTTTCTCTACAAATGTTTTTCCCATGTTGGATTATCGTTCTCTAATTTCTCCTGGATTAGAATTTTTTGATTCACAAAATTCACCATTGCACACCATTGACCTAGAGCGGGCAGAAGTTGTTCTGGGGCCATGATCTGCCTTATATGGGCCCGATGTTACCACGGGTGTTATTCATTTTATTTCAAAAGACCCCTTTAAGCACCACGGAACAACCGTAGAGCTTATTTACGGCAGTAGAGCCAATAAGAAAATAGGCATTAGACATGCCCGTAAAAACGACAATGAAACCATTGGGTATAAATTCAACTTCCGTTACCAAGAAGGAAGAGATTTTACGTTAGACCCAAATGACGCTCAAGACAAAACAATCTTAGATGGGTTTAAAACGGCTATTAAACGCGCCAATATTACTCCCGAAGGAAACACAGATACCCGTTCTTCTGGAACAACTTTATTTACTGTTCCGCAATTACAAAACGAGGATTTCTGGACCAGTGCCACCAGTGCATATTTTTACTTTCGCCCCAAGAATGGCCCAGAGATTGTTACCTCTGGAGGGTGGAAAGCAGGAAATGCGATTTATTACAATGATTTAGGCGAAGGTAAATCGCAATCGAACGAATATTGGGGGCAAGCTCGACTTAATTACAAAGGCTGATTCGCACAGACTTATTTCATTTAAAACGATGGGGGAAGCGATAGTCGACCCAGTTATCTGCACCGAACAGGATTTATTACACCGCTTCAGCGAACCCACCAAGAAGCACAATTACAGTATAGTTTTGATTTTAATCAATTTTTTGACTCCGAATGGTCGGCCGGCATTGACTACAGAAACACCACCGTCAATACGCAAAACCGTGTCTATGGACGCCATGAAAACAATGATGATTACAATGTTTTAGGCAGCTATTTTCAAGCGAAGCTGAAGTTTGGATCAAAACTCGATTTATTCCTCGCTGGACGCTATGATGGGTATAATTTTACCGACGAGAAAACTTTTTCTCCACGGGCTGCCTTTGTTTACAAGGCCAATGATAAACACAATTTTCGCTTATCCTACAATAGAGCAGCTAATCCCATCACTGCTTCAGATATCTATTTTGATTTGCCCACACAGTCATTTGACGCAGCAGGTTTTGATGTTTGGGTACTGGGTGCACAAAACCCCTACAACTTTGGCTCAGATCCGAGTATTGATTGGCTAATTCCAGGAGTGCCAAACACGCCTCTTTCAGCAGGCTTTCCGCTAGCTGCTGCCTTTGCTGCTATAAATACGGACGTTGTTGCTGGAATATCTGCTGCGTTAGGAGCAAATCCATCATTAGCTCCCCTATGCCTTTAATTCAATCTGTGCTAACAAGTCCAGCCATTACACCACAAGGGTTTGCAGCTGTGGAGACGGTAGATCTATCTGGCGATCCTTTTGACGTTAAAGGTGGCCAAGGAAACTTACTTTCTTTTATTGATGCCTACGAAATAGGCTATAAAGGAGTTGTTGGAGATCGTTTCTCTTTCGGTGTAGATGTCTATCATTATCATCGTAAAGGAGGAGCTACTTTTCAGCAAATTTCTCGTTTAGCCAACATTCAAAACCTAGGATCAAGCCTTGGACAAGGCGTTCGTGCAAATGCTGAACCTGCTCTGACCCAAGGACTTATTGGTATTGGATTAGACGCAGCAACCGCAGCAGCGACTGCCCAAGCCCTAGGACCCGCAATTGAAGGAGCTTACAGCAATGGTGGCGACGGGTTTGTTGCTGCATTAGCCTCAGCAGGCTTGCCTTTTCATGCAATTATTCCTACTGTTGAGAATACAGGTACTGGAAACACCCGTTTAACCCTTGGCTACCTCTCCAACGACCCCAATGTGATAAGCGAAGATTGGGGAGCAGAATTTAACTTCAAATTCTTTTTGGCGGATAAGTTAACCACACGCGGAAACTACACCTGGTTTCGCTTAGATCCAGAAAACCCTGATGGCCGAAGCTTCCCCAACAATAAGGTTCGTTTTGGAATTGACTATGACACCAATAGTAAGTTTTATGGCACCATCAATTATCAATGGGATCAAAGTTTCTCTTCAAACAACGCTACTTTCCCTGGTGAAATTGACGAAAAATCATTGTTTGGCATTACCCTTGGTTATGACCTAAATGAAAACTTGAAGTTGGAACTTGCTGGTATCAATGTCTTCAACAATAAATTTAGAGCCTTTCCTAGTTTTCCCCGAATTGGTCGCACAATTACCGGACGAATCCTAGTTGATTTTCAAACCCGACTGAAGGAAAAAATTTGGTGTTTTTATATTATAATCTCTCCTTAATGGATTCTAAAATATTCCTTACTTTTAAGGGCTATGAAACACCAAATCACTTCCCTTGGAATTAGGTTTACAAAACACCGTGCGAAAGAACAAACACCTTTTGAACGCTTGTTTGAGATTTTTAAGGAACTCATTACCCATACCTCTGGAGATTTTGATGAGGCCATAGAATGGTTGCGAGAGCTTGATGTAGAATATATATTGACCGACGAAGACTACACCATTGATGATTTTGTTGAAGACCTTTTAAAAAAATCTTATATCCAACCCAAAGGAAATGGAAGCGGCGGAAAAGGAGATGGAATGGCCCTTACCCCCAAGACTGAAAAACTCTTGAGAGAACATGCACTCAAACAAATTTTTGGGAAATTAAAACGCGCTGGTTCTGGCAATCACAAAACCAAAAAAGTTGGACAAGGGGAAGACAATACTGGCGAGTTTAAGGCCTATCAGTTTGGTGATGCCTTAGAGAAAATCTCAATGACCGAGAGCATAAAAAACGCGCAAATACGCTCTGTAGGAAATGACTTTACACTCCAACACGATGATTTGGCTGTGGAGGACAGCTTCTTTAAAACCCAAATGAGCACTGTTTTGATGATCGACATTAGCCATAGCATGATTCTTTATGGTGAAGACCGTATTACTCCTGCCAAAAAAGTGGCCATGGCCCTGGCAGAACTCATTACCACCCGCTACCCAAAAGACACCCTCGACATCTTGGTTTTTGGAAACGATGCTTGGCCCATTTCCCTAAAAGAAGTGCCCTATCTTGAAGTTGGTCCCTACCACACCAACACGGTTGCTGGTCTTCAATTGGCCATGGATATGCTGCGAAGAAAGAAAAACAGCAACAAACAAATTTTCATGATTACCGATGGGAAACCCAGTTGTCTAAAGCTGCCCGATGGGAGCTACTATAAAAACAGTGTTGGCTTAGACGATACCATCGTCGAGAAATGCTACACCATGGCGCGACAAGCCAATAAAATGCAAATCCCCATTACTACATTTATGATCGCCCAAGATCCTTACCTACAACAATTTGTTCGAACGTTTACCGAAGCTAATCGCGGAAAAGCCTTTTTTACAGGCCTAAAAGGATTGGGAGAAATGATTTTTGAAGACTATGAAAAGAACAGAAAAAAACGTTTAGAATAACGGACAAAAAATGATGAATTACAACAAAATTACTACCCTAGGAGAACTCAAAAAAACGAATTACACTCCTCAAAACATACAAGCTGAGTTAGCCAATAATCTCCGTCTCCGTTTACGCAATGGCGAAACCACATTTGCCGGCTTAATTGGCTATGAAAATACGGTTATTCCAGATGTGGAACGCGCCATTCTCTCGGGTCATAATATCAATTTATTGGGTTTAAGAGGTCAGGCAAAAACAAGGCTAGCGCGTCAAATGACGCAATTACTCGACGAATGGGTTCCAGTGGTTGCTGGGTCAGAAATCAATGATGATCCTTTGGCACCAATTAGCCGTGAAGCCAAAGAGATAATTGCGCAAAATGGATACAGCACGCCAATCAAATGGCTGCATAGAGACGAGCGTTTTTTCGAAAAACTAGCCACACCCGATGTTACCGTTGCCGATTTAATTGGCGACGTGGACCCCATCAAAGCAGCTAACTTAAAATTATCTTATGCCGATGAACGTGTTATTCACTTTGGAATGATTCCCCGAGCACATCGTTGTATTTTTGTCTTGAATGAATTGCCCGATTTACAAGCGCGAATCCAAGTAGCATTGTTCTCTATCTTACAGGAAAAAGAGATTCAAATCAGAGGCTTTAAACTTCGCTTGCCCATCGAAACACAAATCATTTTCACAGCTAATCCTGAAGACTACACCAATCGAGGAAGCATTGTTACACCTTTAAAGGATAGAATTGGATCGCAAATTTTGACCCATTATCCGCAAACCCGCGAGATTGCCAAAGCAATTACTGCCCAAGAAGTGAAGATGGATGAAAATACTGCAGCCAAAATCCACATACCAGAATTGGTACGCGATGTATTGGAACAAATTGGGTTTGAAGCCCGAAAAAGCGATTATGTCGACGCCAAAAGTGGCGTAAGTGCCCGTATGAGTATCACCGCATTTGAAAATCTCATCAGCACAGCCGAAAGAAGAATGTTGATCAATGGAGAGGAAAAAACAACGATTCGCATGGCCGACTTTTTAGGGATAATTCCGGCCATTAATGGAAAGGTAGAATTGGTCTACGAAGGAGAACAAGAAGGTGCAGAACAGATTTCTTATCACTTAATTTCGCAATCCTGTAAAACCTTATTTCCCGATTATTTCCCAAAGGTAAAAAAACTAGAGAAGCAAGATGAAACAGGCCCATATGACAGTTTACTTGGCTGGTTCTTTAGCGACAATGAACTCTTTTTGGAAGACACCCTCGACAATGGTTTATACGGTGATATCTTAGAAAACATTCCAGACATTAAAAACATCATTGCTAAATATCAACCCGACTGTTCTCCAGTAGATTTGCATTTTATGATGGAATTCTTGCTTTGGGGATTAGAAGCAAACAAACGTTTAAACAAATACAGAACCTTGGAAGGATTTCAGTTTAAAGATTCCTTGGGAAGTTATATAAGTGGATTGTAAAATGAAATTAACAAAAAAACAAATCGTGTACATCTCCCTAGGTTTTGGCCTAGTAAAAAAAGCTGCGTTATTCTGTTTTGTGTTTGGTTGTTTTTGACCAGCTCAATTATGCCGCATTGATTCTATCGTAGTATTACCTAATATAGAAAGGGTTTGATCGCGCACTTTCTCAAAGACGGGCTTTATGGTGCATGTTTTTTCGTTACACTCCTCGCAAGAAGCATAATAATTCAGAGACACACAGGGTAATAATGCAATTGGCCCATCCATCATCCGCATCAAATCGGTGAGTTTGATTTCGTTCGGTTGCTTGTTTAAGCGGTAGCCACCTGTTTTCCCTCTTCTACTTTGTAAGATTTGAAAGTTGCGCAATTCACGTAATATGGTTTCCAAAAATTTTTGTGGAATATTTTCTTTTTCCGCAATCTCTGTTGAAAAAATCGAACGATCATCTTCTTGAAAATCAGTCAAATAAAGCAAGGCTTTAATGGCATATTTACATTTTTTTGAAATCATATGTTAGATTTATTTTTTAACTATTCAAAGATACAATAAAATTAAAAACATGTAATCCCTATAAACTTTATAGGTTTTATTTGTTTGTATGAAAATTTAATTTAATTTTGCTCCATAATTTATCACAAACTTCTATGGAAAACGCAAACTTTAAAACGAAATCGCTTCATGCTGGTCATGATATCGCTAACACACAAGGAACACGTGCTGTACCAATATACCAATCAACAGCCTATGTGTTTAACGATGCTGATCATGCAGCAAATCTATTTGCCCTAGCAGAACCAGGTTATATTTACACACGATTGAACAACCCAACCAACGATGTTTTAGAACAACGTTTGGCTGCTCTTGAAGGAGGTATTGCTGCTGTTTCAACAGCTTCTGGTACTGCTGCAATTTCTACCGCTTTAATGGTTTTATTAAAAGCAGGAGACCACATAGTAGCATCCAATAGTTTATATGGTGGAACCTACAACCTATTGAGTGTTACCCTTCCCCGTTTAGGCATCACAACAACCTTTGTCGATCCAGATAATCCAGAAAACTTTGCAGCAGCCGTGCAAGACAATACCCGTGCATTTTTCGCAGAGTCCCTGGGGAATCCAAAACTAGATGTCCTTGACCTAAAAGCTATTTCTGGGCATGCAAAAAACGCAAAAGTGCCTTTTATTGTAGACAATACTGTAGCTACTCCTGCCCTATTGAATCCAATTGAGCACGGAGCAAATATTGTTATTCACTCTTTGACTAAATACATTAATGGAAATGGAACCAGTATGGGTGGAATCATCATCGACGCAGGAACCTTTGACTATGGCAATGGATTATTTCCAGAATTCACCGAACCTTCACCCGGTTATCATGGACTGGTCTATCATGAAGCACTAGGGCCAGCTGCCTTTATCGCAAAAGCACGTATTGAAGGCTTGCGTGATTTTGGTGCTTCTTTGAGTCCATTCAATGGCTTTCAAATAATTCAAGGACTAGAGACATTGTCGCTTCGTTTAAAACAACACTCAGAAAACGCTTTAGCCATTGCCGAATGGTTAGGTGAGCAAGATGAAGTAGCTTGGGTAAATTACCCTGGACTAAAATCAAGTAAGTACAACACATTGGCCAAAACCTATTTACCTAATGGGCAAAGCGGGATTGTAACCTTTGGACTAAAAGGTGGATTCGAGGCGGCTAAGAAAGTAGCCAATGACACCAAAATATTTTCTCTTTTAGCCAATATCGGAGATTCTAAATCGCTTATCATACACCCAGCAAGTACTACCCACCAGCAATTGGACGAGGCGGCACAAAAAGAGACAGGAGTCACTCAAGACTTAGTTCGTCTATCGGTAGGACTAGAAGATGTTGCCGATTTAAAAATTGATTTAAAAGCAAGCGTTTTAATCTACCATAAAGAAATACACCCCCTAAATATTTTCTTATATGGTAATTGATCTACTGCTAAATTCTTCAACAAAAAACACTTCTGCAGAATCTGTTCGCAGAAGTGTTCTTAAAACAATTAGTTGGAGAATCATCGGCACATGTGACACAGTGACTATTTCATACCTAATTACCGGAACAATACAACAAGCTCTCTCCATTGGATTGATCGAATTGAGCTCTAAAATGCTGCTTTACTTTTTTCACGAAAGAGCGTGGAGCAAAATTAAGTGGTGCCTTTTAAACACTTAAAGTTAGTCGAATGCGTGAATTAAATGAGCTTTATCCCATTTTTTTGAAAGCGTGCAAATTGGAATTTCTGATTTTAGGTGGAGGCTATGTGGCCTTGGAAAAATTGGAGTTTTTATTCAAGTCTAGCCCAAATGCAAAGGTGACATTGGTTGCGCCTTTTTTCCGTCCAGAAACAAAAAAGTTTATTGAAGGAAAAGACGTAAAAATCATTGAGCGAAAATTTCGCCTGTGGGATTTACGTAAAAAAAACATTGTTATTGCCACCACAGATGTCCCTGCAATCAACCAAAAGGTAAGAAAAGCATGTAATCGAAGAAGAATATTAGTAAATGTTGCGGATACTCCCGACCTTTGTGACTTCTATATGGGTGGTATCGTCACCAAAGGGAATTTAAAAATTGGTATTTCTACCAATTGGAAATCTCCTACCATGGCCAAACGAATCCGTCAATTTTTAGAAGAATTATTACCCGATGAGATTGATGATTTACTCACGACACTTCGGGAATACAGGACAACGCTGAAAGCTGATTTCGAGGAAAAAGTCATTGAAATGAACGAACAAAATTACTATTAGAAGATAAGAAATGATTAAAACGGATATTATTATTATTGGAGCTGGACCCGTTGGGCTCTTCGCTATTTTTGAAGCTGGTTTAATGAAACTAAAATGCCATCTCATTGATGCCATACCTCAAGCAGGCGGTCAATTAACCGAAATATACCCCAAAAAACCTATCTATGACATCCCCGGTTACCCCACTGTTTTAGCCGGAGAATTGATTGATCGATTGATGGAACAAGCCGCTCCGTTTAAGCCAGGATTTACTTTGGGTGAAAGAGCCGACACCATAGAGAAGCAAGAAGATGATAGCTTTATTGTGACCACTAGTGAAGGAACTGCTCATCATGCTCCAGTGGTTATGATTGCAGGAGGCTTAGGAAGCTTTGAACCTAGAAAACCCAAAATTGATTCCCTACCACGTTTTGAGAAAAATGGCGTAGAATACATGGTAAAGGAGCCTGAAAACTTCTTAGGGAAGAAAATATTTATTTCTGGAGGTGGAGACTCCGCCCTCGACTGGGCCATCTATTTTGCTGAAAAGAATGTCAGTCCTGTTGGATTAATCCACCGATCGGATGCCTTTCGCGCACACAAAGATTCTGTTGAAAAAGTCCACCAGCTAGAAAAAGAAGGAAAAATAGAGTTCTACACCCATGCTGAAGTGGTAGGCCTCAATGGAGAAAACACCTTGGAGTCTATTGAAATTAAACAAAAAGGAAAGGGAAACAAAACCGTAGCGGTCGATACTTGGTTACCACTATTTGGCCTTTCGCCAAAGTTGGGCCCTATTGGAAATTGGGGACTAGAAATTGAAAAAAACGCTATCAAAGTAGATAACACACTAGATTACCAGACCAATATCCCTGGGGTTTTTGCGATTGGAGATGTCAATACGTATCCTGGGAAATTAAAACTAATTTTATGTGGTTTCCACGAAGCCACCTTAGCCGTTCAAACGGCCTACAAAATCATTCATCCAGAAAAACGATTTACATTAAAATATACTACTGTACAAGGAGTGCAAGGATTTGATTAACTTGCCTATATGAAAGAAGCGTCGTTGAATGTCTTTGGAGAACCCTTAGTTGTTTGTGGAACAGAACCCATGACAGGTGCCTACCGAAATGGCTGCTGTGATACTGGTCCTTTTGATGCTGGAACACACACTGTTTGTGCTGTTGTGACCGCAGCCTTTTTAGAATTCTCAAAAGCAAAAGGCAATGACTTGACTCGTGCCTTGCCGCACTATAATTTCCCAGGTCTTGTGCCAGGAGACAATTGGTGTCTATGCGTATCGCGATGGTTAGAGGCCTATCGTGCTGGAGTTGCACCAAAGATCAAACTCGAAGCCACCCACCAAAAAACGCTAGATTATATTTCACTAGAGGAATTATGTACATTTGCGGATGCTACTACTTGATTACCTCCTTCTCTTCTCGGGAACTTCCTTTTTATTCTTTGGCATAGGATGCTTCGCCAGCGCTCATCTAAAGACTGAATTCATTCGTTATGGATTGCCTCAATTTAGAACACTTACTGGGGTTTTACAAATTTTAGGTGCGCTAGGAATAGGCATTGGTTTTTGGTGGCCAGCACTTCAATTGTTGAGTAGTATTGGGCTTACACTTTTGATGCTTCTCGGTTTTAGCGTTCGATTAAAAATTCGGGATACTTTCATACAATCGTTTCCCGCCTTCTTCTATTTTATCCTTAACCTATATCTCAGCTATCTACTCTATAGCAACCTTTAACGCTTTCTTGGGAAAACATTATAAGGGCTTTAACAGCTCATAAAACCAGTCTCAACTATATTTGTAGTATAATTTTCACGTACTAGTTAATGATTTTGGTTGATAATTCCCCCCCTTTAGTTCTCATAAACTAAGCGGGGGTTATTACTTTTGTAACCTATTTAACTTTTATGGCCAAACGCAAACCGCAACCCGACGAAATTGATCTACATGGATTACGCCATAAACAAGCACTGGAATTGGTGCGAAACACCCTCGCCAAGCGAGACGAAAAAGGCTCTTTCTCATTGACCATTATTACGGGAAACTCCACCGTACTACAAGAACGGATTTTTGATGAGATTTTATCTTTTACCCGTTATACCTACTATATTCCGTCTTGGAATTTAGGACAAGTAATTGTCGAGAATGTGCAGCTCTAAAATTAATCTTGTACCAAGCCCTTAATGTATTGTTGCAGTAAATCAACCCCTTCTTCATGCTCGACTGAGCGACCAATTTCTGGCATCCGAATAGCGGGATCATTACTTTTCATACGGTACATAAAAATGGACTCTTCAGGTTTCCCAGGAACAATGTCATATTGATGATCGCCAGAACCTTTTCCAGCTGCGATTGGTGGTTTAAACACCCCTCTTTTGCGCTGGTCATTTTCATGATAATTAAGGTAGAGTCCCGAGTTCTTTGCGCTTCCCTGTGCCGAGTGGCAGTGGGCGCAATTGGCATCTAAATAGGCTTTAGCCCGTTCTTCTACCGATGCCGTCAAAACATCATTCCAGACCGGCATTTTATCGTGTAGCTCAGCGGTCGATAAACCCTTGAGAATGCCAACTTGCTTAAAATAATCCAATTGATTGATGTCTTGTTGTAAAGATCGATATCGCTGATTTAGTTGTGCAGCTGTTAAGGCAATGGGAACGATTTTATTATTGGCATTATGGCAATTCTTGCATTGATTTTGGTTGGGAACAACATAATCTATCTTTTTGGTTACACCATCAGGGTTGATCCAATTTACGGCTACACTTTTTCCTACATAATCCAAATTCGCTTCTGTCTGTGCTTCATTCCAAAGATAATTCAATGGATTCCATACGCCTTTTCCTTTCATCAAAAGGCGGGTTTCGATAATACGACGTCCGGCTACTGGGTTTCGTTCATCTTTTGGATAATAAAAGTTTTTGATCAAAATGGCACCATCCTCAAAGTCCAGGGGGCCATTAGTGTTAAAATCCATTTGTTTTCCATTGGGAAGATAAATGAATCGTGCTTTTTGAGCATAATCAGAAAAAAGTGGGGTATTTATGGCATAAGGATAAACGTGCTCACTGGGATTCAACTCAGCCAGTTGCCCTTTAAAAAAGCCATAGTCCGATAATTGTTTTAGCGCATTGGTTTCAATTGTTTTCCCTTTTAAGGTAATGTTTGCTTTGCGGGCTAGAGGAGCTGTTCGCTTATTCTCTTTTTGACCACAGCCGTACATTGCTACAAGGGCAACAAAAATAAGGAGGAATTTTCCCAAATGCACGCTTCTTCTTTTACTCATTCAGTTTACAGTCAAAGGGTGTTTTATCTGAGGTAAAACCCTCGAAATCATGCGATGCATCGAGATAAACAAAAGAAGCATTTGCATTGTTGCGAATACATAGCTTGTGTTCATCATCTTGCAAAGATCCGTATGGAGAGATGATCCCATCATATGCGATGTCTGGTATTGAGGCTTTATTTTTATACAACCAAAGTAAGCCAAAATCGTTGGAAAAGGTGGGCAATAAATTTGCATTGTTGAAAGTGTTGTCATGAATACTAACCCGCCCAGGATATGGGTTGTAGTTATCGTCCTTGGCATAATCGTTTTCGATGGCACGCAATCCTCTTGCCAGGGCTTCGTCAGTAACGGTCTCTTGTCCAAGTTCGTCTTCATCTGCCGCAAAAATCTCATAACTCACTACACAGAGATTCACTGTTTTGTGATTTTCAACAACATTATTGTGAAACTGTACATCTTTGGTGGCCATTATAACCACTCCTGCCCCCTTGGGTACAGCACTAATAATGGATCCTTTTACCGCAAAATTGGTGAGATTATTATTGTACACTTTATTGTGATGGGCATTTATATTAGAACCATATACCGTTAATTCAGGAAGATTAAAAATCAATAAACCACTGGTGTTTTCGTAGGCTTCATTTCCATAAATTTCAACATTATTACTGTTTTCACTTTCAATTCCAGCCACATTGTAAAAGGCTTTGTTGTTTCGGATAATGACATTATTCGATTGGCCAATATAAATTCCTGCATCAGAAGAACCTATGGCTTCGCATTCTTCAATCAAAACATTAGAACACAAAACGGGGTATAAAGCATAAGCTCCGTTTTGAACCGAAACTTGCCCCGTCCAGGCGGATCGAATGCGGCGCATGACTACAGAATCGGAATCACTAATTTTAAGGTTATCTCCAACGGCATCTTCAATGGCAAAGTCTTCTAACACTATATTTTTACTGTTGGTTATTTTTATTCCCTCAGCCCCAGAAGTTTGCCCTTTAAACGAAAGGACTGTTTTATCCATGCCTTGTCCTTTGATGGTAAGGTGGCTTTTATTGTCTAGGCTCAGGGATTGAGAAAACAAGAAATGTCCGGCAGGTAACTCAATTACAGAACTGTCTTTGGCTAGGATAAATTGTTCCACCAGTTCAGCTTCTAAATCAATATAATCTCTTGTTGGAGAATAACTAGGAAGGGTTTCACTTCGCAGAAAGTAAAACACTACAATCAAAATTAATACAAGTAGGAAAAAGAGGCGTTTATTCATTGTTAGTTATTTTACCACCAAACGTTTTTTTTGCAAACTCTTTAGGGCTAATGCCATTTAATTTTTTAAAATTATTGAAAAAAGTAATTCGTGAATTAAAGCCACACTCAAAAGACAGAGAGTCAATTGTTCTGTTCTCTAAGTACCCATTTGTAATTAGCCGCATCGATTTTAAAACTTTGACTAGGTTGATATAATCTATACCCTTATATAAACAATGATAATTAAATAAATAACTTACATGAGATTTTGGAATTGCTAATTGGGATGCTATAAAGTTTACACTAAAATCATGTTCCTTGATTAACTTATCGTTAGCCTGAAGAGCAATGATTTTATAAATCAAATCGGAAGTGTTTTCTTTGATGATATTTTGGATATACTGGTGCTTATTAGTAATCTCTTTCGACGTGTCAAACTTCCAAAAACGAGTATTATTTTCTTGTTTGACAAGGCTTTGAATTAATAAAATTCTCCCGTACATGATGATTGGGTTTAAAAAAATATACAGGAATAAAAACATCCAAATAATTGATGTTAAAATATAGAAATCAATTAACCATTGATCTGAATCTACTCCAGAAGAAAATTTTAAAATTAATCCAGAAAAATATATGGTGACAAAGACGAAATATAATATATAAACCCATCGCTCAAGAAATTTGTCTTTCAAAATAAAGGCGTCTGTTTTAGCTTTTATTAATTTAAATATGATTACAATATAATATAATCCTAAAGTAGTGACCGCAATTATGTTATACTTATAGGGCGTTTCAAAAAAAAACAAACTGGTTAGTGTAATAAAAAAAGGAATGATGAAATGGGTAAGGTCTTTATAAACCTCAATGTGGCTTGATAATAATGTGCGGATATACAAATACCAGCAGGGAAAGAACATAATAGATAATGCAGCAGGATACTTATCTGATATATTAACATCATACATATTTGTTGAGATATATAAAATGACTATGCGATGTAAAATAAGTTGGAACAACAACATTATAAGATAGAAATTCACCTTGAGATTTGTTCGTCCAGAAAGCAACATGATTAAGATCAAAAGTGACCCGATCAGTATTGTAGTAGCAAAAAGACCGTTTGTTAACATATTTAACAAATATAGTAAATATCCTACAATCCATATATGTTTCATATTTGCAAAAATCTTTTAAAAAATAAATTGAAAATATGCATTGAAAATGCAGTGTCTAATCAGGCGCTTCATAAAAATTATATAGGTGCTTAATGATAAATAAACTATTTATAATTAAACGTAATGTTAGATTTATGCAAGTGAAATTATATATAAATTTGACTCGAACTTTAATTATTTTTAATTGTATTGGAAAGCATAAAGTCAGATCAATTAGTGATAATAAAACAATTCTACTCCTTTTAAAGTGTTTCATATTCACATAAAATTAGTCATATTTCTAACTTGATGATTATCAACATTAAATATTCTTAGTCTTTTTGTTTCATATCGCGCAAATGAGTTTCTTATGAATGCTGTAATGAGGACAGAGAGCGGTTGAAGCCTTTTGTGCAATAGGGAAATTGTAAATTTGATATTAAATATTTTTATTCAAACTTTTCGTCGAATGATAAAAAGGCTATTGTTCCTTATAATTTTCTTTACCTTTTCAACTAGTATTGTGCATGCACAAATTCCGCGAACTGGAAGCCTTGTTGGTTCATATCAATTCAGTGGAAATGCAATTGATTCGAGTGGCTCTAGCAATAACGGTGAAGTTTTTGGTTCACCAAGCTTGACATCCGATCGGTTTAACAATACAAATTCAGCTTACTCTTTTGATGGCAACGACTATTTTTACTTCGGTAACTCAATGGCAAGTCAAATTAACAATGTTTTTTCAATCAGTTTATGGCTAAACCAAACGAGCAGCTCACAGACAGATTTAATAGGCCTTGGATATCAAAGCTGTAGTGGGAGTGCTGGTCCAATTATTAGAGCTGGCTCAACAATGAATTTTAATCGATGTAACGCTGGTTTTGACATACCTGACAACACATCAAATGACGGCAATTGGCATCAATTTGTATTTGTCTACGATGGAAGTTCGAGGAAGGTTTATCGTGATGGAGAATTACTTAGTAATTTAAATGGTGGCGGCATTTTCACTGTTAACACCTATGGTCTTGTTTTAGGTAAAGCTTGGGAAAATTACTCAAGCGGTAATTATTATCAAGGAAAGGCAGATGACTTGAATATTTGGAATGTTGCGCTCACGGCAAATGAAGTTCAACAGCTTTACAGTTACGAAAATCAGTCTCCCACAAATAGTAGTGGTGAAGGGTATATTAATTTTAAATCTCTCAAAACTCATTATGGCAATGGTCAAAATTCATCACATAATGGAGTTAATTACAGTAGCGGCGGCAGCAACAACGCCGAAATGGACGCTATGTTTGATATTAACCAGCCAGGCACAACTCTATATTCTAGTGGAGAGGTTTCTCCTTATGGCGAAACTGGTTTGAATGGAGGTCATCCTGGCCAATGGAATGGTGACTATTTTGCTGTTGAATATACCGGTTGGTTTAAGCCGAATAAGTCAGGTGTTTACAGCTTTAGAACAATAGCAGATGATTCATCTGAAACCATGTACAGAGAAAGTTCTAACGACAATTGGTCCATGATTACATCTCAATATGGATGCTGTTCATATGTCTATGGTACTGCAACCCTAGACAAAGACACTTGGTACGAGTTTAAATTTAGATACCAAGAATATGGTGGAGGCGATTACTTTCGTTTCGCTTACTCATTACCACAAAACTCATCAAACCCCCAATACAATACAATTAGCAACCAGCATCAGTTTGGTACATTTACAAATATTGACCCATCAAATAATATAAATAATGCCCCCACTGATATTTCTCTATCGGCTAGTTCCGTTAGCGAAAATGTTGCTTTGGGAACAACAGTAGGTGGATTTACTTCTACCGATGTCGATAGCGGAGATTCTCATACCTATACCCTGGTCTCTGGAACTGGCTCTTCTGATAATGGAAGTTTCTCCATTAATGGAACGAATTTGATTACTGCTGCAACGTTAGACTACGAAACTAAAAGCAGCTATAGTATAAGAATCCAAACTTCTGATGGCACAGACACCTATCAAGAGGCATTTACCATTACCACTAACGATGTAAACGATGCGCCTACCGATATTGCTTTATCTTCATTTTCTGTAAACGAAAATCTTGCTTCAGGAGCTGCTGTTGGTGGTTTAACTACAACGGATGTTGATAGTGGAGACACCTTCACCTATTCACTGGTCGCTGGAGATGGTTCTACCGACAACAATAGTTTCTTCATTAGCGGAGCGAACTTACTTACCAATGCTGTGTTCGACTTCGAAACCAAAAGCAGTTACAACATCCGTGTGCAAACATCCGATGGAACGGATTCGTATCAAGAAGCTTTTACCGTTAGCATTAATGACCTTACAGAATCCTCGATTACTCAGGTAACATCAAACAACCCCAATGGTACATACAGAATTGGTGAACCCATTGATATTCAAGTAACATTTGATAATGCCGTTACCGTTAGTGGTTCTCCTCGATTGCTCCTAGAAACTGGAGACTCAGATTCTTATGCAACCTATTTTTCAGGCTCTGGCTCTACAGTTTTGACCTTTCGTTATACGGTAAATGAAAATGATCTGAGTGGTGATTTGGATTATGCTTCTACTTCTGCTTTAGAATTAAATGGTGGAACTATTGTCAGTTCTAGCAATACAGCTGCTTACCTTAGCCTTCCCTCACTTGGCAGCAATAAGCGAATTAAAAAAATTGTAATTACTGAAAATTCTGGAGGGCATCAAACCTTAAAAGCCATCCACATGATTGTTGCTCCTGACGGAGGATCGGTAATCGATGTAGCAACTACTAATCTAGCAGGAGCTTCAACCACAGATACTCATCATCAAAATAATTTTGGAGACGATCGACTGGTAATTAATCTACTTCAAAATAAAACAAATAATAATAGTTACACTTTTAACTCACCCGCTACAGCAGAAATAACGTTCAATCAAAGTTATAGTATTAATGATTTACATGAATTTACTTTTTATGGGTGGGCTCGATATGGTGGAGGCTATTATGGACGAATTGCTAATTTTAATTTTAGTTTTAAAGATGATGATGGAACAGAGGTGTATAATTTCACCTCACCTTCAACCTATCAAAACGGTTCTAACCAATTAGTAGTTCATCGTTTAATTGGTGAAAAGGGCATCTCAGATGGATCGATTTGGCAGAATGACATTAACGGACACTTTAGTTCAGCTGGTTATGGTAGCGGATGGTATATAAACGACCATACGCTTCCTTCATATAGCGGAGGATCATCCCTTGCGAGTGTCAAAAATATTGTGATTGATGGAAGTAATCGTGCTCCTACCGACATTGCTTTATCCGCTTCCTCTATAAACGAAAACGTCGCTAATGGAACCACTATAGGTGGATTTACCACGACCGATGCCGATAGTAGCGATAGCTTCACCTATACCATTGTCTCTGGAGACGAATCTGCCGACAATGATCGTTTCTCCATTAGCGGAGCCAATCTATTAACCAATACTGCTCTAGACTTTGAAACCAAAAGCAGTTACAATATTCGTGTGCAAACATCAGACGGAACAAACTCCTACCAGGAAGCTTTTACCATTACTGTTAATGACGTAAACGAAGTGCCTTCAGATATTACTTTATCTGCCTCCGCTGTTGATGAGAACCTTGCCTCGGGAACTGTTGTTGGGGGGTTAAGCACTACAGATGCCGATAATGGAAATACATTTACCTACACCCTTGTGGGTGGTGGGAGCGATAATGCTAATTTCACCATTAGTGGTGCTAACTTAGTCACCGCTGCGGTACTTGATTTTGAAACCAAAAGCAGTTATAGCGTCGTTATTCAAACATCCGATGGGTCGAGTACGTACTCTAAAACGTTTGGCATTACTATAAACAATGCAAATGACACGCCAACTGATATCGCCCTATCTGCTAACGCTGTAGACGAAAATATTACTATTGGGACTACTGTAGGTGGATTAACCACTACAGATGTTGATAGTGGAGACACCTTCACCTATACCCTAGTTGATGGTGTGGGCTCTGATGATAATACAAGTTTCTCTATCAGCGGAGGTTCAGGGGGATCATATGCCCTTGACTTTGATGGATCAAATGATCATGTTACAACAAGTATTGATGCCGATAGGAATGTAATGCCCTTCACAACATGGTCGGGGTGGATTAAGCCAACAGGAACAAGTGGTTGGCAAGTGATTTTTGGTATGGAAGATGGCCATTGGGATCGGATGTTAATTATTGAGTCTGGAAGCCTTCAGCTTTCTATGGGGCATACTGGTGGTAGATGGCAGACTGGTGTGAATGTATTGCCTAATGTTTGGCAACATGTAGTTGCTGTATATGACAATGGTTCAATGCGTATGTATTTCAACGGAACTGAATACAGTACAGGAAATGACGAGGGCAATCATTCTTCAACCGGAATGTTTACAATTGGAGGAAACCAAACACACTCTCCCTATAATTACTTCAGAGGACTTATTGATGAAGTAGCCGTTTGGGACGAGGCATTAACTGCAGCAGAGATTACTGCTTTATACAATGCAGGAAGTGGTTTAGATGCTAGCGCTAATGGGGGCAACTATTTATCTTCTGACAATTTAGTTGGATATTTCAAGATGAATGAAGGGACTGGTAACACACTGACTGATGCAAGTGGAAATGGGAATACAGCTACGCTTGACAATATGAATGCTTCTTCTGATTGGGTTGCAGGAACTATTGCTCCAACTTCTCAAAATCAAGGGAGCGGTACCGATTTACTCACCGCTGCTGTTTTTGACCATGAAACCAAAAGCAGTTACAATATTCGTGTGCAAACATCCGATGGAACAAACTCCTACCAGGAAGCTTTTACCATTACTGTTAATGACGTAAACGAAGTGCCTTCAGATATTACTTTATCTGCCTCCGCTGTTGATGAGAACCTTGCCTCGGGAACTGTTGTTGGGGGATTAAGCACTACAGATGCCGATAACGGAAATACATTTACCTATACTCTTGTTGGTGGTGGGAGCGATAATGCTAATTTCTCCATTAGTGGTGCTAACTTAGTCACTGCTGCGGTACTTGATTTTGAAACCAAAAGCAGTTATAGCGTCGTTATTCAAACATCCGATGGGTTGAGTACGTACTCTAAAACGTTTAGCATTGCTGTAAACAATGCGAATGATACGCCAACTGATATCGCCCTATCTGATAACGCTGTTGATGAAAACCTTGCTTCGGGAACTGTTGTTGGGGGATTAAGCACTACAGATGCCGATAGTGGAGACAACTTCATCTACACCCTTGTGGGTGGTGGGAGCGATAATGCTAATTTCTCCATTAGTGGTACTAACTTAGTCACTGCTGCTGAGCTAGATTTTGAAACCAAAAGCAGTTATAGTGTCGTTATTCAAACATCCGATGGGTCGAGTACGTACTCTAAAACATTTACCATTGCTGTAAACAATGCAAATGACACGCCTACTGACATCAGCCTATCTGCTAACGCTGTTGATGAAAACCTTGCTTCAGGAACTGTTGTTGGGGGATTAAGCACTACAGATGCCGATAATGGAAATATATTTACCTATACCCTTGTTGGTGGTGGGAGCGATAATGCTAATTTCTCCATTAGTGGTGCTAACTTAGTCACCGCTGCGGTACTTGATTTTGAAACCCAAAGCAGTTATAGTGTCGTTATTCAAACATCCGATGGGTCAGCAACCTATTCTAAAACATTTACCATTGCTGTTAACGATGCAAATGACACGCCTACCAATATTGCTTTAAGCAATACAGCCTTCTTAGAAGGTATTGCATCTGGATCAGCTTTAGCTACTATTACCACAACAGATCAAGATCCCACAGACATACACAGCTTTAGTTTAGCCAATAGCGGTGATAGTCAAGACGACGATAATGGAAGCTTTACAATAAGCGGAACGTTACTTTTTACAAGCACAACACTTGACTATGAGACTAAAACAAGTTATAATATTTATCTAAAAGTAAGTGATGGGACTTCAGACTTTGAGAAAGCATTTACTATTTCAGTTACTAATGTGTTAGAACCCATAACTGATATTGGATTTGAGGTAGCGAGTGTGGTGACCGATGGATTAGTTTTACATCTTGACGCTGCAGATTCTAATTCATATTCTGGAACAGGAAACACATGGAATGATTTAAGTGGAAATAATAATGATGTTAGTTTGCAAAATGCTGGAAGTATAAGTTTTGATTCGGGCGGAAAATTTTTTAATACTGGCAACAATGGTTATTTTTCAAAAACCAATGGTAATAATATACCCATAGGTAACTCAAACTATACCCTCGTTGTATATGTTAATCAACCTCAATGGGGTGATCGTAATGGGTTTATTTCTATCGGTGGTTATGGTTCTTCCAATAAATCTAATGCTCTAAGAACTATGGGAGGTTCTTATGCTTTTAGTCATTATTGGTGGGGTAATGATCTAGGCCCTATTTCTAACCAAGTTAGTTTAAATAATTGGTTGTTTATTGTTGCAAAATTTGATGGAACTACCAGATCAGTTTGGGTAAATGGAATTTTAGCAGGTCAGGACACCCCATCTGGACATAATGTTCTTAATTCAGATATACAAATCTCCAAAACTCTTGGAAGCGAATACCAGAAGGGTAAAATAAAAGCTGCTTTGATCTATGATAGAGCTCTTTCCGAACAAGAAATTATAGATAGTTATAATTATTTTAATGGTAATACCTCAATGTCTATATCCACAAATACCATTTCAATCAACGAAGAAGTTTCAATAGGAACAGTTGCTGCAACACTTACAGCAACTGATTCTGACACTACAGATTTCACTTTTAGTTTAGTTAATGGTAATGGATCCAATGATCAGCATAATTCATTTTTCACTGTTTCAGACACCCAACTGTTGGTTGCAAGTAACATTGATTTTGAGACTACTTCATCTCTTAACATTTATGTTCAAGCAAGTGATGGTAACAGCACCTTTTCAAAAGCATTCACAGTAAATGTAAATGATGTAAATGAAGGTGTCCCTTCTGACATTAGCTTAAGTAGTAGCGCCTTTTTAGAAGACATCGTTTCGGGAACTACGATTGCAAGTCTAACTGTTGTTGACCCAGACACAAGTGCAACCCACACCTATACTTTGATCAATAGCGGAGATGCGCAAGATGACGACAATAGTCACTTTAGCATTAACGGAACAAGTTTGGTCAGCAATGGCACCTTTGACTTTGAAACCAAAAAAAGTTACAACATCTACTTGAGCGTAACCGACGGACTAACAAGCTATGAAGAAGCATTTACGCTCACGGTTTCCGATACCAACGAAGCGCCTACAGAAATTATTGTTACTACTGGCAGTAGTACTAATACTGGTATAAAAACAACTGATCTAATTTTACATTTAGATGCTTCCAATCCAAACTCGTATTCAGGCAGTGGTAACACATGGAATGACTTGAGTGGAAATGGGAATCATTTTACAATTCATGGAGCTACATATAATACAGCGGGCTACTTCGATTTTGATGGAATAAATGACTTGACTAGAAGCTCTTCTACTTTAGATCTTCGCGGGTATAACCAGATTTCTGTTCAAGTTTATTTAAAATCAGAAAACACGTCAATACATGGAATGGCCTACGAACACTCCGCAAATTGGAACAGTAATTTGAGTGGTTTCGGATTAGCAATGCATACTAATGGCTTTTCATTTTCATTGAATGAACATCACACTAATCATAATTCTGGGATTGGACCAAGAAACTATTGGGCAAATGTTGGATCAAATTGGCATACGAGCACCAATATATTCAGTGTTATTTCTGATCCTAGCGGACGTTTAGCTTATGTTAATGGGACGATTAGGGAATTCAATCAACAGTTCCAGAATTCAACCTCAACAAATAATGCGACATTTTTAAATGACTATTTCTATCTTGCAGCACGAGGATCGGAAAATGGAGACTGGGCTGGTTCTAGCACATTCTTTAATGGGCAAATTCAATCATTACTCATCTATGGTTCAAAATTAACGCAAGAAGAAGTTGCCCAAAACTATGCCGCCATAACCAATGCTTCTTCCCTCTCAACAAGCACAAGTGATCTATTGGTCGAGGAGAATGCAGCCATCGGAACACTCATAGCTAACTTAGCCGTTGTTGATCAAGATAGTAACAATACCCACACTTTTAGTATGGTTGACGGCCTCGGTGATATTGGACGTGACAATACTAGTGTAACCGTGTCTGGAACACAACTAATTGTCAATGGAACGGTTGATTATGAAGCCTCACCCTACCTATTAGTGAATGTTGGTGTAAATGATGGCGTAAATACTTTTACTAGTTCGTTCACCATAGTAATCACGGATATAAGTGCCCCAACAGATATTGACCTGAGCAATACTGTATTCCAAGAAGATACTTCGGCTGGAACGGCCATCGCTACTCTAACGGCAGTGAATGTAGACGCCAATTTCAATAACCACATTTTTAGTCTAGCAACGAGTACAGGAACCTTAGATGAAGACAACGGTAGTTTTATTGTTAGCGGAACGAGCCTTGTAACCAGTGGAACTTTTGATTATGAAATAAAAAGTAGTTACAACATCTACTTGAAAGTTACGGATGGGATTGCAAACTATTTCGAGGCCTTTACCCTTACTGTGTCCGACACCAATGAACCTCCAACGGGCATTAACTTTGCCTATCCGTTTGTGGACGAAAATGTACCCCTAGGAACAAGTGTTTTTGGGCTTTCATCATCTTCTCAAAGTGGAGAAGGATACATTAATTACAAATCGTATAAAACGCACAACGGGAACGGTAGTAATTCAACCTTCGATGGATACACATACAGCGGATTGGCAAATAGTGTAACTGAATTAGAGGCGATGTTAGACACCAATTATTCAGGAACCACTTTAACTCATAGTGGAGAAACAGAGGCTTATTCAAGTGCTGGTTTTATTGATGGGAGAGCACCTCATTGGAGTAGTTCATATTATGCTGTATTACATTATGGTTGGTTTCAAGCTCAAGAAACAGGTACATATACTTTTGAAATATCATCAGATGATGGAAGTGCACTTTGGATAGATGGAGTCCCAATAATTTTTAGACCATGTTGTGGTAGTTCAACTGTTAATGTTTCTTTGACCTCGGATCAATGGTATTACTTTGAAACAAAATGGCAAGAATATACAGGTGGTGATTATATGAGATTAAGGTATCGAACGCCAAGTTCTTCTTCATATAAATATGTTGGTGCTGATTCAAACACACTAAAAGTGACTAATGTAGAGCCCATTTTTGACGTCTTGACTACCACAGATCCAGACACTGGAAACATTCACACCTACTCTCTAGTTGCTGGAGAAGGAGACGATGACAACGGAAGTTTTACCGTTAGTGGCACCTCATTAGTTACTGCTGGTGAATTAGATTACGAAACCAAAAACAGCTACACGGTCAGATTAGAAACTTTTGATGGAGTAAACAGTTTTTCGGATGCATTTGTTATCGCCATTCAGGATGTTAATGACAATGCACCCATAGCCATGGCCTTGTCCTCTTCAACCTTGAATGAAGATGTTCTCTCTGGTACATTGGTGGCAGAAATCTCTAGTACCGACACAGACACAAATGATGTAAATGACTTCACCTATAGTTTGGTTGCAGGAGACGGAACAAACGATACTGACAATGATCATTTCACAATCAATGGAACAAGCTTGGTGAGTAGTGGCACCTTTGATTTTGAACCCATGAGTGACCCCAACCTTTACATCGTAATTGAAGTAAATGATGGAAGCTTTACTTACTCGCAGACATTTGTTATTGGGGTTGTTGACCGAGACGATTCTCCAACGGTTATTGCGTTAGACAATACGGCAATCTTCGAAAACATTCCGCTGGCCACTGCAATTGCTAGCTTAACTACAGAAGATCAAAATCCAGGAGATACCCACACCTACTCCTTGGTTGCGACCAACAGTATGGAAGATGATGATAATGGAAGTTTCACCGTTAGTGGAACCCAATTATTGACCAATGCTGAATTTGATTTTGAAACCAAAAATACCTACAATATTTACTTGCAGGTTAGTGATGGAACGGGTACAAGAGATTATTATGAAGCTTTCACCATTACCGTTTCAGACACCAATGAAGCGCCCACAGAAATTGATTTTGCTGGGGGAGCGGGTTCTACCTCTGGAGGAGGAGGGACAACTTCTGCTACTGGGCTTATTGTACATTTAGACGCATCAAATGCTGCTTCTACTGCCACGCCAAATAGCAGTTGGATTGATTTATCTGGAAATGGAAATCACGGTGATATTTTAGCTGGAGTTAGCTTCCAAAACAAAACCTTTAAAACCAGTAATGCTGGTGGTCGAAGTGGAATCCGTGTTGGGCCTTTACCAACTATTTTAAAGGCTTCCTATTCTTTTACCATAGTTGTTAAAGTAACTCCACAATCCACTTCTGGAAATATTTTAGGCCTGGCAAGTGATAGCCAACACGGAGGTTGGAATGCGCCCGTGATCCCCACGGCAAATTCAAAAGTTTTTCCAGGACTTCACAATGCACATGGACAGTTCCAGCGTCCTTATGATATTGGAACAACCTATGAATATGTGTACAGTTACAACCACACCAATAGCGAGCATAAATTCTATGAAAATGGAGAGTTAGTCAATACACGTACTGTAGGTTTTGGCGCTGCTAATACTCCTGGTTATTTATTTTTAGGAGACGATAATCCCGGCTGCTGTGGAAATTATGAAGGTGTTCACTCTGCTGATTTTGTCGGAGATTTCCATCGTTTTATGGTCTACAACCAGGTATTAACCGATCAACAAATTGCTGGTTTATATCAATCGGCATCTTTTGACGAGAATGCTGCCATTGGATCTGTTGTCGGGGATTTATTCACCATCGATCAAGATACTGACAATAGCTATATATACACGTTGGTTAACGGAGATGGCACGAACGACATTAACAATACTAGCTTTACCGTTTCAGGCACTCAACTAATTGTCAATGAGTTGTTTGACTATGAATCGATCCAAGAATTATACATTAATGTACAGGTCAATGATGGATTAAATACCCTAACAGATTCTGCCACCATACAAATAAACGATGTCAACGATAATGCCCCAACAGCAATGGCAATATCCACCAATACCCTCAATGAAGACATTGTTTCTGGAACGGTGGTCAGTGTTGTTTCAAGTACTGATGCAGACACTGATGCTGTAAATAATTTCACCTATAGTTTGGTCGCAGGCGATGGAACAAATGATCAACACAATAGCCGTTTTATTATCAATGAAAACACACTAATTAGCAGTGGCACCTTCGATTTTGAAGCAGTGATTGACCCAACCATCTACCTTAACTTAGAGGTAAATGATGGACTCTTTACCTACACCCAAGCGGTAACTCTTTCACTACTCAACACAAATGATGCGCCCACAGATATTGCTCTAAGTAACACCACCATTTTCGAGAACATACCGCTGGCTACAGCAATCGCTAGCCTAACGACTGAAGATCAAAATGCTGGCGACATACACACGTACACCCTTGCTCCTACAAACACTAATGAAGATGACGATAACGGAAGTTTTACCGTCAGTGGTACTCAATTACTCACCAATGACAGTTTCGACTTTGAAACCAAAAACAGTTATAATATTTACCTAAAGGTCAGCGATGGAACAGGAACAATAGATTATTATGAAGCCTTCACCATTACTGTATCCAATGTAAATGAAGCGCCAACAAGTATTAACATTATGCCAGATGGTGTTTCTTTAGATGGTCTTGTTGTGCATTTAGATGCAGGCAATACAAGTTCCTATCCAGGAACAGGAAACACATGGTATGATTTAAGTGGTAATGGAAATCACTTCAATAAAAACACCGCAACATTTGTCAATTCTGGTTTTGGTTATATGGACTATAATGGAAGTTATTCCCATTCTATTAATAGTATAAGCTCAACTTTTGAAGATGGATATACTGCAATTATCTTGATGAAATACAACTCTTTTTCAGGCGGGTCATTTCAGTATAACGGTTCATCTGGTCATATAAACTTTTATAATGGAGGTCAAAACAGATTGCGCTGGGAAACAAATGGAGGTAATGCCATCTCTTCTCAGAATACGCTCAACACAAATGAATGGTATTTATTCGCTGGAACACATGAGGGAATAACGAGTATGAATCAGTCTGGAAGTGCAAAAATTTACATTAATGGAATATTAGATCGAGATGTGAATTTAACGGCAAACCCATCAACGAATGCAGTAATGAGGCTAGGTGAATATGCAGGAGCTATGAATGGTTCCATTTCTGCTTTCTTATTCTACAACAGAGAACTTACTGCTGATGAAATAACAGAAATAACCGATTTTTACAGTAACCGTGTTACTGGAATAGGTTCTTCTTCTTCAAGTGGAGGTGGTACGGTAGAAGAAAATGCATCTATTGGGACTCTGATTTCTGAATTAACTGTTTCTGATGAAGATACTAACAATACCCATCTCTTTAGTTTGGTTGATGGTGCCGGAGACATTGGCCGAAACAATACCAGTGTAACGGTTTCAGGAACTCAGTTACTGGTCAATGGAACTATTGATTATGAATCTACCCCCTATTTGTTGGTCAACATTCAGGTAACAGATGGAAATAATTCACTTACCTCCTCTTTCACCATAAACGTTGTTGATCAAAACGATATTGCACCAACAGCTATTGGATTATCTACAACTACGTTTGCAGAAGATATTGCCAGTGGATCGGTCATTGCAACACTCTCTGCCACAGATATAGATACAGCTAGCTTGAATAGCTTTAGCTTCAGTCTGGTGAGTGGTGATGGAATCAATGATGCCTCTAATAGTAAATTCATAATTAGTGGAAACACCCTTGTGACCAGTGGAACATTTGATTATGAAACAGCAGCAAGTCACGCTATTTATCTACAAGTCAACGATGGGGCAAATACCTTTAACCAAGCATTTACTTTAAGTATAACCGATCAAAATGATGCGCCTACTGATATCAACCTATCTGCTAACGCTGTTGATGAAAATATTGCTTCAGGAACTGTTGTTGGGGGATTAAGCACTACCGATGCAGATAACGGAAATACATTTACCTATACCCTTTTGAGTGGTGGGAGCGACAATGCTAATTTCTCCATTAGTGGTGCTAACTTAGTCACTGCTGCGGTACTTGATTTTGAAACCCAAAGCAGTTATAGTGTCGTTATTCAAACATCCGATGGGTCAGCAACCTATTCTAAAACATTTACCATTGCTGTAAACAATGCAAATGACACACCTACTGATATCGGCCTATCTGCTAACACTGTTGATGAAAACCTTGCTTCAGGAACTGTTGTTGGGGGATTAAGCACTACCGATGCCGATAATGGAGATACATTTACCTACACCCTTGTTGGTGGTGGGAGCGATAATGCTAATTTCTCCATTAGTGGTACTAACTTAGTTACAGCAGCTGAGCTAGATTTTGAAACCAAAAGCAGTTATAGCGTCGTTATTCAAACATCCGATGGATCGAGTACGTACTCTAAAACGTTTACCATTGCTGTAAATGATGCAAATGACACGCCTACTAGTATTGCTTTAAGCAATACAGCCTTCTTAGAAGGTATTGCATCTGGATCAGCTTTGGCAACCATCACCACTACAGATCAAGACACGGCAGACACACATACCTTCACACTTGTTAGCAGTGGAGACGCTCAAGACGATGACAATGCAAGTTTTACCGTAAGTGGTACTTCACTTATCACCAATGATACCCTTGATTTTGAAACTAAAAGTACCTATGCCCTCTTCCTAGAAGTCAACGATGGTATTAGTCAATATACTGATGCCTTTAGCTTAACTGTGTCAGACACCAACGATACTGCACCAACAGCTATTGGATTATCTACAACTACGTTTGCGGAAGATATTGCCAGTGGATCGGTCATTGCAACACTCTCTGCCACAGATATAGATACTGCTAGCTTGAACAGCTTTAGCTACAGTCTGGTGAGTGGTGACGGAATCAATGATGCCTCTAATAGTAAATTCATAATTAGTGGAAACACCCTTGTGACCAGTGGAACATTTGATTATGAAACAGCAGCAAGTCACGCTATTTATCTACAAGTCAACGATGGGGCAAATACCTTTAACCAAGCATTTACCATTGCTGTAAATAACACGAATGAAGCGCCTACAGAAATAAATCTTGCAGCTAATGCGACTGTAATAACTTCAGATCTAATCTTGCACTTAGATGCTTCCAACACAACTTCCTATGGAGGAAGTGGAAATACCTGGTATGACTTAAGTGGCAATGGAAACCATGCGACACTGAGTGGACCAACATATAATACCGAAGGATATTTTGAGTTTGATGGCAATGATGTTATTCAAAGTATAAATGCAAGCAGCTACTCAAATCTAACCATAGAAATCTGGATGTATGATAACATCAGCAGTGGGCAGCGCGATATACTGACCTACAATGGAAATGCAGGGAGTTATACTTTTTCAGGTCTAAATAACTTTAGAACAGACGGGAATGGGCTTGGAGCAGCTCAATTCTACCCTTCACTAATTTCTAATCAATGGGTAAGATTTGCCTATGTGAAAAATGAAAAGGTATTCATCAACAATACAAAATCACTCAAACAAAATGGAAATGACAATCCATACGGCAGTCTTTCTTTTG
The DNA here is from genome assembly GCA_943788165.1 of uncultured Flavobacteriaceae bacterium. GTDB lineage: Bacteria > Bacteroidota > Bacteroidia > Flavobacteriales > Flavobacteriaceae > Arcticimaribacter. Next base: position 87,555 of record CALSPF010000001.1, on the reverse strand, counting down.
GTAATGCTCGCTCTGATGTTCGCAATAAGTTTAGAGGGAAAATTTCCAGGATTTTGGTCTATCAAACTTCCTTAACTGATGATGAACTGGATGAAAACTACGCTGCCTTTGAAAACCAATACAATGGTGGAAGTTCTTCCTCTTCTTCAAATGGAGGTGATACGGTAGAAGAAAACGCATCTATTGGGACTCTGATTTCTGAATTAACTGTTTCTGATGAAGATACTAACAATACCCATGTCTTTAGTTTGGTTGATGGTGCCGGAGACATTGGCCGAAACAATGCCAGTGTAACGGTTTCTGGCACTCAGTTACTGGTCAATGGAACTATTGATTATGAATCTACCCCCTATTTGTTGGTCAACATTCAGGTAACAGATGGAAGTAATTCGCTGACCTCCTCTTTCACCATAAACGTTGTTGATCAAAACGATACTGCACCAACAGCTATTGGCTTATCTACAACTACGTTTGCAGAAGATATTGCCAGTGGATCGGTCGTTGCAACACTCTCTGCCACAGATATAGATACAGCCAGTCTGAATAGCTTTAGCTACAGTCTGGTGAGTGGTGATGGAATCAATGATGCCTCTAATAGTAAATTCATAATTAGTGGAAACACCCTTGTGATCAGTGGAACATTTGATTATGAAACAGCAGCAAGTCATGCTATTTATCTACAAGTCAACGATGGGGCAAATACCTTTAACCAAGCATTTACTTTAAGTATAACCGATCAAAATGATGCGCCTACCGATATCTTACTTAGTCAAACGGCAATAAATGAAAATACACCCATAGGATCTTTGGTCGCAAATTTATCTGTATTAGATCAGGATGTGCTCAATAACCATGTATTTACACTTTACAATAGTGGAGATACACAAGATGATGACAATGGTAGTTTTACAATAAGTGGAACATCACTTCTAACCAATGTTGATTTCGATTATGAAACACAAACGAGCCATAATATCTATGTAAGGGTAAACGATGGTCTAAGCAACTATTTTGAGGCCTTTACCATTTATATTACTGATCTAAATGAAGTTCCTACAAATATTAGTCTCTCATCAGGAAGCAGTGTTACGTTTAGCAATGTGACATCTATTAATGACAATGAAGCCTTGAATGCCATCATAGGCACCCTACAAACCACCGATGAAGACCAAAACGACACCTATACTTATGCATTGGTCAATGGAAACGGGACAAACGATAGCGATAATACATTATTTACACTAAATGGAAATCAACTTATCCTTAATACAAACCTTGATTATAAACTGCAAACCTCAGTAAATATCAACATGCAGGTTTCTGATGGAACTAACTTTTTTATCAAAAGTTTTAGCTTTATGATTGTTGACAAAACCGGCCCACGATTGAGTGCCTTAAGCATAGCCGATGACAATGGAACCATTACACTTCAATTTGATGAAGCTGCTTTCAATACTCCCTCAGCGATTGGAAGTTTAACCGCTTTAGATTTCGCCATAAGTATTACGGGTGGAACAGCCTCTTTAACCTCCAATATACCCAATAGCGTCACTTTTGACGGCACACAATACATCTTAGGGCTAACCATACAAGGAGCTACTACTGGAGATGAAACCGTTTTGGTTAGTGTTGCTCCAAACGCTGTTTTCGATGCCTTAGGCAACGCAGCAAGCGGGTTACAAAATAATACAATCACCTTACATGGAGATGCCGACAGTGATGGAGTACTTGATTCAATCGATATCTGTCCAGACACACCCGTGGGAGAAACAGCTGATGTAAATGGTTGTGCTGAAAGTCAAAAAGATCCAGATAATGATGGCGTTTCTGGAAGTAGTGACAACTGCCCCAACACCTACAATCCGAGTCAAACCGATAACGATAACGATGGAATTGGAGATCCGTGTGACCCAGACGATGATAACGATGGAGTAGTAGACACCGTTGACAATTGTCAATTTGTGGCCAATCCAAACCAAGAAGATGTCGATACCGATGGGATAGGTGACGTATGTGATCTTGATAATGATAATGACGGAATCGAAGATACCGTTGAAATTGCTCTTGGATTAGATCCGCTTGATCCCGACAACGATGATGACGGAATTAATGATGCCGACGAAATTGCTTTAGGACTAGATCCGCTAAGCAGTGATTCTGACAATGATGGCATTGATGATGCGCAAGATGCTTTCCCACTTGATGTAACAGAATGGATCGATACCGATAATGATGATATTGGAAACAACACCGATACAGATGATGATGGAGATGGTTACCTTGACACCTCAGAAATTGAATGTCAAGCAGATCCGCTTGACGCAAATAGTTTACCCGATGATTTTGATCTAGACTTTAATCCTGACTGCTTGGATGAGGATGATGACAATGATGGCGTTTTAGATACCGATGACGAGTTCCCTTACAACCAAGAGGAATGGATTGACAATGATGGCGATGGGCTGGGTGACAATGCTGATTTTGACGACGATAATGATACTTTCTCGGATGATGAAGATGCTTTCCCGCTTGATGCAACAGAATGGATCGATACCGATAATGATAGCATTGGAAACAACACCGATACCGATGATGATGGGGATGGTTATCCAGATACCGTTGAAGTTGAATGTCTGGCAGATCCGCTTGACGCAAATAGTTTACCCGACGATTTTGACTTAGACTTTATTCCCGACTGCTTGGATGAGGATGATGATAACGATGGTTTCTTAGATACCGAAGATGATTTTCCTTTTGATCCAAAAGAATGGTTTGACTCAGATGGAGACGGACTAGGAAACAATATTGACCCTGACGACGATAATGATACATTCTTAGACGAAGAAGATGCCTTCCCTTTTGATGCATTTGAATGGTTAGATACCGACCGTGACGGTTTAGGCAACAATGCCGATACAGATGATGATAATGATGGTTACCTTGATCTTGATGAGATTGAATGTGGATCAAATCCGCTCTCAAGAAGATCTAGACCAAGTGATTTTGATGGAGATTATATTCCTGATTGTACAGATGAAGATGACGATAATGATGGCGTGTTAGACGCAATAGATGCCTTTCCGCTTAATCCATATGAATCGGTTGATACAGATGGAGATAGTTTTGGAGACAACGCTGACTGGGATTCAGATAATGATGGCGTTCCGGACTCAATGGATGCCTTCCCAAATGATCCTAACGAATCTAAGGACACCGATGGAGATGGAATTGGAGACAATACTGATTTAGATAAAAACAATGACGGATATCCTGAGGGACAAATATTTGTGTCATCTGTATTAACACCAAAGTCGACAGGAGCTGAATCAATGTGGAAAGTCATCAATATAGACGAATACAATTATTCTGTTATAAAGATTTTTAGTCCAGATGGAAGCATGGTGTTCAAAGTAGTTAATTATAAAAACGATTGGAGAGGAACTCATTATGATACTGGTGAAGCCTTGCCAACAGGACCATACCTCTATCAAATTTATCTCGGAAAAGATCAAGATCCAATTTCGGGTTGGTTGTATATCTTTAATTAAAAGGCAATTAGTATGAAAAAATTTGTTTTAGCTTTTTTTATTCTTTTGAATCTAAACACTTTCGCTCAGATCCAAGAAAATATGCTCATGGAACGCTTTTTTATGAATGCCTTCAATCCTGCATATGTAGGCTCAGAGGGGAAAACTATTAGCGTAATTACGCGAACAGCTTGGTCTGGAATTGCCGATGCTCCACGAACGAATTATTTATATTACTCTGGTGCGCCTAAAAAAAATCTTTCCTTTGGCTTGTCAGTAATTTCAAACAAAGTTTTCATTGATACTCGAAGTCAATATACACTAGATGCAAGTTATCGTCTTAAATTAAATGGCAATTATTTTCTTAACCTTGGAATAAAAGCGGGACTGGCCTCAAAAAACACAGACCTCAATGGCCTAGACCGCATTACGGTCGAAGATAATCCTTTCATATCTGCAACAGAACAAGGGAGTTATCCTGTTTTCGGACTGGGGTTTTTAATTCAAGGAGATAAGTTTTTCTTTTCCCTTGGAACGCCAAGTTTTATCAATCCAGAAAAGTACATAAACGATGCTACTTTTATTCAAAACCAGAATCCTATTCTTTATCTAGTTACTGGTACTGATATTGACTTTGGCTTTTTTGACTCCTCTTTAAAGCCTTACCTATCGGTGAAATTTGTTCCCAAAACGACCAATCAAATTAATGTTGGAGCCAACTATAATTATAACGATATTTTTGAACTTGGCGGGGGCTATAAAACAACAGATTATATTTATATAATGGCCTTGTTAAAACTTAAAATTGGAATTGATGTTGGCTACGCTACAGATTTTGGCATTGGAAACAATGCATCTGTTCCTAGGAGTGGGTATGAACTCTTTGCAAAATATCGGTTTTAAGTAACGAAAAAAGAAGTTGATATAAAAAAACCCCCTACAGAATAGGAGGTTTTTTGTTGGCCCACTAGGGCTCGAACCTAGACTCTTCTGAACCAAAATCAGATGTGTTGCCAGTTACACCATGGGCCAATAGCGGTGCAAATTTAATTAAAGTTTTTATTTGTACTAAATTAATTCGATGAAATTTTATAAACTTACTTTTACTTGAAAACACAGGCCATGATTCAACTCATTGTAACAGGAGGTACCTTTGATAAAACCTATGATCATATCAATGGAAAATTATTTTTTGAACACACCCATATTCCTAAAATGTTGGAACGAAGTCGATGTAAACTTCCGGTTCATATAACGCCACTTTTATTGAAGGATAGTTTAGAATTTACAGAAGAAGACCTACAACAAATTGAGAATGCGTGCATTTCTACTTCAGCAAAATCCATTGTCATTACCCATGGAACAGACACCATGACTGAAACCGCAAAACGCTTGGCTAAACTAACGTTAGATAAAACCATTTTATTGACAGGAGCCATGATTCCCTATGCATTTGGGAGTTCCTCAGATGGCTTTTTTAATTTAGGCTGCGCCCTTGCTTTTTCACAAACCTTACCTTCAAATGTGTACATCACCATGCAAGGCCAATGTTTCGAGTGGAATGAGGTGCAGAAAAACAAAGCCCTAGGCCTTTTTGAGAAAATCTAACTAGACAAGAATAGCTTTTGTTAAAACGCCAGAAGATTCCACTGAGATTCCGTATTTTCGTGGATACTAAGGCCTTATTATGACAACCAAACAACTCATTTTTTGGAACCGCATTGTTGCGGGAACACTCTTTAGCATCGCTATTTTAACTTTTGGCCTAACCGTTGAGCCCACTGCTAGTTTTTGGGATGCAGGAGAATATATTGCCACCTCGGCTAAACTACAAGTAGGTCACCCCCCCGGAGCACCCTTCTTTCAAATGATGGGCGCTTTCTTTGCCCTCTTTGCTACCAGTCCAGAAAAAGTTGCCTTGATGGTTAACTTAATGTCTGTTTTTAGCAGTGCTTTTACCATACTGTTTCTGTACTTGAGTTTGACCCTAATTTTACGCAAGCTCCCATCGTTCAAACAAATTGACTCTCCCAAAGAAGCCATTGCTTTTTTTGGAAGTGCAGCCGTTGGCGCCTTGGCCTTTTGCTTTTCAGATAGTTTTTGGTTCAATGCCGTTGAGGCAGAAGTTTATGCCATGGCCACCTGTATCTTATCTGCCTTGTTTTGGCTTGCCTTGCGTTGGGAAAAGGAAATGAATACTCCCCGTGGTGATCGCTGGCTGTTACTAATTGCTTTTGTAATTGGACTGTCTTTTGGGGTTCACTTTATGGGGTTGCTCACTATTCCTGCAATAGGAATGTTGTACTTCTTTAAAAACACAGAAAAAGTAACTGTCAAAAATTTTATTAGAGCAAATGTGGTCTCTGTCGCAATTCTCTTATTTATCTTTAAATTATTGCTCCCCTCTACCCTAGCCTTGTTTGGTAAAATGGAAGTCTTTTTTGTGAATCAGATGAATCTTCCCTTCAACAGCGGAACCATCATTACGGGCATTCTATTTCTTGTTTTCTTTTACTTTGCGCTTAACTATACGCGTCAAAAAAAATACATCAACCTCAACACAGGTGTTTTATGTGTGCTCTTTGTTTTGCTTGGTTTTTCCTCTTGGATCATGTTGCCCATTCGTGCCAATGCAAATACAGTAATCAATGAAAACTCGCCCTCAGATGCGCGCCAGTTATTGGCTTATTATAACCTAGAACAATATCCAGAAACAAAATTGTTTTATGGCCCCATGTTTTCAGACATGTATGCCGGGCAAGACGAAATGGAACCCTATATAGACGATAAACCAAAATACGAACGGAACGAGAAAATCGGGCGCTATGTCATTGTCAACCAATGGGAAAATGCACGGATCAACGCCAACAGTGAACACAAAGGTTTTTTACCGCGTTTATGGAGCGCAGAGCATGCAGAAAACTACATCAACTTTACACGACCCCTGGACTTCTCTATTCGAGCGGAATACCGCGGCAGTGAAGAATTGCGTCAACGGGTAGCAGAATTTAGACAGCTGGAAGTAGAAGGAGAATTATCTGGCAAAGATTACCACAATTTCTACAAAAAAATGGCGCGCTATATTACTATTGAAAGGCCTTCATTTTTATCAAACATACAGTACTTTTTTAACTACCAGGTAAACTATATGTATGTGCGCTATTTCTTGTGGAATTTTGTTGGGAGACAAGACGATGTCCAGGGAAATTTCAATATTCTTCATGGGAATTGGTTGAGCGGAATCCCTTTTGTTGATCAAATTCGCCTAGGAAACCAGTCCCAAATTAGTGAAGATGCAAAAAATAATAAAGCCCGCAACACCTATTTCTTCCTCCCTTTTATCTTAGGCTTGATGGGGGTTGTTTTTCTCTATCAACAAGACAAAAAACGCTTTTGGGTCTTGCTTCTCTTTTTCCTTTTTACTGGACTAGCGTTAAAAGTATACCTCAACGAACGGCCCTTTGAACCCCGTGAACGGGACTATGCCTTGGTGGGGTCTTTCTACGTCTTTTCGATTTGGATTGGTCTTGGTGCTTACTATTTATGCCTTGAGATTAGAAAACTATGGAATAACACACTGGCAAAACCCACCGCAATAGCCGTCTGTTTGGTTGCAGTTCCTTTATTGATGGGCTATCAAAATTGGGATGATCACGATCGATCAGATCGCTACACGGCACAGTCGGTGGCAAAGACCTATTTAACCTCTATTCAAGAAGATGTGGGCGCCATGATTTTTACCATTGGCGACAACGATACTTTCGCATTGTGGTACGCACAAGACATAGAAGGTTACAGAACCGACGTTAGACCCATCAATACGAGTCTTTTGGCAACCGATTGGTATATTGATCAAATGAAGCGAAAAACATACGAGAGTGACCCTATTCCCTCTCAGTTGACCCATCACCTTTATGCTTATGGTATCAGAGATTACATCAAATATGAAGCCCTAGTAGATTCGCTTCGTTGGGACATCAAAGACTTTGTGAATTGGGTCGCAAGCGATAATCCACGAACAAAATACAAGAGTTTGATTGAACAATCGGGTGGAGATCCCAGAGCCTATCCAAAAGGAACACAGGAAATGGTGTTTTATCCCACCAATAAAATTCGTGTTTCCGTTAATGTAGAAAATGTCATCAAAAGTGGTGTTGTAACAGAAGAAGATCGCGATCGAATTGTGCCCTATATTGACATTGATCTTCCTGAGGGTGGTTTGTACAAAAACAAGCTTCTCATGCTAGATATCTTGGCCAACAACGATTGGGAAAGACCGATCTATTTTACAGGTGGAAGTTATGACGCCAGTGAATATCTGTGGATGAAAGAATACCTTCAGCTAGAGGGCTTGGTGTACAAACTTGTTCCCATAAAAACACCCTTAAATCCTGTGAACCCCTATATAATGGGACGTATTGATGGTGATTTAATGTATGACATTGTCAAAGAATGGGAATGGGGAAATTCCCAAAGTCCGAACATTTACCACGATCCAGAAACACGTAAAAACAGTATTTCTTACCGCAGCAATATGGTTCGTTTAGCCGAGGTATTGATCGACGAAGGGAAAAACAAAAAAGCAGAAGAAATCCTCGACTTGGCCATTGAAAAAATGCCCATCGACTTCTTTGGTTATTATAGTTTATTGACTCCTTTTATCGATAGTTATTATCGCATTGATCAAATAGAAAAAGCACGAAATGTTTTTGAACAGGTGGAAGCAAAACATCAAAGTCAATTGAACTATTTTGCCAGCCTTTCACTCAACCTTCAATATGAACTTGGCGAAGAAATTTTAACGGAAGTAGAGCGCTATAGAGCTTTAGTTGAAGCTGTTTTAGACAACAAAGACGAAGAGAAGTTGGCCGAATACATTCAACGTTTCCGCGAAAGCAGTCGAGCCTTTTCCTTTTTATATGGAGAATACGATTATTACACTGCCCTTGAAGAATTTGTGGAAGGTCTTTATCTTGGTGGTGAGACCGAAGAGGCCCGTGCATTGGTCGAAAAAATAGCTGCTGTTTATGATGAACGTCTGGCGCTGTTGGCCCGTTTCTCTCCAGAACGACAAGAAGAATTGTACGACCGAATCATGGAAGAGCTCAATAGCTACCGTAGAGTTTTACTCTATGTTAACCTCTATGACACAGACGAGCAAAGAGACAGTCTAGAAAACAGGGTGTTTGCAAGCATGAAAGATCTTGCTGTTTTTGATAGCCTACTAGAAAACTAGTTAACGTGTTCGTTCATTAAGCTAATAATTGTGTTGGCATCTTGTTCCCCACTTTGGCGCCATACCATTTCACCTAGTTTATAAATCATGAGCGTTGGGATAACTTTCACTCGGAGGGCATCGACCAGTTTTGGGTTTTTGGAAACTTCAATTTTGATTACTTTCCCCTGATCTCCAACGGCTGCGGCAACATCTCTTAGGGTTGGATGAAATTCATCAGTTAACCCTTCAAGTTCTTTAAAAAAGACCAAAAGAAGCGGAGCACTACCGTCAATTAATTCACCAAATTTAGACATCTATCGTTGCGTTTAAACATTTTCAATAGTGTAAAGTTAGGGTATTTTCTTTAAACTTCTTTTATTGAGCGTTTTAAGGTTATTTTGGTGATTTCTGGCCATATCCCCACACGTCCTGGATAGCCCAGAAAACCAAAGCCTCTGTTGACATTGATCCACTGCTGCTGTTCCGTATAAAGGCCTGCCCATTGCTTATAGCGCCATTTTACAGGACTCCACTTAAACCAACCCGGGATCTCAATTCCAAATTGCATTCCATGGGTGTGACCACTCAGGGTTAGCTGGAAAGGGTAGGGATGCGGCAAAACCTTTTCTTCCCAGTGGGATGGATCGTGGGAAAGTAAAATTTTAAAATCATTTTCGTTCACTTCTTCAACAGCCTTATCTAAGTCTCCTACTTTTTTAAAGCCTCCTTTTCCCCAGTTTTCAACCCCAACTAGGGCCAAACGCTGTCCATCTTTTTCCAAAAAATGGGTTTCATTTAGGAGCATCGAAAAACCCATTTCTTCTTGGGTTTGAATCAGCGAAGCCAAATTTTGCTCTTTTTCTTCTTTAGAAGACCATTCGACATAATCCCCATAATCATGATTCCCTAGGACCGAGAATTTTCCCATGCTTGCCTTTAATTGTGCAAAAGTATCTTTCCATGGAAGCAGTTCCTCTGCCTTGTTGTTCACCATATCGCCCGTAAAGAGAATAACATCTGATTTTTGTTCGTTTATCAAATCAACCCCATATTGCACTTTATCTGCATTGTCAAAACTACCGCTGTGAATATCAGAAATTTGTGTCAGGGTAAAACCCTCAAAAGCTTCCGGTAAATCGTCAAATTCTAAGGCATAATGCAACACCTTATAATTGTATTTCCCGCGTATCATTCCCAACAATAAAGAAGCAAAAGGAATTGCCCCAAGTGTAAAAGCCAATTGAGAGATGAATTTTCTTCGACTGGGCAAATAGTTCTCCTCTCCTTTTTCAACGAAATAGTGATAAATCCCTTGTGGAAGTCGTATCAAATCCTCAAAAGCCAAAAAGAGTATAAGAATAAATTGAAAAATAAAGAGTGCCAAAAACATCCCCATGGCTACACTAAAGTTTGGGGTAAAACCTGTCGCTCGTGTATATAACAAACTTTGGTAAATAAAGTTCCCAAATATAATGGCAATGGTGAGGCTATAAATAGAAATCATCCATTTATTAAAACCAATTGTCTTCACTGCTTGGAAAGCGTACCACTGAATTAAGCCAAAAAAAGCAAAGAAGAAAATCCAACGTAGACTAAGCATATTAATTCATTTTTTTTGCAAGTTCCATCGCTTTTCCGTCTGATAAACTCGCCACAAAACAACTGGCATTCAATATTGTTTTATACAAACTGTTTTCTACCATTGGTGTGCCTTGCGGGACCAAACGAAGGATCAATTCATCATAGGTCGTTGTCTTGTTGTGCAATTTATTCGCTGCAGCTGTACAAAAAGCAGATAGTAAAGTTGAGATCACCTTGTACCCTACAATTTCTTTTTGCAAAACTTCATCCGATCGATACACCTTATCAACGCTAATGGCAATAATATCATCCATTTGCGCTTTGTATTTACTTTTATCTAGCAAAGCGTGAGCAAATGTCCCTTTTAGAATTTCCTCTTCATGGGCCAAAAACATATTAACTGCATCGATTATTAGACTATTAATGGCCAAAGAACGAAGGTAACTCATGCGCTGAGAAGTGTGTTTTAAACCGGCATACTTTTCGGTATCCATGCGGTCTTTTACTAATTTGATAAGATACTCTAGGGCATAATCTTCAGAAATCCATCCTAAATTTATCCCATCTTCAAAGTCAATAATGGTATAGCAAATATCGTCTGCTGCCTCCACCAAGAAAGCCAATGGGTGACGATGATTACCCGTGCCCTTTGCCAATTCCATTTCACTTGCAATTTCGGCATAGAATTCTTTTTCAGATTGAAAATAGCCAAACTTCTTGTCGGCTACATGAGCGCTTGGCTTACGGGGCAAAGACCCTTTAGGGTATTTCATATAGGCCCCAAGAGTTGCATAACTAATCCGTAAGCCCCCGGGAGTTCCTTCCATGGACTCTGTGAGGAGTTTGAAACCATTGGCATTTCCTTCAAAACGACACAGATCTTCATACTCTTCTTTGGTCAGTGCTGGTTGGTATTGTTTTCCTTCCCCCGATTCAAAATAATGACCAATGGCCTTTTCTCCGCTATGCCCAAAGGGCGGATTTCCAATATCGTGTGCCAGTGCAGCAGCGGCTACTATTGCACCAAAATCGTTGGGCTGGTAGCCATGAACTTCTTGTAAATGCGGATGGCGTTTCAGTAGTTCTTTCCCGGCCAATCGTCCTAGGCTTCTTGCCACCACTGAAACTTCTAAACTGTGGGTCAAACGCGTGTGCACAAAATCGGTTTTAGAGAAGGGAATGACTTGGGTTTTATCTTGAAGTGATCGAAAATAAGAAGAGAAAACGATTCGATCGTAATCTACTTCAAAGCCTAAGCGAATTTCATCTTGTTCTTTGCGAATTCGTTTGGTCGTATCGCCGTGTCTTCTTAAGGATAAAAGGGCTTCCCAGTTCATTTTTCTTTTTTTGTAAATGTACTAAAGATTAAGGAAAACTTTCCAACATTAAGCGAATGTTAAGCTAGGCTATTTGCATTAACATAAATATAAACTGAATAGAAAAGCATTTAACCTTTACCTAAAATTGGCCCTGTTTCTAACGGCTAAGTTTGTATCAAATAAAAATCATAAAAAATGAAAAACACAAAACTAGTATTTACGCTTTTCGCCTTAGGGAGTTTGTTAATTTCTTGTTCCGTTGAGCCTGAAACAATTATTGAGACCATTACTGTAACAGATACTGTTTCGGTAACAACAACTGTTCCTTCACCCACACCAGATACAGAAATTGTAGGTACAGGAGGAATTACTTTCATTGATGATGCCCAAACATGGACCAATGACAGAATTTGGATCATGAACGGAAAAGTTGTTGTTCGTGAAGGAGGAGTCTTGAATATAGAAGAAGGAACCATTATAAAAGCACAAAACGGTCAAGGTGTAGAAGCCACCGCATTGGTTATTGCTGCTGGAGCAACGATAAACGCAATTGGAACTATAAACGCTCCGATAATTTTTACTGATATAGCCGATGATATCGACTATGCAGATGGAATTATGAGTCCCAATCGAAAAGCTACAGACACAGGTAAATGGGGAGGAATTATTGTTTTAGGAAAAGCAATTGTTGGACAAGATGGCGGTACCGATGACATCGAAGGAATTGCGGAAGGATATAATTGGACTAGCTACGGCGGAAATGATGATACTGATTCTTCTGGAACACTTTCATTCATTTCAATTCGACACAGCGGAACTCAATTGGCCGGTGGAGATGAAATTCAGGGCTTGACTCTTGGGGGTGTTGGATCTCAAACAACCATAGACAATATTGAAGTTGTTGGGAGTAATGATGATGGTATAGAAATTTTTGGAGGAGCAGCACAAATTACTAATGTGGTTATTCTTAACCAAAGAGATGATGCCCTAGATGTAGACCAAGGATTCAGAGGTGTAATTTCAAATGCTGTAATTGCGATGCGTTCTAATTCTGACAATCCTTTCGAAATTGACGGTACTGAGGATAGTAATGGTCTTATTGACGGATCATTTACAATTAAAGATGTTACCATATATGCTAATACTGATCCAGAAGCCGGTAAAAATTTTCTTGGAGACTGGAAAAGTGATGCAACTGGCTTGACTAGAAATATCGTATATAAAGATATTGAGGGGCTAAAAATTAAAGGAATTGATACAGATACCTACAGCGGTGTTGCTACCAAAGCAAGTCTAAACAATCTAAACTTTAATGATTTCTATTTCATATCATCTTCCGCAAAGTTAACGGAACTGTTTTCTAATACTGAAATAACCGATTATTCTGACTGGGCAGAAGTTGTAACAGAGCAAGTTGCTAAAACTGGGGCAGATGAATCTGTTTTCTCCTGGACTTTATGGAACGCTTTAAACAATTAATGAATCTCACTTAAAAACTCATCAATGAATTTGTCTGATTTATGATTGGACAAATTCATTGATTTTCTAATATGAAATATTTTCTTACTTCTCTTCTTCTTTTCACAACTTCCATTGGGTTATCACAATCGATTATTTCAGGAACCTTACTTGATGGCGAATTTAATGATCCTCTTCCCTTTGCAAATGTTGTTTTAAAAATTGCATCAGATCAAATCTTCATAGAGGGGATTACAACCGATTTTGATGGAAAATTTACTTTCGAAGTTACCGATGGAGTATACGAGATAGAACTTTCTTATGTGGGCTATGAAACCCAACAAATTACTGCTATTAAAATAGCAGGAGAGAAAGAAGTAATTGTTGATGTTACTTTAAATCCACTATCCAATAACCTTGACGAAGTGATTGTTACTACTTCACAAAGAAAAAATTCAGAAGTGGCCATTTTAGCCATTCAAAAAAAATCAATCAATCTTGTTGATGGCCTGTCGGCACAATCAATCAAAAAAACTGGCGATACTAATTTGGCCTCTGCTATTAAGCGTATCCCAGGAGTATCGATACAAGAAGACAAGTTTGTTTATGTAAGAGGGCTTGGTGATCGATATTCCAAAACCCTTCTAGGCGGGTTAGAAGTACCCGGTTTAGATCCCGATAAAAACACCTTACAATTAGATGTTTTTCCAACAAATATTCTTGAAAATATTATTATCAATAAGTCTTCCAGCGCAAATTTAAATGCTGATTTTAGTGGTGGAATTGTGAATATAATTCTTAAAGATTTTTCAACTTTACCTGAATACAGTTTTTCCATTTCTGGGAATTATAACCCCGATATGAATTTTGTAAACAATGCTATTCGGAATAATCCAGAAGGCACAAATTTATTTGGATTTAATAACGGTTATTTTAATCGCCCCATTGGAGCATCACAAATAATCCCTGCTCCTGAACAAAATACGCTAGGCTATGCGGGTGTTTTGAATAAAATAACAGGTCTGTTTGAACAGCAAATGGCCGTAAATCGATACCGTAGTGGAGCAGACTTTAGTGTTGGAGCAACAGCCAGTAATCAATTCAGTCTAAACAATGCTAGTTCAATAGGATATATAGCAGCCTTAGGATTCCGTTCAGATACCGATTATTATAATGATTACCTAACGGGAACCGTTGCAAAAGAAACATCAGGCTTAGAAAACAACACTTCGCAAAGAGGCGAACTAGGAGTCATTAAAAAACTTGCTAGTGCCTTGTTTGGTGTCTCTTTAAAAACCAAAAGGTCTAAGTACAAATTGAATGTTTTGAACCTAAAAAGTGCGGAATCCAATGCTATTTTTGCTCAATATGCTGATTATTTGGAGAATCCTTACATAGGTGTTGCCAATATTCTGACCTATACAGATCGTACTATTGTCTCCATCCCATTCAGCGCAAAACATATTTTAAATGAAGGAAAATCTATAATTGAATGGAAAGTAGCGCCTTCTTTTGCAGAAGTTTTTGATAAAGATTTCAAAAAAACAGTTTTTGAAACAGATGAAAATCAAACTTATTTTACCATTACTCCCTCAACGACTCAATTACCTCAGCGTTTATGGAGAACATTAAAAGAAAACACAATTGCCAGCACACTGCAATACACCCACGAACTTTCTGAAGGAGAAATTCAAGGTAAACTTAAAACTGGAGCAGCCTATTCAACCAAAGATCGAACATTTAGAACGTCTAATTATGCCATAGATTTTATTGGAAGAAGTGAAGAATTGTTAGGGGATCCAAATGCAATTTTAGTTCCTACAAACCTTTGGACGGCACAAACCAACAGAGGTGCTTATGTTTTGGGTGACTTTCAACGCACAAATCAATATGATGCCAAAAGTAAAACGATTGCAGGATTTATATCTGCTGAATTAAAATTGTCAGAAGCGTGGAAAACTACCTTTGGAATTCGATTTGAAAATTATTCTCTCCTCTATACCGGAGAGTCTATCGACAAACTTGTATTCAATGACGAACAACTAATCAATGTGAACGATTTTTTCCCTTCTATAAACATTATCCGCTCTTTAAACGAACAAACAAACCTTCGTTTTTCTTTTGCTCGAACGACGGCTCGTCCAAGTTTTAAGGAAAACTCTACCGCACAAATTTTTGACCCAATTACCGAACGAACCTTCATAGGTAACCCTACTTTAAAACCCACCTACATCAATAATTTGGATTTTCGATACGAACATTATGGTGAAGGGAATCAGTTTCATGCAATTAGTGCATTTTACAAAGACTTTAAAAATCCCATTGAAATAGTTGCTTTGGACTTTAACTCACCCAATCGACTTATTGGGAGAAACAATACCTCAGCAAAAGTCATGGGTATTGAAGTTGAATATCGAAAAAACTTAATCAACAATGAGGCGACTAAACTGGCCATCAGTATAAATACTTCTTTGATCTATTCTGAACAAGAAATGACCGATGCCGAGTACCAAGGAAGAATTATTACAGAGCCCAACCGAACTATCAGCAGAACAAGAGAACTTCAGGGGCAGTCTCCATATTTAATTAATGCTGGATTGACTTATACAGCGTTAAATAAAAATACTGAAGCTGGCTTATTTTATAATGTTCAAGGAAAAACTCTTGAAGTTGTTGGGGTCGGAAATATTCCAGATGTTTATGCAGATCCCTTCAATAATCTAAATTTTAATCTTACCAAAAAAATTGGCGCAAACGAAAATCAGACCCTAACATTTAAAGCACAAAATATTCTAGGCGATCAGAAAGAAAGCTTCTATGATTACTACGGCGAAGAACAGCGACCCTTTTCCTTATTTAAAATTGGAAGAACATTTAGCCTTGGATACAGTATAACATTCTAACAATTGATAATAATTAATTAACATTAATAACATTGAGGTAACATTGTGACTCATGCAATGATTGACATTTGCACAAAATAATTTACAATGTTCAATTTTAAAGTAATCTTAATTTCCTTGTTTATCTCAGCAGCTAAACTTTATGGCCAAGAAGTTGGTACCTCAAAATTCGGAAAAGGAATTTTTAACATTAAAGGAGAAAACGATAGTTTTTCTATGAACATTAGTGCGCGTATGCAGTTTCTAACCTCCTCTACTTGGATAGAGTCTGACGGAGGGTACGGAAGTCCAGAGTCAAATTTTTTGGTTCGTCGTTCTCGTCTAAAATTTAAAGGTTTTGCTTACGATCCAAAGATCACTTATAAGCTAGAGTTAGGTTTATCTAACCGAGACATTTCTGGTGCGAACGAATTTACAAGCAACGCCCCTCGCTATATTTTGGATGCTTATGTTCGTTGGAACTTTTACAAGAACTTTACTCTTCAGGTGGGTCAAGGAAAGTTACCCGGTAATATTGAACGTGTTATTTCTTCTGGAGATCTAGCCATGGTAGATCGTTCTTTGTTGAACAGTCGTTTCAACATTGACCGTGACTTGGGAATGCAATTACGTCACCACTTTAAACTTTCTGAAAAATTTATTGTCAAAGAAATATTTGCTATCTCACAAGGAGAAGGAAGAAACATTACAAAAGGAAACTTAGGTGGACACCAATATACTGGACGCGTTGAAGTACTTCCTTTTGGAAACTTCAAAAGCAAAGGGGACTACAGAGGCGCTGACTTAGAGCGCGAAGAGTCGCCTAAATTATTGGCTGGTGTTGTCTATGACATAAACAACGATGCGGTTAAGTCGAGAAGTAATATGGGATCTTATTTGGAAACCAACGAAGGCTTTTACCAAACCGATATAAACACTCTCTTCTTCGACACCCACTTTAAGTACCGTGGTTTCTCGATCATGGCTGAATATGCAGACCGTACAGCCGATAACCCTATTGCCAAAAACGAAGATAACTCACCAACAGGTGATGTTGTAAATGTGGGGGATGCATTCAATTTTCAAATGGGCTACGTTCTTCCTTCCAACATAGCCATCACAGGACGCTATAGTAACGTAAATTTTGACGAAATTGTAACAGCAAAAAATAAAATTTCTCAGTACACGCTTGGATTGTCTAGATATGTTGCTAAACACAAACTGAAAGTACAAACCGATGTAACCTACCAAACAACTGCAACATCTAACGATCAATTGGTGTATCGATTACAGTTTGATATTCACTTCTAAAACTAAGAAAACATGGATAATATTTATTTAATTCTTGTAGCTGTACTAGCTATACTTGCCATTGGAGACCTCATTGTTGGAGTGAGCAATGATGCCGTAAACTTTTTAAATTCGGCTGTTGGTTCTAAAGCAATTTCGTTTAAAACCATCATGGTTTTAGCTTCCTTGGGAGTTGCCTGCGGTGCCTTGTTTTCAAGTGGATTAATGGAAGTTGCCCGAAAGGGGATTTTTAATCCTGGTGAATTTTACTTCGATGAAATCATTTTGATTTTTACAGCAGTAATGCTCACAGATATTTTATTGCTTGACTTTTTCAACACCCTAGGTATGCCTACTTCAACAACGGTTTCTATTGTATTTACCTTGTTGGGAGCTGCTGTATTTATGTCTGTGATAAAAATTTCAGGAGATTCTGGCAATTTCAGTGAGATTGTCAACTACATCAACACAGCTAAAGCCATCCAAATTATTTCAGGAATACTGCTGTCGGTCGGTGTTGCCCTTACCGTGGGAGCGATTGTTCAATGGATTTCTCGTTTTTTCTTGACCTATGACTTTGAAAACAAACCCACATGGGTTTCTGCCCTCTTTGGTGGGATAGCGCTTTCTGCGATTACTTATTTCATTTTAATGAAAGGAATTAAAGGAACACCTTTTGCTGGTTTAAAATTTGATATTATTGGTGGTATGAAAATCAAAGATTTTCTCGAAACAGAGGTATTAAAGGTGTCGATCATGAACTTTATTTTATGGTTTGGAGTATCCTTTTCTCTCATCAAGTATGTGAAAGCAAATATTTATAAGGTCATTATTGGAATTGGAACCTTTGCGTTAGCCTTGGCTTTTGCTGGAAATGACTTGGTTAACTTTATTGGTGTACCAATCGCTGCATACCAATCGTATGAAGCATGGGTAGCCTCTGGCGCTTTGGCAACAGAATTTAGCATGGGAGTATTGTCTTCTAAGGTACCCACACCAACCTTTTTACTCGTCATATCTGGTGGAATCATGGTAATTACTTTGTGGCTATCCTCCAAGGCGAAAAAAGTAATGAAAACTGAATTGGACCTTTCTGACCAGAAATCAATTAAGGAGCGTTTCAAACCCAACTTCATTTCCAAGGGAATTGTAAAAACTTTTCAAGTAGTTGGAATTGGTGTAAATGCTATTTTACCTGCCTCGGTACAGAATAAAATTGATGCACAATTTGCCAATTCTGCCCTCGTTTTGAAAAATCAGAACGATAAAGATGCGCCTTCTTTTGATATGTTGCGTGCCTGCATCAACCTAGTTGTTGCTTCTATCTTAATTTCGATTGCAACATCTTATAAACTTCCATTATCTACCACCTATGTTACTTTTATGGTTGCCATGGGTACTTCACTTGCCGACCGCGCTTGGCAAAGAGACAGTGCAGTGTATAGAGTAGCTGGTGTACTAAATGTTATTGGTGGATGGTTTTTAACCGCTATCACAGCCTTTATCGTTTCGGGTATCATTGTAACTTTGATCTATGTTGGAGGACCACAAGCTATCGCTATTATCCTTTTCATTATTTTACTAATCATCGGTAAAAACTACTTGAAACACCGTAATGAAAATGCTGATCTTATCGATATAGATGGATTAGTGAAATCGGAAAGTAGCTCTATCATTGGCGTAATGAATGAGAGTACTAGTAACGTAATTAAGGTATTTAAGCGTGTTGACAAGATCTATGCAATCCTTTCTGAAGGATTGGCAAAACACGATAAGTCTGTTCTCAAGAAAGCCAAGAAAAACATCAACCGCCTAACAGACGATGTGGAAGAGCTTAGAGAAAACGTCTTTTATTTCATTAAGAACCTAGAAGAATCAAGCTTATCTGCCAGTAATTTCTATATCGTTATTCTTAGTCTCATCCAAGATATTACCGACGACCTAGAATATATTGTAAAGAAGAGTTACAAGCACGTTAACAATGATCATTCAAAACTGAAATTGAGTCAAATACGCGACTTAAAAGACGTGTATGAGTTAACCGAAGCCGTTTTCCATGAAGCCATGGAGGCGTTTGAAAATAATTCTGAGGTGAAGATTAACATTCTATTGGAAAATCGTGCAGCGGTACTTCAAAAATTGGATGAAAAAATCAACACTCAAATTGAGCTTACGCGCAATGAAGAAACAAGTCCAAAGAACACCACTCTATACTTTAACATTCTTTTGAAATCAAAAGATTTATATTTACACAAATTGAATATAATGGAAACCTTTTTGGAAAACATACGTAAGACCAAAGCATAGGTTTTACCTCTTCTTAATAAAAAACTCCTTATCTGTCAGTAAGGAGTTTTTTTATGTTCAATCCTTAGCCCTTAAAATTAAAACATAAAAAAAAAGCCCCCATTGCAGGGGGCTTTTTAAAATGTCAATCTAATTTTAAGAACCGCACATTAAACAATCGTCATCTTCGCTTTCGCGTGATTGCTCTAGCATGGTTTTTAATTCTTGAGGGGTCAAAGGCTCAACCACCACTGGTGCAGGTTTAGTCGCTGCTTTGACCGGCGCAATTACAGAAGCTGCTGCAGGAGCTTCAACTTTAGGTGCCGCTGCCTTGTCCTTGTTTGTTAGGGTGAACTTAATCGCATCAACGGCTGACTTAGTTCGCAGGTAATACATTCCTGTTTTTAAGCCCGATTTCCATGCATAGAAGTGCATAGAAGTAAGTTTAGCCATTGTAGCCCCTTCCATGAAAAGGTTCAACGATTGAGACTGGTCGATAAAGTATCCACGATGACGAGACATATCAATGATATCTTTCATGCTCAATTCCCAAACGGTTTTATACAATTCTTTAATATCAGCCGGTATACCTTCTATGTGCTGCACCGATCCATTGGCACGCATTAGGTCTTGCTTCATGTCTTCGGTCCATAAACCTAGATCAACAAGATCTTCAAGTAGGTGTTTATTCACAACAATAAATTCTCCAGAAAGCACACGACGTGTGTATATATTGGAAGTATACGGTTCAAAACATTCGTTGTTCCCCAAAATTTGTGAAGTTGATGCTGTTGGCATTGGCGCAACTAAAAGGGAGTTACGTACCCCATGCTTTTTGATTTGCTTACGCAAACCAGCCCAGTCCCAACGTCCGCTCAATTCTTCGTCTTTAACACCCCACATATTGTGTTGGAATTCTCCTTTTGATATCGGAGAACCTTTGTAGGAGGAGTAGGGACCATCTTTCTCTGCTTCTTCCATTGAGGCAGTCAGCGCAGCAAAGTAAAGTGTTTCGAAGATTTCTTGGTTCAATTCCTTAGCTGGTTCCGAAGTAAAAGGTAAACGTAATTTGATGAAAGCATCGGCCAGACCTTGCACCCCAAGTCCTACCGGACGGTGGCGCATGTTTGAGTTTTCAGCTTCTTTTACGGGGTAGTAATTACGATCGATTACTCGGTTCAAGTTTACTGTTACTCGCTTGGTTACACGGAATAATTCTTCGTGATCAAAAGCACCGTCTTTGATAAACATAGGAAGTGCAATCGAAGCAAGATTACATACGGCAACCTCGTCTGGAGAGGTGTACTCCATGATCTCGGTACATAAGTTCGATGAACGAATGGTTCCTAAATTCTTTTGGTTGGATTTACGGTTGGCAGCATCCTTGTATAACATATAAGGGGTACCTGTCTCAATTTGAGATTCTAATATTTTCTCCCATAATTCACGTGCACGGATTGTTTTACGCCCCTTTCCTTGTTTCTCATAGCTAGTATAAAGTGCTTCAAATTCTTCTCCATGACAGTCATACAAACCTGGACATTCGTTAGGACACATTAGGGTCCACTCGACGTCATTCTCCACACGATTCATGAAAAGGTCAGATGTCCACATTGCGTAGAATAAATCTCTCGCGCGCATTTCTTCTTTTCCGGTGTTCTTTTTTAGGTCAAGGAAATCGAAAATATCAGCGTGCCAGGTTTCAATATAAATAGCAAAAGAACCTTTGCGCTTTCCTCCACCTTGGTCTACATAACGAGCGGTATCGTTGTAGACACGTAGCATGGGAACAATTCCATTGGACGTTCCATTTGTACCAGAAATATATGATCCTGTTGCTCGAACATTGTGAATAGACAATCCTATTCCTCCAGCAGATTGTGAAATCTTGGCGGTTTGTTTTAGGGTGTCGTAAATTCCATCAATACTGTCGTCTTGCATGGCCAAAAGGAAGCAGGAAGACATTTGTGGTTTGGGTGTTCCTGAGTTGAATAGGGTCGGTGTAGCGTGCGTAAAGTAACGCTTAGACATTAGCTCGTAGGTATCGAGTACTGCCTCGATGTCATCCATGTGGATTCCAACAGAAACACGCATCAACATATGTTGTGGACGTTCCACTATAATTCCATTCAACTTCAATAAATAAGAACGTTCTAGGGTTTTGAAACCAAAGAAATCATAGCCAAAATCTCGGTTGTAGATGATGTTTGAGTCGAGGATATCTTTATTCTTTTTAATCACTTCATATACCTCATCAGACAATAAGGGAGCGTCTTTTCCTGTGCGTGGATTGACATAGGTATACAAATCAGTCATTGTTTCAAAGAATGACTTTTTGGTATTTTGGTGCAGATTCGATACCGATATACGTGCAGCAAGTTGTGCATAGTCAGGATGCGAAGTAGTCATTGTTGCCGCAATTTCTGAGGCAAGGTTATCAAGTTCAGGGGTAGTCACTCCATCATAAAGTCCTTCAATAACACGCATTGCAACGCGAACTGGATCAACTAATGGATTAAGATCATAGCAAAGTTTTTTAATCCTTGCGGTAATTTTATCGAACATTACGGGTTCCTTACGCCCGTCTCTTTTGACTACAAACATGCAATTAGTGTTTTAAAAATTATACGAAGAGCCACCGCTTTACGCGGGACTCCATTTAACAATGAATGATTTCTTCTAGAAATCAGCGTCGAAACTAATTTTAGTTTCTTGATCTTCAGCGTTCAATACGCCTGCTTTTTGATATTCAGAAACACGCTTTTCAAAGAAGTTGGTTTTTCCTTGTAAAGAAATCATGTCCATGAAGTCAAATGGATTGGTTACGTTAAATTCTTTGGGACAATTTAACTCACTCAATAATCGGTCGGTAACAAACTCAAGGTATTGAGTCATCAATTTAGCGTTCATTCCAATTAAGCTTACGGGTAAAGATTCCGTAACAAATTCACGCTCGATTTTTAAAGCATCCAAAATGATTTCTTGGATACGCTCTGTAGGCACTTGATTAACTAGATGATTGTTGTGCAGGTGAACAGCAAAATCACAATGCACTCCTTCGTCACGAGAAATCAACTCGTTAGAGAACGTTAAACCGGGCATTAAACCACGCTTTTTCAACCAGTAAATGGAACAAAATGCACCCGAAAAGAAAATTCCTTCTACGGCAGCAAAGGCAATCAAACGTTCTGCAAACGAATCAGAATCGATCCATTTCAACGCCCAATCTGCTTTCTTACGAATGGCTGGAAAAACTTCGATCGCTTGAAAGAGTTGATTTTTCTCCACCTCGTCTTTTACGTAAGTGTCAATTAACAAAGAATAGGTTTCCGAATGGATGTTTTCCATCATGATTTGGAATCCATAGAAAAACTTAGCTTCAGAATACTGAACTTCGTTCACAAAATTCTCCGCAAGATTTTCATTAACGATCCCATCAGATGCAGCAAAAAAGGCCAAGATATGTTTGATGAAATATTTTTCATCCTCAGACAATTTTGTGTTCCAATCAGTTAAATCTTGGTGTAAGTCGATTTCTTCAGCAGTCCAAAAACTTGCCTCCATTTTTTTGTACCATTCCCATATATCGTGGTGTTCAATCGGAAAAATTACAAAGCGATTTTTGTTTTCTTGGAGTATCGGTTCTACAGCTGCCATATCATCATCAATTTTTAAAATTCTAGGTATATTTTGTTTCTAACAAAGATTTAAAATTGTGGTCAGAAATGAAAGTCATACTTATTCACAATGCCCCTTAGTTTTTAACAAAACACCCCTCTTTGTTGTGTAAAAGCAAAAATGGACTGTTTTACAAAGTGCTTAAAACAAGCTATTTAGGCGCTAACTCAGTCCGCAAGCCCTGTAAACACACAAAGCGCTAGTTCTGTTTTTCTTTGGCCAACTTTTCTAAAGAAATAAACCATGCTTTTCCGAATTTACGAATCAAGGCTTCTTTTACAAATTGATAGACCGGAACCTTCAATTCTTCTCCCAAAGAACAAGCGGTATCGCAAATTTGCCATTGGTGATAATTCACGGCAGAAAATTCTGAATACTGCTGCACTCGAATTGGATAGAGGTGGCAAGAAACGGGTTTTTTCCAATCAATTTTCCCATCCAAATAGGCTTTTTCTATTCCGCAAGATGCTTTCCCTTGAGCGTCAAAAAGAGTATACACACATTCTTTTCCGTCAACTATTGGTGTTTCCCATTCGCCGTCCCATCCTTTAATATAACGCCCTTGCTTTTCAATTTCTGCCAAACCTTTAGCATTCAAGTAGGGCTTAATGGCTTCGAAGTGTTTGTCTATTTCCGCCAATTCGGCTTCTTCTAAAGGAGCTCCTGCTTCTCCTTCAACACAACAGGCTCCTTTGCACTGTTGAATATTGCACACAAACTCTTTCTCTAAAAGATCTTCCGATATGAGGGTTTTGCCTAGTTGAATCATCTTTTCAAAGATAGTTGTTCTCCTGTATAATTTGTGAATAGAAAAGATAAATCATCTAGAATTAAAGTACTTTTACAGTCTAAATCAACAACAATGAATTTTGATGTAAAAGAGATTTTTACTGCTGGAATGGTGCTTTTTGCGGTAATTGATATTATTGGAAGTGTCCCTATTGTAATTAGTTTACGTGCCAAAGTTGGTCATATTCAATCGGAAAAAGCCTCTATTGTCTCGGCTATAATAATGATTGCTTTTCTATTTGTAGGAGAAGAGATTTTGAAACTCATCGGAATCGACACCAATTCTTTTGCCGTAGCTGGCTCTTTCATTATTTTCTTCTTGGCCATTGAAATGGTTTTAGGCATCAGTCTGTATAAAGATGAAGAACCCGAAACGGCTTCGATTGTTCCCTTGGCATTTCCAATGATTGCTGGAGCAGGTACCTTAACTTCTTTACTGTCATTGCGCGCAGAATACCATGTGATCAATATAATTGTGGCCATATTGATCAATATTATTATTGTATATCTGATTTTAAAATCATCTCAAAAAATTGAAAACCTACTCGGTCGTTCGGGCATCAATATTATCCGAAAAATATTTGGCGTAGTGCTCTTAGCTATTGCTGTAAAACTCTTCACAACCAATATTCAACAAATTTTTTAATCCCTATTTTATGAAAATCTTCTTACGTATCATGATGGTTCTTGCCCTAGGAATGATGATTTTTAACACTACATTAATTGACTGGGAAGCACCAACGCAGGGCGATAGCCTGGTGGCCATTATTGGCATACTCGCCTCTGGTTCTGCTCTTTTGTTACTCTGGATTCTAATTCTTTCGCTTAAAATTACGGCACAGCAAAAAGGAAGGAAATTTTAAACTAGTCCAATGGTTTTTTCGCCAATTCCTCAAGAGCAGCTTGTACAAAACGATCTTCCCTGTGAAGAATTTCTAGTTGGGTCACTTCATCAAATAACTGCAAGCCTAAGTAGGAATGTATCGCGGCACTAGCCAAGTCTGTGTTCTCAAGATTTAAGGGAACCGACTGCTCGTCTAGGTAAATTTTCAAGGCTGCGAGCCACTGCTCCTTATTAGGAAGAGGCTGCGACACAAAAGTCTCTCGATCAATCGAAGAGAAGTCTTTTCTTCGTTGATCCAATTCCTTAAAAACAAAATGATTGATCAAATTCGACCGCAACAAATAATCACTCCAATCATCTTCTGGATTGGCATTGTTGGGCAAATATACATCGGGTACAATACCACCTCCACCATAGACCTTTCTTCCTTTTGGTGTGGTGAAAGCAAGTGAATCATTTTGCGGCACCTTAGAAACATCGGCAAGTTCACCGGTATTGTAGCGCTGTTTAACCTCATCATAATAGGCTTGTGTCCCATTGTCAAAAGGACGCTGGATCGATCGCCCTGAAGGGGTGTAGTAACGAGCTGTGGTTAGTCGAACAGCTTCTTGCGCTCCCAAAGGCATTTGTTGTTGAACCAAGCCTTTTCCGAAACTGCGTTGACCCAAAATCCATGCACGGTCATTGTCTTGTAATGCTCCTGCAACAACTTCGCTTGCTGAAGCTGATTCGCCATTGAGCAAGACATACACCTGACCTTCTTCAAAGGCACCTTTTGCTGTACTAAAGGTGGTTGTTTGTTTTCCTTGATTACTTTCCAACATCACAACGGATTTGCCTTCTGCTAAGAAAGTGTCTGCAATTTGTTCTGCTGCTTCAAGATAACCACCAGGATTATTCCGTAAATCCAACACCATCTGAGTCATTCCTTGCTCTTTCAAATCGACTACTGCACGCTGGAATTCTCTGTTGGTGGTTTCTGCAAACCGATTGATTTTTATGTAGCCCACTTTTTCCTTTAGCAAATAATGAGAAACCGATGTAATGGGAACAGCACCTCGATTTAATGGGAGCACAAAATGTTCTTGTGTGCCGGGTCTATATATACTGAGGTTTACTAAACTTTCATTTTCCCCCCTTAAACGATTCACAATATCTTCACTGGTCAATTGCTTTCCGTACAAAGTATCTTGATTGGCCAATAGAATTCGATCGCCTGCCAAAAGTCCTGCGCGCTTACTTGGACCTTCGGGTAAAACACGAACAACGCTAACGGTGTCTTGTTCCATAAAAAAGCTAACCCCAATACCCACAAAATTACCTTGCATGTTTTCTGCCATACGGGCCAATTCTTCTTTAGGAATATAAAAAGAGTGCGGATCTAATTTTCGAATTAAGTCTTGTATTACTTCAGTAGACAAACTGTCAATATCAATTTGATCAACATAGTAGCGATCCAAATACCGCAAGAATTGGTTGAGCTTTTGACTGCCGTTTTGTGGTGTCCGAATAACGTTTTCGACCAATTGCTGATTGGTTCCAATTAGAAAGCCCAAAGCCATGGAGAGCAACACTATGATCCATAAAAAAAGATTGTAGCGTTTCATTTATTCACTTTTTTCGAGGGGGAAGGATTCCACATCAACCCCTGCTTTCTTCAAGAATTCTACACCAGATAAATCTTTATATGCCGTGGCATAGACCACTCTTTTTATCCCTGATTGATGGATGAGTTTTGAACACTCTTTACAGGGAGAGAGGGTAATGTAAAGCGTTGCGCCTTTGCATGATTGTGTAGACGAAGCTACTTTCAAAATCGCATTGGCTTCGGCATGCAAAACAGTCCATTTTGTGTCGTAATTTTCGTCTTCGCAAACATTTTCAAAACCCGAAGGAGTTCCATTGTAACCATCTGAAATGATCATCCGGTCTTTAACAATAAGCGCACCCACTTTTTTACGCTCACAATAGGACAATTGTCCCCAAGTCTGAGCCATCTTTAGGTATGCGCGATCGTACTGTGTTTGTTTATTCATCGAAATACTAAGGTATTGATTTAAATTAAGCCAAGGAATTTTTTTATCTTTAAAAAATAAGTCCCTAAATCATGCATTCTTTAGTTCCTAAATCCTATACTGCTTTGCAGTTAACGAGTAAAACCATTGATTTTTCCATGGGATCAAAACAACCCGAGGGAGAGCTCTTAAAAACCTTAATTACTGCAAAGCCAAAAGGTCAGTTCCTTGAGCTTGGTACTGGAATGGGACTATCGCTTTCTTGGATGGTCGCCGGCATGGATCAGGAATCAACGCTTATTTCAATTGATAATGATCAAAATTTACTGAAAGAAGTTATCCCTCATTTCAAAGACGATCATCGGGTTTCTATTCTTTATGAAGATGCTTAAAATGGCTGCAAAACTATACTGATGAGGGTTTTGACCTTATCTTTGCCGATGCTTGGCCAGGGAAATACAGCGATTTAAGCAAAACACTTTCTCTGTTAAATACGGGTAGAATTTACATGGTCGATGATCTTCTCCCCCAGCCCAATTGGCCCGAAGGGCATCAAAAAAAAGTCAATGATTTTCTAACGTTTATGGAAAGTCAACCTCAATTTATCACCACTCAACTAACGTTATCTACTGGTGTTTTACTGGCCGTTAAAAAAAACCTAAACCATTAATTCTTTCGGAAAGACTTTATAAACATTCCTTTTAGTGTGAAAATGAACGCCCATATTCCTGCTAATTTTGGCTTGGGCTGCTTCCCTTTACCTAGGCGTTGAATTTGCAATTCGTACCAGGGCAATTCTACTCCCCCCATTTTATCCAAAAACGCAATTCCAATCCTTGGTACAGGTGCTTCAAATCGCTCAACGCTTCCCTCAAAAATATTTTTAGCCAAGTTTGGATAAAGGCAAAATGGACGTGCAAGGCCAATAATGTCTAATTTTCCACCTGCGAGGGCATCTTCCATTACTTTCACAGAACGAAATCCTCCTGTTAACAATAAAGGCTTATCGGTAATACTTCTTGCTTTTTCGATATAGTCCAAAAAGTAGGCTTCTCGTTCTATGGTGCTCTGTTTTCGACTCCCTTTTACCATGGCGGGTTTCTCATAGGTTCCACCTGAGATTTCAATCAAATCAATCCCTTCTTTCGACAGGATTTGCACCACCTCCATTGACTCCTCTTCGGTAAAACCGCCCCGTTGAAAATCGGCAGAATTAATTTTAATCCCCACAGGATAATCTTCTCCTACTTGCGCGCGAATTTCACGATACACCTCCAAGACAAAGCGAGCCCTATTTTCCAGCGTTCCACCCCATTTATCGGTTCGGGTATTGCTAATTGGGGACAAGAACTGACTCACCAAGTAGCCATGTGCTCCATGAATTTGACAGCCAGTAAAGCCCGCTTCTTTCATAATGCGAGCAGCATTTCCAAAGCGTTTGATAATATCCCAAATGGCATCTTCGGTCAGAGGAGTGGCTGTCCTAAACATTCCGGAGGCACCACCCATTTTTAAAGGAACGGCAGAAGGAGCCACTATTTCTTTATTGATTGAGGCAAAGGCTTGTCGACCTGGATGATTGAGTTGCGGCCACAAATGCACGCCCGTGCCTTCTACTGTTTTGGCCCACTGCTTAAGTAAATCAAAATGTGTGTAATCTTCTACCACAACATTTTTGGGCTCGCCCAAAGCACGAGAATCAACCATTACATTTCCTGTGATCAACAATCCCGGATCACCTTTGGCCCATACGGAATATGCGTTTATAAGGGTTGGTGTGGGCGCATTGTTAAAGGTGCCTATGTTTTCACTCATGGCTGATTTGGCGATACGATTTTTCAATACCGATCCGTTCGGGAGTGTAAAAGGAGAAGCTATTTGCTGCATAATTTAATAAAGTAAGTGCGGAAGGTAATTAGATTCGTTCAACTATCATAATCACGGCCAACAAGAAAATGACTATCCCAATTAGGGTTCGCCATAGACGCAACCATTTTGTTGTCATGCCGATAATAAAATTGAGCAGTAGTACACATAAAACGATCGCTATTTGAGCTGCCTCTACGCCAAGCGCAAAAGAAAAAAGACTTGTCCCAGCATCTTCTGGAGCGACCATCATGCTAAAAAAACGACCAAAACCAAAGCCATGAATAATTCCAAAAAGCAAGGTTAATCCACTGGCATACCCATTTGTTTTGGGTGTTTGTTGCACTAAAATGGGAAGGCAACTCAGGGCAATTGTCACGGGAATTAGCAACTCAATCCAATAGGCCGAAAAAGCAACCGATGCGTAATAATTTCCAATCAATGAGAGACTGTGACCCAAGGTAAAAAGAGTAGCCCACCAGAGTAATTTCTGCGCTTGTTTAAACCCAAAAGGAAGCGCCAATGCAATGATAAAGTAGAAATGATCCAACCCATTAAAGTCAGTCACATGCTGAAAACCTAGTGAGAAATAAAAATTAAAAGTTTCCATTAGTTTCCACGTTCTTTTTGAATTGCCTCATAGGCTGCTTGTACCTGCTGAAACTTCTCCTGTGCTCCTTTTTTAAGCGCCGCATCATCGGACTGAATCTTGTCGGGATGGAATTTCTTTGCTTTGTCGCGATAAGCTTTTTTCACTTCAGTATCTGAAGCGGTGGGAAGAATTTCGAGGATTTTATAGGCATTGTCCGCCGATTTGACAAACATAGCTTTGATGCTTTCAATGTCTGCAGCGCGTAGTTGCATGGCTAGGGCAATCTGTAAAATCTTTTGCACTTCTACCTCTGCAATATGTCCATCTGCGTTGGCAATACCATACAAAAAATGAAGGATTTGCAAACGAGTTTCATAGCGTGCCCCTTGTACAAATAAACGGGTCAATTCCCTCAGGTTTTGTTGCTCCTTATTTATTTCAGTGTTGAACTTTGCGAAAATTACTGAGGCATATTCCTTCCCATAATTGGCGATGAAATAGTTTCGAACAAACTGTAATTCTCGTTGATCTACCTTACCATCTGCTTTAATCACAATAGCTGCCAGAGACAACAAATTCAATTGAACTTGATCTGCTTGCATCCGTTGAAACTGAATCCCGCCAAAAGCGCTTCTTTTCTTGGGGTTAAAAAGTTGTTCCAATAAACTTCCCAGAAAGTACCCCAAAATGGCGCCGCCAAATCGGAAATATGTGTATCCTAAAATTGCTGTTATCCATTTAAGCATTGATTAATTTTTGGTTAAACAAAGATAACTTTAACTTTAAAATGACCATAACAGCTAGCAAGAAATGAGAAAACTAGTTATCTTTGTAGCAGCTAAAAAAAAAAAATATGTATCCAGCAGAATTAGTACAACCAATGCGCGACGAATTAACAGCCGTTGGTTTTGAACAAATAAATGACGTAAAGAGAATAGAAGACGCCATCAATGGAGCAGGAACAACCTTGGTTGTGGTAAATTCTGTTTGTGGATGTGCTGCAGCAAATGCCCGCCCTGGCGTTCGTTTTTCGTTGGACAACGAAAAAGTACCTTCAACTCTAGTTACTGTTTTCGCAGGAGTGGATCGTGAAGCTACCGATGTTGCAAGAAGCATGATGGTTCCTTTTCCTCCCTCTTCTCCTTCTATGGCTTTGTTTAAAGATGGTGAACTGGTGCATATGTTAGAACGCCACCACATTGAAGGCCGTCCAGCAGATTTAATTGCTGAAAACCTAAGACAAGCCTTTGACGAGCACTGCTAGGACTAGATTTTATCCTGTATATTTGTAGGTATGATTAAACCCCTTTCTTACCTTTTTTCGTCAATTTATTATTTGGTTTTTGGAAGCCTACTTGTGCTGTTTCATCCCATTCAGTTGATTTGTTTTTATCTTTTTGGTATACCCGCACAAAGCAAAGCGATTAGTTACCTTAATTTCTTTCTCATACGCAGCCTTGGTCTTCTTGGCACAAGCGTTCGATTCAACAATCCTTTTAGTTTTCCAAAAGACCGCACCTTGGTTTTTGTATCGAATCATCAAAGCACCTATGACATTCCGCCATTGATTTGGTTCTTGAGGCACTACCTTCCAAAGTTTGTAGCCAAAAAAGAATTGGGGAAAGGACTGCCTAGTATTTCCTATCATTTACGCAAAGGAGGAAATGTGTTGATTGACCGCAAGGACTCGGTTGGCTCACTCAAAGCCATTAAAGCGTTTTGTAAAAATGTGCGTGCAAACGGTTGGTCCATCGTCATTTTCCCTGAAGGCACCCGAACACGAAATGGACAGCCCAAACCCTTTCAACGCGGAGGGCTAAAAATCATTTTAGAAGAAGTACCAGATGCGTTATTAGTTCCTATTAGCATCAATAATTCTTGGAAACTGGTTAAATGGAAATACTTCCCTATGCCGTTGAGTGTAAAAATAAGCATTGATGTCAACACTCCTGTTGATCCAAAAGGACTATCCGTAAACGATGCTATTGATCAGGTCGAGGCTGTTGTTCGAAACGGTATTAGTAGTTAGCTTTTCGTTTTTCTAAAAATGCTTGTGTTCCTTCTTTAAACTCTAGATGCCCAAAGCAATTCCCGAAGTGCGCTATTTCTACGTCAAAACCATCGACACCTTCTTCATAGCCTGCCGCAATAGATTGCAAGGCATGTGCAATAGCATTAGAGGAATTATTCATGATTTTCCCACCCATTTCTGCTGCAGTAGCCAACAATTCTTCTTGAGGTACAACACGCGACACCAAACCGGTTTGAAGCGCTTCTTCTGCCCCCATCATTCGACAGGTCAAAATAAGCTCTGTTGCACGCCCTCGTCCAATCAATTGCGCAAGACGCTGCGTTCCACCATAACCCGGAATAACTCCCAAAGAGGTTT
Organism: uncultured Flavobacteriaceae bacterium; assembly: GCA_943788165.1. Taxonomy (GTDB): domain Bacteria; phylum Bacteroidota; class Bacteroidia; order Flavobacteriales; family Flavobacteriaceae; genus Arcticimaribacter. The sequence goes on along the minus strand of CALSPF010000001.1, from coordinate 55,821 downwards.
CTGGGAGACCCATTCGTGCATTGGTCGAAGCAATACGAATATGACAAGACAAAGCCAATTCTAGTCCGCCTCCCAAGGCAAATCCGTTAACGGCAGCAATGACGGGCTGTGTCATGTTTGCAATGAAATCGAATACTAAGTCCTGTCCTTTTTTCGCTAGTGATTCTCCTTCGGTAACATCAAATTGTGCAAACTCAGCAATATCTGCCCCAGCAACAAATGCTTTTTCTCCACTTCCCGTAAGTACAACGACCCGAACTTCCTCGTCTGCTTTTATAGCACTAAAAGCAGCATGTAGCTCTTCCAAAACCTCGCCGTTCAAAGCATTCAATTTTGTTGGACGATTAATGTTTATCCAAGCTATTCTGTCTTGTTTCTCGATCAATAAGTGTTTATATGTCATGACTAGGGTGTCTTAATTTCATGGAAAATGTCGTGCCGCTTTTGAGGGAAGAATTAAAATCTATCGTTCCGTTAAGGGAATCAATAATGTTTTTTACAATGGCTAAACCAAGCCCCATTCCACCTGTTTTTGTAGTGAACTTTGGCTCAAAAACCCGATGAATATCTTCAGTAGAAATCCCCGTACCATTGTCCGTAATTTGAATTTCTAATTGATCTTTTTGAAGACTTAAGCGTACCTCAATTTTTGGTTCACGCCCCTGCGGAATGGCCTGAATTGCATTCTGAATTAAATTGGTCAAAACACGAATCCACTGGGTGCGATCTATTGGCCATAGCAACGGAGTAGACGGTGCGATCAATTGGATGTTTGAGGCTTCAAAAATCTCTGTAGCCAAACGGGTTATTTCTACTATATCTTCTTCAATAATCTCAGGTTGCGGCAGGGTTGCAAAATCTGAAAAAGCACTGGCTACGTTGCTCATGGTATCGATCTGCTCGATTAATACTTTTGAGAAATCGTTTAATTTTTCCAAACTACCCTCATCTGCAGGATCAAAACGTTGTTGGAAACTTTGAATCGTCAATCGCATGGGCGTTAACGGATTCTTGATCTCATGCGCAACTTGTTTGGCCATTTCTTGCCATGCTTGTTCTCGTTCACTCCTGGCCAATTTTTCGGCACTCATTTCTAGGGCATCCAACATACTGTTGTAAGAGTTCACCAAGGTGTCAATTTCTTTACTAGCATTGTTTAGCGAAATCCGTTCATTGCCTTTCAACAAACCGGTCTGATCGATTTTCTTGCGCAAAGACTCAATGGGACTCGTAATGAAGCCAGACAATAAAAACGCAAAGGCAAAAGTAATCACCATCATCAAGAGAGAGATTTGAAACACCCGTGTCAAAAAGATATTGAGCTCGGTGGTGCTAAACGAAATATCTTCAAAATAAGGGAAATACAAAATCACATAAGGCTGATCCATATAATCTTTCAACACACTGTAAGAGGATTGAAACTTTCCTCTTTCCGCCTCATTGAGCAACCCAATGCGTTGACGTTGATCGTTAAACAATTCATTTAAAATGGAGGGGGCTAGCTTATGCCCTTGAACACCCTCCACATAGGAAAAAAACAAGGGTTCACCCGACAGGGTATAGAGCGCATATTCCACCTTGTGAATGGTCGCAATGGAAGAGAAGTCTTGCTGACTCTTTTCTTTATGCGCTGCGATTTGATGAAAACTCGAATCCCTGCGCATAAGGTAATTCAAATGATTTTTAACCTGTGTTTCTTTCCGTATGAGTCGGCGAAGATTGTAATCTTCACTTTGGTTTTCATACTGGATATACGAGGCTACCAAAATCAATAAGAGCGAAAAAATGGTAAGTACGATCATGGAGAAGAAAATCCGTGTTCGCAATGATATTTTTCTTTTACTCATGGTTTAGTCTTTACGGACAAGCTGATATAATTTTATGCCTAACATCAGTAAGACACCTAACCCAATGATGGATAAGACGCCAAAGATCCAATGAAAACTACTTTTCAGAATAACCAAAAAGACAATGGCAAACAACAGAAGTGTGGCCCCTTCATTCCATATTCGCATAAAAAGGGAAGAATACTTAATTTCATCGCGTTGAAAAGCCTTGAAGATTTGGTGGGTTTTAAAATGATACAAAAACAATAAACCGACAAAAAATAATTTAATGGTCATCCAGTCTTGAGCTAGCCATGAAGGTATTATATAGAGTAATAAAATCGCGAAGATTGTAGCAAGTATTGCCGAGGGCCAGGTAATGATGTACCACAGTCGCTTGGCCATTAGTTTCAGCTGTGTTCCGAGTATTTCTCGATCTGGGCTTCCTTTTTCGTTGGCCTCAATGTGATAAATAAATAAACGAGGCATGTAGAACAAGCCCGCAAACCATGTAATCACAAAGATTAGATGCAAGGCTTTGATGTAATTATAATACGCGTCCACAGGAAATATTATTTTAAGATTAAACTAAAATACAAAAAGGAAGGGGCATACTGCCTAGGTTGTCGCGATATATTTTTTCACCTCGCGTTGAAGAAAAAACGCCGTTACTATGGTTGCGACCAATTCTGCAATGGGAAAAGAAATCCATACACCAAAACTCCCATAATAGTTTGGAAGGATAAACAGCAGCGGAATAAAGAAAAACCCTTGACGTGTAAGGGTTAATAAAAGTGCTGGAATTGCCTTCCCTATCGCTTGAAAATAGGCCGATCCAATCAACTGCACCCCAATGATAGGGGTGCTTAAAAATACCCATGTAAGCACTTTGGCCGTGGTACTAACAACCAAAGGGTCTTTGGTGAAAACAGCCGCAATATGTTCCGCAAAAAAAACAATCATCAGAAACACAAGTGTCGCTAGTCCAGTGGCATATACAATCGCTTTTTTAATGACTGCAACAACACGTTCTTTATGATTGGCCCCGTAGTTATAGCCTGCAATTGGAACAAAACCTTGGGTGATTCCCAAAATAGGAAAAAGCGCGAACATTAACATCCTACTAATGATCGCATAAACTGCAACCAAACTCTCACCTTCAAGCGTAAATAAAATATTGTTCATCAACAGTACGGTAAAACTAACCACTGCCTGTCTAGAAAGTGTCACAAAACTAAGACCACCAATTTCTTTGATTAATTTTACATCGAGAATAAAATCACTCCATTTGAGGCTTAAGTCTGATTTCTTGGACAGAAAAAAGTAGAGAATATAAGCACCACAAATCACATAGGATAGAGTGGTTGCCCAAGCAGCGCCCTCCATTCCCCATCCAAATTCGTAAATAAATACGTAATCTAAAATTAAATTAGAGACAGAGGGGAGCACCATGGCATACATAGCATTTCTGGGTTTGCCTTCCGAACGAATGGTGTTGTTTCCCATCATAGAAAAACCCAAAACTGGCACGCCAATGACAACAATTATGTAATAGATTTTCGCCAAGGGATAGAGCGCTCCTTTTCCGCCAAACAAGGGAATGATCTGCTCCATGAAAACCAAGCCCAAAAACATAAAACCCAACGTAAAAATAAGGGTTAAGGTAATTTGATTTCCAAAGACTTTATTCGCCTTTGCGGTTTGATTACTTCCCAATGCCCTAGAAATAATTGAACCTCCACCCATCCCGATGGACATCCCCAAAGCGGCAATAAAAAAAGAAACCGGTAAGACAACATTAATTGCAGCAATGGCATTTGCACCAATCCATTGACCCACAAAAATGGTGTCAATTAATATATTCAGTGACATGACCAAAATCCCAATCGAAGCCGGAACAGCTTGTCGAATCAAGAGTTTTCCAATTGGATCTGTACCCATATTTACTGCCCGATCTGCCATTAGGCCTGAACAGGTGTTTGTGCCCACTCATCAATCCAGCGACTCATAACTTTAATCCATTCTTCCCGATCATTTATACAAGGAACAACGTGTAAATGTTCTCCTCCATTGTCTTCAAAATCTTCGGCTGCTTCCATTCCAATTTCTTCTAATGTTTCTAAGCAATCTGAGACAAAAGCGGGTGTTACAACGGCCATTTTCTTGGTTCCGTTTTTAGCAAAAGCTTCGATGGTTTTATCGGTATAAGGCTGTAGCCACGGGTCGCCTCCTAAACGAGATTGAAAAGAGGTCGAATAGGTTCCTTCTTTCAATTCAAGATAAGTGGCGACCTGCTTGGTCGTTTCGTAACACTGATGACTGTAACAAAACTCGTGCGCCGGAGAGTCGGTTTGACAACATTTCCCGTCCATTTTACAGTGCGATTTCGTAATATCTGACTTGCGAATGTGACGCTTTGGTATACCGTGATAAGAAAACAATAGGTGTTCCCACTCTTTGTCTTTCAAATATTCTTGAATTGAATTGGACAATACCCGAACATAATCTGGGTGCTTGTAAAAAGGAGGTAAAGAAGTAAATTCCATTTGAGAAAAAAACTGTTGTCTCAATTCTTCTGCCAAGACTAAAATAGTCTCGGTTGTGGCCATCGCAAATTGTGGATACAACGGAATGATTAAAACATCTGTTACGCCTTTGTCTGCCAATTCTTGTAAACCTGTTTTAATGGAAGGTTTTCCATAACGCATAGCTAAACTAGCTGGTACACTTACTTTTTCCTGCACTTTAGAATGCAGGCGTTCTGACAAAACAATTAAGGGAGAACCTTCCTCCCACCATATTTTTTTATACGCTTTAGCCGATTTTTTTGGCCGAGTATTTAAGATGATACCTTTAACCAAAATGGTGCGCAATAATTTTGGAACGTCAATGACCCGTTCGTCCATTAAAAACTCACCTAAATACTTTTTAACATCTGGTGGATTGGGGCTATCTGGCGATCCCAAGTTGACCAATAATACTCCTTTCATATGCTTTTTTCTTTTTCTTTTGGCCGAAAATTCGACCGGCATTTTTTTTTACGAAGATAAGGATAGTAGGTATTTTTTGGGGGTCGTGTTATATTTCTTTTTAAAGGCGGCGATAAAATGACTGGAGGTGGAATAGCCCACTTTTAATCCTACTTCGTTGACGTTAAATTTACCCGATTCAAGCATGCGTCTAGCTTCCTCCATTTTATGGGTCAATAAATAACCATAAACTGTTTCGCCGTACAATTGTTTGAAACCTTCTTTTAATTTACTCAAGCTTAAATCAATTTCTTCCGACAACGCCTGCAAAGAGGGCGGTTCTACCATTTGCTCCAAAATAATTTCTTTGGCTTTGCGGATTTTTCGCACATTGTCCTCATCGACCAAAAAGGGGCATTGCTCACTGTCGGCATCTTCATTTTTATTAAAATACAAACTCAGTAGTTCATACACCTTCCCCTTTAGGTAAAGTGACTGCATGCTTTTGTGCACATTAGCATTTAAAATCTGACTTAAAACAACGGCCATGTTTGGCGAAATTATGGCCGTGTCATAGTATTTTTTAGAATTGTTTTCTGGACTGAGAAAAGAAATATGATCTGCATCTTGAGAAAACAAACTGTGAAATTTTTTAATCGAAATTATCACGCTAATGATCCAACTATGCCCCGCCAATTTTAAATCAATAGGTAAGTCTTGTTGCGGATTAAACAGTAAGACATTATTCTCTTCCTCTACCGGAAAAACATAACTACCTGCATTGAAAACAAAATTCCCACGTCCCTTCATACAGAAATGGAATTGTATAAAATCACTGCTAAGCTCATACGATTCACGTACTTCAGCCGCTGTATCATTCTGAAAACGCAACACTAAAAACCCTTCTTCAATCTGGGTTATTCTTGCCAAACTTTTGTCGTTATTTTTTTGCATCTTTGATAGTCTTTTGTTGTTTAGAACGAGTCTTAATAGCCTAGGGGTAGTCTATTAAAAGCCTTACTTTACCTGAATTTGTTCAAAAATAATCGCTTTGCGTTACTTTATCTACTTTTAGCGTTACTTTTTTTCTAACAGGTAGGTTATTTTTGTAGCGGATTTAAAATTAAATAATGAACGCGGACAGCAGCAATAAAGATTTTTACGCCATTGGGATTAGCTATAAAACAGCAGATCTGGTTACGCGTGGAAAGTTTAGCTTAAGCACCGAGCAGTGCAAAGGTCTTTTAGTTGAAGCCAAAACGCTGGGTGTTTCAGAAATATTGATCAATACAACCTGCAACAGAACAGAAATATACGTCTATGCAGATCACCCAAATCTACTGATTGAATTATTATGCACTCATTCTGGCGGTGAAATTTCCGTATTTAATAAACTGGGGTTCGTGCTGAAAAACGAAACAGCAATTCATCATATTTTCCTTGTAGGGAGTGGCCTCGATTCTCAAATTCTTGGTGACTTCGAAATTATCGGCCAATTAAAACAAGGCTTTTACCGTTCCAAAAAACTGGGCTTGGCCAATGGATTTTCAGAACGTATGGTCAATGCAGTTATCCAAGCCAGTAAACGCATCAAAACAGAAACAAGAATCTCTACCGGAGCTACCTCCGTTTCCTTTGCGTCAGTGCAATACATCATTCAACATATCGAAGATGTCTCCAACAAAAACATCTTGCTCTTTGGCACGGGTAAAATTGGGCGAATCACTTGTGAAAACCTCATCAAACACACCACCAATGACCATATTGTTTTGATCAATCGCACCCACGATAAAGCCAAAATTGTCGCTGGAAAATTCAATGTTTTAGTAAAAGAATACGGAGATTTACCCACCGAAATTCGCAAAGCAGATGTAATGATTGTGGCCACTGGAGCACAACTCCCCACCGTTGGAAAAGACATTATTCATACCGACAAGCCCTTGTTAATTTTAGATTTATCGATTCCAAGCAATGTGCACGAGAACGTAAAATCTTTACCAAATGTTACCGTTGTCAATCTCGATACCCTGTCGCAAATCACCAACAAAACGTTGACCGAGCGAAAAAAACATTTACCCCAAGCAGAAGCGATTTTAAACGAGGTTGAAAACGAATTTTTACAGTGGTTACACGACCGACAATATGCACCAACTCTGCGTGCATTGAAAGCCAAATTGACCGCCCAACAAAGTGCAGACATTAAAGCGCGTCAACGCAAACAAACAATATCTGAAGAAGCAACGGTTGTTTCTGATCAGATGATTCAAAAAATTACCGGGCAACTGGCCAATTACCTCAAAGAAAATCCGAGTAAAGCAAACGATACACTCTCCATCTTCAAAGATGTATTCCAACTCGACCCCTCCCACCATGAATAGTCCATTGCTTATTGGTACACGCGATAGTGCATTGGCTCTTTGGCAGGCCAAAACTTTACAAGAAAAGCTTAAAAAACTAGGCGTAGAGACTACCCTAATTCCAGTAAAAAGTCAAGGAGATTTAGACCTTACTCAACCCCTCTACAGCATGGGTATAATAGGGGTTTTTACCAAAACATTGGACAGTGCTTTACTCAATAAAACCATTGATATAGCCATTCATAGCATGAAAGACGTGCCCACCTTATTGCCGCAAGGCATTGTACAAACAGCTGTTTTAGAACGCGGTCTTGTGGGCGATGTTATGGTTTGGAAGAACAAGAAAGCAAAGCATAAAAAAACCCGGGTGATAGCAACAGGAAGTCTACGAAGAAAGGCCCAGTGGTTGAGTTTACATCCCGAAGACAGCGTTGTCCCCTTACGCGGAAACATCCAAACACGCTTTGAAAAACTTTATCATTCTGACTGGGACGGGGCAATTTTTGCTGAAGCAGCCCTTGAACGACTAGCCATTGAAAATGAAGAAATTGACACCTTAAGCGACCTTCTTCCAGCCCCTGCACAAGGAGCATTGATGGTGGTTGCTCGAACAGAAGACAACGAAATACACGCATTACTTGCCCAGCTCAACAACCCAGAAGCGGAACGCTGTACGCATGTAGAACGCGATTTTTTACGCACGCTAGAAGGGGGATGCACTGCACCAATTGGCGCTCTTGCTCGCTGCGAAGGAGAAAACATCACTTTTTCAGGAGGTTTATACGCCCTAAACGGAGAAAAACTAGAAGAAATTTCAGCTAATTTTCCCCTAAACGAATACAAAGAAAAAGGGAGTGAATTGGCCAAACAATTATTGGCTCAAGGTGGGGCAGATTTGATGAACGAATTTAAATCAAACACATGAGTGGTTTCCGCCTTTTATCGACCAAACTACTCAGTGCTGCCCATAAGGACAGACTTATCCAGGCCGGTGTGAGCTACACAGAATGGGATTTTATCACCTGTCACCCTGAACCATTTTCTACTAACACGAAAGACAAATCACTCATTTTTACTTCCCAAAACGCGGTAAAAGCTGTCTTCAATCAACAGCAAGTTTCCGAAAAAAACTGCTATTGTGTAGGCGAAAAAACGAAATCTATTTTAGAAGAAAATGGACAAAAAGTGACGAAAATGATGCAAAACTCTGCAGATTTAGCTTCTTTTTTAACTGATTTGAATGAAAAACAGTCTTTTTTGTTTTTTACCGGAAACGAACGAATGCCTCATTTGGAAGAATTTTTTCAGCGCAAAAGCCTTCCCTTAGAAATAGTGGAAGTTTACAGTAGCAAACCGCAGCCCAAAGTAGTGGGTGATTTTGATGGGATTTTATTTTACAGCCCCAATGGGGTTAGAAGTTACCTTCAAAAAAACTCACTTAATAAAACCCTCTGTTTTGCCATTGGACCAACCACAGCAAAAGCATTAGAAGAACACACCGAAACAATCATTACCGCCAATCAACCTTCTGTAGAACACATGATAGCAGCGGTTAAAAACCATTTTACTCGTCTAGTATGATAAAGAACGATTTATTTTTACGTGCCTTAAAAGGAGAAACTGTTGACCGTCCACCTGTATGGATGATGCGCCAAGCGGGACGTTATTTGCCCGATTTCATGAAGTTGAAGGCAAAATATGACTTTTTCACCCGTTGTCAAACTCCGGAACTGGCGACAGAAATAACCATCATGCCCATCAATCAAATTGGGACAGATGCAGCCATTTTATTCAGCGATATCCTGGTCGTGCTACAAGCCATGAATATTGAGGTTGAAATGAGAGCTGATGTTGGCCCATGGATACCAAAACCAATTCAGAATGCTGCTACGCTAAATGAGGTTATTGTCCCCGATGCTGAAGTTGCCCTAGGTTACGTTATCGATGCCGTAAAAATGACCAAGCAAGCCTTGAACGATGAAGTTCCGCTGATTGGTTTTGCAGGTTCCCCCTGGACACTATTGTGCTATGCAGTACAAGGACAAGGCTCGAAAAACTTTGACAAGGCTAAAGCTTTTTGTTTTAGTCAGCCAGAATTGGCTCATCGACTACTACAAATGATTACCGATACCACCATTGACTATCTCAAAGCAAAAGTTGCAGCCGGGGTCGATGCAATACAACTATTTGATTCATGGGGGGGGTTACTTTCTCCTGATGATTACAACATCTTTTCGTGGCCATACATTCAACAAATTGTTACGGCGCTGAAAGACGATATTCCTGTCATTGTTTTTGGAAAAGGATGCTGGTTTGCTCTACACGATATGGCAAAATCGGGTGCTAGTGCCTTAGGAGTAGATTGGACGTGTAGTGCACGAAATGCACGCTATCTGTCTGGTGGACAAATCACCTTACAAGGAAACTTTGATCCATCGCGTTTGTTGTCTCCTATACCCACTATCAAAAGTGAAGTAAAGAAAATGATCGATGGCTTTGGAAAAGATCGTTATATTGTCAACTTAGGACACGGAATTTTACCCAATATTCCGGTAGACCATGCGCAAGCTTTTGTTGATGCTGTAAAAGAATATAAAGCTTAATCCATGCGAACCCAGTTTTACAATTACATCTGTAACCTACAAGACACTATCACCGCTGCACTTGAAAAAGTAGATGAAAAGGCAGGTTTCCAAGAAGACATTTGGGAGCGATCCGAAGGTGGCGGTGGCCGAACACGGGTCATTGAAAATGGTGCTGTCTTTGAAAAAGGAGGGGTGAATATTTCTGGCGTTCACGGCACCCTACCCGAAACCATGCAAACCCATTTTAACGTTAGCGAGGCTTCTTTTTATGCTTGTGGACTGAGCCTGGTTTTACATCCTAAAAACCCGAATGCACCCACCGTACACGCCAATTGGCGTTATTTTGAATTATATGACTCCCAGGGAAATATTGCTGATCAATGGTTTGGCGGGGGACTCGATTTAACCCCCTACTATTTAGTAGATGAGGATGCCGTTCACTTTCACCAGATTTGTAAAGATGCCTGTGATAGACACGACACGTCCTTTCATCAACAATATAAAAAACGCTGTGACGACTATTTTTGGAATGCGCACCGTGAAGAAGCTAGAGGCGTTGGAGGTTTATTTTTTGACTACCTAAAACCTGGTCAAAAAACCATGGAGCAGTGGTTCACCTTTGTTACCGATGTTGCTGACCATTTTCTCGAAGCTTATGTTCCTATTGTAGAAAAAAGAAAAGAACTTCCCTACACTCCTGCTCAACGGGAATGGCAAGAAATTAGACGGGGGCGTTATGTAGAATTCAACTTAGTGCACGATAAAGGCACTTTATTTGGTTTAAAAACCAATGGACGTATCGAAAGTATTTTAATGAGTTTACCGCCCCAGGTACAATGGAAATATGACCATCAACCTGAAGAAAACTCACCCGAAGCAGAGCTAATCGCTGTGTTAAAATCACCAAAAAATTGGGTGTAAAAAAGGGAATTACTACCTTAAACAATAAATCCAAAGGATGAGCACTTTAACCATACTGATTGTTTTACCGCTGCTGATTATTTTTTCCTATTTGTTTGATATTATTTCGCGAAAAACAAAATTTCCAGCTGTTATTTTATTGATGTTTACCGGTATTATTATCCGAACCGGAACCACGCTATATGGGTTTACTGAATTTGGGTTTTTAGAAAACCTCATCCCTGTTTTAGGAACGGTTGGATTAATTCTCATTGTATTAGAGGGGGCTTTAGAACTAGACATAAAACGCGACAAACTTCCCGTCATTCTAAAAGGCTTTTTTGCGGCAGGAATCATTTTGATCCTCAATGTTCTTGGGGTCTATTTACTTTTCTATCATTTTTTAGGGATAGGGCACCAAGCCGCTGTGATTTTTGCCATTCCCTTGTCCATCATAAGCAGTGCAGTTGCCATCCCCTCAAGTGCAAGCCTTTTTGAACGTGATAAAGAGTTTGTGGTCTATGAATCTACCTTTTCAGACATCCTAGGAATCATGTTGTTCAACTATGCCATTCGTCAGTTTGAAACCAATCAAACCATGATTAGTATGGAATCAATCGTTGGCTTAGGCTTGCAAATTATTGGGGTGATTGTGGTTTCTCTTTTCATCACCTATTGCTTGTTTCAGCTGTTGCAAAAAATTGAACACCATGTCAAATTCTTTCTCATTTTAGCCCTATTGGTTTTGGTCTATGCGCTTGGTAAATTTTTTCATTTACCCGCCTTGGTGACCATCTTTATTTTTGGCTTATTCCTGAGTAATGTTAAGACACTCTTACCCGATTTCATGAAACGAAACCTGGATCTAGAGGAAACCAAAAAAGGATTACATGAATTCCATATACTAACCGCCGAATCTACTTTTTTGGTGAAGACATTTTTCTTTCTCTTCTTCGGCTTCTCCATTAATTTAAGCGAATTCACAACCATTGACCCATTTCTGTGCGGACTGCTTATTTTTGGTGTTATGTTTGGAATACGCTATGTTTATTTCACCACGACTACCTTTAAGTTCAAACCCTCTCCCCTGGTCTTTATTTCTCCCAGAGGACTTATCAGCATTTTACTCTTTTTACAAATAAAAGAAATCCCTTTCATGGATGGCATCATTTCCGTCATAGATGAACGCGTCCTGCTGGTGGTCATTTTAGCCTCCATGCTTATCATGACCCAAGGAACAATGAAAAAGCCGATTGAAAAAGCCTTTGTAGACGCCCCAAATTCGGACGAAATCCCCTTAGAGATAGAGAACACTATCGCTGCTCTTGAAGAAGAAACCAATAGCGAAGAACCCAGTTAAATCACACCTATGTATCCACTAAAACGCAATAGAAGATTACGAACCACTGCAACCATTCGAACTTTGGTCCAAGAAAACCACCTCAGCCTTGACGATCTAATCGTCCCCATCTTTTTAGTGGAAGGAGCCAAGGTCAAAGAAGAAATTTCCTCCATGCCCGATTACTATCGCATGAGTCTCGATATTTTGGTCGAGGAAATAAATGAATTATGGCGCATTGGCTTAAAAAGTGTTTTACTCTTCGTCAAAGTACCCGATCTTTTAAAAGACAATAAAGGGACTGAAGCCTTAAACCCAAAAGGCTTAATGCAATTGGCCATACAAACGGTTAAAAAAACCTGTCCAGAAATGCTCGTAATGACCGATGTTGCTTTGGACCCTTACTCTTCTTTTGGGCATGATGGTATTGTGGAAGAAGGGATTATTTTAAATGATCCTACCAAAGAAGTTTTGGCAAAAATAGCCCTCTCACATGCGCAAGCTGGAGCCGATTTTGTCGCGCCAAGCGATATGATGGACGGACGTGTTGAACATATCCGTGAATTACTTGAAGCCGAAGGCTTTCACCATACCGGCATACTGAGTTACAGTGCAAAATACGCTTCCTCCTTTTATGGCCCTTTTCGTGACGCTTTGGATTCTGCTCCAGGATTTGGCGACAAGAAAACCTATCAAATGGATTTCCACAACCGCAAAGAAGCCCTCACAGAAACTATGCTTGATATTGAAGAAGGCGCAGATATTGTTATGGTCAAACCAGGCATTGCTTACCTCGATATCATTCGTGATTTGGCCGAACAAATTGAAACCCCCATCGCTGCCTATCAAGTCAGCGGAGAATATGCAATGCTTAAGGCCGCAGCAGCCAAAGGCTGGATCGATTACGATGCTGTTGTTTATGAGCAGTTAATTGCCTTTAAACGCGCTGGCGCCTCTTTGATCGCCACCTATACGGCCAAAGATGTTGCCCGAATTCTGGGAAAATCAGAAAGCACCTAAAAAAAGGCATAGATTTTGAGTACAATTAAATACCCAATATCTATACATGAAAAATGCCTCTTTTATAATTGTATGTTTTCTGCTGTTACTTAGCTGTGTAGGAGAAGACTTGGTCAATGATTATGTTGATCCAGATTTACGTATTTCGAATGCTATTCTTAGTATTCCTGAAGGAATTCAATATCAATTTACTGCTCGTTTTTTTGACGAATCGGGAACAAAAGTAGAAAACCCCACCCTGGTTTGGCTTGTGGACCCTCACACAGCTGTGAGTATCGCACAAGACGGAAGTATTCAAGCAATTGCCGCAGGAGAAGCAACTGTTATTGTTCAAACAACCGGTCTTCAGGGCGATATAATTGAAGCGAGAACAACATTCTCCGTCACGGCTGTAACAAGTACTGATACTTCTACTTCGACCTCAGAGACTTCTAGGATGACAGCCGATTCGGAGACCTCTACCTTGACCACCGACACAGAAACTTCCACCATGACAATGGAAACGGAAACTTCTACTACAACGATCGACAATAATATAGGGACGGGTATCGTTCTTGCTCCACAGTTTTACGAAGGAGAAATCATCTCAACTTCTAGCTATATCCTTGAAGGAAATTTTCGTTATGAACACAATGGAACGCAAATCACCCTATCGCTAGATGAAAATTATCGTGCTTCAACTTCATTGCCTGGCCTATATCTCAATCTCGGCAATAACCCAAATACCGTAAACGGTGCAATAGAAATTGCCAAAGTAACTGTATTCAACGGAGCGCATGAATACATTCTTCCCCCTCTATCGAATTAGCGGATTACAAATACCTCATTTATTGGTGCAAACCCTTCAGTGTGCCAGTGGGAGAAGGAGCAATCTTTTAAGCTATGAAAAAGTACATAACCCCCAGTCTTGTTCTCCTAGCTATAAATGCGAGTGCACAATGGACACAAGAAAAAGGAAAAGGCTATTACAAAATTGGCGCATGGTTTTTAGAAGCCAACGAGCACTACACAGATACTAGCCTAGTAGATCCAAATATAACCCGTGGACATTTTATTACCAGTTTTTATGGACGTGTTGGTTTGACGAATAAGCTCACACTTATTGGCTATCTCCCTTATACCCAAGTTTATCAAAATGGACAACGCTTTAGTTCGGGATTACCTTCTTTACCTGGAGAAAGCTTTGCTTCTTTAGGCGATATTGATTTGGCTGTTGAATACCAATTGTGGAAGAAAAAAGGCTGGGCTTTTTCTACCTCATTGATCTTGGGCCTGCCCACGGGAGATGATGCCGGAGGAAGTGACGGTAGTTACCAAACTGGAGATGACGAATTCAATCAAAGTTTGCAGTTTAATTTGGGGAAATCCTTCCCAATAGGGAAGCAAAACTTCTATTTCAAATCCAATATAAGCATTAATCAACGATCCAAGGGGTATTCCGACGAATGGCATTTTGGCTTAGAAACAGGTACTAAAATAGCTAAAGATAAACTCCTTTTGTTGGGTCGATTTAATACTCGTCAGTCCCTCCAAAACGAAAGCCTTTCTGCGGTCAACAACAACGGAAGTATCTTTGCCAACAATGTAGAAGTCACCAACCTTGGTGGGGAAATAATTTATGGGTTTAGTAAAGTGTGGAGTATAAATTTCACCCGATCTTTTCCAATCTCAGGCAAGGTCATTTATAAAGCTCCGGCCCTAGCTGCTGGAATTGCTTTGGAACTTTAACCATAAGTGCGTTCAGCAGCAAAAGGTGTTAGATCTAAACTTGTTTTTTGATCTGAAATAAGTTCCGCAATTAATTTCCCCGTAGCTGGCCCCAAGCTCCAACCCATCATGGAATGCCCTGTGGCCAAACACAGGTTGTCAAAGGCGGAATGCCGTCCAATAAAGGGCAGTCCATCTGGAGAGAGCGGACGTAAACCGCATTGGACTTCTTCTTTTGTTTTTTGTGAAATCGAGACCCCGGGATAATAACTGGCGGCAGCTGCGGCAATGGCCTCTACCCTGTTCTTTTGAATGGTATGATTTACCCCAGCAATTTCCATGGTACCCGAAAAACGGGTAAAACCTTGCATGGGGGTGACGGCAACTTTACGTTCCATCAAGATGGCGGGAATGCTAATTCCTGTGGGCTGTTCTTCATTGAGTCGATAACCCTTCCCGGCTTGGACGGGCAAATTAATCCCTACAGATTTCAACAACTGTTGTGACCACGCACCCGAAGCAATGACAACCTCATCGGCAGTGAAGTCTCCTTTGTCGGTAGACACTGTTTGTATTCTTTTTCCAGACGAAAGCAGTTGTAGAACATTCGTTTCTTTATGCATTTGCACCCCTGCTTTTAACAAATAGGTTTTCAGTTGCTCCATAAAAGTCCCTGGGGTGGTGTGTGCATCGCACCGATATAAATAAGCCCCGGCAATGTTCATGTCCATTTCTGGCTGAAGCGCATGCACTTGTTTTCGATCGATCAATTCAACATCAAGGCCAAGTCTTTTTGCTTCTCGCATTACTTCGCCTTCTGCTTTTTCTGCTGCTGCAGTTTGAAACGCCATTAAGACTCCTCTATCTTCCAAATGAAAATCAAGTTGAGGCAGTGCATCAAAATCGTGATACAATTCTTTGCTCAACACATTAATGTCTTTGATTATTTTCAAGGAACGTTGTACGTGCTTTTTAGAACAAGAGCGCATGAACTTTAACCCCCAATCCATCAAATCTATATCCAAGCGAGGTTTTATATAAAAGGGACTTGAAGTATCAAACATCCATTTCAATCCTTTTGTTATCATACCCGGAGCGGCAAGAGGAACAATATGACTCGGGGTTAAATAACCTGCATTAACATAAGAAGCGCCACTCTTCATAGAACTTTTGTCGAACACCGTTACCTGATGTCCTTCTTGGTGTAAAAAATAGGCCGTAGATAAGCCCACAATTCCCCCACCAATAACAATTACTTTTTTGGTCATATTATAGTATTTGAAACCCTTCTACATATGGGTCATTTTTATCTAAAATTATTGAATTATATCCAGTAATCCTAGCCGTTCCCTCTATGCTTGGCACAATGGCATTTGGCCTCCAACAGTGGTTTCCTCTTCCACGCGACCATTAAAAATTGACCCAATAATGCTTTCGTGAATAAATGAATCGCCCACATCAAGCTTACCTTGGGCAAACCATTGTGCCATGCGGGCAGATGTACCTGTTCCGCAAGGCGAACGATCAATTGCTTTATCCCCATAAAAAACGGCATTACGGGCGGTTGCTTCTTTGGAAATTGTTTTTCCAGCCCACAAAACATGACTACACCCTTTTATGTTTTTATCCTCAAGGTGCTGAATTGAATAAGCTTTATTCACCAATTTACGCACCGATCTGCTGTATGTAATCAACTCATCGGCAGTATAATCCTCCAAGCCATTGAAGTTTTGTTGCACATCTATAATTGCGTAAAAACTCCCCCCATAGCCAACGTCAAAACTGAGTTCTCCCAAAACTGGATGCTTTATTTTTCCATCTGTCAATGCCAGATAACTGGGAATGTTTTTTAAAGCGAATTGCCGTTACTTTATCCCCATCCTTTTTATAGTTCACTTCCACCAAACCAGCTGGAGTTTCTACACGTACTTTATCCTCAACTTTGGGTTGAATGAGTTTCTCTTGCAATAAAATCGTCATAGTACCAATGAGAACGTGCCCGTACATGGGTAAACACCCACTGGTTTCAATAAACAAAATAGCCACACCATTTTGGGGCTCGCAGGGTTCAAAATAGAAGCTTCCGCTAATCATGTCATGACCACGAGGCTCAAACATCAAGCCTTTTCGGATCCAGTCAAATTCACCTAGAAAATGAAGGCGTTTTTCCATCATGTTTTTCCCCACCAAATTGGGACGAGGGCCTTTGACCAAAGGTACGAGGTTTCCCACGGTATGGGGGTCAATACAATCAAAAATTGGTGCTTTATTCATTGCTCTCCATCGTTAAAGAATCTACTAAACCCCTGTCTTTACTTGCGAGCTAAACTGTGTGGTTTTTATGGGTAGTATACCTCAGCATTGCATTAAAAATGACAGGAATTCCATTGGCTTAAATTTTAATTAATCTAAAATAACAACTTTATTTTGTTTAACTTTAACTAAAATAACAAAACCCAGCTTTGGATACATATTATTTAGACAGTCCATTGGGTACAATTAAGGTAAGGGTCGATGCTGCTGGGATACAAGAAGTTTGCTTTGTAGAAGCATGCGTAAATGAAACTACAACTGTACCTGATCATTTAGTTTCTTGCATGAAACAACTTCAACAATATTTTGAGGTTAAACGTCAGCAATTTGATTTCAACATCAATCCGCAAGGAACTGTTTTCCAAAAAAAGATTTGGGGCTTATTGGCCAGCCTACCCTTTGGGCGAACACTCTCCTACATAAAGGTGGCTCGTTCATACGGGAACACAAAAGCTGTTCGCGCCGTTGCTGCTGCCATTGGAAAAAATCCTATCTTAGTTGCTATTCCTTGCCGTCGTGTTATTGGGAGTGATGGAAGTCTTGTTGGATATTCCGGTGGAATTGACCGCAAACGAAAACTTCTTCAACTTGAAGGATATCCGATGCAAACAACATTAATTTAATTTCTTCCGTTGTTGCGGAAATGAACCTATGAAAAAAATTCTACGTTACTTCTTTGGAGTCCTGCTCTTTTCATTCTTACTCCTCTACATCAGCCCCTATAACTTTTTACTCATTGCAGCGCAAAAATTGTTTGAAACAGGAAGAGACACCGCCTTCCTGGAAGACTATGCCTATTTTGATAATCGCTTGGTTAAGGCGGCAGATAATGTTACTGAATGGCCCAAACACGAAAAATACAATGTTATTCCTTTATCAGATAAGATTAACGCTGTTCACGAAAAGTACCGTTCAGTGGCCTACTTGGTTATCTATAAAGACAGTCTCTTACACGAGTCGTATTACGAGGATTATGACGTAAGCTCCAAGAGCAATTCTTTTTCGGTCGCAAAAAGTTTTGTCTCCGCCATGCTGGGAAAAGCCATTGAGCAGGGTTACATCAAAAGTTTAGATCAAAAAGTAAGCGACTTTTATCCCCAATTTAGTGAAGGAAAAGCAGCAAAACTAACCGTTGGTGATTTGTCATCCATGTCCTCTGGTTTGGATTGGAATGAAAAATATGACCTTTCGGTCAACGGCATGATGGAGGCTTATATTACGCCGAATTTGGATCGTTTGTTATTAAACAGCAGCATTGTCGATGAGCCTGGCCAAGCCTTCCGCTATTTGAGTGGAAACACACAACTCTTGGGAATGATCATTACCAAGGCGGTAGGGCAATCTTTAAGTGCCTATTTCACAGAGCACTTTTGGCAACCCCTGGGCGCAAAAGAAGACGCGCTATGGCAATTGGACAGCGAAGAAAATGGCATGGAAAAGGCCTATTGTTGTTTTGCTACCAACGCCAAAGATTTTGCCCGTATGGGGAAACTATACAAAGATTACGGAGACTGGAATGGAACCCAATTGTTAGATTCGGCTTTTATTGCAAAGAGTACACGCCCTCGCTTTGAAGAAAGCCCTGAGTATGGCTATGGTTGGTGGCTGACAAATTACCAAGGAGAAGATGGTTTTGCCATGCGAGGTCATTTAGGGCAATACATCATTGCTTTCCCGGCATCTGATTTGATCATTGTTCGTTTGGGTCACATGAAAGGACCAAAATTAAATCGCTTTGGAAGTCAACCTTTCCATGATTATATTCAAGAAGGATTCGAAATGATGAACAATGCTAGCCAACCTTGATTTAACCGAAGTCCTCTTTCTCGATATTGAGACTGTTCCCGAAGAAGAAATTCACGGTAATATGACCGAAGGCAGACAAGCCCTTTGGGAACAAAAAACCACTTATCAACGAAAAGGAGAAGTCACCGCTGAGGACTTTTATGAACGGGCGGGTATATGGGCCGAGTTCGGAAAAATTGTCTGTATCTCTGTAGGGTTTTTTGACACTACACAACCCAATAACAGAAGCTTGCGAATCAAAAGTTTTGCTGGGGAAGAGACTGAAATTTTAGAAGATTTTAAACAGCTTTGTGATGACCATTTTTATTTAAAATCTCATCTGCTATGTGCTCACAATGGGAAGGAATTCGACTTCCCCTACATCGCTCGACGCATGGTTATTCACCGTATTGCCTTACCGAGAATTCTCGATTTATTTGGGAAAAAACCATGGGAAGTCCCTCATTTAGACACCCTTCAGTTATGGAAATTTGGGGACTATAAACACTATACGTCATTGGCACTACTGGCCAACATATTTGGCATTCCTACTCCCAAAGACGATATAGATGGAAGTGATGTAGCCCGGGTCTATTATCAAGAAAAAAACCTTGAGCGCATTGTTCGCTATTGCGAAAAAGACGTTTTGACCTTAGCACAGGTTTTTTTGACCTTCTTGCGGAAACCCCTGCTAGAAGAAAACCAGATTGTATGGCTAAGCAAATAGAAAAACCGCTTTTATCGATTGAAAAGCTGTCGCTCGCTTTAAGTGGAAAACCCATTTTACACGATATTAGCTTTAACTTAAATTCAAACGAAATTCTTGCTGTAGTTGGCGAGTCGGGAAGCGGAAAATCCGTTACTGCACAAGCTATAATGGGGTTGTTGCCTCCAAAAAAAACTCAGGTTAAAAAAGGAAGCATTGAATTTGACGGAAAAAACCTTTTGACCCAAACCTCCTCTGATTGGCAACAGCTGCGGGGAAAAGAAATCGGGATGATTTTCCAAGAACCCCAGTCTTCTTTGAATCCCTCCATGCGTTGCGGGAAACAGGTGGCAGAAATGGGGAGGCAACACTTTTTCCCTTCGCTCCCTAAAAAAGAGTTGAAGGAAAAAGTACTCTCAGCCTTTGAAGAGGTACAATTGCCCGATCCTGAGCGAGTATTTAACGCCTATCCGCATCAATTGAGCGGAGGGCAAAAACAACGTGTCATGATTGCCATGGCATTGCTTTGCCAACCCAAATTATTGATTGCCGACGAACCTACCACCGCGCTAGATGTTCTCGTGCAACAAGACATCATACAACTCATTAAGCATTTGCAGAAACAAAACAATATGAGTGTTTTATTCATTTCGCACGATCTGAGTTTGGTCGCCAATTTAGCCGATACAATTGCTGTAATGCAAGAGGGAAAACTGGTGGAAATTGGCGAGACACAAGAAATATTTGCCTCCCCAAAACATCCCTATACGCAAGGTCTCTTGGGTGCCCGACCTGCTACTTCACAGCGGGTAAAATGGCTGCCCACCTTAGCTGATTTCACCAATAATACTTATCATCCTCAGCCAATCTTAACGGAAGAGCGATCGCTTATACATAAAGATATCTATGCCCAAACCCCCATTCTTTCTGTCAAAGAGATCGTGAAAAATTATACGGCTACAGGAGGTCTATTTGGAAAAGCAAAAGAAACCACAGCCCTAAAAAATATCTCATTTGATCTTTTTCCTGGGGAAACACTTGGTTTGGTCGGTGCCTCGGGTTGTGGGAAATCGACCCTAGCCAAAGCCTTGGTTTTTCTCGATCCGCCCTCAGCCGGAGATATTTATTGGGAAGGGAAGCACATCGATCCTTCCAACAAGAAACAAATTAACCAGTTGCGAAAAGATGTACAGTTTATCTTTCAAGACCCCTATGCCGCCCTGCACCCACTTAAGCAGCTGGGGACTGCGATCGAAGAAGTGCTTTTGGTGCATACTAACCTAAGGCAACACGAAAGGGAAAAACGCTGCCTAGAATTATTGGTTCAAGTTGGACTTTCAGCTGACTTTGTTTCGCGCTACCCCCATGAACTTTCGGGGGGCCAACGCCAACGGGTGGTTATTGCGCGAGCACTAGCCGTAGAACCCAAGGTGCTCTTGTGCGACGAGTCAGTAGCAGCCTTGGACATTTCTGTACAAGCACAGGTATTAAATCTCTTGAATGAGTTAAAAGACAAACTCCAGCTCTCCTATCTATTCATCTCTCATGATTTGGCCGTGGTCAAACATATGGCCGATAAAATCATCGTAATGCATGAGGGAATTATTGTAGAAGAAAACGAGGCAGATGCCCTGTACCAAGGACCACAAACCGACTTTAGCAAACGACTCTTGGAGGCTATTCCTTAGGAAATAAAAAAACTGTATCTTTAAAGTAGACATGATCCCTAAATCTATTCTACTCCATGAAAAATCTACTTTGCGGTATCCTTATACTGATGAGCTTTCCTGCGCATCAAACAAAAAAATAACAGCCTTATCACTCGATAAATCTCCTTGTTTAGGAAATTGTGATTCTTATAGTATGCATTTTAAAGAAGAACGAAATGCAATCTTTCTTATATTCATTAAAGAGGGAAAAACAACTTCGATTAAACTCTCCACTAAGGTAAAGAAAGAATTAAATCACAAACTCAAACTTCTATCTGGAGAGCAATTCAACGTTTTTTATGGGAGGAAAGGGGAGCTAGATCTTCAAAAAATAAAACTTCATTTTAACAGTAACACCATTGCGATTAATGGCTCTCAGCATATCCCAAAAAAACTTACACCCCTTCTGACCTATTTAGACATACTGATTAAAAAAACTAACCTACTTAACCCCAGCTTATGAAAACAAGAGAAACCTTTGCTGCATTTCTTTTCATTTTGACGCTTTCTTGTTCAAAAGAAACACCTACTCCAACACCAGAAACCCAAACTCCTGAAGTGGTGGAACCCGTATTTATGAATTTAAATACCCGTTTATCAGTTAGTTCCCCTTCTGTTGAAGTTGTAGAGGGTAATCCAGCAATAATAAGCTTACAACTGAGTGAAAAACTTTCTGAAGAGCTGGCAATAACCATTGAACAACACACCGATGCATTAGTCAATGTGGTGAATCCTCAGGACTATTCTACAAATTTAGCGTACAGTATCAATAGCGGATCAAGCTGGTTACCCGTCAACAATGGCTCAGTTTCTTTTCCAAAAGAAAGCACTAATCTTCAAATCCGTTTTTCCACGGTAGATGATGAGAAACTTGAGGTACATGAATCCTTATGGTTTCGAATTACACCTAGTCCAACAAACGGGATTACCCTTACCAATGAAGCATTGCCTGATGTAAAAGTGACCCTACAGGACAATGAAGAAAATATAATTTATATCGATGGTTTTATGACTTACGCCATCGAAAATAATGCAGACTTCATGGTGAAAAATATTTCTCGCACAGTTAGCACAACTCAAGAGAAAAACTGGATTGATCAAGGAGGGTTGCTAAAAGAACTTTTAGATGATATCCGCTACAACTAGCTTTAATCCCTATGGGCTTCTGTTATCCCGGGAAAGGAAAATCGGGGGATTTACCCCCACGAAAAGAATGTGCGCCCCAATGGCATCCTCTACTACTTGCAGAACTTAAACAGGTGAAACTTATTTTACTCGTTGGAAAATATGCACAAGATTACTACCTACAAGAAGAAACAAAAAGCACACTAACTGAGCGAGTGGAAAATTTTACCAACTATTTACCCCAATACTTTGTTTTGCCCCACCCCTGACCAAGAAACAATATCTGGCAGGCCAAAAATACTTGGTTTAAAACCCATGTGCTTCCGCACTTAAAAACTAGAATTGCCAAAGCCCTTGCTTAAGGTGCAGGATTTGGAATACTTTCTTGCACCTTTTCGATGGCTTTAAGCATTTCTTTGCTTAGGTTTAGCTCAATGGAATCAATATTTTCTTTCAATTGACCCAAGCTCGAAGCCCCAATAATATTGGCAGTCACAAACGGGCGACTGGTCACAAAGGCTAGCGCCATTTGCGTAAGTGAAACTCCGAATTCTTGGGCTACTTGGAAGTAAGACTCGGTAGCTTTAATGCTATTCTCACCATTGAATCGAGCTAAATTTGGGAACAATTTAAACCGAGAGTTTTCAGGCATTCCATTTCGGTACTTCCCCGTTAGTCGACCAAAACCAAGCGGTGAATAGGCCAATAGCCCCATATCTTCACGCATACACACTTCAGAATTCCCCACTTCAAACAAACGATTGAGTAAGTTATAGGGATTTTGAACCGTGATCATTTTAGGATAACCCTGTTTGGCCAATTCAACAAAACGCATAATTCCCCAAGGAGTTTCGTTGGACAAGCCAATCTGTTTAATTTTTCCCTCCTCAATTAGGGTGGCTAAGGTTGCCAAGATTTCTTCAAAATTATCTTCCCAAGGGTCATTATCTGGGTGATTTCTATACCCACGTACACTAAAAAAATTGGTCTTTCTTTCGGGCCAATGCAATTGATATAAGTCAAGATAACCGGTTTGCAAACGCTTTAAACTGCCCTCTACTGCTTCGCGTAAATGTTTTGGGCTGAAGTGTTCATGATCGCGGATGTGTGCCGTATAATCGCCTGAGCCGGCAATTTTAGACGTCAGAACAATTTGATCTCTTTTCCCAGTTTTCTTGAACCAATTCCCCATGATAAGTTCTGTATCGGCGTAGGTTTTTGGTGTGGCAGGAACGGGATACAATTCTGCGGTATCGAAGAAATTAATGCCGCGTTCAAGGGCATAATCCATTTGGGCATGTCCCTCTGCTTCGGTGTTTTGGTTGCCAAAGGTCATGGTGCCCAAGCAAAGTTTACTGACCTTAATGTCAGTAGAAGGTAATACAGTATAATCCATAAATTAATTAGTCAACCCGCTCGAGTAATTCAGCAATTTTGTCCAATTTAGGACTTAAAATCACTTCGATTCGACGGTTTTTAGCTTTTCCTGCTGCTGCTTTGTTGGAGGCCAACGGAAGGTGTTCTCCGCGACCAGCTGCAGTCAAGTTTTCTGGTTTAATGGTTTTATTTTTTAACAGTAATTTTACAATTTCGGTAGCGCGCTTGGTCGATAAATCCCAGTTTCCACTCAGGTTGTCATTGCCAATATAAGGATCGGTATCGGTATGTCCTTCAATCAAGATAGCGATCTCTGGATTGGCTGCCAAGACACTTCCCAATTGCTTTAGTGCTTGTTTTCCTGTACTTCCAACCGTCCAACTACCCGATTGGAACAAGAGTTTATTTTCCATAGAAACGTATACTTTTCCACCGCGTTGTTCCACAGAGAGGCCATTGCCTTCAAAGCTGTTTAACGCGTTGGCCAAAGTGTTTTTTAAGGTCCCCATAATGGCTTCTTTCTCCGAGATTAGCCCTTCGAGTTCTTCCACTCGTGCAGAGCGGGAAGACAATTCGTTTCTCAAAGAATCTAAGCGACCTCGTTCGTCCAACAATTCTCCTTCTTTGATTTGAATATCTTCCAACAAGCCCCTGTTGGTTTCAATGCTGGCTTGCAAGGCTTCGCTGCTGTTTTGTTCTAAGGCGCTATAGGCATCTTGTAGCGTAACCAAAGTTCCCGAAGTTGTGGCCAATAATTGGCTTTGTTTTTCATATTGACCAACCAATTCTCCATAGTGGTAACGCAAAGAATCGTAATTTTTAATCAGGTCTTTGTGCTCGTCTTCTAAGTTGACATGTGCCACCTTTAAGTTTGCATAGCGGTCTTCTATCTCATTAAACATTTTCGAGGATACGCAACTTGTAACAAATGGGAAAAGAAGGAATAGGACTATTTTTTTCATGAAATGAACTTATCTATTTGTTTATTCTAGGGTTAATTCTACGACAACCGGACAATGGTCAGAATGATGTGCTTCAGGTAAAATATAGGCTCGATTCATCTTCTCTTTTAAGGGAGTACTGACCAAGGCGTAATCGATTCGCCAACCCTTGTTGTTTGCTCGAGCATTTGCTCGATAACTCCACCAACTGTAGTGGTGAGATTCTGGATTAAAGGAGCGAAAAGAATCGATGAATCCACTGTCAAGAAATCCGTCCAACCAAGCACGTTCCTCGGGCAAAAAGCCCGAAACATTTTTATTACGAACGGGGTCATGTATGTCTATGGCTTCATGACAAATGTTATAATCGCCGCAAATGACCAAGTTTGGAATGTCTTTTTTGAGCTGGTCAATGTACGCTTTGAAATCATCCATAAACATAAACTTATGCTCCAAACGTGCCATATTGGTTCCAGAAGGGAGGTATAAACTTATGACAGAGCAGTGTTCAAAGTCGGCACGAATGACCCTTCCTTCGAAATCAATATGATCAATTCCTGTTCCAAATTCCACATGTTTTGGAGTAATTTTGCTTAAAATGGCGACACCGCTATAACCTTTCTTCTTGGCAGAAAACCAGTAATGTTTGTAGCCCAAAGCCTCAATTTCGGTCATGTCGACCTGTTCTTCCATGGCTTTCGTTTCTTGCAAACACAAGACATCAGGATTGGCTGCTTTTAACCAGTCCACAAAATCTTTTTTGAGGGCGGCTCGGATACCGTTAACGTTGTACGAAATGATTTTCATCTTTTACTAAAATACAGATTTGTTTTCTATCTTTAAATGTCATTTTAATCTTTATTTTCAAAACTATGAACACTTTATTCAACCTACTGCACGTTAAAAAATTGCTCTTTTTCTGCTTGATGTTTTTTGGTATGTTCTACGTAAACGGACAGGAGGAAAGGTCCAAAGACAGTATTCAGTCAAAACATGAAATTCGACTAGACATCTTTCAACTCATTGTTTTGCCGGGAATTGACCTTGCTTACGAACATTTTATCGATGATGTCTCCAGTTGGGGGATGAGTGCTTTTTTTAATTTCGACCGCTCTTATTATGAAGGTTATCGTTTCGAAAGCTTTGAAATTTCTCCTTATTACCGACTATATTTTCGTGCAAATAAAGCGCCTAATTCTGGCTTCTTTGTACAGCCTTTTTTAAGCGTAACGGAAGGTGTTTATGATCTTTACAGCGAAAATTACGAAATCTTCGATGAAGCCAATTTTTTTGGACTAGCCGGGGGAGCACTCATTGGACGAAAATGGGTCAATCGAAAAAACTACAGCTTTGAAATACATCTGGGAGTAGGACGCTTTTTCATTTTTGAAAAAGGCAGTGCTTATAAAGAAGGGACAGCCTATCCAAGAATTAATTTTGCGATTGGAAAACGTTTTTAAATTTTCTGTAACCAGTGCTTAATATTGAATTTCTCATCCAATAGTTTAGGGAGGTCCGCAATAGCAACGCGTTCTTGCTGCATACTGTCTCGGTCGCGAAGGGTAACCGTTTTGTCTTCCAAGGACTGGTGATCTACCGTAATACAAAAGGGAGTTCCCAAAGCGTCTTGACGACGGTAACGACGACCAACAGCATCTTTCTCATCATAGGCAGTGGCGTGTTCCCATTTAAGGTTGTCAACAATTTCGTTGGCCAATTCCGGCAGCCCATCTTTCTTGACCAATGGCAAAACGGCTACTTTGGTTGGCGCCAATACAGCAGGCAATTTTAAGAGGGTACGACTGCTTCCATCCTCTAGGGTTTCTTCGCGCAGTGCCCAAGAGAACACCGCTAAAAACATACGGTCTAAACCAACCGAAGTTTCGACCACATAGGGTACATAGTTTTCATTGCGCTCAGGATCGAAATACTGTAGCTTCTTCCTAGAAAATTCTTCATGACTCGAAAGATCAAAATCGGTTCTAGAATGGATTCCTTCCAGTTCTTTGAAACCAAAGGGAAACTTGAATTCTATGTCTGCAGCAGCATCGGCATAGTGCGCTAGTTTTTCGTGATCGTGGAAGCGATAATTTTCTTCGCCCATTCCCAAGGACAAATGCCAGTTCAATCGGGTTTGCTTCCATTGCTCATACCATTCTTTCTGCGTACCAGGTGGAATAAAAAATTGCATTTCCATTTGTTCAAATTCACGCATACGAAAGATGAATTGGCGGGCCACAATTTCATTTCGGAATGCTTTCCCTGTTTGTGCAATTCCAAAAGGAATTTTCATACGTCCCGTTTTTTGCACATTCAAGAAATTGACAAAAATTCCTTGTG
Source organism: uncultured Flavobacteriaceae bacterium (assembly GCA_943788165.1). GTDB lineage: Bacteria > Bacteroidota > Bacteroidia > Flavobacteriales > Flavobacteriaceae > Arcticimaribacter. The sequence continues at coordinate 28,822 of CALSPF010000001.1, read as the reverse complement.
CCGTTTCTGGACGTAAATACAAATCCATGGCCGAGTCGGCCGAAGCCCCCAGCTTGGTGCCGAACATTAAATTGAATTGTTTGACATCGGTCCAGTTGCGTGAACCAGATTCTGGACAGGCAATTCCCAACTCTTCGATTAAATTCTTAACGTCCGCTAAATCCTCTTTTTCGAGGGACTGTCCCAATCGCTTGAGGATGGTGTTTATCTTTTCTTGGTAACCAACTACACGAGGGTTGGTTGCGACAAATTGTTCCTTATCAAAACTCTCGCTAAAACGTTTTGTCGCCTTGGCAACTTCTTTTTCGATTTTCGTTTCGATCTTTGCACAATAGTCTTCCACCAAAACATCTGCACGGTAGCGCTTTTTGGAATCCTTATTGTCGATCAAGGGATCATTAAACGCATCGACATGTCCTGAGGCTTTCCAGGTGGTTGGATGCATAAAAATGGCTGCATCTATTCCCACAATATTACTGTGGAGTTGTACCATGGATTTCCACCAATAGTCACGGATGTTTTTCTTTAGGGCTACCCCGTTTTGAGCATAGTCGTAAACGGCACTTAGTCCATCGTAAATTTCACTTGAAGGGAATACAAAACCGTATTCTTTTGCGTGGGAAATGATCTTTTTAAAATCTGTCATGGGACAAAAATAACCCTTTTTCGTATTTTGTGATAACCAAATCGTATTGAAATGCTTAATGTTATTCTTCGCCTGCTGAATGAGGTCTTCTCCCTTGTCTTTCCCCAACAGTGTTTGGGCTGCGGAAGAGAACTTTTTGCTACACAAAAAATCATTTTTTTTCCTTGTGAGCTCGACTTACACTTGACCTATTTTCACTTACAGCATGGAGCAAAATTACTTTATAAAATGGGTTTAAATCCAGCCTTGAAAGAAGTATTCTCACTCTACTTTTTCAACAAAAACAGATGCATTGAAAGCTTGTTGTATCAATTGAAGTACAAAGGAAACAAAAGGGTTGGTCACTTTTTTAGTCAGAAAATGGCAGGAATTATCACCGAAAAAAAAGTCTCTTTCGATGGGATTATTGGCGTTCCATTGCACGCCAAGCGAAAACGAAAACGCGGCTTCAACCAAATGGATCTTATTGGAACATCGCTGAGCGCCTCTAGTGGAATTCCCTATTGTAAAGATGCGCTTGTTCGCACAAAAAATACTCCAGCACTTTCCAAAACAAAAGGAGATCGCGCCCAAGTTGTTGGAAATGCTTTTGCCTTTAATCCTGCTAAAAAACTAGCCGCTGGACACTATCTTTTGATCGACGATATCTACACCACCGGAGCAACGCTAAATGCTTGCAGTTCCCTTTTATTTTCAGATTCTAGGCTTGAACTAAGTATTGCGACCATTGCCTATAGAGATTAACAGATTATTGTTTTACTTTTACACCCTATGCGAAAAACACTCGCCCTCATTACGCTAATCCTCTGCATTGTATCGACCACACAATGCGCCAAAAGAGGAACGCCCACTGGTGGAGCAAAAGACAGCATACCCCCCGTTTTATTGAATGCTAATCCTCCCCTTGAATCGGTTAATTTTGATGCTGAACGGGTAGTTATGGTTTTCGATGAATACATTAAGCTGAGCGATATCGCGAACCAACTGATTGTTTCTCCCCCTTTAGAAACCAGTAGTTATAAAATTTTACCCGAGGGAACTGTTAGCAAAAAAGTGGAAATTCGTTTTGAGGAACCCCCACGAAACAACACCACTTATACCTTTAATTTTGGATCGGCCATTAAAGATTACAACGAAGAAAACCCGTTACCCTTTTTCAATTACACATTCTCCACTGGCGCCTACCTCGATTCACTTCGCCTTTCTGGTAATGTGATGGATGCCTATGAAATCGATTCGCTAAAGGGAGTTTCAATTCATTTATATCCTATTGATTCGACCTATACCGACTCCACCATTTACCTCAACAAACCCCTCTATGTGGGGAATACACTGGACAGTATTTACTTTAATTTACAAAGTTTAGCTCCGGGGGAATACGCATTTTTAGCGATTCAAGATGTGGGAAAAAACTATCTGTATGACCAAGGTCTGGACAAGATTGGCTTTTTTGAAAAGCCCATTCGTTTGCCAGAAGATTCGCTGAATTTTCCCTTTTTATTCATGGAAAAAGCTGCTTTCCGATGGGGACGACCACGTGTTGTTAACGACCATCATTTAGAATTTGGCTACTTTGGTGAAGTGGGTGAGCAACAAATTATTTTTGATTCCCTCTTTGCAGAAACATCCAATGGATTCTTCACCAGAGACCGCAAAAAAGACACCCTTCACTATTGGTTTCAGCCTCAAAAAGAACTGGACTCTTTGGTGATTGGACTAGAAGAGCTGGACTCTATTCGCACAATCATATTGAAGCCTTATAAACTGGAGAAAGATTCCCTTCAACTTTCCTTGACACCAAAAAATGGGAAAATCCTTCATTTTTTAGACACCTTAACCATTGAAAGCAATCTGCCTGTTCAGGAAATAAACGAGGACTTTATTCAGATTTTCGACATTGACACTCTTGAGGTTGATTTTAGTACCCGTTTAGACGAAAACAAAGATCGCGTCTACGTCTCTTTTGAAAAAGTACCCAACGATTTTTACCGCATCCAACTTTTACCGAATGCCGTTACTGATTTCTTGGGCGCGACCAATGACACCTTGATGCACAGTGCACGAACGCAAGCCATCGAAAAATATGGCACACTCTTTCTGACCATTGACCGGAAAGATCGAAGCATCCCTTATTTCTTTGAAATCATTGACCGCAATGGAAAGGTGCTACGGAAGGTTCATCAAAACAACGAGGACAATTATACAATTGAATTCTTATTGCCCAATGATTACCAGATTAGGTATGTCAAGGACGTAAATAACAATGGTAAATGGGACACTGGAAATTATTTAGAGAAACGCCAACCCGAACAAGTTGTTTACCTTAAAGAGGTCTTGAGTTTACGGGCCAACTGGGATTTGATCGAAACCCTTACGGTTGAATAACGAAGTGGTCTCTATCGTTTAAGAAATTGAGTTTACTTCTCACCAATTGCTGCTTGCTTTTCTCCAATTGAATAGTAATTTGTCCTGGTTCATTTTTGGTGGTTCCGCCCAGTTGTTCTCCCAAGAAATCATAGATCGCTGTATGACCAGGATACTGCAAATCTGATCCATCAGTGCCAATACGGTTAACGCCTATACAATAACTCATGTTCTCGATTGCACGCGCCGTTAAAAGGGTGTCCCAAGCGTGAATGCGCTTGTGGGGCCAGTTCGCGGTGTAAATGAGTAAATCATAGTCCATGGTGTTTCTTCCCCAAACAGGGAAGCGTAAATCATAGCATACCCGCAAACAAATCTTCCAGTCTTTATAGGTTATTATTCCGTCGTTTTGACCCGTAGCATAGGCCTTGTGCTCACCGGCTAAGGTAAACGTATGGCGCTTGTCGTAGTATTGAATTTCCCCGCTAGGAGCAACAAACAAAAAACGGTTGTAGATTTTTCCTTGGTCGCTAATAATGGTGCTTCCGCAAAGTGCAGCGTTCTGCTTTTTTGCCCAGTCTTGCATCCACACTACAGTAGGTCCATCCATGGGTTCAGCAAATGTTTCGGCTTCCATGGTAAAACCCGTAGCAAACATTTCGGGTAAAACAACCAAATCAGTAGAGGGGAGATCCACCAATTGCTCGGCCAAATGTGTGAAATTCTTTTCTTTATCCTGCCAAAAAAGGTGGGTTTGTAGCGCGCTAACAGTCAATCGAGATTCCATATCTTTATGATTTAGTGTAAAGATGAAAACTTTGTGCTAAATCATGGTAAAAAACCACCTCTTTTATTTTCAATCTATGGCACAAATTCTACTTCCCCTCCCAAAAGCTATCTTGTTTGATATGGATGGCACACTGGTGGACAATATGCACTTTCATCATATTGCTTGGATGCTATTTATTGAAGAAAAAAAGTTAAACATTGATGCAGAAACCTTTGAACGGGATTACCACAAAGGCACCTTGATCGAGGTCATGGCGTACTTCTTTCCTCACCTAAAAACCGAAGCAGCATTGCGGAAAGTGGGGAATGAAAAAGAGGCTTTGTTTCGGGAAATCTATCGACCACACATAAAACCCATCAATGGACTACTTCAATTTTTAGATCGGTTGAAAGAGAAAAATATCCCCATTGGCTTGGCCACCATGGGCGATCAAAACAATATTACCATGACCTTGACAGAATTGGGAATTCTCGACTATTTCCACTCCACCACAGGCGGCCATGAGGTCGAAAAAGGTAAACCACAACCTGATATTTTCTTAAAGGCAGCCCATAAAATTGGAATTGCTCCCAAAGATTGCCTTGCCTTTGAAGATACGCAGTCGGGCATTAATTCGGCTCAAGCAGCTGGCATGAATGTCGTAGGGGTAGCCACCCAATTTTCCGCAGATAAACTTTTGAGCTTGGGTTGTTGCATGGCCATTGAAGATTATCGATTGATTGATTTTGTTTGAGTACCTTTCAGCTACTTTGCCTTACAAATCTTCTGCTTACACAATTGAACAATGAAAAAACCTACGCTTACCTCCTACAACTCAGCCTCCTTGGATGCTTGAGTTATTTTATGCACGAACTAGCTCATTTATTTGCTCACTTCAGTTTGGGGATCAGGTCGATTTTAAAATCAACCATATGACACTAATCACACCAAAGGTCATTAGCGCTCCTTGGTAATAAGCTTGGGTTTCGGGCAGTGGAGCCTTGTTTAGCTTTGCACAAGGCGAGATCGCTTTTTACATGCTTAAAAAGCATGCTTCTCTTCTTTGGTTTAACGTTCTGCTCGCAGCTTTTAGCCTTCGTTTTGCGGTGGATTTGCTGGGTTTGGTCCAGTCGAGTGATGAAATTAAGACCAGTATTGCCATGGGCCTACCAAGCTACTTTTGGACAATCGTGGTGTTGGGTAGGCTCTTTTTAATGCTCAATAGTGGGAGAAAAGTAGTGGGTATCCCAACAAAGCAAGTCCTAGGGCATTTTCTGTTTCTACTTTTGGTGACTTACCTTTTTAGCTTGATTTCAGTTTAAGCTATTTCCATAAAAAAACCCTTACTGGAAATCCAGCAAGGGTTTTTTTGAATGTTAATCTATACTTATCCTTTCACAGAAGCCGATAAATATTCGCGGTTCATGCGAGCGATGTTTTCGAGAGAAATTCCCTTTGGGCATTCTACTTCGCAAGCTCCGGTATTGGTACAATTTCCAAAACCTTCATCATCCATTTGCTTGACCATGCTCATAACGCGATCTGCTGCCTCCACTTTTCCTTGCGGTAATAAGGCATATTGCGATACTTTGGCCGAAACAAACAACATGGCTGAAGCATTTTTACAGGACGCTACACAGGCCCCACAACCAATGCAAGTGGCAGCATCAAAAGCCTTGTCAGCATCGTGCTTGTCAATTGGAATAGAGTTGGCATCTTGGGTGTTCCCTGAAGTATTCACACTTACAAAGCCTCCCGCATGTTGGATACGGTCAAAGGCAGAACGGTCTACCGCCAAATCTTTCACTACTGGGAAAGCATTGGCGCGGAAAGGCTCAATGGTAATGGTGTCGCCATCTTTGAACTTGCGCATGTGTAATTGACAGGTAGTAACCAAACGGTCTGGACCGTGGGCCTCTCCATTAATATACATGGAACACATACCGCAAATTCCTTCACGACAATCATGATCAAAGGCCACAGGATCAATTCCCTTTGCAATTAATTCTTCATTGTGTACGTCCATCATTTCCAGGAAAGACATATCCGGGGATATATTTTCAATGGAATAAGTCTCGATACTTCCGGTGGCATCAGCATTTGCTTGTCGCCAAATTTTTAAGGTTAAATTCATAATTCTATTTGTATGAACGTGTTTTTACTTCAATTTCTTCATAGTTCAACGCTTCCTTGCACAAGACAGCATCTGCTGGTTCTCCTTTGTATTCCCAAGCAGAAACAAAGGTGAAGTTTTCATCGTCACGCATAGCCTCTCCTTCTGTCGTTTGCGATTCTTCACGGAAATGACCTCCACAAGACTCTGTTCTTTTTAGAGCATCTTTGGCAAACAATTCTCCTAACTCGAGGAAATCGGCAACACGACCAGCTTTGGCTAATTGCTCGTTAAATTCGTTTGCTGTACCAGGAACATTTACATTTTTATAGAAATCTTCACGCAAAGCTTTAATTTCAGCCATGGCTTTTTTTAGCTCAGTAGCGTTACGAGACATACCACATTTATTCCACATAATTTTCCCCAGCTTTCTGTGGTAGTAATCTACGGTATAGGTTCCCTTGTTGTTGATGAAGGCATCGATTTGATCTTGCACCGCTTTTTCGGCAGCATCAAATTCTGGGGAATCGGTATTAATGGCTCCGGTTCGAATATCATCGGCCAAGTAATCTCCAATGGTATAGGGCAAAACAAAGTATCCATCGGCCAATCCTTGCATTAAAGCCGAAGCACCTAAGCGGTTAGCACCGTGATCAGAGAAGTTTGCCTCTCCAATGGCGTAACATCCAGGAATACTGGTCATTAAGTTATAATCAACCCACACACCTCCCATGGTATAGTGTACCGCAGGATAAATCATCATAGGTGTTTCGTAGGGATCTTGATCCACAATTTTTTCGTACATCTGGAAAAGGTTTCCATATTTGGCACGAACAACACCTTGGCCTAATCTTTTAACCAAAGCAGCGTCGTTTTCGTCCAAACCTTTTACGTGAGCTTCTTCTTTTCCGTAGCGGATAATGGCCGAAGCAAAATCTAAATAAACGGCTTCTCCTGTTTTGTTTACACCATAACCTTCGTCACAACGTTCTTTTGCCGCACGGGAGGCAACATCACGCGGTACTAAGTTTCCAAAAGCGGGATAACGGCGTTCTAAATAATAATCGCGGTCTTCTTCTTTAAGCTTTGTTGGGCTTAATTTCCCTTCGCGTATGGCTTTTACATCTTCTATATTTTTGGGTACCCAAATACGTCCGTCATTACGTAATGACTCAGACATCAAGGTCAATTTTGACTGATGGTCTCCAGAAACGGGAATACAAGTTGGGTGAATTTGCGTAAAACATGGATTCGCAAAATGCGCTCCCTTTTTGTGAATTTTCCATCCAGCAGAAACATTACTTCCCATGGCATTGGTGGAAAGGAAAAAGACATTTCCGTATCCTCCAGAGGCAATGACTACAGCGTGCGCACCATGGCGTTCAATTTTTCCATCAACTAAGTTACGGGTAATGATTCCGCGAGCTTTTCCGTCTACAAGAACCAAATCCATCATTTCGTGACGGTTGTACATTTTAATTTTTCCACGACCTATTTGGCGGTTCATGGCAGAGTAGGCCCCTAATAATAATTGTTGACCCGTTTGTCCTTTGGCGTAAAAAGTCCTAGAAACCAATACTCCTCCGAACGAACGGTTATCGAGTAATCCTCCATAATCACGTGCAAAAGGGACTCCTTGAGCTACACATTGGTCAATGATGTTGGTTGAAACCTCAGCAAGGCGGTGTACATTAGATTCTCTTGAACGATAATCTCCTCCTTTAATGGTGTCATAAAAAAGACGGTAGGTAGAGTCTCCATCTCCTTGATAATTCTTTGCCGCGTTAATTCCTCCTTGAGCAGCAATCGAGTGGGCTCTTCGTGGAGAATCTTGAAAACAAAATGTTTTTACATTGTAGCCTAACTCAGCCAAGGTTGCTGAAGCTGATGCTCCGGCTAAACCTGTTCCCACAACAATAACGTCGATTAAACGCTTATTTGCTGGACTAACCAAGTTGATATGACTCTTGTGGTTGGTCCACTTATCGGCCAATGGGCCTTTAGGTATTTTTGAATCTAAGGTTGCCATATTAAAATGCGGTTAAATGGTGAAACAAAGCAATGAAAACAAAGCCAAGCGGAATTCCGATGGCAAATGCCGTTGTAAAGCCTTTGATTGCTCGTGTATATTTATTGTTTGCGCCTAGGGATTGAAAAGAAGAACTGAACCCATGCATCAAATGAAGTGCTAAAAAGCCAAATGAAATAACATACAATCCAACACGAACTGGGTTTTCAAATTTATGTACCATTTCTTCAAAATAACGGCTTGGATTCTCAGGAAGAACCTCGATATATTTGTAATTCATTTCTGGAAACCAAAAATCATAAAAGTGCAAGCCAAGGAAAGACAGGACCACTGCTCCAGAGATGATCATGTTTCGCGACATCCATGAAGAGTTAGCCGCACCGTTATTGGTGGTGTATTTACTGGAACGCGCGCTGCGATTTTTAAGGTCTAAAACAAAGCCCATGATGAAGTGAAACACAACACCAAAGATCAAGACTGGCTGTAATGCAAATTGCACCAGTGGGTTGTTCCCCATGAAATGGGATAACTCGTTAAAAACAGTTTCGCTAAAAACGGAGGTAAGGTTGATGGTAAAATGCTGTAATAGGAAAAAAACCAAAAACAAACCTGAAAGCGCCATGGCATACTTTCTTGCTATGGACGACTTAATTAATGCACTCATTTATTTTAATTTAGAGAAACAAAATTAAACCATAAAGCAGTGGTAAAGAAATTATTCTGCCCTATTTTTCTAGTTTATAGCTTCTCTAAACTAGCCAATGATATCTTGTTTAGTGTTTCCTACAAAAACTACGTTTTTTACTCGAAAAGCTTAAACAAGGTTAAAAGGGCAGTGCTATGGCTATGCCAAAAACTTGACGCAATTGTAAATCGCTAAGTGCATTATCGTCATAAACGAGCTGCACCTCAATCATGGCACTCAAATAATCATTCACTTTCATATCGAGAGTTCCTGTATAATCGAGGTCAATGTTTTTAAACTCCTCCAAATAATTTGAAAAAAGACTGATTTTGTTTGAAAAGAAAACATTTTTCAATACCGTAACTTTGCTTTGCATTGCAAACGAAGTTCCTGCTTCCCAGCGAGAGGTTTCTCCTTGTTTGACACCAAAATAGGTTTCTTCCAGACCGATAGATTGGGTAAATGTTTTATCTACAATAATTACACGAGCGGTCAAAGGTTCGAACTGTAGTGTAAATGTGTCTGATTTACGGTAGGATGTTCCAACCCCTAAACGAAGGTAGGCTGGAGAGAAAAAACCCGTCGATTTTATGCGCTCTATGGTGTTGTTTGAATTTTCAAAAAAAGTATAGCCTGGAGTATTCTGGGTTTTTAGATTAAAGGTAGACGACCATTTCCAAGGTTTGTCTGACGCTCGCTCTAACTGAGCATTTATTTCCAAGCGGTCTTCTGTTTTTTTGACAAATTCTTCTGAGTCAATTTTAGCAAACCCAAGGGCAATATCGGCAGTAGATGTCCATAACCAAGCTTCATCTTGATAAGTGATTTTATAATCAAAATTTAATGTTCCACTAAAGTTGGTGGTTCCTCCAGCAAGCCAATTATTGAAACTAGACTGGTTGACTAGAAGGCCTATTTTGCGTTCGTGTTTCCAAGTTTCCAAACTATCCGAAACTTCTTCTTGGGCAAAAAGAAACTGTCCCAGCAAAAGCAGGGACAGGCAACAATATATCGTTAACTTATTTAATTGTAAGGGAAGTGCTTTGGTTGCTTTCTGGGGTTGTAAGTTCAATAGTGTAGGTTTCTTTTGGCAGGTAATGCTTTCCATTTTTAGCAGATTTTAAGGGGTTATTTCTGTATTTCTTTTGGTAGGTTTTTAGGAAGGTTTCTTGAATGGTTAAATCATATCTGATATAATTATAACCAGCTGTTAACTGTCCATCAGCCTGATGAACAACAACTCCTTTCGCGTCTTTTATTTTTAACGAATAGGCATTGTCTTTTCGGGAATAAGCAACAAGTTCAACGCTTGGTTCATATACCGATCCCCAATGTGAGCCCGCACTGCCCCAACGTTTAGATTTCTTGATCTCTTTTAGAGAGAAGAGTGTTAAATCTCCTTGTTTCTTTTTCTGTAAAACACTAATATCTGCCTTAAAAATTGAACGTCCGTGGGTACCCACTAATAGATGGTTTTCCTCTGGCTGAATTACTAGATCGTGGACTGTCGCAGTGGTTAAGCCCTTGGAAAATAGCTCCCATTTTCTTCCTTTATTGGTCGAAACAAAAACACCCATATCATTGCCTAAATAAAGAATGTTTTTATCTTTTGGGTCCTCCCGAATTACATTGATTGGAGACAAAGGCAGGTTAGAAGCAATGGCTTCCCAGTTTTTCCCGCCATCTTCACTTTTGTAAACGTAAGCCGTAAAGTCATCCCAACGGTATCCGTTTAAAGTGACATAAACCCGGTCTTTTTTGTGGGCTGAGGCCACTACTCTACTCACCCATAAATCTGATGGAAAGAAATCAGAAATACGCTCCCAACTTCCGCCACCATTGGTAGTTCTATGCACATAGCCATCATCGCTTCCTGTGTAAATATAACCAAATTGAAAGGGTGATTCGCTTATGGTTGTCAGGGTGCCATAGGCTACATTTCCTTTTCGTCCGCCTTGGGTTAAATCGGCTGAAATGGTTTCCCAGTCGTTTCCTTGATTGAGTGATCGATGTAATTTATTTCCCCCAAAATAAAGAATGTCTTGGTTGTGAGATGACAACAATATGGGCGTTTGCCAGTTAAATCGATAAGGAGATTCACCTAGGGTATGTTTTGGCTGAATGGCTTTTCGCCCATTAGTTTCTAGGTTTAATCGGTAGTAATTTCCAAATTGAAAACCAGTATAAACAATGTTGCTATTGCGGTTGTCGATTTGAACTTTCATCCCGTCGCCGCCCATAATAGAGGTCCACGGGTTGTGTCCTGTAGATTGCCAGCGCTCGTTGTCTAACGCATTGTGGGCGCCTTTCCATACGCCATTGTCTTGCAAACCACCATATACATTATAGGGTTTTTGGTTGTCAACATTGATGGCGTAAAATTGCCCCACAGCCGTAGAGTTATTCTTCATCCAGTGTGCTCCATCATCATAAGTGATATTAACTCCTCCATCATTCCCATTGATTAAATGTCCTTCAACTGCTGGATTGATCCAAAGCGCATGGTGGTCGGAATGCACATTTGACTTTCCAATGGAAGCAAATGTTTTTCCACCATCGTTAGAGCTTAAAATAGGAACACCATAGATATATATTTTGTCTTGATTATTTGGATGCACATGAACGTGTCCAAAATAATAACCGTAACTGTAATAAATATCATTGAGATAGCCTTTGTGTGTTTTTACCCAGATTTTACCGCCATCGGAACTCTTGTATACCTCAGCCCCTACAACGGGTGTGTCAAACAGTAAGGTATTGGCATTTTCTAAATAGGTGGCCAAGTCTTTGGGCATAACGACACCCACTTTGACACTGTTTTTCAAATTGGCTGCACGGTACTTTTCTTGAAAATTATTTTCCTTTAAAAACGCATTGAGTTTTTTGTCTTCTAGGGCCAAGAAATCTGCCTTACTCATGGTTTTAAAATCTGCCTTAGACAAGCCTTCCTTTTTTTCGTTTGCATCTTCTGGGCGACGAAATTGGGAATCATGGATCGCATATAGCGTGTTTTGATCGTATACCGCTAAACCGATTCTACCAACTCCTTCTCCTGTAGGGAAACCGCTTGCTTGGGTACTAATCAGTGCCCAGTTTTCTCCTGCGTCTGTACTTTTATAAATAGCTGAATTGGGTCCATTTCCTGAAAAATTCCAGGCTTTTCTATCCTTCTCCCAGGCAGTAGCATATTGAATGCTAAAATTTTCTGGGGCTACAGACATATCAATAATCCCTGTTTCATCATTGATAAACAAACGTTGTTCCCATGTCTTTCCACCGTCTTTGGTGACGTAAACCCCTCTTTCACTGTTGGGTGAATACAAATGACCAGTTACTCCCACAACAAGGTGATTTTCATTCATAGGGTTAATGAGGATTTTACCAATATGTTGGCTATCTTCTAGGCCTGCTTTTTGCCAAGTTGCGCCATTATCGGTTGTTTTTAATAGACCAATTCCCGCATAAGAGGAACGCGAGGCATTGTTTTCTCCGGTTCCAACCCAGAGCGTTCGTGTTGGCCAATGCATGGAAATTTCACCAATATTTTGGGTGGGTGCATTGTCAGAAATTGGATCAAAACTTATTCCATTGGTTGTGGTATGCCAAACCCCGCCCGAAGCGTAGGCAACATAAAACTCTGCTGCATTTTCTGGATTTACTGCCAGGGCAACCACACGACCACTCATCACCTTTGGTCCAATATTTTCAAAGGAAATGTTTTTTACCAATGATGCTTCTTGCATTTCTTCAAGTGCGTCTAACGAACTCATCAAAGCCACAGCCGAAGTTGGTGCCGTTTGCGCAAAAGTTAAACTGGTTACTAAAAGGAATAGTGGTGTGAAAAATGATTTCATTGGTTTGGTTTTAACTTGAAAAATACAACTTTTTTCGAATGGGTCGAATTGAAAGAATTAGAATGCGCTATTTTTCCTATTTTTATCAAAAACAATTCTATGCGCTACCAACCTCTTTCCGCTTCTTTTTACCGTTCCAATCGATCGCGCTTTATGGCACAAATGAACGGAAACAGTTTGGCTGTTTTTAATTCAAATGACATTTATCCAATTAGCGCCGATTCTACCCTCCCCTTCGCACAACACAGGGATATTTTTTACCTCTGTGGCGTAGATCAAGAAGAAAGTATTTTGGTTTTGTTCCCCAACGCAATTGACCCTCAACACAGAGAAGTTCTTTTTGTACGTGAGACCAACGCACATATTGCCGTTTGGGAAGGTGCAAAGCTTAGCAAGGCGCAAGCCACAGCTTTAACGGGAATAGAAACAGTGTATTGGTTAAGTGATTTTGACCGTGTTTTTCAAGAACTTTCTACACAATGCGACCGCTTTTATTTTAACACAAATGAACATCACCGACAGGCGGTAGAAACCCAAACCCGTGAAGATCGATTTATTGCAAAATGTAAACAAGATTATCCTGCCCACAGCGTGGCCAAAAGCAATCCAATTTTACAACAATTACGCTCGGTAAAAGCAGCAGAAGAAATTGCACAAATGCAAACCGCCTGCAATATTACAGAAAAAGGGATTCGTCGTTTGCTGGGCTTTATAGAGCCTGGCGTGTGGGAATATGAAATTGAGGCAGAACTCGCCCATGAATTTCTAAAAAATCGTTCCAAAGGTTTTGCTTATACGCCCATCATCGCCTCGGGAAACAATGCCAATGTTCTCCATTATACCGAAAACAATTGTCAATGTAAAGCAGGCGAATTAATCTTGATGGATGTGGCGGCAGAATATGGGAATTACAGCAGTGATCTTACCCGAACTTTCCCCGTATCTGGACGTTTTACGGACCGTCAAAGAGCTGTTTATGAGGCTGTTTTACGGGTGAAAAAAGAAGCGACAAAATTACTTACTCCAGGAACTATTTGGAAAGAGTTTCATGTTGAAGTGGGAGCGTTAATAACGAGGGAGTTATTGGAGTTAGGGCTCCTTGACAAACTCGATGTTGCCCAACAGGACCCCAATAGTCCTGCTTATAAAAAGTATTTTATGCATGGCACTGCACATCATATAGGTTTAGACACCCATGATTATGGATTACTGCATTTGCCCATGGAAGCCAATATGGTCTTCACGGTTGAGCCTGGTATTTACATTCCTGAAGAAGGCTTTGGTATCCGCATAGAAGACGATGTTGTGGTGCAACAAGAGGGAGAGCCCGTCAATCTAATGGCTAATATTCCTATTGAAGTAGAGGAGATTGAGGACTTAATGAATCGCTAGTGGCAGCCACAATCGGTTCCACAATCAGAATCTTTTTTCTTGAAAAACTTTAGGTAAAGTAAACGCACTGCCCAAACAGACACACCCGCTACCAATAAGGCTTGAAGAATTTCCATTAGGTCAGAATTTGATAAACAACTAAAGCAGACAGATAGGCAATGGCCGTCATACTAAACAACTGTATCATGGGCCACTTCCAGCTGTTGGTTTCTTTTTTCACAATCGCCAGGGTGCTCATACATTGCAATGCAAAGGCATAAAAGAGCATGAGGGAAATCCCGGTTGGCAAATCAAAAAGCGCTTTTCCATTGGACTTACGTTCGGCTGCCATTCGATTTTTAATGGTTTCTTCTTGGTCGTTTCCAACACTGTAAATGGTGGCCAAGGTTCCCACAAAAACCTCTCTAGCGGCAAATGAACTGATTAAAGCAATACCAATTTTCCAATCAAAACCAAGGAGTGCAATGGCTGGTTCAATGCTTTTTCCTAAAATCCCAATAAAAGAATGTTCTAGTTTGTAGGAAGCGATTTTGGTCGACAAGTCTTCTTCACTCAATTGATTTGGCGCCTGTTGTTCACGCACAATTTCTTCCGCATTATTAAACTGTTCTCCTGGGCCAAAAGAGGCCATTAACCACAATAAGATCGAAATGGCTAAGATGATTTTTCCCGCTTCCACCACAAAGGATTTCGTTTTCTCAAAAACCGTGATCGCAACATTCTTTATAAGTGGTAGCTTGTAGTTGGGCATTTCAATGACAAAATAGGTCTTGGATTGAATTTTCAAGAGTTTATTGAGCAAAGCCGCTGAGAGCAGAGCCATCACAAAGCCTAATAAATAGAGTCCCATTAGGGTTAATCCTTGGTACCCCATTCCTAAGAAGTTTCCTTGGGGAATGACCAGTGAAATCAAAATGAGATAGACCGGCAAACGCGCAGAACAGGTGGTAAAGGGTGTAACCAAGATAGTAATGAGACGCTCTTTCCAATTTTCAATGTTTCGGGTTGCCATAACAGCAGGAATGGCACAGGCTGTTCCAGAAATGAGGGGAATAACACTCTTACCACTCAAACCGTATTTGCGTAATCCGCGGTCCATTAGAAAGACCACCCTACTCATGTAGCCTGTTTCTTCCAAGACGGCAATGAAAAGAAAAAGAAAGGCGATTTGTGGAATAAAAATAACAATCCCTCCCAAACCAGAAATGATTCCCTCTGCCAGTAAATTGGTGAACAATCCTGGCGGTAGTTTGTCTTTGGTCAACTCGCTTAGCTTGGTGAAGGATTCGTCGATAAAATCCATGGGAATACTACTCCATTCAAAAATGACTTGGAAAATGGTGAGTAGAATCATAAAGAAAATAATGTATCCCCAAAAACGATGGATCAAAACGCGATCTAGTTTCGAACGAATATCTGTCGCTTTATTGATGTCGACGGCGTAGGTTTCTTTGAGGGCATTATTAATGACCTGATAACGCTTGATGGTTTCCTTTTGTTGCAGTCGTTTTAAATGCGATTCGGACTGGGTTTTATAGGCCGTAGCATCTTCAACTTTCTTCCGTTCCAGCCTGGCGAAATTAACATCTTGGGTAATTACCAACCAGAGTTTATACAAGGATTGATTTGGGAAAACTTTTTCTAAGTTCTGGAAATAATCTTTATCGATTGCATGAATATCTGTAATGCTTTCTTTAGACAACAAACGATAGTCGAGAAGGAAGGTTTTTAATTGATCGATCCCGGTGTTCTCACGGGTACTAATTAAGGCGATTTTAGTTTTTAATTTTTCTTCCAGCAGGGCAATATCTAGCGAAATACCTTTGCGTTTCATGCGGTCGGACATATTGATGACCAAGAGGGTAGGAATTTCTAAATCCTTGATTTGGGTGAACAACAAGAGGTTGCGCTTCAGGTTTTCAATATCCGAAATCACCACCGCCACATCTGGATAGTCTTTATCGTTCTTGTTGAGCAAGAGTTCTATCACCACACTCTCATCCATCGAAGATGCATTGAGGCTGTAGGTCCCCGGAAGATCTATTATATGTGCTTTGGTCGTTCGGTTTAAACGACAAGTTCCTTGTTTCTTTTCAACAGTAATGCCTGGATAATTTCCCACCTTTTGATTCAAACCCGTTAACGCATTAAACACCGATGTCTTCCCGGTATTGGGATTTCCAATGAGCGCTACATTTAGGTTAGTACTCATGCGATCAAATCTATGGTTATGTGTTGGGCCGTTTCTTTTCGAATGGCCAAGTGGCAGCCATCAATAACCAAATACATGGGGTCTTTTAACGGAGCGAGCTGCTCTAGGTTAACTTCGTTTCCGGGTAAACAACCCATTTCAATCAGTTTCAACGGAAGCAAATCGGTATCGATCGATACAATTCTTCCACGCTGATTTTTTTCGATCTGATCTAAGGTGATCATTATTTAGAATGAGTTTAAAGAAGCAAAAGTAACGGAAAAAGCCACCCTTCGCAAATTAAGGGGAATTATATTTTTTTGATTAAAATCCGTATTCTTCTTTCAGTGTAACAAGATCCAGCTTTAGACTATCCATGGCTGTTCCGCTTGTGCCATCATAATAACCGCGGATGCGTTTGTCGGGGTCAACAAGAACAAAGTTTTCGGTATGGATCATGTCGTGGGGACCACCGTCACCATCTTCTTTCACCACAAAATAGGATTTGCGCGCAAGGGTATAAATTTCTTTTTTATTGCCAGTAAGTAAATTCCATTTTGCATCAATTACCCCTTTTTCGAGCGCATATTTTTTTAATTGTGGCACCGAATCAATTGCTGGAGTAACACTGAAGGACAATAAATATATGTTTTCGTCATCCATAATATACTGCTGAATATCTACCATATTATCGGTCATGATGGGACAAATGGAAGGACAAGTTGTGAAAAAGAAATCGGCAATATAGATTCTGTTTTCATAATCGCGCTGACTAATGCTTTGACCGTTTTGATTGGTCAGTTTGAAATCGGCAATCTTATGGTACTTCTTAATGTGCTGTAAACTACTGTCTACCAATTCAAAGCTAACCTCTGCTGGTTGATAAATGGGGAGGATTTTCCGAGGCTTTAAGGCGTTGAAAAATAGGTACAAGATAATAGCCGAGAGTCCGGAAAAAAACAATAGAAAGGTTTTGTAACGGGTAAAAAAGTGTTCCATAGCTACAACAAAAATACGTTCTTTTTTGGGGTTTTTTTGTGCGAACGAATTGTTAAAACAAAGATAAATGCAACAAGGCAAGGACGGTACCCATGGAAATTCTTATTTTTGGGCTTCATTGAAAAAACCTCCCCCCTATGGATCCAGCTTTAATCAAAGGCATTCAGTTATTATTAAGTTTATCAATATTGGTCGTTTTACACGAGCTTGGGCATTTTATTCCCGCAAAATTATTCAAAACTAGGGTAGAGAAATTTTATCTTTTTTTCGATGTGAATTTTGCGCTTTTTAAAAAGAAAATTGGCGAAACCGAATACGGAATTGGTTGGTTGCCCTTGGGTGGTTATGTTAAAATTTCAGGAATGATTGATGAAAGCATGGACACCGAACAAATGAAGCAGGCTCCCCAGCCGTGGGAATTTCGCTCCAAACCGGCTTGGCAGCGTTTGATCATTATGCTGGGTGGAGTTACCGTGAATATTATTCTCGGTTTTTTGATCTACATGATGATTCTCTTTGTTTGGGGGAAAGAAGTGCTCCCAACAGAGGCTGTTCCTAATGGACTCAATGCTGCTCCCATTGCACAAACCATTGGATTTCAAAATGGAGACCAGATTTTAACGGTCGATGGAGAACCCATGGAGTATGTCCTGGACATTAACCGTCATTTGTTTTTACGCAGTCCAAACAGCATAGAAGTGCTACATGCCGACGGCCAGCGCGAAGTATTAAACATTCCAGAAGACTTTGGTTCTACCATGTTTGAAAGCGGAGACATGTTCCCGTTGACGCCTAGAGGAACCATTTTTGTTGACAGCTTATACCCTGGAAACCCTGTAGAAATAGCAGGAATTGAAGTGGGCGATCAATTGATTTCTTATGATGGAAATACCATCAATTCTCTCGATGATTTAAAAAGCGAAGAATTGCGTTCTAAGGATAGCATTGTCTTCTCTGTACTTCGACGAGACAGAGCACTAGAATTTACTGTTGTCCCAACCGAGAACGCCGTTTTGGGTTTTATTGTTAAACCAGAATTAAATATCGCCACCACCCATGTCGATTTAGGCTTAGGACAAAGCATTACTGAAGGCTTTGATTTTGGGTACTGGACATTGCATGACTATGTGGTGCAATTCAAATATATCTTTACCAAAAAAGGCGCTACCCAAGTAGGTGGTTTTGCAGCCATTGGAAGTTTATTTCCTGCTCAATGGGACTGGAAAGGTTTCTGGAGTAGCACAGCCTTAATTTCGATTATTTTAGCGTTCATGAATATTTTACCGATTCCAGCGTTGGATGGAGGGCATGTAATGTTTTTGCTTTACGAAATGATTAGCGGACGCAAACCCAACGATAAATTCATGGAATATGCGCAAATGTTTGGCTTCTTCCTCCTTATCGCTTTGGTGTTGTTTGCCAATGGAAATGATGTTTACCGCTGGTTGTTTACCTAGTCAAACGCAATTTTTCAGAAAAGCTTGAGCTCAGCCGTTCCTGTTTTTTTATCTTTGAGGTTAAGACACTAAATTTATACATATGAAAAAGATATTCATCTTAAGCTTTGCCCTGTTTAGTTTTGTTGTAACAGCACAAGACAAACGCGTTACCATTGGAGATTTTGTTACTCAACACGAGGGTTTAAAAGAAAACCCTGATGGCGAAATTGTCCCTATTAATGATAGAGAAATCAATAAGAAAATTCGCTTTTTTATTGAAGAAAAATACATCAATGTTGAATTCACACGGAACATCATCTGGGATAGTTATGAAACCTTTATTAGCCCATATGACCGCCATCATTCCCACACTTTTATTGTACAAGTAAAAGTAGAAAATCACAAACGCCTTAAGTACTTAGAGATAAAATACGATCCCAACACACTTAAGGTGGACAGTGCTTTTGAATGGGACGAAGAAGTCGCTGAATTTGAAGAAGTTGTAGTTGAAGAAGAAGTCGCGGCAATAAATAGCTAAAAAAATAACAAAAGGTGTTTGGGGAAATAGGATTTTCATTTATATTTGCCATCCAATTAACACTCCTCCTTAGCTCAGTTGGTTAGAGCATCTGACTGTTAATCAGAGGGTCCTTAGTTCGAGCCTAAGAGGAGGAGCTACTTATAATGATAAAACGGTTATACTTTTATAGTGTAGCCGTTTTTGTATTTTTACAGCATGTTAAAAAATATTATTTACATCTTTTGCGTGCTTCTGTTTGTCTCATGTACTAAATCGACTAAAACTTCCTCTATAAAGGTTGTTGGTGAAATGAGAGATGTGATGTGGAAAGGAGATTTAAAAGGTAAGATTGCAACAGATTCATTAAATAACAAGGAAACCTATGGATTAGGACCTATTGAGTTTTTGAAAGGAGAAATAGTAGTATTTGAAGGACAAACATTTGTATCGAAGGTTATTGACAGTGTTTCTCATCAGGTAACTAAAACCCCCTCAGTCAGGGCTCCCTTTTTTGTATACAGCACAAATAGTGATTTAAAAGTTGTTGAATTTACTCTTGATAATTACTCGCTAAAAGAAATAGAAGAACAGATTGATTCAGTTTATAAAAATTATGACCAACCTTTGTTGATACGTATTGATGGGATTTTTAATAAAATGAAACTTCATAGTGTTAATTTACCTGAGGGTAATCAAGTGTCATCACCAGATGAAGCTCACCAAGGATTAACTCAATATGAGTTGAATGGTATTAGCGGATCTTTAATTGGTTTCTTTTCTCGCCATCATAAGGCTGTTTTCACCCATCATGATAGTTTTTTCCATGCGCACTTTATTTCCGACGATCGTCAAGTATTGGGGCATATCGATGAACTTGACTTTAATTCTTCTAACGTTACCATAAAAGTTTCAAATTAATTTTATCGTCTAAAAACAAACAAATCGAATGAAAAAAACAATATTTGAAATCACCAAAATGGACTGTCCATCAGAGGAAAATCTAATCCGAATGAAATTAGACGGGATCTCAAGTATTGCAAATTTAGAATTTGATATTCTCAACCGAAAATTGACTGTTTTTCACTGCGGAGAAATTCACCAAATCGAAAAGTCTGTTATCGAACTAAATTTAGGCGGAAAGAAAATCTCGACCGAACAAACTGACCAAACAGAATTTAAAGAAAATTCAAACCAAAAAAAACTACTTTGGTCTGTACTTGCTATAAATTTTACGTTTTTCATAATTGAAATAACAACAGGAATTATCTCTAAGTCAATGGGACTTGTTGCCGACAGTTTAGATATGCTTGCCGACAGTTTCGTTTACGGAATTAGTTTGTTTGCCGTAGGGGGAACTTTAATTAAGAAAAAACGGATAGCAAAACTTGCTGGATATTTTCAAATAACACTTGCGATTATTGGATTTTTAGAAGTATTAAGAAGATTTTTCGGAGACGAGAAACTCCCCAATTTTTCGACAATGATTATCGTTTCGATTTTTGCACTTATAGCAAACGGATTTTGTCTTTATATTTTGCAAAAGTCAAAGAGCAAAGAAGAAGCACATATGAAAGCAAGTATGATTTTCACCTCGAATGACGTGATTATCAATTTAGGAGTAATATTCGCAGGAATTTTGGTAAATTGGTTGAGTTCCAATAAACCTGACTTGATTATAGGAACAATCGTTTTTGTGTTGGTAATTCAAGGTGCATTTCGAATACTGAAATTGAGCAAGTAAACGAAGCACTACTTACAATAACGTCCATAAAATTTAGCTAGCAAAGGTTTTCCGATAGGTTTGTGTTTATTTACAAAGACCGTTAACTACAAATTAGAAACCAACGATTTCATCAATCCACTTCCTTCAAAATTAAAGGAGGTTTAAAACGATACCTTAATATTCTTAATGAAGGAGAAACGGATATCGTCCAAGGCGAGTGGATCGTCAATAGAAGAAGTTATGCTGCAACTTTGAATAATAGGGGGAGCCATATTAGACAGGAGGTCATTTTTGACCTCCTTTTTATTTTTATTACTTTTTAAAACCTTGCTGGCCAACATTATAGATTTGATCTCTGGAGTGAAAATGTGGTTGCAACTCTCAAAATAAAAATTTTCGAATTTTTCAACAAGGATGCAGCCGTATCAAACCTTATGCTTAACCGAAAGTTTCATACTTCGAAATCACCTACTTTAATTTACTAAACGTTTGCCAAAGTTAAAAAAACATTGTTAATCATAATAATATTATTGTTTATCAATATTTTTAGTATATTTGAAAAAATATCAACTTATGAAAAACATAATTTTATTTAAAACTCTTGTAGACATTCTTTACATTCTTCACTTTATTGGAATTGTCGGAATAATTTTCATTATACCTTTTGGTATTGTTAATATTAATCAAGTAAATATGAATGTTGAAGATTGGAGTTTATTTTATTGGTTTACTTCAATAATAAGTTTAATCACTTACATCATATTTTTAAGAGGACTGTATTATTTGAGAAAAATGGCGAGGTTTTTACTTACAAATAAACATTTTTCTGAAAATATTATAGAGAATTTAAAGAAATCTGGAGATCTCTTTTTATTAACAGGTATTATTTCATTTGCTCTTTTTTTTATTATTTGGCTGAATAAACTTTATGGCGGAAAATTCGAACTAATTTATGATAGCAATTTATTAATACCGCTTTTTCTAACAATTATTGGAATGTTTTTTATTATTCAAAGTAATACACTTGTGTTAGCAAAGAATTTTAAGAAGGAAAATGAATTAACAGTTTAATCTATGGCGATAATAATAAACCTTGACGTTATGTTGGCCAAAAGAAAAATGAAAAGTAAAGAACTTGCTGAAATAATTGGAATTACAACTGCTAATATTTCAATTTTAAAATCTGGAAAAGCAAAAGCAATTCGATTTTCGACATTAGAATCTATATGTAAGGCACTTGAATGTCAACCTGCTGATATATTAGAATACAATGAATCTAAATAAAACCCAATGGCTGACAATGTATATAAAAAAATAGGCTAAACAGTACTAAATTCAAGTATTTTGGCTCGTGTCAAAATTTGTATTTAACAGAAAGTTTCGTGCTTATAAATCGCCTACGTTTCTTATACTGAACATTAACCACAAATTAGAAACCAAGGAGTCATCGAGCCACTTCCTTCACAATTAAAGGAAGTTTACACTCGTTACTTAAGTGTTTTTGAGGAAGGAGAATTGGATATCGTCCAAGGCGAGTGGATCGTTAAAAGAAGAAATTATGTTGCAACTTTGAATAATAGGGGGAGCAAGTTAGAAAGCACCTACATTGCTGTAGGTGCTTTTTTTATGTATCATATTTCTTTCACACCTGACAAACAAACGGCTGAATCAATCCATAGAGAAACGGAAACTGCAGCACTGCACTATGGTTGCGGTTTTCGTTTATTCATTGCAATACTTATCCCCTAGCGCAAAAGCATTGTAGGTCTCACGTGAGACGATTGCTTGAGTCCCAGGTGCACTACCTTCATTTAATTGCCATCCCCTACCAGAGACAAAATAGTAGGTATTATTGGTGCTTATTTTTTCGCTGATGGTAAAACAATCATCTGGTTTTGAACAACCCAAGAGCACTAAAAACACTAAGCCTTTTATTACATTATTCATGTCGATTTGTTTATAACAACAACAATACGTTTGAAAAGATATTGCAGCTTGCAAGCACTACTCTGCTAAATCCTAACGAATCAATTGTTAGCTTATTTATTTGATAAAAAAGAATTCATAAGGCAATGTATTAATCCTATGACATTAAAACTAAAATTGCAATTTAAAATTTAATGCTATATTTGAGTATTAATCACAAACTATATTTTCAATGAAAAAAATTATTTTAGGTATTTTAACCATGTGTGTATTACCCATTTTTGCACAAAACCAAGAGGTGGTCTATGAAAGTATCTACTTGATTCCTGAAAAGGCAAAAGAATTAAAACTGGTCGAGGGCGTAAAAAAACACAATGAAAAATTTCATAATGAAGGTAAAACTACCGCTTCGCTATATAGCGTTTTAATTGGTCGTCGTTCTGGGCAATATGTTTGGCTAAATGGCCCAATGGGGCTGTCAGACTATGATGCTATGCCCAATGAGGTTCATATGGCTGACTGGCAAAAAAACGTTCGCAATAATGTTTCTTCTGAATCAGTTGTGTTGGGTAAATTAAATTGGGATGCAAGTTATACGCCTCCCTCTTGGGGAAATCCTAAATATTTACTTCATCGCACCATTAAGATTGGCAGAAAATATGGGAGTTATGGAAAAGTACTCGAAGCAGTTACAAAAATCGGAAAAGTGTTGAACCAAATTAATGCACCAAATCCGAGAAGAGTATACCAAAGTGTTTTTAACGATGAAAACGGTGAGAATATAACACTCGTTTATCCGTTTAAATCATTTACACGATTCAATCAAGACAACGGATTACCTGCGAATTTTCAGCAAGAATATGAGAAAATCAATGGCCTTGGCTCTTTTAGAAGAGACATTTGGGATGTATTATCTGAATACAGTGAGGGACAATCTGATGAAGTACTGCAACTAATTAACTAATCATAAACAACTAAAATTCAAAAAAATAGTATTCTTATTCGCCACAATTACATTCTTTTTATCCTGTGACCAAAAGCAACAAGGGGATATTGACTAAGCTTTATGATCGTGCAAACAAAAAACCCTCCCATCTGTGGAGGGTTTTTTTGTTTGCATGACTATCAGCTTTCAATTACTAAAGCTTTCAATGATTGTTGTATTTGTAACAAATAACACTAACTTTAGTTTCATGTATAACATTTTGCTTTTATGAATTTAGCTCACTACACGGATGGTTTTTTTCAGGTTGGTCCTACCCACGGTTTTCTCCCTTGCAAAGATCCATTCGCAACATTACCGACGAGGTACAACCGTCTCCAAACGATTTTACATGAGTTAGCACGTATTAAGGATGATGGTGAAGAAGGCATTTTGGGAAAGGAAGGAGAAATTGAAAAAAGAATAGCTCAACTCCCCAATTTCGGCAAGGAAGTTGAAAAAGAAAGTGATCCATTTGTACTACAAGCCCTTTTTCGTGCCTATGCCTTTCTCGCTTCGGCCTATACCCTAGCGCCTGCGCATTTTGAACAACTGTCTACAGGAAAATATGGAAAAGCAAACCAATACCTACCTCAGCAAATTGCCGTACCATTATGTAGCGTTGCAAAAAAACTAGACGTTTACCCCTGGCTCGACTACCACTACGCTTATTCTCTTGGCAACTATATAAAACGCGATCCAGCGAAAGGCTTTGCTTGGGAGAATTTAGACATGGCCGTTAAGTTTTCTGGCATGCCCGACGAAAGGGGCTTTATTATGCTTCATGTAGACATCAATCAATACTCTCCAGATCTCATCCAAGGGGTGTTGGGAACACTTGAAAGTGAAAATACAGTTGACACCAACCGATCGCTCGATCAATGTTATCAGGCCATGATGAACATCAATGGACGGAGAAAAATCATGTGGGAAGCCTCTCGGTGGAAACACTACAATGACTTCAGGGTTTTCATTATGGGCATTAAGGGAAATGAGGAAATTTTCAATGAAGGAGTCTATTACCAAGGGGTGGATGAAAACCCACGTCAATACAGGGGGCAAACAGGTGCACAAGACAACATTATCCCTACCATGGATATCTTCTCGGGTGTCATCAATCATTACCCATCCAATGAACTAACCCGATATTTACTCGACTTAAGAGCTTATCGCCCAGTATGTGTTCAACGCTTTTTTGAAGATCTAAAGGAAGACATGAAACAACTTCATCCGCAAGGTTTGACGGGCTGGTTAAACGAACGTAGAAATGAAGATGGCTTAATCCTTCTGTTGGGCATATTGGAAGAGATTTATTTCTTTCGCAATGGACACTGGCAGTTTGTACAAAAGTACATCATGCAAAATACTACCTATGCAAAAGCTACCGGAGGCACACCCATTATTTCTTGGATTCCCAACCAAATAATGTCCGTTCTTAATGCGATGCAAGCTTGTATTGAAATGATTTCTCCACAAAATAAAAAGCCCTTATATACACGCATAAGAGAAGGATTTCCTCAGAAGAAAGGTTTGTTAGAAAAACAATTGGCTCTATTGCATCAAAAGGATTATGATGCAACAGAATTGTATGCTCTAAATAAAACCCATAAACTCAATGATTGAACTAGTAATGGTGCTTCCCTTTTTCCCAGCCTTTATGTCCCAATAGATTAGTTGCTGAAACCGCTGCCGCTTCTTCTAACTCGGTTCCCATACTGTCGTTCCAACGATTGAGGTAACCAAAGAGCGCAACAACGCCTAAAACCTCAACAATATCTCCTTCGTCCCAGTAGTTGCCTATGTTTTCTGAAATTTCTTGGGTTACTGCATTGGGTACTTGCGAGGCAGCAATAGCTAAATCAAAGACTGCTCTGTCAGCATCAGAAAAAGCCGGGTGTGTTTTGTATTCCCATAAGTTAAGCATGCGTTCCTTCGAAGAACCATATCGTTCTGCTGCACGGATTGTATGTGCCTCGCAGTAACGACAACCCGTTACAACACTCGATAAATAGGCCAACTCCCGTTTGAGTGAACTACTCAATCTACCCTTGTTTTCCATGACCGCTTGATTCATCTCCAAGAAAGCTGCAGCAATACGCGGACGATGCATCATGGTAAATAAGCTATTGGGCGTGAAGCCCAGAGTTTCTTCATAAAAGGTGGCCATTTCTTCAGCTTCTTTTGTAGCTGTTCTGTCCAAAGGAGAAACGAGTGGTTGTTTCATGCGATTATTTTTTTTCAATATCTTGAAATTATCGCTGCCTAGCAAACTTTAGCAATCGAGATTAGTCAACAGAAAACACAAAATGTGTACTTGAACGATACTTCTCATCAGGAAGTAATTCAGTCGATGGAAAGTGGTCTTGATTGGGACTATCGGGATAATGTTGGGTTTCCAAACACAGGGCAGTTCGTTTGGTAAAAGGGGTCGCTAAATGATTGGCGGTGTACAATTGCATCCCAGGTAAGCTGGTGAATACCTCCATTGTGCGGCCAGTTGTAGGATGATTGACACGAGCTACCTGTCGAAATCCTTGTGCAACGTTATTCAACACATAACAATGATCAAAGCCCGATCCAAGGTGTAATTGTGCATCGTCTAGATCAATGACTTCTTCTATGGATTTCTCTTCTAAGAAATCGAAAGGGGTGTTTTGCACTGCCCGGAATTCTCCAGTGGGAATCATGTCTTTGTTCACAGGCAGAAAATGATTTGCGTTGATCTGCAATCGATGATCGTATATTTGTTGGTCAGGCTTTCCAGATAAATTGAAATAACTGTGCTGGGTGAGGTTAACAATGGTAGGAGTATCTGTGGTTGCTTCAAAATCAACCTCTAGGCTGTTTTCATGGGTCAATGTATAGCTTACCTTAAAATGGACATTCCCAGGATAGCCTTCTTGCCCATCGGGGCTCATATAAGACAAAATTAGTGAGGACCCCTTGGGGGTTGTTTTTGGCTCAACTGTCCAATTCACTTTATCTAATCCTCTTAACCCGCCGTGGAGATGGTTCTTGCCATTGTTGGTTGCAAGGGTGTATTCTTTGTTGTTCAAGGTGAATTTTCCACGAGAAATACGGTTGGCAAATCGCCCAACAATTGCCCCAAAATAAGGGCTTTTGGTCAAATACTCTTCTAGGTTGGTAAAGCCCAAAGCAATGTTGTCGAGAACCCCTTCTCTATCAGGCACCAAAAGCTTAGTGATAATACCCCCATAGGAAAGAATTTCCAGCTGCATCCCCTTTGAATTTAATAAGGTATAAGCGATAACTTCCTCTCCGTTGGTCAAGCGACCAAAGTGATTTTTAAGCGTGGTTTTCATGAATAAATCGTAAAATATAAAAGTAGCTGAATTTCATTCTTGGACATAAAAAAAGCGATGAAAAGTCATCGCTTTAGTGTCAATCTAACCATTATTATGCTTGCGCCTTAAAGGCTTTAAGCTTTTCGATCAATTGCGGAACAACCTCAAAGGCGTCGCCTACAATTCCGTAATCGGCAGCTTTAAAGAACGGAGCTTCTGGGTCACTGTTGATGACAACTTTTACTTTGGAAGAATTGATTCCGGCTAAATGCTGAATGGCTCCCGATACTCCGATAGCGATGTATAAGTTGGAAGCAACGGGTTTCCCTGTTTGGCCTACGTGTTCGCTGTGCGGTCTCCAACCCATGTCAGAAACAGGTTTAGAGCAGGCTGTTGCCGCGCCTAAAACCTCTGCTAGGTCTTCGATCATATGCCAGTTTTCAGGACCTTTCAAGCCTCGTCCACCAGATACAACCACTTCTGCATCGGCGATAGTTACTTTATCCGTTGCCTTGTCAACAGACGCAATAGTTACACTAGAAGTGGCTAAATTTGCTGCAAACTCCTCGACAGTGCAAGAAACATTGTTCTCCATACTTCCGAAGGCATTGTTAGACACCCCAATGATTTTGATGTCAGAAGTAATTTCTGACTGTGTAAAAGCCTTGTTCGTAAAAACAGAGCGCTTCACCGTAAATGGCACTAAACTGCTTGGAGCACCCACTACATTCGTTGCATAGCCCGCAGACAAACCTACAGCTACGAGTGGTGTTAAATATCGACTATCCGCACTTGAACTTACAACAACTACTTTTGCAGCGGTTTGTTCGGCAGCTTGTTGAATTCCACTAGCATATATTTTCGCATCAAAATTACCCTCGTGGGTAATGTTCATGACCTCCGATATTCCGTAGTTTCCTAATACATCAGCATCGGATGCATTAAAGGCAACTGCAACAACTTCGCATCCCATTTGATCTGCGACAGCTTTTCCATAAGAAGCTACTTCAAAAGCAACTTTTTTTACTTTTCCTCCTTCAGTTTCGGCATAGATTAATACAGACATCTTCTTCTTTTTTTAGGTTAAATTACGTTCGCTTCGTTGTGCAATAGGTTGATTAACTCATCAACATTATCGGCGTCGACCAATTTTACTTCTCCTTTTGGCGCAGGTTTTTCGAACTTGACGTTGGTAGCTCTTGTTCCAGCACCGGCCGGCTCAATTACATTCAATGGCTTTTTGCGTGCCATCATTATCCCGCGCATATTAGGTATTTTTAAATCACTTTCATTCCACCAATCCTTTTTGCCCTCCAATAACCAAAGGTAGGCTGGTTGAAACGGTTTCTTTTCCGCCGTCTATTTCACGTACCGCTGTGGCTTTGTCTCCACTAATTTCAAGACTTACACAGTTGTTTACATAACTGGCATCTATCATTGCCGCTATCATTCCAGGAACCATTCCACCATTGTAGTCAATCGATTCACGACCGGCAATTATTAGATTATATCCTCCCGATTGGATAACCGCCACAATCTCTTGAGCTACTTGGCTCGCCTCTAGGGCTTCGGTATTTATACGAATCGCTGTATCTGCTCCAATAGCCAAAGCTTTTCTTAAGGTTGATTCTGTTTCGGCACCACCAACGTTAATTACGTCGACCTCAGCGCCCTCTTTTTCCTTGAACCACATGGCGCGTGTCAGTCCAAACTCGTCATTTGGATTGATGATGTACTGAACTCCATTGGTATCAAATTTTGTATCACTTTCAACAAAATTGATTTTCGATGTAGTGTCGGGAACGTGGCTAATGCAAACTAAAATTTTCATTTCTTATTCGTTTCAATTAATGCGTTTAGATTGATAAATCAAATGTAAACTATT